>JBEKXQ010000040.1:0-36950 GCA_049511915.1 Candidatus Korobacteraceae bacterium
TGGATCAAACCTGCGAATCGTGGGTTGGATCGTGGGTTGGAGATTTCGGCTCTGTGCCGCTAAGTGTTTTGGAATGATGGTGGCCAGGGACGGAATCGAACCGCCGACGCCAGCCTTTTCAGGGCTGCGCTCTACCAGCTGAGCTACCTGGCCACGGAGCGGGACTCGCTGAGTGTTGAGGACTGCGGCAGCTGAATTATAACAACCGGGAACGCACTTCCGCCAATGCGTTCCCGTTGCGGCAGTCGCTGGATCGATCCGCTAGTCGTTTTATCCAATGCGATGAATGCGTTAGCTCGCTTTCGCGTGCTGTGGTGCTACGGTTCTCCCGCTGCCGGCAGGGAATTGCCGGTTGGCTAAAATGCTCGTCGGTCCACTACTTAGTTTTCCCCGCCTGCGATGGGAAGCCTATTCTTGCTGCTGCGCTTTGGCGCGGCGCTCCAGTTCTTCGGGAGATACATCTTCGATGTGGGTGCCAATCCACCAGGTGTTGCCTTGCGAGTCCTGCACGCCGCCGTGACGGTCGCCGTAGAACTGGTTCGCGGGCTCGCTGATGGACTTCCCGCCGGCCGCGATCGCCTTCTTGTAAACCGAGTCCACATCTTCGACGTACAGATAGAAGTTGCCCGGACGCGCCGTCCATTCGGCTCGCGCTCCGCCGAGCATGAGCATTGAGTTGCCGACTTTGACCTCGGCGTGGCGGATCTTGCCGCTGGAATCACGCATTGCGTAGGTCTCTTGCGCGTCGAACGCTTTCTTCAGGAAATCGATCACCTCGCCGGGGTCATCCACGGTCAAGTAGGGGGTGACGGTGTGGTATCCATCGGGAATTGGTTTGACTGCCATCGTGAGCTCCTTAAGTGAGACTTCAATTTGCCGGGCCGATCTTAAGCCCGAAGGTTGCACGAAGATACTGACGCTTTCTCCTGATCTATGTCTTGTAGAAATTTGACCTGCCCGCGAGTCGCGGTCTTCAACAACGTCCCTGCCGGTTTTCTTCGCAGACACAGGAACCACACCACGCCGCGCTCACTCCATGGGCACATGATTCACGTGGGCCGTTCTCCGGTCCAGATACTCCGACGGCGTAATGCCGGCGAATGACTGGAAATCGTGAGTGAAATGCGCCTGGTCATAATAGCCGCAGTCGAGCGCCACCGTTGCCCAATTGATGTCACTTTGGGCATGAGCACTCTGCACGACATTCTGGAAGCGGCTGACCCGCGAGAAGAGTTTGGGCGTCAGCCCGACCGCATCACTGAATAACTGGATGAACCGCCGCTGACTGAATCCCACCTGCTCCACGACCTGCGCTACCGATGGAGGTTGGCTGCGCCCCAGGAAACGGTCCAGCGCGAAGGCCACCGCCGGATGGCGCTCCAGAGGCTTCACCAGTTGCTCCAGCAGACAGCGCTCGAGCACACCGAGCTTTTCGTGCGGCGAGGCAGCCGCCAGGAGCCGCTCTCGCAAACGCGCCGATGCTGTTCCCCACAAGCATTCCAGAGCAATCGACTGGTTGCTGAGCTCAGCGGGCGGCGCCTTGAAGAACGGAAACGCGCCCCCCGGTTTGAAGTGCACGCCGACCGTCATCGCTTCGCTTTCCGTGTCGATGACGAAGAACTCCGAACGCGGGCCCGAGACAACGCATCCGGGAATCGTGTGAGGTCGCTCAGGATCATGAGAGTCGTAGACCCGGATGCGGTCTTCGCGCAAGTTGACGACCAACTCGACACTCCCGTCGGGAAGCAGGCGCTCCTTTTCGTGGGGAACTTCATAGCCCTCGTACAGCCAGAACACGTCCACGAACTCGGAGAGCGGCGGCAGCGGTTTGCGCCTTAAGAAAATCATCTCGGTCACTTGGCTTTGAATTTGAACCGGAAGTGCTCTTACACAGCGGGCTTGATTAACCCAATGATGTTGCCATCCGGATCGGCGAACCACGAAAACTGGCCTTGGGGAATGGTGATGACCGGGAGCAAGGCTTTGCCGCCCAGCGCCACAGCCTTGTCCAGATACGCCTGCACATCATCGACATCGACGTACACCGTCACGTAGTTATTGGGCTCGTGGCCCAACGAGGTGATGTGACCGCCGATGCCCGATCCGGCGCCAGTGTCGATCTTGCTTGCCGGTCCGGCTTCTTGCGTGTTCCATTCGAACAGCTTGCTGAAGAAATCCGCCGTGCGCGCTTTATCGCGGCACCCGATCTCGAAATGCACGACCGGACGTCCCATGCCATCCCTCCAAACGCCCCTTGCGCGAAATTCCCGTGATTATAAATGAGTTGTGGAGTTTCGAATTTCAATTTCAGGTTTCAAATTGAGGCCAAGAGTCTTTCACCACGGAGGCACGGAGGGCACGGAGTTTGATATCGTGAAGCAAATGAGTGTGGCAACCTCACGCAACTCGGCGGAGATAGAGTGTTGCTGTGACCAACGCTCTCAAAGCCGGTCGAATCATGGAGAGCCAGATAAGCTTGCGTTTCTCGGTCAGTTGCTGAGGACTCGAAGGCTACCGAGTTTCTCTTCGACCTCAGTGCTCTCTGTGCCTCTGTGGTGATTCTTTTCCACAACAGCGACAACTTTCCCACAGCACGCGCACAAACGAAAAGGCCACCCGGCAACAGGGCGGCCTTCTCTTCAAGGGAGAATAGTTCCAACGGAGGCTAGGCCGTCAAAACTTTCTGGAACAAATACTAGGGTTCTGGAAAGTGCGTGTCAAGCACTTTTTGGGACTTAAATTGCTGTATTTTCAATAACTTGCAGTGGATTGCCAGAATTCACACAAAAGCCTGAAATTTACCTCATTTCCGCATTTATCTGCTAACAAGCTTTATTTCAGCAGCTTAGCGCTCGCCTGGCTCTTCCAGGTGGAGCTGAATGATCTCCATCTCCTCGGACCGATCAAAGACCCTGTCAGGGAAGAATCGCTTTGCGAGGATGCGAATGCCTCCGAAGAAAACTCCGAAGATGATCGAAATCAGCAAAATAATTCCGATGAGAGCGAAGACCGCGAGAATCAAATTGCCGATGTTGTCGCGCTTGCTGACGGTCGTCGCTTCATTCCACGTGACGTCGGCTTCGTAGTTCACGGAGTTGAGAAGCGCCTGCGCCTCGCTACTGCCGATGGCTCCAGTGACTACGTCGAGAATCGGTCCGGTGCGTCGCGCAAGAAAAGTGCGGGTCGTCTGAGCACTTTGCAACGCGCGCAGGCGCTCGCCTGCAATCTGAGGCGTTGGATAGTCAAGCAGGGTCAAGGTCAAGTCGCCGCTCTTCGACGAGTAGTCCTGCATCAGGATCTCGGGATCGTGGCTGAAGTCAACCTGCTCGGTGGTGAGTGGGGACTTCGCTGCCAGTAAAGCCTGCGGTCCAAGAATGTATTTTGCCGAGTTCGCTACCGCGTCCTCCTTGGGCAGATATTGGGGAAGCGTAGGCAGGTTGTCGGCCGAACCCTTTGCCGCTGGCAGCAATCCTGCGAGTTCGCGCAGCTCTGCCGCCGACATCGCGGTCACGCGATCGAAGTTAGCGTTAACCAGGACATTGCTGCGGAAGAAAAGAATTCGATTGTTAGCGCCCGCGGCCTTGGTGCCGATCTCCTCGCTGGTCATCGCGGGCTGGCGGTAAAAGGTGAAGGCGCCGTAAGCTCCGGTGGCATCGTTGAATCGAGCGGCCTTCAGGGTCAGCTTGCGCCCGTCATCGCGAGTGTAGGTCGCGGTTTCCGAATCAGCAAAGCCGTACTCTTGCAGCACCGCCGGGTAGGCCGCGTCGACCTGCGCCGGGTTCGTCGTGGTTTGCGCTTGGCCGATCTGCGTCCATCCGGCGAAGGACTTCGGCAGGAGCGAGGGATTGTCGGCCGCGGCGAAGGTGCAAAGCCACAGCCAGGTCAGGATTGCGATGGAGAATCGTTTCATCTAGAAGAAGGTATTCACCCTACATCATTAGACTACGGCGTGAGGGGCAAAGTTTCCAGGAAGAGAGCGGCGAGCGGTTCTGGATGAGAACTGCCGCCGCTGAAGGGACTTAATGCAGGCTACCCCAGCGCTGAAGCGCTGGGCTATCTTGTGCCGTCCCGGAAGCGGGACTCGGATCTTGTTTGCCGGTTTCAACCGCGGGCTGACGCCCGCGGCTAACACAAATGACGCCTTGCGGGCTGGCTCCTGGTCATAGCTGGGGACGTCTCCTGCCACGAGATTCATGGGTAGCGAGCCCTGCGCCAAGAGCGAGGAGCGAACCGCTAATTGCTGCTCTACTGACTCGCATCCTTGTTGAACTTCGTTGCCACTTTGACGCCGCTGAGGCCGCCGGCGTACTTGGCAATGCCTTTGTAGAGCGACTCGGCAATTTTCTCGCGATAGTCGGGAGTTTCCAGCTTGGCTTCGTCGGTGGGGTTGGAGACAAAGGAGATCTCCGCCAGGACACTCGGCATGTTCGCGCCGATCAGCACCACGAACGGTGCTTTCTTCACGCCACGATCGCGCAGCGTGGAGTGCCGTGAGGACAGCCCGGTGTAGAGAGATTGCTGAACGTCAGTCGCCAGCTCGCGCGATTCGTCGATCTTGTCTTTCAGCGTGATCTTCTTCACCAGGTCCTGGAGTTCGAAGATCGACTTCTGCGACACCGCATTTTCGCGGGCGGCAACTTCCAGGGCCTCGGGATTGGAGGTGAAGTTGAGGAAGTAGGTTTCGACGCCGCGGGCGGAGGGGTCGCTGCTGGAGTTGGCATGGATGGAGATGAAGAGATCGGCCTGATGCTGATTGGCGATGGCGGTTCGGGTCTCCAGCGGAATGAAGGTGTCGTCATCACGGGTGTAGATGACGTCGGCGCCAAGCCGGGTCTCCAGCAGGCGTCCCAACCGCAGCGTGACATCGAGGACCAGGTCTTTTTCCATCAGTCCGTCGGGGCCAATGGTTCCGGTATCGTGGCCGCCGTGACCGGCGTCCAGCACGATGCGTCCGATCTTCAGGCCCAGGGTGCGAGTGAGGCTACGGTCGCCGAAGGAAGTGGGCTCGGCTTCGTGGCCAGTTGCTGCCGCAGTGGCGGTGCTCTTCGCCGTCTTCTTGGAAGCGCGGGGAGCGACGGCCACGGCGGTCGGAGCGGTCGTGGGCTGAGTGGTCGCCTTCAGCTCAGGCCCGCTGGTGTCTTTCGGACCTGAGAAGAGCGGGTCAGGAAGCTTGGCTTCCGTAGTGGCGCCTCGTTTAGTGCCCACGGCGGGGACAGCATCGTCATCGTCGTCATCGACAATGACCCTATGGGGCAGTGCCTTCGAAGACGCGGCAGCGGAAGACGGCGCGGGCTGCGATGTCGAGCTCATAGTCTCGCTCGAAGCGGCCAGCTTCTTCGCATTGGCTGAGGTTCCGGCCTTGGATGCTTCGTTAGCCTTCTCCACCGAGCGGTAGGACTTTTCGTTCTCGACGGTGGTTATCGATCGGTCATCACTTGCGGCTGCCGGAGAGGCATTCGCCTTGGCAATCAGCGTCTGCGACTGCGGCTGGCGGCCGTGGATATCGATGATGAGGCGATACGGATTCGGCAGCAGGAAGGCCGAGTAATCGGAGACGTCGGCGACGTCCAGAACCACGCGGGTTGCTCCCGGCTGGTACTGGGCTACGCGGATCTTCTTGAGGAATCCGTCCTGCACGTCGAAGATCTTGCCCACCAGCACCGAAGCCAGTTTGGTGTCCGACAGGTCAAAGAAGATGCGATCGGGATTGGGCACGCGACCGGCTTCGTACTTCACCTCGCTGTCGACATCGATGGCCACTCGCGTGTAATCGGGCGTCGACCAGTGGCGGATTCCGGTCACGAGAATCAGGCCCGGCTTCTTCTTGGTTGTGGCGGAGACGGTTGTAGTCGGGATGGGAGTCTCGCCGACTGGAGCCTCCGACTTCGCGGGAGCATGAGCGTCTTCGACCGGCGGCGGCGCGGCCGGAGGAGTGGCCGGCGGCGGAGGCTGGTTCAATTCGGCCAAAGCTTGTTTGGCTTGCGGTGCCAGAGAATTGCGAGGATAGTGCTTCAGGAAATCCTCGAAGGTCTGGCGCGCGGCATCGTCGTCGCCCAGGTCCTCCTTATAAATCTGGCCGATGGTGAACAGCGCCTGGAAGCGGTACTTGCTGCCGGGATACTCGCGGCGCAGGAATTCATATTCGCCGATGGCAGCGCGCAAGTCTTTCTCGCCCGGCTGAAACTGGCGACCCATCTCGGCCAGGATCTCGGCAACCGCAATTACACTGGCGTCGGCTTTGCTGGACGTGGGCGCGACATAGTAGACCTTGCGGTAGGCGTCAGCCACGTGCTGAAAATCCTTCCGGGTACGCTGCTCGGCGGGCTGGCCATTCAGGGCCTCGCGCATCTGCTCAGCCTTGTCGAATTGCTCGCGCGCCTGCTGCTTGCGAGCGGTGGAATTCTGCGGAGCTGCGTAGAGACTGACGCCTAGGAGGCAAAGCAGGGCAACGGAGCCGAGGAATTGGAGACGTACTCCTGCCTGTTTGAGAGAACAGCCAGCCCTGAGCTCGCCGAAGGGTGAGGAAAGGCGCCGCGAAACTTGGTTTCCACCGCAGTTAGCGGGGAACGGCATCGCCATGCGTATAAGCTTTCGGACATCCCACTGGCGCGGCAGAGTCTTCCACACAAGCAAAACCGACATACGTGGAACACCTAGCCCCATCTGCGCAGCCAGTGCGAGACGCGATCCGGCGGAAAGTTTTTCGTCCAGAGCACTTTGATTATAGGTTGAAGGAATGGGGGAACAAGTAACGAAAGGAGAACGGAATCAGGGGAGTGACCCCACGTCCGGGCTAGACCTTGGCCGCAACGTGCAGCAGGGTTTCGACTTGTCGCAGCATAACGGCCAGGCAGCGCGAATCGTCTTGCGCAGCAATCGGGACATGGCCGTGTGATGGGATGGGGCCCGTTATCGCTCGCAACGACTAGGTCCCGCGAAGAAAGGCAGGTGGCGGCGCTGAAATCCGCGAAACTAGCTGAGTTATCGTGCATTTCTGCAACAAAACCGGACGAGAGAAAATCTGCATTCCCTGAAGTCACTCCGCCATCGTTCCGCGATTCTCATTTGTTGGACGCAGCCACGTAACTTTGTACCAAAACGAATGTCAAAAGTCTGCGACAACCCCCATTTGTCTTGACGCGGATTTCCGCATCAACGTACCGTTGGCGCAAACCGGGAGGCAATTCCCGGCAAGGTCGCACGATAAGGAGACGGCCATGCACCAACGAGCCCCTTCTCTCGCGGAATCCTACTTAAACGACATTTTTCACCTCAGCAAGATTGCGGTTTCATTTGCGATGCTCCTCCCGCTGATACCATCCACGACGCAACCTGCCCAGGCGCAGACATACCAGGTGCTTCACTACTTCACGTCTGGAGCGGATGGCGCAAAGCCGATCGCCGGGGCGACTGTCGGCGGCTCGGGGATCCTTTATGGAACAGCGCCATCCGGGGGCACAGGCGGCTATGGCACAGCCTACAAACTCACCCAGCATAGCTCGAGTTGGGTGTTCAGCCCCCTTTACGAATTCACCGAAGGAGGCGATGGAGTCCAGCCAGTAGGGGGAGTAGTAGTAGGGTCGAGCGGCGCTCTATATGGCACAGCCGTAGGCGGCGGTAGTGGTGGCGGCGGGACGGTTTTTGAGCTACGGCCACCCTTCACAATATGTCGCACAGTACAGTGCTATTGGACCGAGACTACGCTCTACTCGTTTTCGGGGGCCCCAAGCGACGGAGCATTACCGTGGTACGAGGACCTGATCTTCGATTCAGCGGGAAACATCTACGGTACGACGAAAAGCGGCGGCACGTACGACGCCGGGACGGCGTTCAAACTAACCCAATCAGGAGATGGATGGACCGAGACTGTGCTTCATAGCTTTGGCAATGGTACCGACGGAGCACAGCCATGGAGCAGCCTGGTTTTCGACGCATCCGGCACCCTCTATGGGACGACGATTGAAGGAGGCAGCGACAGCTGCGGGACGGTTTACCAACTAAGTCCTTCAGGCGGCAGCTGGACAGAGACTGTGCTCGTCAATCTTAGCGCGGAGTACGGGTGCCTGCCTATGGGAGCGCTACTCATTGGCCAGTCTTCCGGCAACCTCTACGGCACCGCTTCCGAATACGGACCAAACGGCGGCGGTACAGTCTTCAAGCTCGTGCCGTCTAACGGGGGGTGGACGATGAGTACGATCTATCCCTTTACGTCCTGTCTCCCCACCTCTGGCGTCAGCATGGACTCAGCAGGCAACCTCTATGGTACATGCTATTACGGCGCGAGCGGATTGGGCTCGGTCTTCGAGCTGACAAACTGCAGTCAGACGTGCACGTTGATTGATTTGCACGATTTTAACGGCAGCGATGGACAAAATCCTTGGGGCTCGGTGGCCCTGGACGCGAGCGGCAACATCCACGGAACGACCTTTTACGGCGGCAACACGGGAGGTGATTGTGGCAACGATGGCTGCGGCGTGGTATGGGAGATCACGCCCTAAGCTGACCCCTACTGCATCACGTATCGCCATATCGCATGTAATCGGTTTCGGCGGTAACCGGCTGGCAATAGGCTCTTATCCTGGCTGATTGACTTTCAACCTCGTCAGGCTGTTCTCTACTTTAGCGATCTTTGCCGAACTCCTCGCAGTGGGTCAGGCCTTGACTATCCAAAATTTCCGCGAAATGCGACGCCGTGATTTCGTACACGAAGCTGTCGCGGCCTTCGGCGTTTGGCCGCGATCCCGCGCGAATACCGCCTATTTTTTCCACGGCCCGCTGCGACCGGAAGTTCTGCGGATCAATCAGGAAGACGACGCGCTCGACGTAGTTGAAGGCGTGCCGCAGCATCAACTCTTTCATCTCGCGGTTGTACGCGCCTCCCCAGTGGGAGCGGGCGAGAAAGGTAAAGCCGACCTCGATCTGGTTTCTTTCAGCGTTGTAGTCGTGGAAGCGCGAGCTTCCGATCACGCGGCCATCTTTGCGATCGATGGCGAGGAAGGCCCCGCCGGAATCCAGAGCTTTCTGAAAGAATTGCTGGAAGACGTCTTCCTGGCAACGGTCTTTCGCCGGGTGTTGTTCCCAGATCAGCGGATCGGAAGCGACAGCGTAGAGGTCGGGAAAGTCGCTGGGCCGGAGCGGCCTCAGTTCGAGGAGTTTGCCCTTTAGGGTGGGCTGAAGATCAAACGGCGCTTTTCTGATTTCCATGACTGATTGTCGATTATTAGACGTTCGTGGGTGAAACATCGCACTAGCGTCAGTGAACCAGAACTCGGTCTGATTCATCCAACATCTAACTGTCTAAAATGTCGAAGCCAACCAAGATCATACAGATTGTCGTGCTTGTTGCCATCGTGGCTGCGGGCATCAACTTGTACCTCACTTTCCGCGAGCGCCGCACAGGCTTGGCCGTCGCGAAGCAACCCGAGACGGCGCTCGATCCCGACTACTACGTCACGCCGAAGAAACTTCATCCGCAGGACCTGAAGGATGCCAAAGAGCTGACCAGGCAGCCGGTTTGGGTTCGGGACGGCTATCGCTATGCCTATTATCCCTACTTGAGCCATAGCGACTTCGACCATCCGGCCGGAACGCTAGGGCCGATAGAGAAGCTCAACATTAAAGATGTGGTACTCGACCGCACGCCCGGTTCGTCATCGCAGAAGCAAGTGATGGCAGTGTTTGAGCAGGACGGCAAGAGGTACGCGTTCCCCATCGGCTTAGACGACAACGGCGACTACAAGATCTATAGCGACGACATGCTCTTCATCCAGGATCCGCACGAACTTTACAAGCACTGGTCAGCGGACGTTTGGAAGGCCATCGACAGCCATGAAGTGAAGCCCGGCATGAACGAGATACAGGCGTTCTTCGCCATCGGAGTGGGCAGTCCTGAGGGAACGGGAATGTCAAATCCGCGAATCGTGGACTTTCCCGACAACGGACATCCGCTGCGCATCACCTTCACTAACGGCAAGGCCACCGACATCCAGACGGGAGGGTAGGGCGCGCCATCTTCGAAGTCGCGAGACGACAGGTGGAGCACGCGTTCCAGGCGTGCATCAGCGAGCAACATGCAACTCCGCGCTTTAGCGCCTGCGGTAAGGTTCTCCTTTACCTCAGCGGCTAAAGCCAGGTTTATTCGTGACCGCAGATGCACCGCTGAAGCGGTGCTCCACCCTATGCTCACGAGTGATCGCCTTTAGAACGGGACACCAGCGTAGTTCGCGGCCGGTCAAGGTTGAGGAGTGGCGGGAGTGGTCCGCTGAAATAGCGATTTGATCTCCGGCTGCACCAGATACCAGATAATCACAATGCTGATCGCGATCCGGAACAAGTGATAGCCGCCGAAGAACAGGTGCGGGTGCAGACCCATCCGCAGTAATCCAGGAAGTGCGAACAGCAGCGAAACCACCGCCAGTACGATGGACAGAATGCGTCCCCATTCCCGCACGGCCAGGATTCCGTACCCCGCCACGAAGGCAACCACGGCATAGAAAAAGAAGAAGATCCCACCGATTGTGCCGACCATCATGCCGAGTCCGCCCAGCCGGCTGTTAGAACCGCCGGCAAAAACTGTCCCCAGCACAGTTCCTCCCACAGCCAGAGTGGTCGCGAACAAGGCCAGAAACAGCGCGCTCAGGAAATGATAAACAGCAATCAGCACCACGCCGGTTGGCCGCATCGCAGTCCTCCTGTTTGGGATTAGCGGGACAGTATGCCAAGCTCACGCGCAAGTCAAGCCACTATCCGAGGTTTGCGCCTGCTGGACATTTGGGCTGCAAAATCCTAGGGTTCTACTGTAGGAGGGAATTGTGAAAGCCATTCGTGTGCATCAGTTCGGTGGTCCCGAGGTGTTGAAGCTGGAAGAAGTGCCTGATCCGCAGCCCGGTGCGGGGCAAGTGGTGGTCCGCGTTCATGCCGCGGGCGTAAATCCGGTGGAAGCCTATATCCGCACTGGCACCTACGCTCTGAAACCCAGCCTGCCGTACACCCCGGGAGGCGATGCCGGTGGTGTCGTCGTCGCGGTGGGGCCTGGCGTGAAGCGGGTGAAGACTGGCGATCGCGTTTACACTACGGCGTCCGTCACGGGAACCTATGCCGAGCTGGCTCTCTGCGACGAAGCCAAGATCCAGCCGCTGCCGGAGCACGTCAGCTTTGAGCAGGGCGCAGCGATGGGAGTCGCTTACGGCACAGCGTATCGCGGCGTGTTTCAGCGCGCCGACGCGAAGCCTGCTGAAACGGTTCTGATACACGGCGCCAGTGGCGGAGTGGGCACGGCGGCAGTGCAACTGGCGCGTGCTGCGGGCATGGTCGTGATTGGCACCGCGGGCAGCGAAGAGGGCATGAAGCTGGTACTGGAGCAAGGCGCGTACCACGCGCTGAATCATTCGACCGAAGGCTATCTGGACGAGCTGATGAAGCTCACTGAAGGCCGCGGCGTCGATGTCGTCATCGAAATGCTGGCTAACAAGAATCTCTCGCGCGACCTTACTGTGCTGGCTAAGAAGGGACGCGTCGCGGTGATCGGCAACCGCGGCACCATCGAGATCAATCCGCGCGATGCGATGTCGCGCGAAGCCGACATTCGCGGCGTAACGCTGATGAACACATCGGAGACGGAGTACAAAGAGATGCAGGCCGCGCTGGTCGCCGGGCTGGAGAGCGGCGCATTGCACCCGGTTATCGGCGAGAGGATTCCCCTGGCCGAAGCCGCGCGCGCGCATACGGAGATCATGAGCGGTTCGGGCGCAAGTGGGAAGATGGTGCTGGTCTGCCAGTAGCCAGTAGTCAGTTGCCGGTGGTCAGTAAGCAAAAAGAAGTGACTTCAGAGTAGGCATTTCCTCTTACACTGGACCGCCTCGCACGCGGAACATCAGGCCACTGAATGGACGGGCGCCTTAAGCTTCTCCATGATGCCTTCCAGCGCGGTGCAGCGATGACGCAATGCCGTCCTGAATTCGTGATGATCGGCCTTGGCGATCTCGTGCAACAAGTGTTTGTGCTGTTCCTGCAAGAACTCCAGGAGAAGTTCTTCTTCTTTGTCGGTCAACCGCAGTTCCATGGTGACCTCCACTTAACCGGAGACTACAAGACAATTCTACGCCGGTAGTTGTCAGTGGTCGGAAAAGAAAAACCCCACTCAATCGAGTCCGGTTTGAGCTTTCAGTTCTTTCCCAGGTGAGGGCCGAAGTGAAAGACAATACCTGCGGAATAGCGGAAGGCATTGTCGTTGAATCCATAGGAGTGAAACACTCCTTGACGAACCTCGACGTCGCAGCACTCGCGCTGCAGCAGATACTCGGCTTGGACTGGGCGCAGAGAAATGCCGTGCCCGAGGTCGATGTCCAGGCCTCCACCGATCGCCATGGCAAACTTCGTTTCGGCACCGCTGCCTGTGGAGCCCGCAGGCGGCCCGGTGCAGGTCACTGGCAAGATGCATGTTTCCGGAATTAGCAGGGTTTCGCTTTCGCGGGTATGGTGCACTCCGAAAAGTGCCTGCGCAAACGGCGCATAACGCGAACGGTGATAGGTGAAGTGTGGACCGAAGAGAAAAGTATAGACACTGGCGCTGTTTCCGTAGGTTGCCGGAGTTGTATATTGTGATGCAGGAAACGTGAAGGTGTCCGAGCCATAATGCCCCGAAAAGCCAGCCGTAGCTCCCAGCCATCGGTTCAGAAAAACTGTAGTAGAAGCGTCCCACCCGCTGAAGTTGGCAGCATTAGGCAGAAATTGATCGTCATGAAGCAGTGAGTACCCGCCAAACACCTCAACTCGTTGCGTGTCTTGCGCGGTGGCCGAAACCAACAGTACGAAGGGGACGGAAAGCAGAACTACCCGTCTACACCAGCCGGTAGTCATAGTCGAGCCTCCTGACCTGATTCGCTACTGTGACGTGCGGCTCTCCTGTAAGTACGGATATTTCGGGTAAAGAATTGTATAGAATGCCGTTGTGGGAAGGTAGAAAGGCAGTTGTCGGTTGTCATAAGAGGAAACCCCACTCATTCGAAAACCACGAATGAGTGGGGCCACCCGTTTACTTCGTTGTCCTAGCTCTTAGCTAGCTGCTAATTGCTAGTTGCTAATTGCTGCCTTTAGTACATCCCGCCCATGCCGCCGCCGCCGTGAGGCATTGCCGGTTCCTTCTTCTCTTCCGGAAGCTCGGCTACCAGGGCTTCGGTGGTCAGCATCAGCGCCGCGATCGAGCCTGCGTTCTGCAGGGCCGTGCGCGTGACCTTGGTGGGATCGATGACGCCGGCTTTCACCAGGTCTTCGAACTTATCGGTCTGCGCGTTGTAGCCGAAGTTGTGTTCCTTCGACTCACGGATGCGGCCGACGACGATGGCGCCCTCTTCGCCGGAGTTGATGACGATCTGGCGCAGAGGCTCTTCGAGCGCGCGGCGCACAATGTTGCCGCCGATCTTCTCGTCGCCTTCCAGCTTCAGAGCGTCGATGGCATCAGCGCAGCGCATCAGCGCAACGCCGCCGCCAGGGACGATGCCTTCTTCCACCGCAGCGCGGGTGGCATGCATGGCATCTTCAACGCGGGCTTTCTTTTCCTTCATCTCGGTTTCGGTGGCAGCACCGACCTTGATGACGGCAACGCCGCCCACCAGCTTCGCCAACCGCTCCTGCAACTTCTCGCGATCGTAGTCGCTGCTGGTCTTCTCGACCTGGCCGCGGATTTCCTTCACCCGGCCTTCGATGTCGGCGTGCTTGCCCTTGCCCTCGACGATGGTGGTGTTGTCCTTGTCGATGGTGATCTTCTTGGCCTGGCCGAGGTCCGCCAACTGCACGTTCTCCAGCTTGATGCCAAGATCTTCCGTGATGGCCTTGCCACCGGTGAGGATGGCGATGTCCTGCAGCATGGCCTTGCGGCGATCGCCGAAGCCAGGGGCCTTCACGGCCGCAACCTGCAAGGTCCCGCGCAGCTTGTTGACCACCAGGGTCGCCAGCGCTTCGCCTTCCACGTCTTCGGCAATGATCACCAGCGGGCGTCCGCCCTTGGCAATCTGCTCCAGCAGCGGAAGCAGGTCCTTCATCGAGGAAATTTTCTTTTCGTGGATCAGGATGTAGGCGTTCTCGTAAACGGCTTCCATCCGCTCGGGATCGGTGACGAAGTAGGGCGAGAGGTAGCCGCGGTCGAACTGCATGCCTTCGACGACTTCCAACTGCGTTTCCATCGTCTTGGCTTCTTCCACGGTGATGACGCCGTCTTTGCCAACCTTCTTCATGGCCTCGGCGATGATCTTGCCGATGGTCTCGTCGTTGTTGGCCGAGATGGTGCCGACCTGCGCGATCATGTCGCCGGTGACCTTCTGCGAGAACTTGTCCAGCGCGCTGCCGCTGCGGTTGCCATCGTTGTCGACGGTGCCGCAAACCGCGGTAACGGCCTTCTCGATGCCGCGCTTCAGGGCCATCGGGTTCGCTCCGGCAGCAACCGTCTTCACGCCTTCGCGGTAAATGGACTGCGCCAGAACGGTCGCGGTGGTGGTGCCATCACCGGCCACATCAGAGGTCTTGGAAGCAACCTCGCGCACCATCTGTGCGCCCATGTTCTCCAGCGGGTCCTTCAGTTCAATTTCCTTGGCTACGGTGACGCCGTCCTTTGTGATGAGCGGCGAACCGAATTTCTTTTCGATCACGACGTTGCGGCCCTTGGGACCGAGCGTGACCTTCACAGCATCAGCCAGAATATTCACGCCATGAAGAATCGCCTGGCGTGAATCTTCTCCGTGCAGAATTTGTTTTGCCATTTGTTTTTCTCCTAGTTGTCAGTAGCCAGTACCCAGTTGTCAGTTAATCAGAACTGGACCGGCCAAAAAACGTTGTCAGTTGTCGGTTGTCAGCGCCCCGCGAGTTCATCTCGCTTCAGCCATCGCTGCCAGGTCAACTGGCAACTGGCTACTGGCTGCTGACTACTTCTTGGCTGCGTGTTCCTTCGCCTTCGCGGCGCCTTCCAGAATGCCAAGGACTTCTTCCTCGCGCATGATCAGGAAGTCTTCGCCGTCGATCTTGATCTCGGTGCCGGCATACTTGCCGAACAGGACGCGATCGCCCGCCTTTACATCCAGCGGGAAGGTCTCGCCTTTATCGTTGCTCTTGCCCCGGCCCACGGAGATCACTTCGCCCTCTTGCGGCTTGTCTTTGGCGCTGTCGGGAATAATGATTCCGCCACGTGAGGTTTCCGCCTCTTCAACCCGGCGGATCACGATGCGGTCATGCAGGGGAGTCAGTTTTGTGGACATTCTTTGAACTCCTTTCAATTTGTCGAACTCAGTTGGATTTCAGGTACCCATCAGCTCGTCGAGGTAAACTCCGCTCTCGGCTGAGCGATGTATGAGGTTTGTGCAGCAAATGATGCGGAAGGGAGCTTGTTAGCACTCACCGCCTACGAGTGCTAATATACCGAATCCCGCCTGCCGCTGTCAAGCCGGGCCAAGTACAGGTGCCCTATCCTTCTCCCCTTCAGGCCGTGCTCTTCTATTAATGTGACTCGACTACAATGCGTGTGAACTTTACAGTTCCATAACCCTGAGTTTGGCGGGATAATCGGATCAGGTTCAGGTGTGATCGTGTCCATCCCCGGTGCGGGTCGAACCACTTCGTCGTACGGGCTAGCCTTCAGAAGGGCAATCGCTGTTCTGGCTGCCGCCTTGTGCCTGACGGCATTCAGCGCAGCCCAGACTGCGCCTGCAAACACATCGTCGCCGAGCGATCCGGCTGCGTCGAGCGGGATAACGCTTTCGCCCGCGTCCCACCCGGATGCGACCAGCGTAGAAATCCCAACGTCCGCGGAGATTCAGGCCGCTGCATCAGGAGCGACCTCCGTCCAGCCCGATCCGAATGCAGGTTCGCCGGCGCCCAAGCCTGCAACAGCGACCAGTGCTCCAGCAAGCGGCACGGCGCAGGCTTCCACGCTGCCTCCCAAGTACAACGTCGCGCTAATCGGCCAGCGGAACGTCGGCAGTGGATTGGACTTCTACTCGATTGAACGCGAGGTAGCGCTGGGACGGCAGCTGTCGCAACAAGTCGAGTCGAGCGCGAGGGTAATCAGCGATCCCGTCGTTACCGAATACGTCAATCGCATTGGACAGAATCTGGTGCGGAACTCCGATGCGCGCGTGCCCTTCGTCATCAAGGTGCTCGATACCGAGGAGGTAAACGCGTTCGCGCTGCCGGGCGGTTTCTTCTACGTGAACAGCGGCCTGATCCTCGCCGCCGACAACGAGGCCGAACTGGCCGGCGTGATGGCGCATGAGATTGCGCACGTCTGCGCCCGCCACGCCACCAAGAACATGACCCGCGCGCAGATCTGGAACATGGCCTCGGTGCCGCTCATCTTCATCGGCGGGCCGGTGGCGTATGCCATCAGCGAAGTCGCCAGTCTCGCGGTGCCGCTGGGCTTTCTGAAATTTTCACGCGATGCCGAGCGCGAGGCCGATTTGCTCGGCCTGGAATATGACTACGCCACGGGCTACGATCCGCAGGCGTTCGTGGAGTTCTTCGAGAAGCTGAACGTCGAGAAGAAGAAGCAGAACATGGTGGCCAAGGCGTTTGCCACGCATCCCATGAATGTCGAGCGCATCGAGGCGGCGCAGGATGAGATCCGGAAGTATCTGCCCGATCGTCCGGAATACGTTCTCGACACCAGCGAGTTCGAGAGCGTCAAGGCGCGACTGCTGGCGTTCGACAACGGGAGGCGCATCGGCGGCGCCAAACCAAACGCCGGTCGTCCCGTATTGCTGAAGAGAACAGGCACGCCGAGCGACAGCGGCTCCGGGACGTCAACGCAGGATTCCGGCAGCGCTTCCAACCCGCAAGACGATGGACGTCCCACCCTGAAGCGCGCCCCCAGCAGTAGCTCTGATTAGAGTAGTTTCTAACTGCTAATTGCTAATTACCGCTTCTACCCGAAAATATCCTTCACCTTATTCAGCAACGAGCGGCTTACCGGCGTGTTCTCCACCGATAGCGTGCTGTGGAGTTCCTGCAGCAGTTCGCGCTGGCGTTTGCTGAGCTTCGCGGGCGTTTGCACCTTCACTTCAACGAACAGGTCGCCGCGGCCGCGGCCGTTCAGCACTGGAACGCCCTTGTTCTTCAGCTTGAAGTTCGCACCGGTTTGCGTGCCTTCGGGAATTCGCAGCCTCTCCTCGCCTTCCAGCGTCGGCACGTTTATCTCCGCGCCCAGCGCCGCCTGCGAGATGGAGATCGGCAACATGCAGTGCAGGTTCTTGCCGTCGCGCTCGAAGAAACTGTGCTCCTTGGCGTGAAGCACGATGTAAAGATCGCCCGGCGGACCACCGAAGACGCCCGCTTCACCCTCGTTCGAATACAGAATGCGTGCGCCTTCCTCGACGCCCGCTGGAACCTTGACCGTGACCGTGCGATCGCGCGTCACGCGTCCCTGGCCGCGGCATTGATTGCAGGGATCGACGATCAGCTTGCCCGATCCGCCACACGTGCTGCAGGCGCGCGTGATCGAGAAGAACCCCTGCTGGTAACGCGTCTGCCCGCGTCCGCCGCAATTGGTGCAGTTGATCGGTGCCTTGCCCGGCGCCATGCCGCTGCCATTGCATTTGTCGCACTGTTCCTGGCGGCGAACCTGCACCTGTTTGGTGACGCCGAAGACCGCTTCCTCGAATTCCAGCGTCAGGTCCTCGCGCAGATCGGCGCCGCGCTGCGCGCGGGTGCGACGCCGACCGCCTTGGCCGCCAAACATATCACCGAAGATGTCGCCGAAGATGTCCTGAAAGTCGATGGTATCGAAGCCGCCGAAGCCCGGCCCTGCCGCGTTGCCCACACCAGCGTGGCCGAAGCGATCGTAGCGCGCGCGCTTCTCGCTGTCGGCAAGGACGGCGTAAGCCTCGCTGCATTCCTTGAAGCGCTCTTCCGCCTCAGGGTTTTCGGGATTGCGGTCAGGATGGTATTGCAGTGCAAGCTTGCGATAAGCGCTCTTGATTTCCTGATCGACGGCGGTGCGCGAGACGCCCAGGACCTCGTAGTAATCGCGTTTCACTGTGGTGGCCAGAGTTCAGGACCCCTTCGAAGAATCTGTCTTACTTGGGATTGCGTGCGACCCGCACCATAGCCGGGCGCAAAAGGCGATCTTTCAACTTGTATCCCCGTTGCAGCTCGTCGATCACATGGTTGTCTTCGGTGTCGCTGGTCTCAACCATCTGCACCGCCTGATGCAGATTAGGATCGAACACTTCGCCCTCGGCGGGAACAGGCTGCACGCCCACTTTGGCCAGCGCATCATGAAACTGCTTGTCGATGAGCTCGATGCCCGAGCGAAAATCTTCCACCGACGCAGCATTCGTTCTCAGTGCGCGATCCAGGCTGTCGAGGATAGGCAGCAGCGTCTTCAGCGCCTCCGCCAAAGCATACTCGCGATACTCCTGCAGCTCTTTCGCATTGCGCTTGCGGAAGTTGTCGAACTCGGCTTGCAGTCGGGCTGCGCGGTCAAGATAGGCCGCGCGCTCGGTGCGCGCTTTCTCCAACTCGGCTTCCATCTCCGCGACGCTGAGCTGCGCTGTCTTACCACCGTCGCCCGTTGCTCGTGACGCAACTTCCTCATCCGGTTTAGCAGGCGGTAATTCGTGGTCCAGCTCCAAACCCGTGTCGGAGCCTCCGTTGTGTTTCTTGAAAGGCATATATCCTAGTTTTGAAAGGGCACCTTTAGGTGTGCCGCCACAAGCCTCTTATTTTTTCTTCCTGAGCCGGCTTTAGCCGGCGGCACCAGCAGGCCCGTTGCGCTGCTCCACCCTACGTCGACTCGTTCCACGCCTTATCGAACATCCGCGCGATGTATGACACCGCGGTAATTGTGTGCTCGTAATCCATGCGGGTCGGCCCAATGACGGCCAGCGATCCCATCACCTCATCGCCCACGCGCGCCGGCGTTCCAATCAGCACGAAGTTATTTAGATGCGGCATGGCGTCTTCAAGACCCACAACTACGCGCACCGCCTCCTGGCGCGCGTCCAGATATGCCGACAGCAAATCGACGACGCGCTGCTTCTCTTCCAGCGTCGTCAGCAACTGCCGCAGACGCTCCTTGTCCTGCTCGGTGATCACCAGGTTGGCCGCGCCCTCCACGTACACCGATTGCGCCGCGCCCTCGGTAGCCAGCGCGCCCTGAGTGTAGAGCTGTTCTACCGACGTCATCAGGCGATCGTATTCACTGCGCTCCTGCTGCAACCGCTTGGCGATCTCTTCGCGCAGCGATTCCATCTCCCAGCCGCGGAAGTTCTGATTGATATACGCCGCAGCCGCTTCCAGATCGGCGATCGGGAGATCGTTGCTCAGCCGGAGCACGCGATCGCGTACCAGGCCGTTGCGCATCACCACCACGGCCAACACTTTCCTGTCAGCCATGCGCTGGAAGTAGACATGCTCCAGCGCGTTGCGCTGTCCCGCTGCCGAGCTCACCGTCACTCCCACACCGTGGGATATCAGCGACAGCACGTGCGAGGTGCGCTCCATGAACTCCTGCACATCCTGCGTGCCGTGCAGGCTGCCTTGGATGAGGCTCTCGTCGGCGGCCGACAGTCGCGCCTCGCCTGTGAGCTGCTTCACATAAAAACGATAGGCTTGGGTCGTCGGCACGCGTCCAGCCGAGGTATGCGGCTGCTCCAGATACCCGGCGTCGGCCAGATCGGCCATGACGTTGCGGATGGAGGCTGCGCTCAGGCTCTCGGGATTGCTGCGCGACAAGGTGCGCGACCCCACAGGCTCGCCCGTCGAGATATACGTCTCTACGATGGCCGTAAGGATTTCGCGTTCGCGCTTGCCGATGCCAGTCGGAGTACCCATGTGTCGTTGCCCTTAGGACCGTAAGTTACGCTGCTGCAATTATTTATGAGCAGTTTCGAGATACAGTCCCGCTCCTTTATTCTAGGGAGCCAAGGGGATGCCTGTCAAGACTGGCACTCATGACTAACGAGTGCCAAGTTCGGCTGAGTGGTATGGCAACGACCTATACCATAGATCAAGAAACCCGGACACTCAAACGAGAAGAAGCGAGCAGCCTAAACTCGATCAGTCCCGACCATGCGGTTGTCACCTTCGCGAGTAGCTCCACGTCAGCGGGGTAGATCGCCGCTACCTCGGTAGCGACCTGCACAGTACTTAGAGCGCTGTAGATGACTAGCCAGAAGTCTTCAGCCGTGCAGCCGCTGCCGCAGCTTGACGGATCTTCGCGAACGACATCCCTTTCCCCTTCTTGCTGGCCAGCGCGCCCTTGAGCAATCGAACCCTCGAGTTCATCTCACGATCTCCTCTCCCTTCGGCCAATACACCGTCCATCCTCTCTCTCGCGCAATCTGCTCGAGATCAGGATTCGGATTCACGCAGAACGGCCACTTCGCCATCTCCAGCATTGCCTGATCATGCACTGAATTGCCGAAGACCGCCTCCATCGGTTTGCCGATGACATCGCGAATTACAACTGCCTTCAGTTCGTCGGTAGGAACGCGGATGAGCCGGTCGCTGGCGCGCCCGTCTTCGATGTGAACCGAAGCTGCCAACACGCGACCGCGCGGGATGCCAAAGCGCTCCGCTCCAACCTCCACCACCCAGTCGTTCGTAGACGAGACAGCCCACAGCTCGCACCCCTCCTCGACCAAGCGCCGCGTCAACTCCAGCATCTCCGGAAACGTGCGATGGCTGACCACTTCGTCGAAGAACTCTTCGGCAGCGACCTGCAAGGCTTCGCGCGAAAGGCCGTGGTTCATGGTGACCATCTCGCCGCATATCTGCTCTTCGCCGACATTCCCGGCCAAATAGTCCTTGTATCGCGTGCGCGCCCATTCGCCAACTTCGCGACTGACGAGCCCGCGCTCGATCTCCCAGTAGAAGAAGTCAGCGCCCGCGTCCCCGCTCCAAAGGGTTCCGTCGCAATCGAAGACCGCGATCGATGGCTTGAGCGCGAGCACCGATTCGATGAACTGATCGGGATCGGAGGAGATCAAAACAGCTTCTCCGAGGAAATCATCTCGGCGCTCGCCAGGCGTGCATAGTCTTCTGGCGTGTCGATGTTGATCGCAAGGCGCGGGTCATCCACCTGCACATACTGGATGTGCTGTTGACACTGGTGCTCGACGTCGCGGGCTGTAGCAGTGACGGGAGCGTGCTGGAAGGCCTGGATCATCTCGCGGCCAATCAGGATGGGATGGCCGTGCACCAATTCTTCGCCACGCTTGACTTCCGGCACCACGGCCCAGACCTCGGGACCGGCTTCGAAGAAGGCTTCGCGCAGCGCCTTGACCGTCCGCGGCAGCACCGGCGGCCGGTCGATCAGTGCGATGAAAGCCGCATCGCGTCCGTGATTCAGCACCTCCTGCAGGCCCACTTGCAGGGAACTGAACTGTCCGCGCTCGGGCTGGCGGTTGACTGCCAGAAACGCACCATGGGCATACGCAACCGGGGTGATTGCGGGAGCGTTCTTGCCGGCGATAACAATGACGAGGTCGCTGTAGGCCTGGAGCAGGTCGATGTTAGCGCCCAGAAAGCAATTCGCGGCGGGCGTCCCTTCGGCCACCGGCGGCCAGGGCAGTAGCGCCTTGTCGCGTCCCATGCGGCTGGAAAAGCCCGCGGCGAGAATCACTCCGCAAATGCTGGACGATAGGGGCATGGCTTGAAGATATCAAAGATACAGCAATTAGCAGTTAGCAATTAGCCAAACCGAATGCAGACTGCCAACTGCTGAGCGCTAAATGCTAAATGCTAAATGCTAACTGCCAAACTACTACGACAGAAGTGGTACGCCCATACAGCGGATGGGGCATTGGAATTCGTGCTGCGCAATGTAACAATTCCGGCATTGGGATCCTGTACTGCTTAGGGCAGTTCAGGGAAGGCGAGAGGCAAAGTTTAGGCGGTAAGCGGTTTGACTCCTCCTTGATTTGAGTGACTTTCTGGGTTGGCGGAATTCTCGGCCTCACGGCATCGGATGTGCAACTGGGCGCTGCGCTTCCGGACGAGATTCCGCCGCTTTCTTTTTAAGTAGAGCCAGCCTTCGGGCTGGCGTCATAGCTCTGCCCCGATGTTTTTCCATGCAGCGTTAAAACGGCGCTGAGGCGCCGCTGTAGAGTATCCGTTGCAGAATCCCTTGTGCTGTGCCCTGTTATCGCCGACAACCCGTCGAAGGCGCAAATACACCACTCCAAATGCTCGCCACTTATCTCCCGAAAATCGCCTCACCGCCCGACGACTCAGACGCTTAATAGCTCCCGCCTCCCGTGTATACTTGGCCAGTCCTGCGAGTGAGGCTTCGGCGAAATGCCCATGTTCAACGCGCCTTCTCCAAGCCCCCGGCGATGGCCCTACATTGGGCGCTACGGTAAACCCGGGATATCTCGGCGCGATTTGCCTTACACGCTTCTCGTTATTGCAATTATCTTTGGCTTCGGCGCGCTTTACCTCCCATTGATGGGATGGTTCAGAATGACCAAGGAAAGCGATCTCAAGTCTGTCGCCGGATCAGTCCGGCAAGCACCTACGTTGCTCAGACCCATCAGCCCAATCATCTGTATTCGCGTCGAAACGGACCATGGTCCTGCCAACATTTTCGAGGAGGACTTGAGTCATTCCCGGGAAATCATGAACTTGAAACCCGGCGACTATGTCACCGCGCGCGTGACGCTCTCACCTGTGGGTAATGTAAGCGAATCGGATGAGTACCACGTATGGGAGCTGAAACACGATGGAGTAACGATTGAGAGCTACCAAGACGCTTATCTCTATGGAAGCCGAGAACTTGAGCAGTACAAAACAACCGCGCTTTGGCTCGGTTTAGCTGCTTCAATATGTCTGATGGTGGCCCTCGCTCTTCGAATGCATTTCGGGGCATGGGTGGATCCAACTCCCTTGGATTCAGCCGACGCAGCAGACTACGACCCGCGCTCCTGAAACTCCCGTCGAGGAACCATTCTCGCAACTGACGCACTTCAAAGATTCCCGCAATTTTCATGCGACAGTGACGTGCCAGATTGGCATATGACGCCTGTCGCAAATCCCCATATCGCCAGTGACACGCCGTCGATTGGTTGCATTCCGCACCCCGTCACGCTGCCCCGTGAGACCCATCACACCGTTCTCGCCCGCAATCTGTTATCACTAACCACGTGGTAGGCGTGCAGCTCTTGCATGCTCTACAAAACTCTAAGTGCCGCGGTGTACGGCATCGACGCCAGCCTCATCGAGGTTGAGGTCGATATCGCCGCCGTCAAGACCGACAAAGACATCTTCACCACCGTTGGCCTTCCCGATGCGACGGTACGGGAGAGCCGCGAGCGCATTCGCTCAGCCCTGAAGAACAGCGGCTACGATATTCCCTCCACCTACACCACCATCAATCTGGCTCCCGCCGACATCCGCAAGGAGGGATCGGGTTTCGACCTGCCCATGGCACTCGGAATTCTGGGCGCCTACGGAGGGCTTAACAACAAGCCGCCGGACGATGCGCTGTTTGTCGGCGAATTGTCTCTCGACGGCGGTCTTCGCGGGGTGCGCGGCGCTTTGCCGATTGCCGTCACTGCCCGCGGCAACAACATCCGCAAGTTGATTGTTCCTGAGGTGAACGCACGCGAAGCCGCGCTGGTGGAGGGCGTCGACGTATATCCAGTTCATTCGCTCATCGAGGTTGTGCAACTGCTGAACACCGGCAACGGCATCCAGCCGGTGAAGGTCGATACCCGGGCGCTGCTGGAGACTTCGCAGAAGTTTGGCGTGGACTTTGGCGATGTGCGCGGCCAGCAGACGGCGAAGCGCGCCATCGAGATAGCCGCGGCCGACGGCCACAACCTGCTGATGATCGGTCCTCCCGGCTCGGGCAAGACCATGCTGGCCAAGCGCATGGCCACAATTCTTCCACCGCTCACCTTTGACGAAGCCCTGGAGACGACCAAGATTCACAACGTGGCCGGCGTGCTGGATGCTACCAGTGGCCTGGTGGGCACGCGACCCTTCCGCTCGCCGCATCACACCATTTCCGACGCCGGACTGATCGGCGGCGGCATGATTCCGCGACCCGGAGAAGTGTCTCTCGCCCACAACGGTGTGCTTTTTCTGGACGAGCTGCCCGAGTTTCCCCGCAACGTGCTGGAGGTGATGCGGCAGCCGCTGGAAGACGGGACGGTGACCATCGCACGTGCTGCGATGTCCCTTAGCTTTCCCGCGAGGTTCATGCTGGTGGCCGCGATGAACCCTTGTCCGTGCGACTTATCTCAGTGCCGAAGGCGGAAGGCAGCAGCTTGATTCCGGCGATCTGGTAATCGCTGACGCTAATTTCGGGCATTGTGACCGCGAGCAGCTGACGTTTGTCATCGCGGCATAGGAACTCCCATTCGGTGAATGGCTCGAACACTCGGGCGAGTTGTTCCGCCGTCAGCTGTTGGGCGGGAGCCTGCCGCATCAGCAGGTCGCGGTAGAAATGCAAATCACCGTCCAAGCTTCCTAGGCGCTCGTCACGGGCATCCCGATCAATTACGCCTTCGATAAAAGCGTCTACGACCCTCTCCCGCTTAGCCTGGAGCGCCGACAGTTGAGCCTGCAAGTGCTGGGCATTCGATCGGGAGCCTCTCTCTACATGCTCCGAAGCCCAAGTCTCGGCTAGTCTGTCCAGGAAGCGCCGGTCGGTTAGTCGTGTGGCGAGCAGGGAATCGAGGATCGGCTCCAGTTTTTCCCGGCGCATGTAAGGCGTACTGCATCCTATTTTCCGTTTGCGACCCGAGCAAATGTAGTAGTCTCGGCGACGAAAGTGGGTGTAGATTAGCTTTCCGCAATTTGCGCACGACAGGAAGCCGTTGTATGCGAACCGGTGTTCATACGTGGTCCGGGTTCGCCAGTGTCGCGTTTTCTTCATGTCCATTATTTCCTGGGCGCACTGGAACTCTTGTTCAGTAATTAACCCAGGCTCGATCACTTGGACACGTATCACGTCCTCCGGCGGACGCATCATTTTCGGCCGGTCCGCCTGTCTGCCGTTCTTTCCCGCCTTGTGGGCCATGGCAGAAGGATCCCGGCGCTTGTCGATCACTCGCCAGCCAGTGTAGATGGGGTTGCGCATAATCACTCGCAGGCTGTAGGGGTCCACGCCGAGCGACTTGCCAATCGAGTAATAACTGGTCTCGCCGGCGATGAAGCGCCGGAATGCCTCACGGACTTTCTCTGCCTCAACGGTGTAATACCAGCGTTCCTTCTGTCGATCGTAACCAACTCCGAAAGGAAGAGTGATTTCACTTTGCGGCATCTTCCCGGCTCGACGCTTTTCCTCCTTTGCACTCCAGATGCGTTCAAGAATCTCAGTGCGCTCTAAACCGGCCATTGCTGCGCGTAAGGTGCCCATCAGACGCCCGGACTTGCTGGACAGGTCTATTGGCCCGTCGGGGAGGTACAAAACGGTCTTGGTGTCAGCAAACGCCTGAAGCAGGGCATAGTCGGAGAAATTTTCCGGACGCATGAGGCGCGAAAACTCGCGTGCAACCACCCCGTGAATCTCGGGAGCGACCATTAATCCCATCATTTCCTGCATTTCCGGCGCCAACAGCACCGCAGCGCCAGAGACGTCAGAGATTTCGATAGTGCGAGCGATATGAAGTCCATACTGAGCCGCGGTTCGCCGGTTGACGGCGCGCTGAGCCGGTATGCTTGCGCGGTCATCGCCGGCTTGGCTCTCAGTTGATACTCGAATCAGTTCTATGACCCGTTTCACGTCCATGCTCCAGACCGCAAAGCTGCCTTGCGAATTTAAGGGCTTGCTCCTCGTCGCCGGACTCCAGTGCCTTACGCATCAAGATAAGTACGGCTCTCCGACGCATACTAATCTCCAGCGCTGCATTTACCAAGCCTTTTGCCTCTGTCACACCGTACACTCCACTAGCTGCCTTTTCAGACAATCCCCCGAGTCTCGTTCGCGTTCCATTTTGTTCCCTCAAGCTTGCTCCGTTC
This sequence comes from Candidatus Korobacteraceae bacterium, assembly GCA_049511915.1. Classification (GTDB taxonomy): domain Bacteria; phylum Acidobacteriota; class Terriglobia; order Terriglobales; family Acidobacteriaceae; genus Bog-257. Next base: position 25,951 of record JBEKXQ010000040.1, read on the forward strand.
CGAAAACATCTGTTTACCGAACGCGCTGATATGCGGATTTCTTCGCTTCCGTGTCAGCCACTTACGGCTACTCGTGAAGAGGGGTTTTCGGAACGCACGTTTACGAAACGCGACCGAGATGCTGCTGTGCTCTGCCGTTTGCGAAATGTTTGTCCCGCTATTTCTTGATCCATCTAAGGTCCCTCGTATGCCGGTTGGCATTCAGAAGCCATGAAAAGTACCTCGTGACGTGATGCCTTATTTGTAGCCAAAATCGTAGGGAGAAGGGAAGATGGAGAAAATGCTGGAATAATTTCTTAAGAGTTTATTTCGGGATACTTTCTCATCTGATCGCGCACCAGCTTTTCAAACGCGGATCGCTGGGTGCGATAGAAACTGTCAGCCAGCTTGTTCAACCTGTCGAAGCACTTTTGCGTGTGTGACCGCCCACACGAGCAGAGATGCTTCGCAATTTCTGCTCTTCCAGCCCGTCGGTGGTCTCGGAGGTAGGCGGCTTCCTCAGCTTTGCCTGCCAGGTGCGGTCGGCCCGCGCTTGGCCGCTTCAACCCCATTTCAACAGTGAGGCAATCAACGATGCTCTGCAGAAGCTTTCGGCGCGCAGGCCCTTGCACGGCAACGCCCGAACCACGAATGTCGATCATAAGGCCCGGGGGATTGCCCGAGACATCTTGCCAGCCCAAAATTGCCGATGTGCCGTCCGCTTCTGGGTCGCGTGTGAATTCGCCAGTCGGTCTCACGATCCCTTCTAGATAGGTGCCTGGGCCATACGAAACATGCCCGAACAGCCATGTCGAGAGCTGCTTAGCCCCAGGCCTCGCCCTTAGCGCATCAGTGTCTCGGGTCTTCAGATACCAGTTCGCGTGCCGGATCAGCGCCATTGCGACCATCTCCGCAGGGCTATAAACCGCATTCGGCCAATAATAAACATGCAGGGAGGCAATGAAGTTTTCTTTAAAGGGGGACTTGAGCACGAAAACGCCGGGCTCGATTTGAATAATGCTCCCGAACAAGGCAGCACATTCGGCTTGTCGTCTGCAGAACAAACTAACACGGCTAAGATCAATCTCTTTACCCCTCACGACCGCTGCAACATCTGCGGACAGTGAACGAGTGAGCAATGCCATGGTGGACGAGTTGCTTTTTGCCTTTCGCATTGCTATGCCGGCTTTCGTTTCCCGCGAGCGAGCATAAAGGGTAACCCATACTGGTCGATTCGCTTGACCTTTAATCAGCCGTTTGGTTAGCCGCTCTTGACCGTCTCGGGCGACGCCGCCTGGATCGCCCCCATACAGTAGGCAGTTCGTGAATCACTTCTTTTTCCCAGACGACGGGCTCAAAGTGGAGGACTTGGGGGAGCTGGGCAGCTGTATAGTTCTCCGGAAATCCTGTCACTTCTCCCCGATTTCTGGATATTTTCTTGTTTGCTCGCGCACCAGCTTTTCAAACTCGGACCGCCGCGTGCGATAGAAGCTGTCAGCCAACTTGTTCAATCTGTCGAAGCACTTTTGCGCGTGTGACTGCGCACACGAGCACAGACGCTTCGCGATTTCCGTTCTTCCAGCTTTCCGGTGGTCTCTGAGGTATGCGGCCTTCCGGGCTTGAACTGCCAGGTGCGGTCGGCCCGAGCTGGGACGCTTCAACCCCATGGTAACTGCGAGCGAATCGACCATGCTTTGTAAGAGCGTTCTTCGGAAGGCTCGCTCTCGCGGAGCAACTCCCGGCCCGCAAATCTCGATCGCAAGACTCGGAGGATCGCTATCATTGCGTTGCCAAGCCAGGATTGCCGGCTTGCCGTCTGCTCCGGGGTCGCGTGTGAACTCGCCCGTCGGTCTTACGATCCCTTCCACCCACCTCGCTGAGCCGAGCAGAGCGCATGGCTGTATCTCGGCCCCCACTCTCTCACTTAGAGCGTCAAAGTCGTGGCGCTCCAAGTACCACCGCGCGTGCCGCGCCAGCGCAATCGCGACCATCTCTTTGGGGCTGAAGTCCGAGTTGTTCCGCAAAATGTTTCGCAAGTGAAACGGCAGGCAGCGGATGAAGTGTTCCTTGAACGGAGATTTGAGCACGAACACGCCGGGCCTGATCTCAACGATGCTCTTGAACAACGCCGCACACTCGACTTGTCGCCTGCAATACAGACTTACGGAGCTGAGATCCATCGTTTCACGATTTACGAACGCTGCAACCTCAGGAGCCAGTACCTCGGGCGACCTAAACCTGGAAGGCCCGCTATTTGCCTTTCGGGTTGTCATGCGCGCTTTCCCTTTCCCTAGCCGGTCAGCATAGCTGAATCATCAGGTTTCTGAATAGCACTCGCACAACCTTGTACTCAGTCGCAACAACCAAACAGGCAGAACGAGATCAACTCCTTCGATCCGCTTGACAATTCAGCAGAAGGCTGATATATAGGTCACTGGTGATGACGTATATGGCAAAGGAGTACTCCACATCCGAAGTTGCATTACAAATAGGCGTCACGAAGAGGACGCTCTTTCGGTGGCTGCGAGATGGGAAGATCGCCGAACCCAGACGAATTGAATATCCGGGAATCATTTCAAGGGTGTGGAACCGACAAGACATAGAGCAACTGCGGAAATACAAGGAGCAGAATTACCGCAAAGGCAGGGGCCGAAAGAAAAAGGTCTGAGAACAAACGCGCCGTGCCGATGTCACTAGCACCGACACGACGCTAACCAAGACGCCTAACAAGGAGGCACCATGGCTGTCAGTAAACGTAACACCGCATCTTCACCCACTCAAGAACCAGCGCTCACGATTGCCCGCGTTGCGTTGTACGCCCGCGTTTCAACTCTAAACGGGCAGGATCCCGAGATGCAGTTGCGCGAACTCCGGGAGTATGCCGTCCGCCGCGGCTGGATCGTTACCACCGAGTACGTGGATCAGGGAGTCTCCGGTTCAAAGGAATCCCGACCTCAACTGAACCAGCTAATGGCCGACGCTCACCGGCGGAAGTTCGACGCCGTGCTCGTGTGGAAAATTGACCGCTTCGGTCGCTCGCTCAAGCATCTAGTGAACGCCCTCGCTGATCTTTGCTCCTACGGCGTAGCGTTTGTCAGCTTCCGAGACAACCTCGATCTCAGCACACCGTCGGGGCGGCTGATGTTCCAGATCATCGGCGCCATGGCAGAGTTTGAGCGGTCGCTCATCCAGGAGCGTGTCAGGGCCGGCTTGCGGAATGCGCGGGCGAAGGGCAAGAAGTTCGGAAGGCCCCGCGTCACGATTGACTCTGCCCGAGTAGCCGAACTGCGCCGTGACGGGCTTTCTTGGTCCCAGGTTTGCCGAACCCTCAATGTGAGCAAGGGGAGCGCCCAGCGATCAGTTGCCACGGCATGAGATGAGTTGATGAGTTCGAATTAGTCGGCATGAGCGCCCCCAAAGAGCGTTCATTGATCACTCGGATGCCAGCCTCCAATTCCCGCTCTGCGTGGTAGTATGGCTGGCTGACAGGGGCTGCCCATGAAGCTTACTGACACGGTTGAATCTGTTCTGAGGCAGAAGGCTTTCAACGTAGTGTTGTCGGTGACCCCCGAGCAGACGGTCTACGAAGCGATTGAGAAGATGGCCAAGGAGGGGGTAGGCGCGTTGCTTGTCATGTCCGAGGGCAAGCTGGCCGGAATTCTCTCCGAGCGCGACTATGCACGCAAAGTCGTCCTCAAAGGACGCTCCTCGAAGGAGACTCGAATTCGGGAGATCATGACCAGCCCTGTGATCTTCGTAACTCGACAACAAACGGTAGACGAGTGTATGGCCATCATGACCAACCGCCACATTCGCCATCTTCCGGTGTTGGAGGGTGAAACAGTGATGGGCGTGGTGTCTATCGGTGATCTGGTGAAGTGGATTATTGCGGGTCAGGAGCAGACGATCCAGCACCTGGAAGGCTACATCACGGGAAAGTACCCGGGCTGAGGACGATAGGTCAGCGGTTCGTCACAGCTGCTCTTGGGCCACCGTCTGTAACTGCGAGCCAACCAGCGATTCTAGCCGCGATAGGCGATCCCTGCAGGGTCCCGTTCTGCACTTGGAACTGCTGCTTCAGACTTTCGATCTTCTGCGCCTGCGCCAGGACTTGGGAACGCCGCGCTTCGGTTTACGACCTCTGACCTTCAGGTATGTCGAACCCTCAATGAGAGCAAGGGGAGCGCACAGCGATCGGTTGCCACTACTGCCGAGGCGCGGAAAGAACCGGATTAGGAAAGGTTTGCCGAGTTCCAAGGAAGAGCTTTGTACCGGGGCCTACGGGCTGGTGGCTCCGATATTACACAGTACCACTGCGTTTCCAGTCTCGAAAGAACCAGCTACAATCAACTTTCCGATTCATCTGGAACTCTTAATGTCGCTAACTTCAGGCGCTCGACTGGGCTCCTACGAAATCGTCGGATTCATAGGCGCGGGCGGGATGGGCGAGGTATACCGCGCGCGCGACACGAAGCTCAACCGCCAGGTTGCGCTCAAAGTGCTGCCGGCAACCTTCGCCGCCGATGCCGAGCGACTGGCGCGGTTCAGACGCGAAGCCCAGGTGCTCGCTGCCCTCAATCACCCAAACATCGCCACGATCTACGGTTTCGATGACGCTGGCGCAACGCACGCGCTCGTCATGGAGTTTGTCGAAGGACAAGCGCTGGATGAAATTCTGTCGCCCAGGAAGGCTCATTCATCAAGCGCAAAGGGTCAGGCGGAGGGCACCGGACCGAAGAAACTCAGCAGTAGTGGTGGAGTAAAGTCTGCCGTCCCAGTGCCAAAGCAGGAAGGGGTCCCTCTTGGCGAGGCGCTCACCGTGGCTCGTCAGATTGCCGACGCCCTGGAGTTCGCGCATGAGCGCGGCATCATCCATCGCGATTTGAAACCTGCAAACATCAAGATCCGTGAGGATGGAACGGTCAAGGTGCTGGACTTCGGTCTGGCAAAGGCGCTCTCGTCGGAAGCCACGACTGGATCGGCGGACGCCTTGAGTTCGCCGACGCTCACCGGACACGCAACCCAGATCGGCGTCATTCTGGGCACGGCCGCCTACATGGCGCCGGAGCAGGCCAAGGGCAAGAACGTCGATCGCCGCGCCGACATCTGGTCCTTCGGCTGTGTGCTGTTCGAAATGTTAGCCCGCAAGATGGCGTTTAGCGGCGAGACCGTGACCGACACGCTGGCAGCGGTGCTCAAAGAAGAACCGGATTGGTCAATCCTTCCCCCGGAAACGCCGCTGTGCATCCGCGAGTTGTTGCGACGCTGCATGAAAAAAGATCCAAAGCAACGCCTGCAATCGATCGGCGATGCGCGCATCACGATTGAAGAAGCTCTCTCCGGAGCGCCACAGGATGCCCTGCCAATTGCTGTCGAGTTGGTTCGACCGCCTCTCTGGCGTCGAGTCCTGCCTTGGGTAGTCGCCGCCGCCTGCCTCGTCGCCGCATCAATTGCCACTGTGGCATATCTTGATCGTCGTGAAGAAATGTTGCCGTCCCTAAGACTGACGATTGATCCGCCGCATGATGCGCAATTCGGAACTGGTTTCGCACTTTCGCCGGATGGAACGCGATTGGTCTTCGCTGCCACATCGAACGGAAAACAACAGATGCTGTGGATGCGGCCGCTCGCCTCGCTGCAAGCTCAGCCAATTCCGGGAACCGAACAAGGCGACTTTCCTTTTTGGTCACCTGATGGCAAGTCCATTGGATTCTTTGCCAGCGGAAAACTGAAGCGACTCGATCTGGGCACCGGCTCGGTTCAAAACCTTTGCCCTATCGGGGATCCGCGGGGTGGGGCGTGGAGTTTTGATGGCACCATCGTCTTTTCCTCGGAAGTCAACACCCCGCTCATGAAGATACCGGCTACGGGAGGCATGCCGGTTCCTGCCACAGCCTTCGATCCTTCGCGCCAGGAGCGAAGCGACCGCTGGCCATTCTTCTTGCCGGACGGACGCCACTTCGTTTTCTTGGAAGAGGGCAATTCCCAGTCTCCCGATGCCGTGGCCATCGGCTCCCTCGGTTCGTACAAAACGCAAGTTCTCCTTACCCTGCCCACGGGTTCCGCTGCCATTTACGCCAACAACCATCTCGTCTATTCGCGCAGCGGGTCGCTAGTGGCCCAGCCGTTCGACAACGAGCACCTGAAGCTCCTTGGCGATCCGGTTCTCTTGGCTGAAAATGTTTCGGCCGTCGGTGTTCTCGGTCCCACCGGTTATCTTTCGGCCTCCGCCTCCGCGACCGGTTTGCTTATATATCGCAACAATGTTGCAGCGGTCTCACTGTTCGCCTTGTTGGATCGCAGGGGGAAAACTCTCGGTACCATAGGACCGCCGGCAGCGTATGGGGAGCCAGCGCTCTCACCCGATGAGAAGAAGATTGCCGTAACGATGCCTGATCCCGAGCAGGCGGGCTCGTTCACTCCTCTCTGGCTCATGGATGTGGCGACCGGCGCGTCCAGTCGTTTTACATTCGATAATTTTGACGATGGGAGCCCGATCTGGTCGCCGGACGGTCGCTGGATCTATTTCAGCTCGAATCGAGGCGGAGCGTATAACATCTACCGCAAACTGGCAGACGGGTCAGCGGATGCGGAACTGGTCCTGAAGTCAATAAACATCGAAATGCCATCTGACATTTCCAAGGACAACCGATTCCTTCTCCTGGATGAGTTTTCACCGTTGACGAACCGCGATCTCTTGTTCTTGCCGCTTCAGCCGGTGGGTGAGCCAAAGCCTTTCCGCGCGACGGCTGCAGAAGAGGCGGACGGTAGGTTTTCTCCCGATGGCCGGTGGGTAGCCTACTGCTCGGACGAAAATCGTCCGGGCGACTTTGAGATTTTCGTTTCTTCTTTCCCGCCGAGCAGCAGCAAGTGGCAGGTCTCTTCTGGTGGCGGATATTGGCCAATGTGGAGCCATGATGGCCGCGAGCTGTACTTCACATCGGGCACGACCCTGATGGCAGCGGACGTCATTCCCGGCTCCACGTTTCAATTCCGGTCGCCGCATCCTCTTTTCCCGGCCCGGCTAGCGCAAAGCGTTTTCACGCAAGCGCACTCGGGCTACTTCGTCTTCACGGGCGGACAGAAATTCCTACTCAACCAGCTCGTCAGCACTGGCGAGTCTCCACCGCTCATTGTCGTCGCGAGTTGGACCTCGGAGCTGAAGAAGAAATGACGCTCGTCAGGCGAACGTCGATGGCGGCTGGGAGGGGCGGAAGCTAAGGTGCGGCTGGATTCTCTTTCTCGCCATGCCCTCAGTTTACGCCGTTCGCACTATGGTTCAAGGTCCGAGGATTTCAAACTGAGGCACTTCCGTCGAGTCGATTTACTTGGAAAAAGATGCGAGTCAGGGTATAGTCCATTCCCAACATTCCCAACACTAGGAGATGGCATGAACTTCACCCGGCGGGAACTCCTGGAACGCTGCGCCGTTTTTGGCGCGGTCACGCTGGCCACATCGATGCCGGTTTCGGCCCTCCCCACCGCATGGGACGACGCCGAAAAGAAACGGCAGCCCACTCCGTTTTGCGAACTGGGACCGTTCTATAAGCGGCAGGCTCCGAACACATCCATGCTGCGCGCGCCCGGCGATTCCGGAATGCCGCTGACGGTCTCGGGTGTGGTGTACAACACCCGCGGCGAAGTGGTTCCCGAAGCCAAGGTCGAGATCTGGCAGACCGACAACTTCGGCCACTATGACATTGAAGGATACCGCTACCGTACTCTGCTCGAGCCCGGAGCCAAGGGCAGCTATGCCATCGAGAGCGTCATGCCGGGACACTATCCGACGCGGGTATGCCAGCATGTGCATTGCCTCGTCACGGCGCCGGGGCACAAGCCGCTGATCACGCAGTTGTACTTCGCTACCGATCCGGTGCTTGAGGGCAATCCCGACAAGAACTTCACGCGCGATCCGCTGATCACCAGCCGCGATTTGGTGCGCCCGGTAATGATCAAGGGCGAGCCTAGGCAGATTATTGCTGCGGTGAACTTCGACCTTGTGGTGGAGACGCTGTGATGCGCAGGTTCACCGTCGCGACATTCTTGGTGATGTGCGCGTCGACAGCGGCTGTCGCTTCCCAGACTATCGCCAAAGTGCAATTGCCCTGCGAGTCGCCCTATGAAGTGCTCTCGCCCACCGGCACTCAGGTGGCCGTGCAGTGCAAGGACAATAGCCTGCATGTGATCAATATTCCGATGGGAACCCAACAGAGCGTTTTCCCTGCCGGGCGGGGCGCAAACAGCTTCGTCTACTCGCCGGATGGGCGCTGGCTGGCGGTTGGATTTCAAGATGGCACGGTGGAAGTGGCTCCCAGCCGGGGCACTGCGCCCTCCAAACACTGGAAGGCAGACTCACACCGCATCGATACGTTGTACTTTTTTCCCGATGCCAAGACCCTCTTCGTCGGCCCGGTGGACAGTCCCGGCGAGGTTTGGGGACTCACAGATACTCCAACCCTACGTGCGACCTTGCCAGTCGACTTCGGCGGGATGCCCGTCTGCGCGGTGAGTCCCGACGGCAAGCTGCTGGTCGCCGCGGGTGACGACACCGTGGTTCGCTGGTACGACACCGCGACGTGGCAAAAGACACGTGAGTATCGCGGTTTCCTGCTGGAAACGTTCGCACTGGCATTCACGCCGGATGGAAAGTACCTTCTGGCTGGTGGCGCCGACTCGCGCATCACCGTGCTTGACGTCGCTTCCGGCAAGGAAGTTCGTCAACTGCCTCCCGAGGCGGGCTCGTACATCGTTGCCATCAATATGCTAGGCGACAAGCAGCGGGCAGCAACCGTTTACCTCGATGATGCCGGTGAAAAGCCCGCGCACGAACTCTTCTGGGACCTCGCGACTGCGAAATCCGTCGCCCTCAAGTCCGATTCGCCGGCCACCTGCGGCGGCGTTGTCGGAGGCAAGTTCTGGTGCTGTACTGCCGACGGCAAGACGCTGACCATCTCGCAGCACGAATAGACCCTCCCGACCGGCGACTGGGGAACAGTCGCTAGCGGTAGGCCGAGTTTGATTCGCCGTTTGCTGACTTCGTCACGGACAAAACCAGAAACTAGCCGACTCGATTCGAGTCCGCGGCGGGCGGGCTCGGACGACGTTTGGCAAGGAACGATTTGATGCCGGGTCTGCCACAGACATTCGTCAACGGGCGAGTAAATAGTCCGGCTGGCCAGGGCTTGCCCAATTACCCTCGCGAAGGCGTTCCGCTAAGTACCTGATATTGCGAGCCTGGAAATTGGCACATTCACTTGCCCACCAACAGATGTTTTCGACCAAGCTCAACCGGAGGAGAAGGCGTGACAAAGTAGAGTCCAGCATCTCTGTTGCCGACCAGCGACCTACGGATTATGAGTTGGCGGGTTTACCGTCGCCTCCAATCTTCTCAATCGGTTCCGCCGGAATTTCGGCATGTGATTCGGGATTCGTGCGCTGATTCGGCGCTTATTGGACAGTAAATGGGCAATAAACTCAGCCCATGAAACTGGCGAACTTCGCATCCTGCTCTTTGCTATTTTCTTGCATGTTCTCTGTGCCGTCGGAGCGAAAACCCACGGTTCCTTGGCGATCGGATCGAACGAGATGGTCTCAGCGCTAGGCGTCTTCCACGAGATCGTTTAGTGCCTTTGGCTTACGCAGCTCGAAGTTTGTTTGGTTCACCCGCATGTAGCGCCAAGCATTCCCGGTCTCTTCAGAGATTCGGGCGCACCACTCCCTGATCGCATCGTCTTTGGCGGTCGTGCCCTCCCAAACCCGTCCTTTCGTTTCTACTATCCACTTGACCTCACCGTCTTCGGATTTCTGCACGATCACCCAATCTGGGTGGTAGAAGCCGATCGCACCGCTTGGCTTGAGGTACTCCACCCTGAACTCCGTGCCGGATTCACCCTGCTCGGTGGTTCCAAGCGCCGCGAAGCGCAGTACATCAGAAGCCTTCTTGTCTAGAAACTCGGCAAAACGCCGCTCGAAGTCGTTATAAGTCGCGACGTAGTTAAACACCGTCTTCGTCGCCATGAGCGGCGGGAGGTTGCGCCGCCAGCTAAACGGTTTGGTCTGCGAAAGCTTGAAGTCAGCTTTTTCGAACTCGATGGCACGTCGGTCGATGGTCAGCTCTGCGATTTTGCGGGCGAGATACTTGGCAACGCCTTCCTGTACCTCAATCCGTGCGAGGTGCGAACGGACAGCATCGCTCTCCAAGTCCACCACTCGCCCAAAGCAACACGATGCGACATAGTCCCTGACCGACGGATACAGCTCGGCGAAGCGGTTGGGAAGCTTCGCTCGGGCAACCACCTTGTTGGTGATAGACCCAAGTAAATCCTGCGCTGTCGGGAGCTCTCCCGCGCCGATCTCGGCTTGATGCACCTCCGTCTCCGTGGTGGCAAATTCCAGCTTTAGTTTGACCCGATAAATCTCCGCCAGATCCTCCTGTTCGAAGACTGCATCCAGGGCTGCCACGTCCAGTTCCGACAGCCTGCGTATGTCGTGTACAAGCCGCGGCTTCGTGAGTGGGATGCCGATGTCGTAGCGCATACGCTCCTGCACGGGCTCAATGATGACTGGCTTCGGCGGGTCGTCCTTCGTAGTCGTAACGCCCACGCCCTCTGCTTCGAGTTGAGTGCGCAGCACGTTGAGCAAGTTGCGGGTGCCCAATACCTCCAACGTCTGTGTGCGGTCTGGGCTGACTTGTGTCATCAGTCGCAGGCCGCGACCGATCACCTGTTCCGGCAGGATCTCAGCCTTTGCCGTGAAGGGCCGCAGGCCAAGCACCACAGTCACGTTGCGCACGTCCCAGCCCTCGCGCAGCATCATGACGCTAACGATAGCTTTAATGTTGTTTTCGTCGATGTCGCGGGCGGCTTCGCGGGCCCTATCGAGGTCCTGCTTGGTGACCTCAATCGCGTCGCGGGACATCGCAGCCCGTCCCTTGATCGTTGGGGTGTCGTCCGGCGAGCGGTAGGCCACGGCGTTGGCTTGGCAGGACCCGTTGCATCCTTCGCGCCGGCAAACTGGGCATC
>JBEKXQ010000041.1:0-40517 GCA_049511915.1 Candidatus Korobacteraceae bacterium
ACCGCGGATTTCCACTTTACGCACCGCCTCGACTACTACTGGAAAACAAAAATGCACGACCACGACAAAAGGGGACATTTCTATTGTCTTAAACAAGGGGACATTTCTATTGTCCGTTGACACAAAGCTGTCGTATTCGTTGACCGCCCTTGGGACTGAAGCTATACTTAATTTATCCTCATAGTTGCAACCCGGTTGCATTACGGCGGCAGTGTAAATAGAGTTTGATGAATCGATTTAACTGTTACGTTCTATGGACCTGCAACCGTAGTGCACATTAATCAAGTTTAGAGAAACCTACAATGCCACTCCCAGAGACTGAAGCTCCCGGCGCCTTGCAAACCGCGTTGCTGAGCCGCGGAATCCGCATGACGCGCCAGCGCCGCGTCATCCTTGAGATCATCGAGACCGCGACCCAGCATCTGGATGCCGCGCAGATCCTTCGCAAAGCTGTCCGCGTCGATCCCAACATTAACCGGGTCACGGTGTATCGCACGCTGGGCTTGCTGAAGCGGCACGGCTTGGTGGACGAACTTGACCTGTTGCACGTCAAAGGAGACGGGCACTTTTATGAACGTCGGCCGCAGCGCGATCACATGCACATGACCTGCCTGCGTTGCGCCAAGGTGCAGGAGTTCGAGAGCGACCTATTCGACCGGGTGAAGGGCCAGGTCGAACGCGACTGCCACTTTCACATTCTGGTCGCACGTTTCGAGATCGGTGGGTATTGTGCCAGCTGCCGGAAGTGAGTCCACGCGCTTTATCAGGGCAACTTTGGTTAAGTTACAACGAGGTCCCTCAGCGGCTAAAGCCGCGAAGATTTTGTGGCATTTACGGACGGCCTAAAGGCCGTCCCCTTCGAAAGATCAGACTTAATCAGAGTTTCCTTAGAGCTTGGCCGGCGATTTTCGGATCGTATCACTCTGCCGTACAATCGCCGCAATCAGGCCCGGAATAGTGTATTCCTTAGCCTCAATGTCCACCGGCAATCCGAATTCGCGCAGGGTGGCCGAGGTCACGGGACCGATAGAGGCGCTGTGAACTCCATGATGCGCCATCGGCTTCTTCAATGCAGCGCGGGCCCCCTGTAAGCCAAGCAGACTGACAAAGTTCTTCACCGTTGAGGAACTGGTGAACGTTATGGCGTGGGGCTTGCTGCTCTTGCTCGCGAGGACGGCAAGCAATCGCTTCGCAGACGACTTCGGCGCTATGGTTTCATAAGCCTCGACCACATCGACTTCAGCGCCGGCCTTGCGGAGCTCACGTGGGATCACATCGCGAGCTACCTTGGCGCGTACCAGCAACACATGCTGTCCTTTTACGCGACGGCGCAGAGCACTCACAACCGATTCCGCGACATATTCTCTTGGCGTGACGGTTACCTGTAGTCCATGCTCCTCAATGGCCTTCTTTGTCGCAGGGCCGATGGCCGCGATCTTCAACTCCTCCAGGGCCGATGCAGCAAGCTTCTTCTTCCCCATGCGCTCGAACAACGCTTCAACACCGTTCACGCTGGTAAGAATGAGCCAGTCGTAGGTAGCGAGCTTCTGCAGTGCGGTGTCGAGCGGTTGGTAGGATCTCGGCTTACGGATCTCGATGAAAGGAATTTCGATGACCTTGCAGCCCAACTCGCGCAATGCGGACGAAAGCACACCAGCCTGTTTTTTTGCGCGCGATATCAGCACGCGACAGCCGGTCAGGGAAGTCGCGCAATTTGGATCCGTAGCGGGCTTGCGGGCGTTAGCCATAGGTATGAGATTGGTGGATCGCGGACGGCACAATTCTGCCGTCCCTACGGGACTCAGGACTACGTATTGCTGCTGACCCAGGACTTACGTCCTGGGCTAAGTTATGCCGCCCTTCGGGCTGCTGCGTCGTGCCTCGAAGCGTCTATGTGTTCCACGTGGAAAAACCGTTTTCAGAACGGCTGCTGGTCGGCTGCCAAGCGATCAAGTTCCTCCACTGACAACTGGCCACTGGCCACAGTGTTTCAGGGCTGTTGCGGGGCGGCACCATTCGCGCCGTACACGTCTTCCAGAATTCTGATCGCTCCCCGCTGCAGCAGGTTCTCACCCACTGTTTCGCCCAGAGCAACGGCTTGGCTTCCACTCTGGGTTTCGCGCAGGATAGTCGATCCATCCGGGCGCGCCACAATTGCGGTCAGATGCAGTGTGCCCTCACGCATCTCGGCAAACGCGCCGATGGGTACCTGGCATCCACCGCCTAGCTTGTGCAGGAGAGCTCGCTCACAGGTTGTAGTCGCACGCGCCTCCGGATCATCGAGGAACTCCAGGTGCTTCCGCATCTCCTCGTCGCCAGCGCGAATCTCGATGCCCAGCGCTCCCTGCCCCGCAGCCGGACACATAAATTCTTCCGACAGTACTTCCTTTACCAGCTGCGTCTTACCTAACCGGGTGAGACCTGCAGCGGCAAGAATAATCGCGTCGTACTCGCCTTCCTCCAGCTTGCGTATGCGGGTATCAACGTTGCCACGCAAGGCGTGAATCACCAGGTCCGGCCGCGCCACTTTGAGCTGCGCTTGACGGCGCAAGCTGCTGGTGCCGACACGCGCCCCCTTAGGCAGCGCGTTAACGCTGTCATACTTGACGGAAAGGAAGACATCGCGCGGATTTACTCGAGTTGTTATCGCGACCAATTCAAATCCCGGCGGCAACTGCGTCGGCAGATCCTTCAGACTGTGCACCGCGACATCGACGCGGCCCTCAGCCAGCGCCTCTTCAATCTCTTTGGTGAACATCCCCTTGGTGCCGACCTGGGCTAGGGACACATCCGTGATCTTATCGCCCGTGGTTTTGATGATTTCGATTTCGACCTCATGCCCACGCTCGCGCAGGAGTGCGGAAATGTGGTTGGCCTGCCAAAGCGCCAGTTGTGAGCCGCGGGAACCAATCCTGAGGCGCGCCATCAGTTGCGCGCTCCGGGTTTTCCGCTGGCAACGGCGGCGGCTTCATCGCTCGCCGCGGCGGCCTTCGCATCGCGCAGTCCGAAGAGCTTGCGCACCAGGTCGATGACGGTCGTAGCCTCGGCCGATTCTCGGGCCGCTGTTTTGAGGGTCGTAATGGGTGTGTGCATGATCTTGTTGATAATGCCTCGGGTCAGTGCTTCCACTGCCAGTTCCTGCTCAGGACTGAGCGCGCCCAACCGGCCGCGCACGCGATCGATCTCCGCCTGGCGGACCGTCTCCAGATGTTCCTGCAGCGAGACGATCGTCGGCACAACATCCAGGGTCTGGAGCCGCGCCTGAAACTTGTCGACCTCCAACTGCACGATGGATTCGGCGTGGTCCGCTTCGACGCGGCGATCGGCCACATGCGAAGTGACCACCTGCTGCAGGTCGTCGATATCGTAGACGAAGATGCCGTCCAGCTTGTTCATCTCCGGATCGATATCGCGAGGCACCGCGATATCGATGAAGAACATGGGACGGTTGCGGCGACGGCTCAAGAAGCGCTCGCCATGCTCCTTGCGGAAGATGGCATGCGGCGCGCCGGTGGAACTGATCACGATGTCGGCGCGAGGAACGGTTTCGTACAGTTGCTCGAAAGGAATGGCCTCGCCGTTGAACTTGGCAGCCAGGGCCACGGCCCGCTCGTAGGTGCGGTTGGCAACGTAGATCTGCTTCGCACCGTGGGCCAGCAGGTGGCGCGCCGCCAACTCGCACATCTTTCCGGCACCGACCAGGTAAACGCTCTTACCCTCCAGGTTACCGAAGATCTTCTTTGCCAGGTCGACTGCGACCGACGCAACCGACACAGCCGAGGTCGCAACCGCTGTCTCATTACGTACCCGCTTGGCTACGGCGAAGGCGCGACTCAGCAGAGCATCCAGCTGCGAGTTCACGGCTCCCACCGCTCGAGCGGTGGCGTAAGCCTCTTTCACCTGCCCCAAAATTTGCGGCTCGCCAACCACCATCGAGTCGAGACTGGAGGCTACGCGGAACACATGCTGCACCGCTTCGCGCTCGTGATATTCGTAAAGGTACTGGCGGTAAGGTTGCGGATCGAAGCCGTACAACTGACGCATGAACCCGTTCAGATCGGCGGTGCCATTCACGGTACGAGCCAATAGCTCCACTCGATTGCAAGTGGAGACGATCATCCCCTCTTCGACTCCTGGATACGACGCCAGTTCCTTGACAGCCTCAGGCAAACGCGCCTCGGAAATGGCGAACCGCTCCCGTACCTCGACCGGAGCCGTCCGATGATTCACGCCAATGAGGACAAAGTTCATGAAGCAATAAACTTGTGCACGCGGCTGAAGTTATTAGCGGCCCACGCACCGATGGCCACCACAAAAGCAACGGTCGCCAGAAATGCCGCGCGGCGGCCACGCCATCCTGAATTCCAGCGCGTGTACAGCAACAGCATGTACACGGCCCACATGATGAACGACAGCAAAATCTTCGGGTCGTAGAAGAACATCGGCCCATATTTCTCAATCGCTAACACTGAGCCTGTCACGATGCCGAAGGTCATGAACGGAAAGCCGAAGAGCAACGCGTGATAGCCGATGTCGTCGATGGTCTGCAACGGTGGCAGCCAGGTCAGGAGCGCTGTCTGGGACTTCGACTTCAAGGCGCGTTCCTGCGCCAGGTAGAGCAGGCTGGCTCCGAAGCTTAGAAACAGTCCGGCATAGCCGGTGAAGATCAGCGCCACGTGCACGAAGATCCAACCGTTTCGCAATAGCGGCGAAGTGAGGGCAACCGGCCTCTGCCCGAGAGCCGAGGTCAGCGTTAGCACAAAGACGATGGGGAAGATGACGATTCCAGGCGATACCGTGCGATAGCCAACGAAAAAGACGAAGAAGACCACCATTGCAAGGAAAGCCAGCAACGATTCCGAATAGTGAATGGAGATCAGCGACAAATGCCCAATCAGGACAGTGGATTCCACCAGCGATACAAAGTGGAAGATGAGGCCCAACCCAACCGCCGGCTCAACCACCCTGGCCAGCAGGTTACCCTCCTTGCTGAGCAGCAGCAGGGAATAGACCAGCCCCACGCCGTAGCAAACCACCGCGACTCGAAGCCAAATTAACGGCATAAACCCCATTAACGGTCACGCTAACCCGTTGTTCTGAGATAAGTATAGGAATCAGAGGTCCGACCGGATTTGCGTCAGCTCGGATAATGGAAGTGCACGATATGCTGCGAGGCTATGGTAACGCCATCGCGCATTGCGGGATGAAAGTGCCAGCGCTGTAATACTTGCAGCACCTTCTGCTCGACGCCGTACCCGATGCCCTGCAGCAGCTTGGTCTCGACGACGTCACCGCGAGAGTCGATCGTCACCTCGACAATCACATCGCCCTGGACGCCCGCCGGAAGCTCGCCGCGGGCAATTGGAGGATCGGGATAAACGTCTGGAAAGGCGGGAATGACCTCATCGCCGGTCAGCGGCGAACCGGGCACGCGGCCGAATGGTGAACCACCACGAGCGGTCTCCTCGGGCGCGTTGTCGGCTGTGGCCGCGGATTCTTCGCGCTTGGGTTCAGCCTTGCGAGGCTTCGGTTTCGCCGGAAGCGAAGCTTTCAAAGTCAGCCGTGGCGCGTTTGCTGGGGGACTGGCCTCCGGCCCAACCGGCGCCAGATAAATAATGGAGCGTGTGCCTGACGAATGCGGAATGCCGAAATCGACGTCCGATGGCGTTACGAAGATCGGTGCAGCGGAGTACAGAAGCATTAGGAGCAGTGCGAGCTGTATCGCGAACGACGACAGCATGGAAAGACTCTGTCGTTTGCGGCCCCACTGCGGCATTTGCTCGAACATTGCCATCTCACCCACGTAGCTGACTAATTATGGGCTGGATTCACCTGCTGTGTATAGCAGCCAGCCAGGTACTCATCCCAAATTGTTGCCACTTCCGGTTTAGACGCCGTCAATTTGACAGCGTTAGGTTCCTGCCCTGTTTTAACTAAATGGTTAGTCAACTCCGATTGATTCCAGCAGTGCGAGCAGCAACTCGGCATCCAGGCGCAGACGGCGGCCATCATTTAACATGTCGGGGATTTCGTCGAAGCCCTGCATCAGGCGGAGCTTCGCAGCGGCGTATTGTTCGGGCTCGCTTAGATTGCGGCCTCGGGTGTCAGCCCACTCTGCGAGTGCCTGCGGCTGCAAGAAAATGCTGACGGCGAAGGTTGTTTTGCGATCGGCGCTGACGTCGAAGATGTATTCCGTCGACGGCGCCTCGGGTTCGCCCTCCAGTGTTGCCCGCTTGCCCACGAAATAGTACTGATATACGTAGCCGGTCTGGGCGGTGTAGGTTTTTAGGCGACGGATGGTCATAAAGGCAGCAACTAGCAATTAGCACTTAGCTTAAACCCGCGACTGTGCCAGGATTCTCGCAGCTTTCGCTCTTTTGCGATTCTTACTGATCAACGAGCAGTCACTCAATTGCTAGTTGCTAATCCTAGTTGCTTCCTACTCTGTCGGCCGCTCGCGCAGGATTGCAGCTGAGGTTTCAGAGCTGACGGGCGAGTAGTACACCTCCTTGAAGGTGTAGGACTTCGCCTTGGTGCCGAGTATGGGCAGGATCTCCAAGTGCCAGTGGTAATCGTCCTCGATAGTCTTCCAGAAGCCCAGGGTCTCGGAGCGGTGCACGGTGTTCGGCGAGGTGTGCAGCACCATGTGGAAGCCGTCGGCGATGGTGCGAATGCGGAACAGCGTTCGCCGGAGCAGGGCGGCGAAATCGCGCATCGCTCCCGACTTCAAGGCGGTTCGCTCGAAATAAGCTTCGTGATTGCGCGGCGCAATCCACGTCTCGTACGGAACGCGAGGCGCGTAAGGACAGCCCGCCATGTATTCGCCGCGCACTTCCACCATGCGCAGCTTCTGCTCCTGCTCCTGGTGCAGAATATCGCAGAAAACGCAGCGCTCCTTCACCCGATAGTGTTCCCGCGCCGCGCGTAACTCATACAGCACGCGCCGGGGAACAAATGTCGTGGCCACGATCTCCGACGTCGGATGATCGAACTCCTGCCCCGACATGCTGCCGTAATTCTTAAAGACGCTGATGTACTTGAAGCGTAAATCGCCCTTCAGGTCCTGGATACGCTGTCCACAAAGGGCCAGGTATTCCTCAATCTCGCGGTCATCGGCGTTCCACAAATGCCGGTCGTGGCGCGCATTTTCCACGATAACTTCGTGGGCGCCTACTGGCCGCATGGTGTCGTAAAGTCCGTTACCCGATCGTCCGGGCTCGCCGTCGATGCCGTAGAGCGGGTGCGGATGCACTACGGCGCGGGCCGACCACGGACCGCCGTTGACCGTCGGCGACGTCGCCACTACCTGTAGCGGCAACCCAGACTCAGGACAAAATGGGCAAAATGACACAGCTGACCCGGCCGGTTCAGGCTCGTCGCCGCAGATGACCCATGAGCGCGTGATGGGATCTTTTCGCAGTTCCATCTTCTTTACTCTACGTCGGCAGCCCCTGCGCTGCAAAGGCCATTCTCGTTTGGGGTCGCTATTGGAGAACGTCGAATCCCGATTCGACCCTGTTTCTCAACTGGGAAAAACACATTACGACATCTCTGTGACGAGAGCGAATTGCCCCTGCTCGTCCGAGGGCGAGTGTGGTTTCCACGCCTGTTAGAATGAAACATATTGACCCGTTCCGTCCGTCTGATTGCCATCGACATTGATGGCACGCTACTCGATTCCAAGGCCCAGATTTCACAAGCCAATCTGGACGCGCTTCGTCGTGCTCATGAGGCCGGAGTTGAAATCATCCTGGTCACTGGGCGCCGGCATAGGTTTGCATTCCCGGTCGCGGAGTCGCTGGGCTTCGACCTTTGCATCATCAGTTCCAATGGCGCCGTCACCCGGTCCACGAATGGCGAATCGTTTCATCGCGATCTCATGCCGCAAGCCACTGCGATTAAGATTTGCCGGCACATGCGCGAGTTCCGCGATCACATGGTGATCACCTTCGATCGCGAAGGCATGGGCGCAATCGTCTGCGAAAATCACGAGCATCTCTACGGCGTCATCCAGCGCTGGATGGAAAAGAATGCGCCCTACATCGAATACGTCAGTCCTATCGAGAAGGTGCTCACCGAAGATCCCATCCAAGCCATGTTCTGTGGCCCGGTTGAGATGATGCAACACGCCCAGCAGCGTCTCGCGGATTGCGACTTCGCCAGTGAAATCACGGTTCTGCGAACCCAGTACGATCATCGCGATCTGACGATTGTGGACATACTGAACGCCGGTTGCTCCAAGGGCCATGCTCTGGAGCGCTGGGCCACGTGGCGCGGCGTCGACCGTTCGGAGGTCATGGCGATCGGCGACAATTACAATGATATCGAGATGTTGACCTTTGCCGGACATCCGGTGATCATGGGCAATGCGTCTGACGATTTGAAGCAAAATGGCTGGACCATCACTCTGCACAACGATGAGAGCGGCGTGGCCGCGGCAATCGAGCAGGTGCTGGATGCGAACCCGGCGAGGGTGAATGCGTAGATATCTCATGAATGTGTCATCCCGAGCGAGCGCAGCGACTCGAGGGACCTGCTTCTTGTTTTTTGCCCTGGTCCTTGCTCTCCAGCTTCACGCCGCCGAACTGGCGAACCTTCGTAACGGCTTCAGCCTGCGCCACGAGCATCATGAAGTAGTCGGCGAGAAAACGCGGCTTTATATGAGCATTGATCCGGCGGGCGGGTATGTCGACGTCCCGACTGCCGAGATCGAGAGCTTTGAGCCCGCTCCCCCTGATCCGCAGGACGTCGCCTCCCAACCTGCGAAGTCGCAGGACCTGAAGTCTATCGTCGATGCCGCCAGCAGTCAGCACCAGGTAGATGCCGACTTCATCGCCAGCGTGATCAAGGCCGAAAGCGCTAACAACCCGCGTGCCGTCTCGCCCAAAGGCGCGCAAGGGCTGATGCAGTTGATGCCCGGTACTGCCAGTCAATTGGGCGTGAAGAACAGCTTCGATCCGGCCGACAATGTGGACGCCGGTGTGCGCTACCTGCGCGCGCTGCTGTTGCTCTACAACAACGACATGGTCAAGGCCCTGGCGGCTTACAACGCCGGCCCGCAGCGCGTCCAGCAGTATAAGGGCGTGCCGCCATATCGCGAGACCCGAGCCTACGTCGCCCGCATCGTTAAGGATTACAACCGCAAGAAGCTCGCTGAGCGCAAGCCGCAAGCGAAAGTCGCTACCATACAGGATCGGGCCCAAGCGAAGAGCCCTGCTTTGGGACAGGCCAATTCCAACTCCACCGTCGGCAGCGAGTAGCCACGGATGAACGTGTTCCCCCACTCATTCACTTTGGCCAGTAGGCCTACCGGGCGAGTTTCTAACCCTTCGCATGAATAGAAAACGGATTCTGGTCTTCGGCATCGTTCTCGTCGCGCTCTGTCTGCTGATCTACTTGCAGGTGAGGGCGTGGAAGACCTTCGATTGGGCCATGTTCTGGAGCCGTACCGAACACGTGAACTGGCTCTACATTTTCTACGGCCTCGCGATCACCTATCTTGCGTACATACTGCGCGCCGTGCGCTGGCGCATCTTTCTGAAGCCGGTGTGTAAGACAACCACCGCTCGCCTGCTGGCGCCGCAGTTGGTCGGCTTCGCCGCGTTGGCGTTGCTGGGCCGCGCCGGCGAGATGATTCGCCCTTACATCATCGCCAAGAAGGAGCGGCTCACGTTCACCTCGCAAGTCGCCGTGTGGGGGGTGGAGCGCATCTTCGATATGGGCGCGTTTGCGGTGTTACTGGCCGTCAGCTTCCTCTCGCCCGATCTGCGCGCGCTTCATTTCTATCGTCAGTTGCGGGAGTTCTCCTTCCTGCTGATGGCCTTGATTTTGGGGCTCATCGTCGGCATCGTTATTGTGCGCCGCTCCGGCGATCGGGTCGCACAATTCATGCATGATCGAGTTGCCGGCTTCGCTCCCAAACTCGCGTATCATCTGCGCGAAAAGGTGTTGTCCTTCAGCCATGGATTGGAAACCATCCATGACCTCAGCTCAGCACTCCAGCTGGTTGGTATTTCGCTTTTCATGTGGGTGCTGATCGCCTACGCCTATTACGCGGTCACCCATGCCTACGGTGGCACGCTGCAGAAGCTCACATTGCCTTCCGAAGTTGTCTTGATGGGGTCCAGTATGCTTGGCTCCATGTTGCAGTTGCCCGCGGTCGGCGGCGGCTCGCAGCTGGCAACTATCAGCATGTTGAGCTCGGGCTTCCACGTCGAGCACGAACTCGCAGTGAGCTGCGGCATGATGCTGTGGGCAGTAACCTTCATGTCGGTGATACCTATCGGCCTGGCGATTGCCCGCCACGAGCACGTTTCCATACGCGCCGTCGCCGAAGCTGAAGAAAAAGCCGCAGCGCTGGCTGAGTGAGGCTCGACCAACGACATTCCTATAAATGCTTCTCCGTGGGCTCCGTGCTTCCGTGGTGAACGCCTTTGCCCCTGCTACAATCGAAGTGCAGCCCTCTCTCATCCATGAAGTGCCCGTTTTGCGGCTTTGAAAACGACAAGGTAGTCGACTCGCGCGAAAGCAAGGAAGGCGAATCCATTCGCCGCCGGCGCGAGTGCTTGAAGTGCGAGAAGCGCTTCACCACCTACGAACGCATCGACGAAATCCCTTACATGGTGGTGAAAAAGGACGGCCGCCGGGAGAAATTCGAGCGCCAGAAAGTCCTTAACGGCCTTCTGCGAGCGTGCGAGAAGCGCCCCGTATCAATGGGCAGGCTAGAGCAAATTGTGAATGACGCCGAGGCCTTTGTAGTCGACTCGGCCGAACGCGAGCGCAAGACCAGCGAGGTCGGCGAGCTCATCATGAACCGTCTGCGGCGCATCGATAAGGTCGCTTACGTGCGTTTTGCCTCGGTTTATCTCGATTTCAAGGATGTCCGCGAGTTCATGGAAGAGTTGAAGGAGTTGCTGGATACCAAAGAAAACGCTTCCGCTAAAGGCAAAGGCGGCGATTAACTTCACTAGTAAGATTGCTGCCAAAATCTTACTAACCTAGCCGAAAATCTTACTGGTAAGAAAAAAATAAACGAATGTCATCTCCACATAGAGTCACCTTAATTCCCGGCGATGGTATCGGCCCCGAGGTCGTCAACGCCAGCGTTCGCATCCTGGAAGCCACCGGCGTCAAGTTCGAGTGGGAGAGCTTCGCGGCGGGCGCCGAAGCCTACGAGAAGTATCACGAGTACATTCCAAGAGAGCTGACCGAGTCCATCGAGCGTACGCACATCGGGTTGAAGGGGCCGGTGACTACGCCAATCGGCGGCGGATTTTCCAGCATCAACGTCGCCCTGCGCAAGCAGTTCGAGCTGTTTGCCAACTTCCGCCCGATCCGCAATCTGCCCGCAGTCCCCACGCGGTATCCTGGCGTCGATCTCGTCGTCGTTCGCGAGAATACCGAAGGTTTGTACTCCGGAATCGAACACGAAGTTGTGCCCGGAGTGGTGGAAAGCCTGAAGATCATCACCGAGAAAGCTTCCACGCGTATCGCTAAGTTCGCCTTCGAATACGCTCGCCGTGTAGGCCGCAAGAAGATCCATGCCATCCACAAAGCCAACATCATGAAGCTGTCGGATGGGCTGTTTATCAGGTGCTCGCGCGACATTTCCAAAGGCTATCCTGAGATCACCTACGGCGAGCACATTGTCGATAACACCTGCATGCAGCTGGTGATGAATCCTTATCAATACGACATGCTGTTGCTGGAGAACCTGTACGGCGACATCATTTCCGACCTGTGTGCCGCGTTTGTTGGCGGGCTGGGGTTGGTGCCAGGCGCGAACTTCGGACACGAGTGCGCCATCTTCGAAGCGGTCCACGGATCCGCACCTGACATTGCGGGAAAAGACATCGCTAACCCCACGGCAGTGCTGCGCTCTGGAATTCTGATGCTGCGTCACCTTGGTGAAGAGAATGCCGCCAACCACATTCGGTTGGCGCTGGAAAAGGTGTACGGCGAGAGAAAGCACGTCACTCGCGACGTAGGCGGCACCGCCGGAACCAGCGAGTTCGCCGATGCCATGGTCGAAGCGCTGCATACCATCCCGCCGCCGAAGCCGGTGTTGCAGGAAGTGGAGTTGTAGGCAGGTAGCGGCGGACAAGATAGTCCGCGGTTACGCAACTCATTTCAACGCGACCGCGGGCTGCACTTCCCTTCCCCCATGCCACACCGCGACGATCTTCTGGGTATTGCGAATGTCGTCCAGGGGATTGCCATCCAGCACAATCAGGTCGGCCTGCTTGCCCACCGTAAGCGTGCCCGTAGTCTTCTCGACGCCAAGCATCTCCGCGTTCGATTTCGTCGCACACATAATCGCCTGCATGGGCGTCAGCCCGGACTGCACCATCATCTCTAGTTCATGATGTTCGGAGAAACCTGGGACGCGCGATGGGATTGCGCCTGAATCAGTACCGAAGCCGACTTTCACTCCGGCATCGTATGCCAGCTTCAGATTTTTCTCGTCGTTGGCGAAATCGCGTTTGTGAAGCGCGAGGCTGGAATCACTCTCCGCCTTGTTGACGGCAGCGTCTCCAGTCAGCATGTCGAGCAGTTCCGGGCTTACCGCTTTTTGCAGAAATAGATCATTCTTCCACGCAGGGTGCTCCGCAAAAGCAAACGACGACGAGTCCACCGTCAGCGTGGGAATGTAATACACGCCGCGCTGCTTCAGCGCAACAAGTAACTCCTCGTCGACCGCCTGATCGCGCACGCTGTGCGCCAGCACATCGACGCCATCCGCGACCAGCGATTTGGCGTCAGCCAGGTAGTAGACATGCGCAGCCACCCGAAGGCCGCGACGGTGCGCCTCGTCGATCACGGCGCGATAAACTGCCGGGTCCATCGAGGGCTTGGTGCCATGCAAGTTATCAACCCAAATTTTGACAAAGTCCGGGTGACGCGACGCCATGGCGTCCACATCGGCGCGCGCTTCAGCGGGCGTCTTTGGAGTGTAAAGCTGATCGGCAGCATGCGGTAGCGGAGGCGCAGCGTCGGGCACTCCGATGCCGCGATCGGCGCTGTACACGGTTGCGCCGTCAAGCTGGCCCGCGCGTTGCTCGGCCCGCACATCGTAGATCAGGTCGCGATTGACGCCCAGCGACAGCATGCTGGTCACGCCGTAACGCTCATACTGACGCAACTCCGCGAGGACGTTGTCCTTCGTGTAGCAGGTCGCGGAGTTCTGCGTTCCACAAACCAGCGCAAGATGTCCATGGGCATTGATCAAGCCGGGCATCACGGTTTTGCCGGAGTAGTCGATGACCCGCGCGGCAGGAGGCGTCTCGGGCTTCGCAGTCGTGATGGCGGCAATCTTGCCGTCTCGAATTGTGACGAAGACGTCCTCCTTCGCAGGTGCACCTGTACCGTCGATCAGCCGCAGATGCCACAGCACGATCGTTTGCGGCCCATTAGCGGCTTCAGCTCTCTGGAAGGACAATAGGAGGAAAAATAGCGGTATTGCAGCACACAATAAGACACGCACGAATGGGCCTCCGATCTCAGGAACTTAGATGTGATCCAATGGGGGAACGAAGCAGCGTCGCGCTTGCGGTACCATCGTAGGCTGGACACGAACGAGCATGAACTTCTCCCGATCCAGCGGCATCCTTCTACATCCCACTTCCCTGCCCGGCGATTACGGCATTGGAGAGCTTGGCGCCGAGGCGCACGCCTTCGCCGACTTCCTTCGCGATTCCGGGCAGCGAATCTGGCAAGTCCTGCCACTCGGCCCCACCGGCTACGGCGACTCTCCCTACCAATGCTTCTCGGCGTTCGCGGGAAACCCGCTGCTCATCAGCCTCGAGCGTCTGGTGAAACGCGGCTACCTTGACGCACGCGACTTGGCCGGCAAGCCGACTTTTCCTGCCGACACCGTTGACTACGGCGCGGTGATCGCATGGAAGTTTCCGCTGTTGCGTCGGGCGTTCGACGCTTTCCGGCAGGCTACACCGGATGATCGTGCCCCCTTCGAAGAATTTTGCCAGCGCCATGCCCCTTGGCTCGACGACTTCGCGATGTTCATGGCGCTGAAGCAGGCGAATAACCTGGTTAGCTGGATGGAGTGGCCAACAGAGCTAGCGCTACGCGCGCCAGCGGCGCTAGAACGAGTCGGCAACGAATTGCACGATGAGATCGAGTGCCACAAATTTATCCAGTTTGAATTCGAGCGCCAGTGCTGCGATCTGAAGGCGCATTGCGCCCGCAATGATATTTGTATCCTGGGCGACATGCCGATCTACGTGGCGCTCGACAGCGCCGATGTGTGGGTCAATCGGGATCTATTCGAACTCCAGGACGATGGCAGACCGCGCGTCGTGGCCGGCGTCCCACCCGATTACTTCAGCGCTACCGGACAGCTGTGGGGCAATCCGATCTACCGCTGGGAGGCGCACGCGCGGACCGGCTACGCATGGTGGATCGCGCGCTTCCGCCGATCGCTGGAGATGCTGGACATGATTCGCCTGGACCACTTCCGCGGCTTCGAGGCGTATTACGAGATTCCCGCCAGCGAACTGACGGCAGTCAGTGGGGCCTGGGTGAAAGGCCCCGGTGCGGCCATGTTCGAGGCGCTCAAAGGAACGCTCGGTGACCTGCCTATCGTTGCGGAAAACTTGGGGGTCATCACGCCTGAGGTTGAAGCGCTGCGGAAGCAGTTCGGCTTTCCGGGAATGGCCATCCTGCAATTCGCCTTTGGCAACGACCCGCAGGCGCCAGACTTCAAACCCCATAACTATATCCAGCATTTGGTTGCCTACACCGGCACGCATGACAACGACACCGTCGTGGGCTGGTGGAACAGCAAGGCCGGGGCGGGCAGCATTCGCACCGCAGCCGACGTGGAAAAGGAAGTGGCATACGCGCGGCTCTACCTGAACACGGACGGCAGCGACATCAACTGGGCGATGATCCACACCCTCATGGCGTCTGTCGCCAACACGGTATTGTTTCCGCTGCAGGATGTGCTGGGCGTGGGCAGTGAGGGACGAATGAATCTGCCGGGAAGTTCGTCGGGAAATTGGCGCTGGCGGTTTCGAAGCGGGCAGTTGAGGGCCGAGATGAGCGCAAGGTTGAAGGAATGGGCGGAGACATACGAGAGGTAGCTCCACCTCACTTAGCCGTATCCAATTTGTGTCCTGCCACGTATCATGTTTCCCGCGGAGTGGAGGGAGCATGTACTTCGAACAGTTCTACCTGGGATGTCTGGCGCACGCCTCGTACCTGTTCGGTTCGGATGGCGACGCCGCAGTTGTCGATCCTCAGCGCGATGTCGGAATCTACATCGATGCCGCGAAGAAGCAAGGCCTGCAAATTCGCCACATCTTCGAAACTCATCTTCATGCCGACTTTGTCTCCGGCCACAAAGAATTGGCCGCCCGTACCGGAGCGACAATCTACATCGGTGAGTCAGCAGACGCTAGGTTTCCTCACGTCGCGGTGACGGACGGCTCCGAAGCGCAGGTTGGCCGCGTTCGCGTGAAAGTGCTCGCGACGCCGGGCCATACTCCGGAGAGCATATGCTTCGTCGTCACCGACGAAGAGAAATCGCAAGCGCCCTGGGCGGTGCTAACTGGGGATACGCTCTTTATTGGTGACATCGGCAGGCCCGATCTGTCGAAGTCGCACACACCACAGCAGCTTGCCGCGATGATGTACGACTCGCTACACACCAAGCTACTGACGCTTCCCAACGAGGTGCTGGTGTATCCGGCGCACGGCGCAGGTTCGCTTTGCGGCCGCAATATGCGTGCCGAGCGCTCCTCCACCATCGGCACCGAGCGGCTTACCAACTACGCGCTACAGATCAAGGACCGCGACGACTTCGTTCGCCAGATGACCTCGAACCTGCCCGCACGTCCAGACTATTTCCTTGAAGACGCGGCGATCAACCGCGCCGGCGCAACCTCACTGGATGAACTGCCGGATCTAGCGCCGATCGCCCCTGCCGAGCTAAAGAATATGCTTGAGCATGGCGGGGCGGTTCTTGACGTTCGTCCGTCCGATCAGTTTGCCGCTGCGCAGGTTCCCGGTTCGATCAATATTGCGCTGTCGGGCCAGTTTGCGTCATGGGCAGGCGCGGTGCTGGGACTGTCGTCGCAGCCTGTGCTGATCGCCGAGACGAAGGAGCAGCTGGCGGAAGCGCGCATGCGGCTGGCGCGGGTCGGGATAGAAGACCTGCGCGGGTATCTCGACGGCGGCGTAGAAGAATGGCAGCGTGCGGGATTCGAGCTGGCGCAGTTGCCGCAGATGACGGTACAGGAGTTGGCCACGGTTGATCACGCTTTGCAGGTTCTGGATGTCCGCAGGCAAGCTGAGTGGGAAGCAGGGCACATTCCCGGCGCACTCTGGTATCCGCTCGATCGCTTCAAGGCCGCTCTGCCGCCACTCGATCGCAATGTGATAACGGCAGTTCATTGCGCAAGCGGCTATCGCAGCGCGATCGCCGCCAGCCTACTACAGCGCGCGGGCTACCACGTGATCAACGTCATCGGCGGCTTCGATGCCTGGGAACAGGCGCAATTGCCGACGACCGCAGGAGCCGCGGTCGGAGCGTAACGGGTGCGAAGCCCTTAGGCTCGTTATAGAGCCTTCAGTGCGAACCTCAGTAGCCGTGCTCGCTACCTTCTTCCAGTCGCACTTTTCCGCGGAACATTCGATAGACGAAGATGAAATACACCGCTGCAAGCACCATCCCGATACTCCACCACACGAAGCCCACGCTCAGGCCATGTGCGCCGGCGGCGCTGTTGTAGATGGTCAGGTTGTACTGCGCGCCGGTGCTTGCGGGCAGCACGTTAGGATAGAGCGCGAAGACGGCCCCCACCAGCATCGCAATAATGTAAGCGCATGATGCCAGAAACGCGCCCTTCTCCTGCCGTCTGGAGTGCGCCAGATACATGTACACAAGGCTGCCAATGACTAGCGCTGGCACAAGAAATCCGATCGGCCACCGAGTGTAGTTCCCCAGAATATGCGGAACGGCATATACCGTCGCGATGAGACTGAAGATCGTCAGCAGCGCTTGCACCGGCCACAACCACGAGGCCACTTTGCGAGCGCGGTAGTTCAACGTGCCTTCGGTCTTGGTTGCCAGGTATAGCGATCCATGAACCACCAGCGTCACCAATGCGACTACGCCGCACATCACGGTGTACCAATCGAGGATGCCGTTCTGCGCGCCAACGCGCCAGTTGGTCCATAGCGGCTCGAAGAAATAACCGTCGGGATTCAGTGGAACACCGCGCACCACGTTGCCCAGCGCCGCGCCGAAGAAGATCGTCAGCAGAATGCTCGACACTCCAAAGATGGTGTCAAAGAAGCCTTGCCACAAGCTCTCCTGAATGTGGGTGCGAAACTCGATGCCGATGGCGCGCAACATCAGCAACCACAGCACCATCATCAGTGGCAGGTAGAAGCCGCTGAAACCGGAGGCGTAGAGCTGCGGGAAGGCGAAATACAGCGTGCCGCCAGCCGCCAGCAGCCACACCTCGTTGCCGTCCCATACCGGGCCGATAGCGCGAATCACCGTGCGCCGCTCTGCGTCATCCTTTGCAATGAAGAGATGGACTGCCCCCGCTCCCAGATCGAAGCCGTCGAGCACAACATAAATGGCGACCATTACCGCTACGATCATGAACCAGATGGTTGACATGGCTATCGCACCTCCACAGGATTCAAACGCGCCGCATCGATTTGTTCACGCAACTGCGGCGGCACAACCGGCTCCGGACCGTGTTCGATCTCGCGCCGCACCAGGAAAAGGAAGAGGACGGAAAGCACCGTGTACATCCCCAGGAATCCCAGGAAGCTGAACCAGGCGTTGCCCGCCGAGACCATCTTGGAGTAGCCGTCCACCGTGCGTAGCACTCCGTATATCAGCCAAGGCTGGCGGCCGAACTCGGCGGTCATCCATCCCGCCGTGTTGGCGATGTAAGGGAACGGAAAGCTCAGCAGCAGAATCCACAACATCCAGCGCGCCTGGTAGAGCTTTCTGCGCCACAGCAGAAACGTCGCAACCGCCGTCACCGCGATGAAGATTGTGCCCAGCCCTACCATGATGTGGTACGTGTAATAGAGTAGCGGGATGTTCTCCGGCCAATCCTGCTTCGGTACCGAGTTGAGGCCTTTGACTTCGGCGCCCCAGCTTTGCCAGGTGAGGAAGCTGAGCATCTTGGGAATGACGATGGGATTGTCGATCTTCTGGGCATTCATATCGGGCTGGCCCAGGATGACTAGCGGAGCGCCGGGCTGGGTGTCCCAGAGAGCTTCCATGGCCGCCAGTGTCACCGGCTGATTGCGCGCCAGCATGCGGCCCTGCGCATCACCCGTCGGCACGATCTGGACGAGACTCACGAAGAGCGCCGCAATCACGCCCACCCGCACGAAAATGTGTCCCTGCTCGACATGCTTCTCGCTGAGCAAATAGAACGCACCGACAGCCGCCATCACAAACGCTCCCGTGATGACTGCGCCACTCATGTTATGCGCGTACTGCCACCAAGCCCAGGGATTGAGCACCAGTTGCCAGAAGCTGGTGAGCTGCACCGAGCCGTCGGCAACGCGCTGGTAGCCAACCGGATGTTGCATCCAAGCGTCGGTGGCAACGATGAAGTAACCCGACATCCACGAGCCGACGAACACCATCAGCGCCGAGAACCAGTGCAGGCCTTTGCTGAGTCGCTTCTCGCCGTAGAGGAACAGTCCAAGGAAGGTGGATTCCAGGAAGAAAGCGAAGCAGCCTTCCATGGCCAGCGTTTGCCCGATAACGCCGCCTGCGAAGCGCGAAAAGTGCGACCAGTTCGTACCGAACTGAAATTCCATGGGAATTCCGGTCACCACACCGATGACGAAGTTGATCCCGAAGATCTTGGCCCAGAAACGGGCGGCCTGGTCGTAGCGCTCATCGCCGGTCTTGAGCGAGATGGTTTTCAGGATCACGATTAGCGGCGCCAGTCCCATGGTCAACTGCGGGAACAGATAGTGATAAGTGACCGTGAAGGCAAACTGCAGGCGGTGAATCAGGAGTGCGCTATCCATGCGTAGACCTCGGAAAAAGTGTTTGCGCGAGCGAATGCTGCGGCTTGCCGCGAACAACGGCTGCGGTACTGCACATGGAAGTAGTGTCGGTTATGGCGAACACAGGAAGCTGTGAAAGAGATCACAAAGATGTGTGATTGGCGCGAGATTTGCTTGACTTACGCAACGCGCGCCGCGTTTGGACAGGTCGCCGATTTGCAGCTGCAGTGGCCAGCAAATATGATTCGGCTAGGCAGCGCTGCAGGTTACGAGGCGCTCAGTGCGACTCTTCTCTCAGCAGTAGTCACTCGCAGGCAGGCCGGGATGGCGGAACTGGCAGACGCAGCGGACTTAAAATCCGCAGACCCGAAAGGGTTGTGGGGGTTCGAGTCCCCCTCTCGGCACCATTTAACTTATAGCTGCATAGTGGGTTACGGATACGCCCGCCTCACCCGTTTAGGCTAGGCAAAACGTTAGGCTCGGGCGCTGTGCCTAATTTTGTGCCTAGCCTCCGATTCGCTTTACTCGCGGGCTGGCTGTCTCGCCTTGCCGTAGGCATTGCTAAACACCCGCTCAATCGCGTCGGCTTGCGGATGAATGTAGCGCATGGTTATGACGATGCTGCTGTGCCCGGCTATGCGTGCCAGCGTGTAGGCGTCTGCACCTTTGGACGCCAGCTTTGTAAGTGCGGTGTGCCTCAGCACGTAGGGCTCGAATTTCTCCACGCCCGAATCCTTCAATGCACGGGCATGTCTACTTTTTGCAGCGTCGCCGTCGAAGTGTCCTGCTCGTGACGGATGTGGAAAAATCCAACCGCTCGTAGGGCGGTCAGAGGCTTCAAACCGGGCAGCAAGCAAGTCGTATACTCTCGGCGTCATCGGCAGAACTCGACGTGCTGCTTTAGACTTTCCACTTGCGACCTGAATCAGTCCACCACTGCCATTGAGCAGTACATGCTGCCACTGGAGCACAAACACCTCTCCGGGCCTCAGTCCTTCGTCAGCGATGATCGTCGCGCAATCCCGCCAAGGCTGAGGGCAGGCTGCCAAGTACGCCGTGAGTTCTTCGTCGGTCAACACACGATCACGCTGATTCTCGCCTTGCGCTAGGGCGACCTTTACCGGCCTATCCAGTTGGTTCCAGTTGAACGCAAGGTTTAGAGCACGGCGTAATGTGCGCAGGCCACGGTTAATGCCGGAAGGCGAGAGCTTTCCGTATTCGGCGGAGAATTGTTGAGCGTGCTCATCAGTCAGCTCGTCAAGACGCAACGTCGCCAGTTTCGATTTCAGGAGCATGTCACTGCCCTGCTTGTAATATCGGAGGGTAAGCGGTTTTCGCTTGTGCCTCGTCTCAGCGTCGGGGATAAACCGTCCCTCCAGAAACGCTTTGAGCGTCGGCATCGTTCGCCGTCTCTGCCAATCTGCCGCGCATCCCTCACTGCAAAATACGTCGGATTCTCGCCTGATTGCCTTGTCCGCGTTGAAGAACTTTTCGCATTCTTTACAGCGGAGCAGATCAAGGCACGCCAGCCGCTCGCGGGTCGCGTCTTTCTCCTGCTGCTCTTCGGCCAGCCGCGTACGGTGCGCCGCTTCCATCTGTCGCGCCAACCTGTCATTGCCCTGTTTCGTGGACTCGCGCACCAGTTCCCGGTTCCACATGAATTTGTACCAGTAGATTGAACCACGCTTGTAGATCGACATATACCCTCTCCGACTAACGTCCCTTTCTGTTGGTTCTGACGCGTTTACGCTCCTTCTCCCTCTTGTGGAGCCAGTAATACTCGCGGGCCTTGTCGCGTCTGTACGCCTTCCATCTGTTTGACCCCTGATAGTCGCGCATCCGACAGGCGTCCGAGCAGTAGCGCTGGTGCGAGAACCGCTTGTAAAACCATATTCCACAAGCCCCACACATTTTGAAGTAGTCGATCTTCCCGTTGTTGGCCACATCGAGCACACGTTCTACTCAGTCACGATGATCGCAGCGAAAGCTGGAGGAGTGTCGAAATGGACTGTCTACGGTTGGTTGAGCAAGGGCCAGCTTCGCAAGACGAGGATCGGGGGGCGCGTCATGATCGCGGCGAAAGATTGGGAAGATTTCCTAGCACGCTGCAACCCAGAACGAGCTGATGGCTTTCAACTTGGAGAGAAGTGATGCCCGGATTCACCAAACTGTTCAATTCCATTCTCTCCTCGACCGTCTGGCGTGAGCCATTGGCCACCAAGGTGGTCTGGATCACGATGCTGGCCCTCGCTGACCGCGACGGCATCGTGGAGGCAGCGCTACCCGGCCTTGCGCACTTGGCAGGGGTGGATGTGGATCAGGCTACGGGGGAAGTGGTAGGCATCAACCCTCCTCGGCACCATATTGCCCTAAAGCCACCGCACTGTCGAGAATCAAGGCTGCCTGTCACGTCCATCGGCAGCGTTCGTCGATGCAGGCGGTTCGCCCCCCCGCGAACTGAGTTCCCCGATCCTTTGATGCATTGGCCTAAGACGATCAACTCATTCGCCCCGCACGTTAACGGAAGCCTGTGAAAAAGAACTCAGCGATCAGGGTGAAACGGCATGCCAGGATGCCCCGGACCGGCGGGTTCTGGAGTGCGCAGATCTAAATTGACAACGATCGGATCCTGTCCATCCCTCACGACTACAGCCTCGCAAACCGCGTCTGGGCTAGCATTGATCTCCTGGTGCGGCACGTAAGGCGGGACGTAAATAAAGTCGCCCGGGCTCGCTTCCTCGCTGAATTCCAACTGATCTCCCCAGCGCATTCGAACTCTGCCCTTCACGACGTAAAGGACCGTCTCCAATTCGCCATGATGATGCGGTCCAGTCTTGGCATCGGGCTGAACCAGCATTGTGCCAGCCCATAGCTTGCTTGCTCCAGTTCTCGCATGCGTGATTGCGGCAGCGCGGGTCATGCCCGACGTCTGTGGTGTATTTAAATCAAGTTCATCCGAATGTACGATTTTGACTCCATGTTTTGCCCGGTCCATTTGTTAGCCTCCGCTTGAGCTTGAGAACGTGCCGTCCCACAAGGACGCGCGATCTCGCACGATTGATTCAAGTCGCTTTCTCTGAGGGTCATGGCAAGATCCTCTTGGAGCCTTCATTGTGCTGCGGGAACCGAGTTTCTTTCCCGAGATTGATATGCATTCTGTGTGCCACCTCGCAGGGGACTTATTTGAGCGCTGCGATTCGCGGAGTGGAGCTTGTCAACAGGTGAAACATCTGCAGTAGAAGGTGAAATTGAGGCAAACAACAGAAGTATGATCTGGCTGTAGCGCCCGGAAATTAGTTTGGGACCAAATGAGCATATTGTTGTAGATGCAAGCCCGGAATGGCAATTTGACGACTGGACTTTAAAATGCGATTTATGATTGTGCAAAAGCCGTGGCGTAGCTCACATCTCCCCAACGAAGGTGCGAGAGCGATACGGACGGCAGTCGGTCTTCAGCATCTGCATATTGCGAACCTCACGGAGGGCGAATGTCTCGTTTTCGCGAACGAACAATCATCATGCTCTGCATGCTGGTCGCGGAAGGCATTGGGTTCGCGCAACAGGCGCCTCCCGTTCCCGAGCATCCTTGGGACTCGTCGTCGGTAAAGCAGCCATTCCAGGCGCCCCCGCGCCTCAGCCCAGCTCTCAATCTTGATCCGGCGAAGATTTACACCTTGCCGGAGCTGGTGAACATCGCCGAGCAGAATAATCCGCTGACCCGTGTGGCTTGGGAGAACGCAAAGGGACGAGCTGCCGATCTGGGCATCGCGCAGTCCACTCTGTATCCGACGCTGGCGGCCGCGGCCCTCGCCGGGAGTACTCGTTTAGATATTTTCTTCGGCTCGAGCTTCCAGCGGCAAACCGAAGAAACCTTCTCTCCTGTTTTTCTTCTGGATTACACCATTTTTGACTTCGGGCTACGTTCGCAGGAAATATCCATCAGCAGGAATAATTTGCTTGCGGCTAATTTTCAATTCAACGACACCCACCGCAGGATCATCTTCCAAGTGATGGCGGCGTATTATCGGCTGCTAGACAGCAAAGGACAGGAAGATGCCGCCGAGGCGAACCTGAAGAACGCGGAGACGGTGCAGCAGGCGGCCGAGGCCCGACTCCAGAACGGGTTGGCAACCTTGCCCGACGTGCTTGAAGCCCGAAGTGCCGCCGCGCAAGCGGACTACGACCTACAGGCTGCCATCGGGGCAACGGAAATTGCGCATGGCGATCTGGCCACGGCTCTCGGCATTTCCCCCACTACCCGGTTTCAGGTGGAGAGCATTCAGAGCATCAAGTTGCCGGAGAGTATCGCCGACACAGTCGAGACTTCCATCGACAAAGCGCTTTCACAGCGGCCTGACTTGATGCAACAAGTTGCCGAGCTGCGCGCCGCAGGTGCCGAAGTCAGAGCTGCACATAGAACTTATTTTCCCACCCTCAGCATAAACAGCAGCGCCGGACTGGCTCGGTCGTATGGAGAGCAGATACACTTACCCGGAATGTACGCACCGACCCAGGAAACTTGGGATGCAGCACTCAGCGTGAACTGGACATTGTTCGACGGACTTGCCAGGGAAAATCGTCTGGCCAAAGCGCATGCTGATGAGAAGCAAGCTGCCGCTGGTGTTGAATCAATTCGCAATCAAGTGGAGAACCAGGTATGGGCAGCGTACTCGACAGCTCGCACGGCCCTGCGTCAACAAAAAGCGGCTGCGGCGCTGCTGGCGGCAGCTACGGAGTCCTACAATGCTGCACTAGAGTCGTACAACTACGGGGTACGCAGCCAAATCGATGTGGTGTCGGCGCAACGTACATTGGCGGATGCACGCACCGCGGACATCAATGCGCGCGCTCAACTATTAACCGGGTTGGCTGCTCTGGCCTACCAGACTGGCGACCTACTTTATGCGAAGCGGCCCTAACATGAAGACGAACTTGCCGGCATCAGCTAGGCGCGGCAGATTTCGGATCGCGGCACTCGCGGCTTGCGCAACACTGTCAACCGCGGGATGCTCCCGAGCGCCTTCCTTCAATATCCTGGGATCGTTTTTTCCAGCTTGGATACTCTGCGGAGTCATTGGCATACTGCTCACCGTTGGCGTGCGGATTCTGTTTGTGCGCACGAAGTTCGAGCAGGAGCTGTCGCCGCTTATCGTTATATATCCATGCCTGGCTGGTTTTTTCACTTTCTCGATTTGGCTCCTGTTCTTCAGCTGAATTTGCGAAAAGAAGCTATGCCTGAAACCGACACTCCCGTTCAACGCAAACGTCTCGGTAAGATCGTGAGCGTGGCGATTCCTGTCGCAGCGTTGATAACGGGTCTGCTGGTGATCAGCGAGACCAACCGATACCCGCGCACCGACGACGCAGAAGTATTTGCTAACTTCATCGGTATCGCGCCCCAGGTCGACGGCCCACTCATCGCGCTTCCGGTTCAGGACAACCAATTCGTCGAGCAGGGCGAACTGCTGTTCGAGATTGATCCGCGGCCTTACGAATATGCGCTGGAGAAGGCGCGGTCCGATCTGAGCACGCTGGAGGGCCAGATTGTCGACGAGAGCCGGACGATCGCCTCGCAGCAGAGCGCCGTCGGGGCAGCGCAGGCGAACACCCAAAGCACGGCGGCGAATGTCGATCACGCGGCATCGGCCGTACACGAGGCGGAAGCCAATGTCGCCGCCAGCAAGGCGGAATTCGATCGCGCCCAAGCAGAATTGCAGTACACCTCCAATAACTTTCATCGCATCGAACCGCTCCTTGCCAAGCAGTTCGTCACAGTGGACCAGGTGGACCAGGCCAGAACTGCAGTAGTAGCGGGACAGCAACGCGTCGATCAGGCACGTTCGCAAGTGGCGCTGGCGGAGGCCCAGTTGTTGTCGGCGAAGGCGCAGTACGAACAGGCAAGGGCGGTGATGAGCCAAAGCCATGCGCAACTGGCCCAGTCGCAACACAGCGTGTTGACGCTTGAGCCGCTCACCGCACAACGCGAGGGCAGGGCGGCCATCATCCGCAACGCTGAGTACAACCTGAATAATTGCCGCGTCTACGCACCGTTTGACGCGAGGGTAACGAACCTCACCATTTCGCAGGGCGCTTATGCACACACGGGCCAGCAGGTCTTCACGCTTATCGACACCCGCGTCTGGTGGGCCGTGGCGAACTTCCGTGAAACCCAGATCCGGAACATCAAGCCTGGCATGCATGCCGACGTGTACGTGCTCTCGCGTCCCAACGTGCGCTACGACGGCATCGTGGACAGCGTTGGCTTCGGCGTGCAACCTGATTCGACGCTGGTCGGAACATTCGGTGGGACCGGCCTGCCCGATGTGCAACGCTCTCTGAACTGGGTACACTTGGCCACACGTTTTCCGGTCCGGGTGCGAATTCAGGCGCCTGAGACGGAGCCGTTTCGTTTGAGCGAATCAGCAGTCGTGGTCATGCGACCGGATTCCGGAAGGACGCGGTAGCGATGTCATCCCAAGACCAGGCGCTGCCGGCGATCGCGCCGTCCAGGAGACTGGACAGCGCTGGGGGATGGTTCTGGCAGTTTCTGAAAACTGAGCTTGCTCCATACCCGGGCCGCACGTGGGTGGTGGGCCGCATGACCATTTCGGCCTGTATTGTCATGGTGCTGGTCGAGACCTTTCGTATTCCGTACGGATTTCTTGGCGCCATCTTCACCCTCTTTCTTAGCCGTGAGGATCCAACGGCAACCCTTCGCGCCGGAGTTCGGATAACAGTCATCTACGTGATCAGCACGGTCTACACGGTCGTTGGCGTCATGACAATGGTCGGCTCCCCCATTACTCACTTTCTATGGATCGCAATTTCGCTTTTCCTGGCGTTTTATCTGATCCACATCATGCCGGATTACCCCACGGCTGTTAACTTCGGCTTCACCCTTGCCGCGGTGATCCCGCTTTGGGATGAAACCTACCTCACGGTTAATCAGCGTACCGAAAACACGCTCTGGGCGGGATTCTCCGTGGTTGTCGGGGCCGCGGTGACGGTTGCCGTGGAGTACATCTTTCGCCGCGTGCATCCCACTACCGAATTGACACAGGGAATCGAGGGCAGGCTACGGGCGGTCGAAGACATCTTACGGCAAATAGCGGCAGACCTTCCCCTTGGCGAAAAGCTGGAAAAAGAGATTTCCCTGTATTCGGCTACGGGCACCTCCAGGATGCGAAGACGGTTGCTGCGCTCCGGTTACCCACCGCAGCTTATCGCGCAGATGAACGTCGCCGTGGGCTTGCTGGGGCGTTTGACCGATCTTGCGGCCAGCATGCGGATTGTTCGTTCCACTCAGTCCATCGCTATTGGCACCGCAGATCGCGAGCGATGCCTGCGCCTCGCGAACCAAATCTCGGAGCTTCGCAGCAATTTGGAGCAAAGCCAACTGCCACGCGCCATCGATATCTCCAGCCAGGCTCAGCCCTCAGATTTGCCGCTTCTGCCGGAGATGGAGCGAACGGTGGCGTTGATACCGCACGCATTCTCCGGTTCAGAGAGCGTACAGGACCTGTTTCTACCGCCGCCATTGGATACAGAGGTACGGCAACGGCTGTTGGTCCCCGATGCTTTTTCCAATCCCGACCATATCAAATTCGCGGTGCGCGGAGCGTCGGCTACTATGCTCGCCTACGTTGCTTACCAGGCAGTCGATTGGACGGGTCTCAGCACTGCGATTCCAACTTGCATTATCACGGCGTTGTCAACGATTGGTTCATCACGGCAAAAGCAGTTTCTTCGCCTTGGGGGAGCGCTTATCGGGGGATTTGTCTTCGGCATGGGCGCCCAGGTTTTCGTGCTGCCCTATCTTGATGGGATCACCGGATTCACCGTCCTGTTCGCGGTTGTCACGGCGATTTCTGCCTGGATTGCAACAGCAACCCCCAGGCTTTCGTATCTCGGCGTGCAGCTAGCCCTGGCGTTCTATCTGATCAACCTTCAGGAATTCACCATCCAGAGTTCGCTGGCCATCGCCCGCGATCGCGTGGTCGGCGTGCTGCTTGGGCTGTTGTGCATGTGGCTGGTCTTCGACCGGCTATGGGTGAAGGATGCTCTACAGGAAATGCAGGAGGGATTTGCGCGGAACTTGCGATTGTTGGCCGAAGTCATTGAGCAAGCACGCGTGCAGGATCGCAAGGAAGCAGTCCGGCGCTCGGCCCAGTTACGCGATCAGATCAATGAGGGATTCAACGCCGTCAAGGCGCAGGCTGATGCGGTGGTCTTTGAGTTCGGCCCTTCGCGCCAACGAAAACTCAAAATTCGCGACGACTTCAGGCGCTGGCAGCCCACGCTCGGAGCCCTGCTACAAGTGCAGATCACCGGCTTGGAGTACCTATTCGAGAAGCGATATCCGGAACTATCCCAGCCAATCGCAGACGCCCTGACTGCCTTTGAGAAAGATATGGCGATCACGGCCCGTGCAATGTCCGATGAAGTCGCTGGTAAGGTAGCTCAGGCCGCTCCCGATGTTCAGGAATCGGCTGCGAGACTGCGGCAGGAGATTGAAAAGCACTACACGGCTTCCGGTCTTCCAATCCCGCCCACATTGGTTGATATGATCACTATAAGCCAAAATCTCGCATCTATCCTTGGTCCGCTGTACTTGGATATTCATACGACCTTCACGAGTCCTCAGCGAACGGCAATCTACTATCCCCAAGCCGAATTAGGAGAAACTTGATGAACTGTAACGTCCGGTTCGACGTTCGGACCTCACACCTCAGCCCGCTCGCTCTCGTTCCAATTCTCTGCAGTTCATTCATGGGACTCACCGGGTATTTTTCCCCGGGAGGGACTACCCTTCTCTCAACGGTCGTCTTCCGCGAGTTGAAAGCAGGCGACGGCGCTGCATATCCGTTTAGGTGCGGACGGTACCTGGGGCCGGCAGGAGATTCGAATGGAGCAGAAAGACGACCCGCTTCTACATACCAACCCGTTGGCGAGCTCTTCGGACAGCTTGTGGGCATTCATCGGGCGCTCGTGCGCCTACGCCTGGTTGCTGAGTGCGTGAGCGGTTAACCCGGATTACCGTTTGGTCGCTGATGGGTCGAATAGGACGGCATGGTAACGCCTTTTGAAGTTGGAACCGGTAGACGGTTTAAGTTCGGGTTTCCAATGGCGAAGTGTGCGGTATCTTGACATAGGCAAAGCGGACGACCCAACTCGCCGACAAAAGAGAAATCACGGCGCCAAACAGGAACAGGAGACCTCCGTTGAGGAGCACCAGACCCAGAGGGATCAACGTCCCGGCAGCGAAGATGAGTACGCCAACGCGCCACTGTTGCTCGCGGGTGTAGAGTCGCACGTGGGTCGGTTGCAGGTTCGCAAACAATAGTCCTAAGGGAATCAAATTGAGCACGAGCAGCGCGATGAAGCCGGTGCGGAGGATGGCGGTCGCCCGCGCTTGCCCCATAAGGGCGGACAGGAACAGGAGCTCGGCGCAGCCCATCAGCAGGGCAGAATTGGTGAGATAACCTCCCATCCAGCGCGCGTCTTTCCAACCTGGTTGCGCGTTCGTGCTGAGCAAGACACCCTTGTAGGCAGCGGAGCCGAAGGCGGGCAGCAGTCCCACGACCACCGCGAGTGTGCGAGCCCACTCGAAGTCTATCCCCATTTCGGCCAGCAGGCTGAGCACCGCCGCCGCCGTCAAGGGAAGCGAGAAAATCGTCAGACACCATGTCCCCACCGACATGGGCGAGCCGGGCTTGAAAACCCTGAGCATGTGATGGAAACGCAACGAATCGCCCAGATCTGACACGAGCAATCCGAGGTCGACGAGCAAAAGCACGAGAGCGACCGGATAAGCCACTTTCGCCACGCGCATGAAGACCGCGGGCGCCGCCAACTCGCTGACCGCGGCGGCCAGGAACAGTCCGGTCGCCATGCCGTTGAGCAAAGCATCCCAGGCGATGGTGCCGTACCACCCCGGCGTCTTGGTCACTGGCATATTCGCATAGCCGCTCTCGCTCCCCGTTTCTAGCAAGGGAGGTTCGGTGAAAGCGGGCTGCGGTTTGGCGTTTGCGTGCATTCAGGGCTTCAAAAGCAACACCACCACGAGCAGTGCGGCGATAGCGGCCAAGCCGCCCGCGATGGAACGGACGTAATCTCCCCTCATGTGCAGCCACGGATTGAATGGAGCATCGGGCAGGCCATAAACCGAAGGGCGATCGACAAGCAGATAGAACGAATGCAGCTCGGAACTGGGGAGACAACGGCTCCAGCGCTGAAGGACAGGCCGGCACCATAAGCGAGTTGCTCGCGCAAAACCAGATTCCTAACACAATCACGCAGCAGATTGACGCGCTGAACAAAATCGGCGGGCTGGATGAACTGGGCGGACCGAAGGTCGACAACATGTATCACGCGGGTTGGGCCTGGGCTGGCGACACACCGTTCCGTTACACCAAGTTGATCGCGTCGCATTTTGGAGGCACGCGTAACCCGATGGCGATTTCGTGGCCCGCAGGCATCAAGCCTGACAAGACGGCGCGGCCTCAGTTTCACCACGTTAACGACATCGCGCCGACTATCTATCAGATCCTCAACATCAAGCCGCCGAAGGTAGTGGACGGATTTGACCAGGACCAGATAGACGGCGTGAGCATGGTCTATACCTTCGCGGATCCAAATGCGCCCGGCCGGAAGCACACTCAGTACTTCGACAACAACGGTAGCCGAGGCATTTATCACGATGGATGGTTTGCCTGCACTTTCGGTCCTCTCACGCCGTGGCTCACGGTGAGCCCGGGACTTGCGACTTGGGATTCACGAAAAGACGTTTGGGAACTTTACAACCTTCAGACCGACTTTTCGCAGGCGAATGACCTTGCCGCCAAAGATCCTCAACGGCTGCAATCCATGCAGGCGCTCTTTCTGAAAGAAGCGGAGGCGAACAAAGTTTTCCCGATTGGAGCCGGTATCTGGCTGCGCATTCATCCCGAAGATCGCGTCAAGACACCATACACAACCTGGCATTTTGACTCGACGACCAGACGCATGCCTGAGTTCGCTGCCCCCGGCCTGGGTCGCGAGAGCAATCACGTAACCGTCGACGCGGAACTGGGCGAAAACGCATCCGGAGTCCTCTATGCGCTTGGTGGCGCGTCAGGCGGGCTGACTCTCTACATGGATAAAGGTCAGCTCGTCTACGAATACAACATGATGATCATCGAGCGTTACACCGTCCGCTCGACCACCAAGCTCTCGGCCGGCAAGCACAAAATCGAGGTGGACACGAAGATCGCAAAGCCCGGTGCCCCAGCGATTGTTGTGCTAACGGTCGATGGTGCGGAGGTCGCCCGCACGACAGTCAAGCGCACGGTGCCTGCCGCCTTTACTGCGAGTGAAACCTTCGATGTCGGTGTCGACCTCGGCTCGCCTGTCTCCCTGGATTACTTCGACCGTAGTCCTTTTGCGTTCAACGGCAAGATCAACAACGTGACTGTCGAGCTCCGGTAGAGAAGGAATGAGCGATGAACATACAGCAAGCAGCATTGTCTACGGCTCTGGTTACTGATTCTCGATCTGCCGCAAAGAACGGGAATTCAGAATGAAGAATCATCCATTGAAGAAGCTGATCGCCGTGCTCGCGATGGTTTGCAGTGCGATTCTAACGTCCGCCCCGCGCCTGGCGGTGGCCGAAGAGGGCGGGTCAGGACACTATTTTCCGGGCTCGATGTCCGATTTCGCAGACGCCGTTCCCCTTTCACCTACATTCATCGTGCGCTACAACCAGCCCTTTGGCTCGCGACTTGAATTCCAGAGCCGCCGGCGTACTGCACCTGCCAGACCGAGGATGCCAGAACCGAACAGCATGATGCTGCCGGGCTCAGGTACCGTGCCGGTGGTCGTCGTGCTGGTGCTCGTGGTGCTGGACTGGGTGCCGAGGACCGTGAACGATTCCGAGGGGATCGTGCCCACCCCGCTGTCTGAAGCGGAAGACGGGCCAGAGTTCTGATCCCAGTAGACCGGGTCACCGCTGGGGACGCTGGCGTTTTGCAGGTTCAGCCAGTAGGTGCCGCTGTTGAGAGTCGGACCGGAGAAGCTGCCGTTCTCCTGGCAAACATAGAAGCCGAACTCGTTAAATTGGCAGCCGGACGCGGTGAAGTTCACCGTCTGATCAAAGTAGCTGGTGCCTCCATTTTCGCCCGAGGTGATGGACACTTCAGCCGAGGTCAGCGTGTCGCCGAAAAACAGAAACGCGCCAAAGCTGGTGCCAGTGATGGTGGTTCCGCTGTTAGCCACGTTGAAGGTGTCGCTGACAATGAACCCGAAGTTAATGGTCCAGGCATCACTATTGCCGTTAATCGGGCCATTGCTGTAGACAGTTTGCGCCGCGGCCGGAACGGCCGCCAACGTCAGGCACAATGCGAGAAGCGATAGCGGAGTAATGTGTAATTTCATGGTCAGCCTTCCTCTCAGGTGAATTCGAAGGGGCCTACTACTCAAATCCCACTTGCCAGGGTTTCTTCGCAGAGATGTGAAACTGGTTCTTACCGGTAAAACTGACAGCAGCTCTACGGCGTGACCTCCCACACCGTGCCAGTGTTCAGGTCTTGGCCGGCGGCCGTGCCGTAAATATTCCCGGCGGCGTCAAGCACTGGTCCTCCGCAAGGAGCCGTACTGTTATCCGTGTAAGGATCGAAGTCGTGCATGGAAGTGTAGACCCAGCTGCCATTGGAAGGCGCGAGTTTGAAAACGTTGCCGGCTTCATAAAAGCCGTCGCCCCCGGTCGTCCCATAGAGCGCGCCGGAGCTATCCATGGTCAGGCTGGAAACGGGGCCAGTACCATTTCCAAAGCTACAGACGTCGATGTAGCCGCTGGTGAAGGTATACAGCAGCGTGTAGCCCCATCCACCCGCGGAGGGCGACAGTTCGAAGACAACGCCATGACTTGAGGGGTCGATGGTGGTCATGGGACTAGCGCCGTAAAGATTGCCTGCCTGATCGAGGATCACGCCTCCCCAAACCCGGCATCCGTCGCCGTTGCCGGTGAAATTGTAGAGCACGCTCTCGTTCCAGCCCGATCCGGACGGTGTAATCTCGAACACGGTGCCGCAACCATAGGTGCCGCCAGATTCCGTTGTGCCGTAGAGATTGCCCGCGCTATCAAAGATCATGGTGCCGCGCGGCCCGGCGCCGTCAGGACCTCGAAAGTTGTGAAGGATAGCCTCTGTCCATTCGCCGCCGCTGGAAGGCGTCAGCTCATAAACCATGCCGTTGCCGGTCGTGCCTCCGGCGTAGGTCGTGCCATAGAGATTCCCGGCATTGTCGAAGACGGGGTTACCGAAAGGATTAATGCCGTCGCTGCCGCCATGGTGAAAGCTGTAGAGAATAGTCTCGGTCCAGGGTGTAATGGCCGACACCTGCCTGGTAGCCGAGGGCCGCAGCTGAAACACTGTTCCCCCATCATCCGCGCCTCCATTCACCGTGGTTCCATAGACGACACCGGTCGAATCGCGGATGACTCCGCCGAAGGGATTGGCTCCGTCACCCCCGCCGGCAAAGTCATAGAGCGGGCTCAAGACCTACTGGGAGTTTTTCCTGGTCATCTTGAATACTGAGCCCGGGCCTGCGCCATTCGTATAGGCGGTTGTGCCGTAGAGATTGCCGCTGGCGTCGATGGTCAGGCCAGCATACGGGCCGTTTGCACCGTCTCCGTCGGTAAAGGTGTGCAGTAGTGTGAAGGTCTGCGCCTGCGCCGCGGGGACGACGAGCCCGAGCACGAGGATTCCAATCGCCGATGCCGTAATGGCAATCAAGAAATTAACTGCTCTTGCTGATCTGCGAGTCTGACTACTGATCTTCATGACAAGACTCCTTAGCATCTGATAGCAATTGCCAATTCACCGAAGGGCGCCGTTCTAGCCTTTTGGCCCGCGACTTCAATTCCAGAGCCGCCGGCGTACTACACCAGCCAGACCGAGGACGCCAGTGCCGAACAGCATGATGCTGCCGGGCTCAGGAACTGTGCCGGTGGTCGTCGTGCTGGTGCTCGTGGTGCTGGACTGGGTGCCAAGGACGGTGAATGATTCCGAGGGGATCGTGCCCACCTCGCTCTCCGAAGCGCTCGAAGGGCAACCCGGCGAGTTGCAGCCTACGCCGGAATTCTCGTCCCAGTAAACCGGGTCTCCGCTGGGGACGCTGGCGTTCTGCAGGTTCAGCCAATAGGTGCCGCTGTTAAGAGTCGGGCCGGAGAAACTGCCGTTCTCCTGGCAAATCTCGAAGCCGAACTGGTTACTTTGGCAGCCGGACGCGGTGAAGTTCACCGTCTGATCAAAGTAGCTGGTGCCTCCATTTTCGCCCGAGGTGATGGACAGTTCGGCCGACGTCAGCGTGTCGCCCGGAAACAGAAACGCGCCAAAGCTGGCGCCAGTGATGGCGGTTCCGCTGTTGGCTACGTTGAAGGTGTCGCTGACAATAAACCCGAAGTTAATGGTCCAGGCGTCAGTGTTGCCGTTAATCGGGCCATTGCTGTAGACAGTTTGCGCCGCGGCCGGAGCTGCGGCCAAAGTCAGGCACAGTGCGAGAAGCGATAGCGAAGCAATGCGCAATTTCATGGTAAGTCTTCCTCTCAAGTGAAATTCGAAGCAACCCACTGCACAAATCCGCTTAGTGGGGTTTCTCATAAGTGTGAGATCCGCTCGTGCTGGCAACCTATAAACCAAAGGTGCATCCTCCACTCGGTTACCGACATAGAGTACGCCTCGTCCCCTCGGTAAGCAAGTGGAAAAATATGGTTGGTTGATTTTCTCGGGAAAAGAAACTGCAGATAGTGAGCGGACTCGTTACTCGCGGTGCAAGACCCTGACTGGGTCGATGGTCATTGCTT
Source organism: Candidatus Korobacteraceae bacterium (assembly GCA_049511915.1). Taxonomy (GTDB): domain Bacteria; phylum Acidobacteriota; class Terriglobia; order Terriglobales; family Acidobacteriaceae; genus Bog-257. The sequence goes on from JBEKXQ010000041.1 coordinate 33,854, forward strand.
TTCGTAACGGAATCCAGCAAGCCGCCAAGGCCACAGCAATCAGCAGTGAGGCGCTGCCGGCAATCGTCCACGGGTCGGCCGCGCTGACGTGAAACAACAGAATGCCCAGCGATCGTCTTAAAGCGAGACACGCGAGAATGCCCAGCCCTGCGCCTCCCACAATCACCGGCAGCAGCTGCGCCAGGACCAGGCGCAGGATATCGCGACGTTTGGCTCCCAAGGCCAGGCGCACGCCAATTTCCCTGGTGCGCGCGGTGACCATGTAGGCGATCACGCCGTAGACACCCGGCATCGCGAGTAAAAGCGCGAGTGCCGCGAAAACGCTCAGCAGGACGACCAGCAGCCGGCGGGTAGCGACGTTATCCTCCATGAGATCCGATAGGGTTCGCACGTCGTAGAGCGGCAGATCGGGATCCAGGGAGTGAATTACTTGTATTACCTCCGGCAAGGGTGATGCGCGCCCTTGTTGCGATTGGATAATCAGGCGCCCATGACCGTCCGGGAATTGCGAATACGGAAAGAAGATCTCAACCAATTGGTGAGGGGCGGCTCCATCGGTAGTTAGGTGATGAACTACGCCGGCTACCCTCCACCATGTGGGTGTTACCGGTACCTCGGTAGCAATGCGCTTGCCGATGGCATTTTCTCCCGGCCAGTATTGCTCCGCCAGGGCATCATCGATGATGCAAACCCGCGGGGCCTCGGCGTCGTCTTTCCACTGAAAGAAACGGCCTGCGAACAGCTTCACGCCCAGCGCCTCGAGAGTACCCGGAGTCAGGCTCGAGAATTCGGCGTAGGTCTCTCGACCCTGCTGCGGCTGAGGCCGTCCTTCTACACGAAAAGTACCCTGTGATCCGCCGATGAGCTGCGGGGTCTCGAATCCAGCGGCTGTCACTCCGGGCAGTGGGGCGATCTTTTGCATCAGGCGTCGCATGAACGAATCAACTTCCGCGTGGGTTTTGTACTTCGTTCCCGGAAGATTCAGTACGCCGGTCAGCACGCCATTGGTCTGCATGCCGGAGTCGGTTTGCAGTACAAGGAAAAGGCTCTTGATGGTCAGTCCCGCGCCCACCAGCAAAACCAACGCCATGGCCAGTTCGGCGGTAGCCAGCATGCTGCGAAGACAAGTGGGCAGGAATCCGCTACGGGGCGCTCCGCCAGTTTCCTGAAACGCCTCGGTGGGATTGCGGCGATAGATTGCAAGCGCCGGCACAACTCCAAAGACAATGCCGGTCGCAAGCGATACGGCGAAGGTAAAGATCAGCACAGAGCGGTCGATGGAGATGTCCTCGATGCGGGGCACGATCGCGATGGCCCGACGGGCGAGCACCGGGGTCACGCAATACGCCGCTAGCAGACCCAACGCTCCACCGGCCAGCGCGAGCAGCGTGCTCTCACATAACAGCTGTCCCACCAGACGCGCTGTTCCGGCCCCCAGAGCACTGCGAATCGCAATTTCCCGACGCCGCACGATCGCACGCGAGATCAGGAGGCTGGCAACATTAGCGCAGGCAATGAGGAGCACGAGAGCCACCGCTCCCATCAGCATGGCCAGCGGCCGGCTCACCTCACCGACTACTTTCTGCAACAACGGCTGCACGACGGCGCCTTGGCCCGCGTTGGTCTGCGGGTGGCGCTGCGCCAATCGCTGCGAAATGCTCAGCATGTCGGCGCGCGCCTGTTCCAGCGTGATGCCCGGCTTCAGGCGGGCATAAGCATAGACCCCCAGATGATGGGTGCGATGGGCCTCACCGCCGATAGCATTCTCCAACCGCCCCAATGAAGTGAAGGCATCGATCTGCCGCCAGTACAGCGGAAGGAGATCATTGCGAATGACGCCGGTAACCGTGTACCAGGTGCCGTCGAGTCGCAGTTGCTTGCCGAGCACATTGGGATCCCTGCCGAATTGGCGTGCCCAGAGCGTGTCACTCAGCAGCACGACGGGCGCAGTGTCAGGCTTGTCTTCTTCGGGGGTGAAAGCATGCCCGAGAACCGGCTCGACTCCCAAGGTCGGAAAGAGTCCTGATGTCACCTGGCCAAGTACAAGGCGCTGCGGCTCGCTACCCTGGCCGGCAAGCGTGGCACTCACTCGGCGGTAGCCTCCCATGTTCTCGAATACCGTGTTCATCGACTGCCAATCCGCAAAGTTCGCCAGCGAGAGGAACATGACAGGAATATCCGGCGCCGATTCAGACAAGAACACCAGGCGTTCGGGTTGAGCGTACGGAAGTGGCCGCAGTAGTACGGTGTTGATGACGGAGAAGATCGCGGTGTTAGCGCCGATTCCCAGGGCAAGCGTCAGCATCGCAACGGCGGTGAAGGCGGGAGCCTTGCGCAATGTCCGCAAGCCGAAATGAAGATCTTCGATGAGGTTCTGAACCCAGAGTACTCTGCGGGCGTCACGGCAATTCTGCTTTGCCAGTTCCAGGTTGCCGAAGTCGCGCAGCGCAGCGTAGTGCGCGTCTTCGGCGCTCAAGCCGAGCTCAATGTATCCCTGGGTCTGCTCCTCCAGGTGGGATCGCAGCTCCTCGTCCAGGTCCTGATCGAGTTGCCGGCGGCGAAACAAAGCACGCAGGCGCAGCGGGGCGGTATACAACCAGCGTTCCGGCGGAATGGACTTACCCTTGAGCACTGCGGGCGCTCATGCCTCTTTAAGCTTTACCACTCGCGAGATGGCTCCAGAGAGGCGACCCCAGTTCGCCGTCTCGCGTTCGAGCTGCCGGCGGCCCAAGCGAGTGAGGGAATAATACTTCGCGCGGCGATTATTCTCGCTGCTCTTCCACTCAGCCTCGATCAGGCCCGCTTCCTGCAACTTATGCAACGCGGGATATAAAGATCCGTCGCTCACTTGCAGAACGTCGCCGGAAACTTGCTTCAAACGACGGCTGATTGCGAATCCATTCAGTGGCTCCAGGGCCACGATCTTTAACAGAAGCAGATCGAGTGTGCCCTGCACCAAGTCTTCGGGTTTGCTCAAAGCGCTCTCCTCGGTTACCTCGATAAGGTATACCTTTCTCCCATTCAAATCAAAGGAACGTTGGCCCCCCGTCTCTCGGACGCAATGCGGTAGAGGTGCCGCCGAAAGTAGCCAGCGCTGGATACGCAAAGTGCAGTGGCAATCGTGGAGACTAAGTTCAATATGGAACTGTGATGGGCTGACTCCCGGAGAGTCTTGTTCTGGGAGGTTTGCCCCTGACAATCACGAGCGGCAGCAAATGCAGAAGTTCGCTGCGTTTTCAGGACCGAGAAATTCCCCTGTAGGAGGTGATGCTTTATGGCCCACATCCCATCCCTGCCGGTTCTCCAGCTGCAAGCTGGTGGTAGTATCGGTTCCATTCCCGGAAAAGCAACTTGCCAGTTATGCGGAAAACGGTTCAGCCAAGTGCGAGCGGTGCTAATATTCGGCTTCTATCCAATATCGTCCAACCCGGGCCGATAACGAAGTAAGCATAGCCTGCTGCAAGCGATGCTGGCTTGCCAACCTAGGGAGTAAGAGTGTCTCTCACAGTCCAATTGCGACCGAGCCCAAAGAAGACTCTTCTTGAGGAGGCCAAGCCAACTGCACAGAATCTGCCGTTGGGGAGATCTGGCTTGGCGAAAATCGCCTGCATGGTTTTCCTCTTGTGTGCGGCGATTGTCTCGCCTGCGCAAACCCTCAGCACTCTGGTAAGTTTCAACGGCACTAACGGCTCCTATCTTTGGGGACCTGTTATCCAAGGCACCGATGGGAACTTCTACGGAACAACCGAGTTGGGCGGAGCGAACAACAGCAGCCCATGTGGTTACGCTGGCTGTGGCACGGTCTTCGCAGTCACTCCCAGTGGCACGCTGACCACGCTACACAACTTCAACGGCGCTGACGGCGATGATCCCCAATCCGGACTGTTGCAGGCCAGCAACGGAGACTTTTACGGTGCAACCAACGACGGCGGTCCTGCCAATGTTGGTACGATTTTCAAAATCACTGCTGAGGGCACACTGACTACCCTGCATGACTTCTCCGGACCCGATGGCCAGACGCCGTGGGGCCAGCTCATCCAAGCCAGCGATGGCAACTTGTATGGAGCAACTTTCGGCGGCGGAATCACCGAATACTGTCCTTACTACAATGGTAATGGCTGTGGCACGGTCTATAAGCTCACTCCCGCTGGTACACTTTCCACCCTGTATAAGTTTTGTTCGCAACCGAATTGCACTGATGGCTACTGGCTCGGGGCTGGTCTCGTCGAGGGTAGGGACGGCAATTTCTATGGGACCACCGTTGCTGGCGGGAACACCAGCGGTGGAGGATTCTGCAGTACCGGCGGTTGTGGGACGGTCTTCAAGCTTACCGCCAAAGGTGTGCTCACCACGTTGTACCGCTTCAGCGGTAATGACGGTTATCAGCCGGAATCGGCACTGGTGCAAGGTCGGGACGGCAATTTCTATGGAACGGCGAGCGACGGCGGTGCGGGCGGTGGCGGCACAATCTTTAAGATTAGCTCAAGCGGCTCCTTCACCTTGCTTTACCAGTTCTGCATGGCTGGGCCTCCTTGTCCTGACGGCGCACGACCCGAAGACGGGCTCATTCAGGGTAGCGACGGGAACTTCTACGGGACAACCCAGTTTGGCGGGAATAGCTTAACCTGCATCCTTCTTCTTAGCAGCGGATGCGGCACCATTTTCAAGATTACCCCGGCAGGGACGCTGACCACATTGGTCAGTTTTGACTTAGCTGATGGGACGAACCCATATGGCGGAGTTATACAAACAGCCGACGGGAATCTCTATGGGACCACGCTCGCGGGCGGCGGTAGCAACAACTGCGGTCCCTATGGCTGTGGCGTGGTCTTCGAACTTGAACTGGAATCCACAACGCTTGTGGTCTCGACCCTCGGCAGCGGAACCATTTCGAGCACCGACGGCTTCATCAACTGCCCGGGGGTTTGTAGCCACAATTACTCCAAGAATGCCCCGGTCACGCTGAATGCGTCCCCCCTGCAGGGCTGGAGTTTCACTGGTTGGAGCGGCGCTTGCACAGGTACCGGCTCGTGCAACCTGACCATCAACCAGAACCTGGCTGTCACGGCTAATTTCACGCAAGGTCCCGTCTATTACACATTGACCGTGAACACCGCCGGCAGCGGCAGCGGCACCAGCACAGACGGCTTCATCAACTGCCCCGGTACGTGCAGCTATTCCTATCTTGCGAACACTCAGGTGACGCTGAACGCTTCGCCGGCGTACGGCTGGACCTTTAGCGGCTGGACCGGTCCCTGCATGGGCATTGGTTCATGCAACGTCACCATGACGCAGCCTGAGGCAGTAACTGGCGTCTTCTATCAAGCGGGACAAGTCGTCGACTTCTACCCGCTGCCGCCCTGCCGCGCGGTGGACACGCGCAACGATAACGACCCGATCGAGGGCGGCACATCGAGGGACTTCAGCGTTGCGAGTTGCCCCGGAACGGAGCCTTGGTACACCGCTTATTCGTTGAACGTGACCGTGGTACCACACCGGTCGCTGGGCTACCTGACAACTTGGCCAACGGGAGAAGCGCAACCACTTATCTCCACCATGAATTCCCCCGACGGCCGGGTCAAAGCCAACGCGGCCATTGTGCCGCTCGGCAACAACGGATTGGTCACGGTCTACGTGACGGATACCAGCGATGTCATTCTCGACATCAATGGTTATTTCGCCCCGACTCAGTACCAATATCAATTCTTTCCGCTTCCGCCGTGCCGCGTGGTCGACACCCGCGCCGGGTCACAGCAGCCTCACGGATTGGGACCGCCGTTCCTGGGCAATATGGAAATACGCGAGCTGCCGTTCCCCTCGAGTCCCTGTTTGCAGGGAATCAGCAATCCGCAGGCTTACTCGTTGAACGTTACGGTTGTTCCCAATCCCGCGGGACAGCCTCTGAACTACCTGACCTTGTGGCCGAGCGATCAGCAGCAGCCCTAGGTGTCAACCCTGAACAATCCGACAGGCACCGTCGTGGCCAACGCGGCGATTGTACCCGCTGCGGCCAATGGCGATATCAGCGTGTTCGCATACAACAGCACGGATTTGGTGATGGACATCAACGGCTATTTTGCTGTCCCGGGAACAGGTGGGCTCACGTTCTATCCGGTTGCGCCTTGCCGGGTGCTGGACACGCGTCAGAGCGGCGGCTCGTTCTCTGGGGAGAAAACCGTAAAGGTTGAGGGCAGCGCGTGCGCTCCTCCCAGCAATGCGGCGGCCTACATCTTCAACGCGACCGTGGCGCCGCCGGCCTCCATGCCTTATCTCACGCTATGGCCAGATGGCGAGCAACAGCCCGTAGTCTCGACGCTCAATGCCTACGATGGGTTCATCACGTCGAACATGGCAATCGTGTCGAACGTCAACGGCTCGATCGACGCGTATGCCGCCGGGTTGACGCAGCTGATTCTGGACATCTCCGGCTACTTCGCGCCGTAAGAGAGCGCCGCCATATCCTGGAGCAGCCGGCGGCCAGAACCCCCATACGTTTAGTGAAACCGGATTCGGGCGACTTTGCTTACATCGGGGAGCTACGCGCAAGTGGTCAACGGAGGCGCAGCGTAAGGCGATCGACAACCTTATGGTCGACATTGACAGCCGCACAAACAGTCGTTCGGACTGCAAAAGCATTCCAGTGGAAGTTCAATTGGAACGTTTT
>JBEKXQ010000042.1:0-33997 GCA_049511915.1 Candidatus Korobacteraceae bacterium
GAGTCGGTTTGCGCGAAAACGGTTGTGGTAATCAGAACCATTAGCGCCAGGGCAAGTCTTCGTTTCATTTTCTCTCCTGAATAGCAACAGTTGAGCGGAACGGAATCTACAGCAACCCAGCACACTTATGTACTAGAAATTTTGTTGACAATAGTCAGCGAAATCCTATGTGGGCGAAGTTACAGATTCGTGAATAGAGAATGAAAATTCCGTGAACAAGCCGAGATTTCAACAGGTTGGAGGCCTTCGTTTCGGATTCTCAGGAAAGGACTTAGAGACGTGCGTGTAAAAGTTCCATTGAACGGCTTTTCATCTTCTTGTAATATTCGTCGTCTATGCTCACCGAGAAACGCGGTTGGTTTTCGAATCAATCACGAAGCCTTGCGTTCGTGCGACAGTCGCGGAGTTTCGAGTAGACCCTCAAAATCCACATCGGAGGAGTTATGCGTCACGTTGTGCCTAACCAACGCTTTTGGGTTTCCCTCGCTGCCTTTCTAATTGCAGTCAGTGTTTTCATTCCGGCCAACAATGCCCTGGCTCAGGACAACAACGCAGCTTCCCCGCAGGCCCACTTTCCACCTCTGTCCGCTCAGGCCCAGGACCTGATGCAGAATGTGAAGGAAATATATTTCCCTTTCAACATCTACAGCCGAATCATCAATCCTGATGTGCTGCAATCCGACACCGGTTACTTGAAACAGCATTCCGACGCTCAGATGTGGATTCAGGGCTACGCCGACATCCGTGGCGATATCTTCTACAACCTGGTGCTCTCCTACCGGCGAGCGCAATTCGTGAAATCGCAGTTGGTGAAGAGCGGAGTCAATGAGTCGCAGATTGGTTTTGCGACGGGCTGGGGCAAACTCTACCCCACTTGCCAGGCGACGGACGAGAGCTGCAATCAGCAACAGCGCCGGGTTGATATCGTGCCGCCGGACACTATGTAAAGGATCCAGGCCAGGCGCCGCGGGTCGTCAATTCCACGTTCCCTAACACCCCACTCCGAGTGGCTGCTCAGAATGGCCGGCATCGGTGTGCGTGCAACTCCCGCCATCCCTATGCCCCGACCGGCGCAGTTTCCATCGCCGGCACAACCTCAAACGTTGTATGCAGTTCGGCGCTCTGTTTGACCATCGCGCCTACGGCGCAGTACTTCTCCTCCGAGAGGCGGATGGCGTCTTCCACCGCCTGCGCCGAAACATCGAACCCGTTTACGATGTGGTGAATGCGAACCTGGGTGAAGACTTGCGGCGGATCCAGCGTCTGATCAGCTTCGACCTTGACTTCGTAGCCAGTAACCTGTTGGCGCTTCTTGCGCAGGATGTTGATGACGTCGAACGCCGTGCATCCCGCCAGGGCGATAGCCACCAGTTCAATGGGTTTCGCCCCGGTGTTGCCGGCTGCGTCGTCAAGCAGGAGGTGATGTCCCGTACCGCTGGTAGCTATGAATTGGCGATGAGTGCCTTGGGGCTGAGTCAAGGTAACGCTGGCAGAAATCATTTCGTTCTCCGTGCTCGAGTCTCGGGAACCGAACTCGACAGGCCCATTCCATCGGGCTACAGGATGAAACGCAGTGATGCGTGAAAGTGTTACAGGTTAATTTGCACCGGCGGCTGCGAGTGCCAGAATGGGAAGCCCTGGTCAAGCTGAACTGCGCTGAATGAGCAGAGCGCAGCGAAATCAAATGGAGTACGAGCTATTCGCGATGTTCGTTCAATTGGGACTCATTGGACATCAGAGGTTCGGGCTACGTAAGTCGACACTCATATTGGGCTCGATTCAATGATTACACGTCGTCGGTTGAGGTCTACAATGAGCACCATCACTGCTTCTCGCGCCCAAGGCTGTGAATCCAGGCCAAAGAAGGCGATATGAGTACTGTCCAACCTGCAGTCGCAGATCCTGCTCAACGCCCATGGATTTTCGATCTCACCCCAGAAGAACGCAACACCCTTGTTGCAACCTTCGGCGGCTGGGCCCTGGACGGCATGGACGTGATGGTCTACAGCTTCGTCATTCCGACGCTGATCGTGGCATGGCACATCAGCAAAGGACAGGCTGGCTTGCTGGGCACGGCTGCTCTGCTGATTTCAGCCGTTGGCGGTTGGCTGGCCGGATTGCTCGCAGACCGCTTTGGCCGCGCACGAATCTTGCAGCTCACCATCCTATGGTTTGCCTTCTTCACGTTCCTGAGCGGATTCACCACCTCGTTCTGGCAATTGTTGATCACGCGCGGATTGCAAGGCCTGGGTTTTGGCGGAGAGTGGGCCGTCGGTTCAGTCCTAATGGGCGAAACTATACGCGCGCAGTACCGCGGCAAGGCGGTCGGCACCGTGCAAGGAGGCTGGGCCATCGGGTGGGGCATCACGGCAATTTGCTATACCGTGCTCTTTTCGATCTTGCCCGCCGCAACCGCCTGGCGCGCGATGTTCTGGATCGGCATTCTTCCGGCGTTCTTGGTGTTCTACATACGGCGCCACGTACCCGAGCCCGAAGTGTTCAAACGGACGCTCGAGAGAGAAGCCGCCGTTGGGGAAAGTAGCCATTTTCTGGAAATCTTCAGTCCTGCGCTGCTAAAGACGACTTTTCTCACCGCGTTGCTGGCGATGGGAGTACAGGGTGGTTATTACGCCATCACAACCTGGCTACCTACATTCCTGAAAACGTCGCGCGGCCTCTCGGTCCTCAACACCGGCGGTTATCTCTTCGTTGTGATCGTGGGCTCGTTCGTCGGCTACATGATCAGCGCGTGGCTGGCTGATCGCCTCGGTCGCAAGCGCACGCTGATACTCTTTGCGGTTTGCTCTTTCCTGACAGTGACCGCATACACCTATTTATCCATCAGCAACGGACTCATGCTGGTGCTGGGTTTCCCGCTCGGTTTCTTCGCCTCGGGATCGTTCAGTCCCGTTGGCGCATTCTTCACGGAGCTGTTTCCCAGCCGGTTGCGCGGTTCTGGCCAGGGATTCTCTTACAACTTCGGACGTGCCATTGGCGCGTTATTTCCGACCCTCGTCGGTTACCTCAGTGCGCGCATTACGTTGGGACACGCCATCTCCGCGTTTGCCGTGACCGCTTATTTGGTCATGATCCTTGCAGTACTCCTGCTGCCGGAGACCCGAGGAAAAGAGTTGCAGGTCTATGAATGAGCGGTCGGAACAAGATTCGATTCCGTTCGGCCAGGGACCGAACCCGGATCCGGGCATACCGATTCATCCGCTGCCGCCCGAGGCTTGGGACTGCCACGCCCACATCTTCGGGCCGGTAGAGCAATATCCCTTCACTGCAAACCGCAGCTTCACGCCGCCCGAAGCCAGCCTCACGGCATATCGCCGAATGCTGGCTGCGCTCGGCATTGCACACGCAGTAATCGTTCAACCCAGCGTGTTTGGGACCGACAATCGCTGCACGTTCGATTCGGTATCCGCTGCGGGCGGCTTGTGGCGGGGAGTGGCGGTTGTAAATCCCAATGCGAGCGAGAAAGAGCTGGAACGCTTACACGCTGCCGGTTTCCGCGGGGTGCGCGTCAATGTGCTGTTCAAAGGCGGCCTCACGTTTGGCGCGCTTGAGCCAATGGCACGTAAGATTGCACCCCTCGGCTGGCATTTGCAACTGTTGCTCGATTGCCGCGACCTAATTGAACTTGCGCCGCGCGTTCGGCAACTGCCGGTAGAGATCGTAGTCGACCACATGGGACACATGCCTACGTCGGCCGGGGATCAACATCCCGGCTTTCAAATTCTGCTGCAGTTGGTGCGAGAAGGCCGGTGCTGGGTCAAGCTTTCGGGAGCCTACAGGATTTCCGATGAACCCTATCCTTACCACGACGTCGTCCCTTTTGCGCGCGCGCTGATTGAAGCTGATGCTTCACACATGGTCTGGGGCAGTGATTGGCCGCATCCGTGCGTGACAGGTTCTATCCCGAAGGATACCGAGTTGCTTGACCTGCTTGCCATGTGGGCGCCCGACGCCGACGTACGGCGCCGCATTCTGACCGAGAATCCGGCGGTACTGTACGGATATGGCGGAGCGGAAGAACAACGAGTCGTAGAAACACGACAATCGTAGAGATCAGATGATTTGCAACAACCAGAACCTGCTCAGCGTTCACTCACGTTATGGCCTGCACTCTCGCCGAGCCGCTAAACGACCCTCTCCATCGAAAGCTCCGACAGCGCCTGAGGATTTGTTTTGGGCGGGATCGATCTAGGCAAAACCAACGGAGGACGGCCCACGCCTGCAACTCATGCTCGTCCAAAGAATTTACTGGCCGCCCGCCCGTCGCAGCAGAGCCGTCGATCATTGGAGGGCGGCCGTTCATCACGAGACCTGCACCTGCACCGGAGTGCCAAGCTTCGTGCCTTGCTGGCACGATCACCAGATAGCGGCGCTGTGCTTTCACATCGGTCTGCACGATCTGAACTGGAACTGAGTGCCCAACATGCTGTTTCGCCCGTGAAGTTATCACGAGTAACGCAATGAGCAGCCCTTTCGATGCACTAGTTCGTGGCATTCCACGCACAGGGTAATCAGGTTTGGTTCCTCGTCGTTGCCAGAGTGGCTGCGGAATTTGAGGTGGTGGATCTGTAGGTTTTGCATGCTACCGCAGACCTGGCAGCGCCAGCTGTCGCGCTCCAATACCTGTTCGTGAAGTTTGCGATAGCTGTCCGGGTCGAGTCTTAGTCGCGGGTTCTTGGAGGGGATCTTCTTCATGAGCCCTGCCCAGCGACCTCGGATCGAAAGGCTTCCTGTTGTTCGCCCGGCAGAAACTTGTAATAGCGTGACATGGATTGCAACAGGATTTCCGGGTTGCCGCCGTCGATCGCGGCCCCGGCGAGGAAATCGGCACAGATCATCTCCAGGCAGTAGCCGCGAGACTTGTCCGACCCAAGCATTAAGGCCGCGGTCTCAATCGCCTGCTCGATAACCGGGATCTGGCTCTTATAAACCTTGAAAAAAATCAGCTCCGAAGGCTCAGTGTCCTTGCCGGTCAGTTCCTTTTCCACCTCCCGCTGGAACTCCGCCTTGGGCATATGTCGGGCCCTGTGCAACCAGGTTGCACTTTCGAAGCGCTGACCCTGCTTCCGTGCCAGTTTGGCCAGTTCCAGCCCCTTAGTCCAGCCCACTTCTTTCAATTCCTTCCTCACCTGGGGTGGAAGCTGTTCGTGAATTGACATCAGGTAGTACGCTTTCCTTCTGGACTCCGGAAACCGGTGCTCCAGGAACTCATCGAACGACTTCAGGTTCTCCAGCCGCCAGTACTGGCTGGCCCGCACTTCACACAGATACTTGCCCAGTTCCACAAACTTGGTATCGCGCTCGTTCTCGTGCCGTGCCTCCCAGGCCAGGATCGCGTCGATCTTGCTCAACACCAACTCGGCCCGGCGGCGATTCAGTTTGGGCGGCATAGGCGGATTCTTAGTAAGCAAGTTCGTCGAACAGACCAAGGTCGACTCCCGGCTTGCGAATCAGCCCAGCTTCAACCAGATCGCGCTGGTCAAGACAGAGCCCGAGGAAGGGACACGTGGTACACGGGTTCTGGGGGAAGCGGATGCCGCTGTGCGGCAGGAACAGTCCGGATTCAATCCTTCGGACCGTGTCATCAACCAGGGTCTCGAATTCCTGCCGCTGTTGGTCGGTGATGGTAGCTCGCAGGTACTGGACTTCAACCGTGCGCTTACGAACGAAGACGACTTGAGCGACTTCGTTGATCCCGGTCATCCAGGAGTAGCAGACCAGCTGGGGATCCAGTGCTGCAATGCCGCTTGGCTCCTCGGGATAGCGGGCAGAGGCGGTCTTCCACTCCAGCACACAGGGTATTCCGTCCAGTTCGCCGACGGCATCAACGAAGGCGACAAAGCTGTTGCCAGAACTCAGAGTTCGCGTGAATCGAATCTGTTGATGACTATGTGGCTCTTGAATCTGGACGCGGCCGTCCTGGGTGAAGCGTTCGAGCAACTGAATGCCTTGCCGGAACATGTGATCCCAGGTGTCGTTGCCGGAGTAGGTAAGTTCCAGGTTCTTACACGGCGCCCATTGCTCGAACAGCACGGCCGCTGGATCTTCGTGTCGGAATAGGGCCGCTAGGGCCTGCTCGAAGCAGCGGCCAAAGAGCATGGCGGCACGAACATCTTTTTCCTGCCAGCCATCGAGATAGCGATGGCGGTAGCGGCGAGGGCAGGTCAGGTACTGGGAAATCTGGGTGTAGCTGTAATTCATCATGAGACCCTCTCCTTCCGCACGCCCTTGCCGTTGCCAGCCGGCGGTATGGGGATGGCAGTGGACAGTTCCTCCCACTGGCTGGCCGGGGCGAAGCCGTCGAAGTTGACCAGCGAGATGCCGTTGATCACGGTATGGCTGATCTTCACGACCCCGACCAGGCCGCTCAGGGCGCGTTCGTCGACCTCGTCCTGGCTCAACAGTTCGGGGTCGTAGAGAAAGTCCCGCAGGAACCACCCCAGCTTCCACATCGCCTTGGGCGTGCAGTAGAGACGGCTGACAATCGAGCGCCCGGCAAATGGCTTGGGCGCAAGAACGGAAAGCCGGAGCAGATAAAAGCGCTTCTGGTTTTGCCAGCGATGCTGCGCCCCATCGAGCCGGACGAGAAATACGCCGTCGGGAACCTCGGAGTGCGAATCCCGTGCGGTGTCGGAGAGTCCAGGAACATGATGTTTCATCCCGCCACCTCCTGGCTTGGGGGTGCGTAGCTGTTGAGCTGACAGAGCAGGGCGCTGCGGTCCTTCTTGGCCGACTCGGCGAGCTGCTGGACGAAGCTTTCGACCCGCTCACGAGTAGCGTCTTTAAGGGTTTTGGTACCGCAGAAATCGACAGCGTAGGCTTTCACCAGTTCGGGATCGAGCTTGTGCTGGCGGATGATCTGGCAGAGCCGGTCGCGGACCTTGTGTCCGGCACCGTTTCCATTGCCGTTGGCATTCTTGGGCGGAAACTTCTGCGCATCAGGAGCCGGCGGCATGGGACCAGGATTGGAGCCGATCTCCTCGACCGAGCAGATTCCGATGCCGTAGGCCTTACGCAGGGCACGATTGACGGCTCGTGTCTCTGCTATGCGCATCTCGGCGCCACGGACCAGCAATGAGACGTTAGAAGGGTCGGCATCACCGTACCGAAAAGAAGCTTGCCGCGAATCGTCTGAATGCGAAACGGTCGACCGGCCCGCGAACGGAGCGGGGTAAAAACATTTCAAAATTCAATGCGGTGACAATCGGGCTGTTTGCCGAGCACGTGGTTATTCCTAAGTGTGACGGCGGCTATTACGAGGACGAGGACGATCCTGAAGAGCAATTTTCGAGACTGATCGAGGCTCTGCAGGAGGAATACAAACCAGAAGGTCCATCGGAAGCGTTTTGCGTTGCAGTCATGGCTGAGTGCATGTGGAAACAACGTCGACTGAGTCGGTCGGAGAAACGGTTCATCGTAGCAGAGGTTGGGCTGGATGCGACACCATCAGGTCCCCCCACGCCAGTCGAGCAACTCTTCTACGAACTCTCTATCCTCAAGGACGCACAAAAAGAGATCGCAACTACGGGAACCCTCTCGCCGGCAACTTACAAGACGGTGCTCTACCCTTTAGAGCTGGCACGTACAGAGGTTCTAAGGCCTCGTTGGCTGCAGCCCAAGGATGATACCCCCCTCATCGAGGTCAAGCTCGACGACCAGTTTGTTGCCTCCCTCGAGGAGGCCAAAGCCAAACTTGAGTCCATGTTCTGTCGTCTGATGAACAACAAGAAACGGAATGATTACCGTGATGCGTGCGTTCTTCCTCAGGAAGATGACCTGGACAAGCTCCTCCGATGCGACAAGGCATTGCAGAAAAAGTATGACTGGGCACTGCAGAGGCTCCTTGAATCTCAGCAGAGGCGACAGAAGGCCCAGGCCCTGCCTGAGCGTTCAGGTTTCAAGCGATCAGCAAAGAGTCCTTACTTGTTACCAACCTCGATCCAAGACTGAATCGGAGCAAGAACCGGTCTTTGAAGTGTTCACACTAACTAAGCCCGCGGACAGTCCGTTCGATTTCGTTGCGCCTGCCGAACATGGCTTTGCAATACTGCCAGGGTTCCAAGTGGTTTGGAGCGCTGGAATCACAGCAGCTTGCGATTTTCGACGGTGTCAGAGGCACTGTTCCGGACGACAAGGCGAAGGTTATAACCGTTCGCGCATCTGCGGCAACCAAATGAATCTTGGTGGTCCATTCGCCGCGCGACCTCCCAATGGCTTGCGGTCCCTCTTCTTGAACGCGCCGATGCCGTCAGGATGGGCTTTGACGGTCGTCGAATCCAAGCTCACAGCCTCGATGCGGATGCGCACGATCTGCTGGCGCTGCAATTGCTCGAAGACGCGATCCAGCGCGCCACTCTTGGACCAGCGGTTCATCCGGGTGTAAATGGTGTGCCAATTTCCGAAGCGTTTGGGCAGTCTGCGCCACTTGCAACCTTGCTCAACGACATAAAGCAGGGCATTCAGCAATTGCAGGTTGTGCAACTTCACATTGCCGCGCTGGCGGGGAAAACTGGAGGCAATACGCTGGTACTGCGCTTCGGTGATCTCCATTCATTGCAGGGTATCACCAAATTTCGCATTAGTGTTAACATAACTTAACGGGCGCCAGCCACTGAGAATAGTCGAAATTGCAAAACGAAGCCAATAAGTCCTTTGTTATGAGCAGCCACTTGGGGAAGGCGAAGGGTACGTGAGCCATTTATGTATCAAAAGAGGCGCGTTGCCTGATACTCCCATTAAACATTGGCGATTGGCGACACTTCCTTGCGACGTCTTCGGAAGCTGGTTGTTCACTCCTGCGTTCTTATTCCGCTTCCTGATCGCGGAGTTTGATGGAGTGCTCTTCATTGCGCAGCAAAGCACCATTTTGAATCACCGTCAATCTGTCACGGCACAGCCCATGGCCCTTCCGGAAAAAAAACACGCTCAGACTGCTCGATGGGTATAGTATGCGGCTGTTGGGAGCTAAAGCGAGAATTCCGGCCGATTCCTTTTCTTCTTTCTGAGTTCCCTGTCTTGGCTGGAAGAATTGCCGCCCAGTTGGCAACCGACGGAAATCATATCGGGGGCTCTTTATGAATACCTTCCCCATCATGCTGGGGACACTGTGTGTCTTCGCGCTCGGCTATCGCTATTACAGCGCGTTCATTGCCGCCAAAGTACTTGCCCTGGACGACAGCCGCGTCACTCCCTCACACGTTTATGAAGACGGTCACAACTACGTGCCGTCTCCGAAGTGGGTGTTGTTCGGCCATCACTTCGCTGCCATTGCCGGCGCAGGTCCGCTGGTGGGACCGACTCTGGCTGCGCAATTCGGATTTGCTCCGGGATTTATCTGGATCCTGTTTGGCGCCGTTCTGTGCGGCTGCGTCCATGACTTCACCGTGCTGGTGGCCTCGGTACGCCACAAAGGCCGCTCGCTGGCTGATGTGGCACGAACCGAAGTCGGCCCCTACGCTGGCTTGGTCACGATGATTGCCCTGCTCTTCATTCTGCTGGTCACTCTGGCGGGACTCGGCATCGTTGTGGTCAACGCTCTGGCTAACAGCCCGTGGGGAGTCTTCACCATCGGAATGACCGTCCCCATCGCAATCTTTATGGGGCTGTATATGTTCAAGAGCACGCCAGGCAAAATCAACATCACCGGCCCGAGCATCATCGGCGTCATACTCCTGCTGGGGGCGGTGATTGGCGGAAAAACTTTCGCCGCCTCCGCCTACGCTCATGTCCTCACCTTCACTCCCCACCAGATCGTGTATGCCATGGGGATCTACGGTTTTGTCGCCTCGGTACTGCCGGTGTGGTTCTTGCTCGAGCCGCGCGACTATCTCTCCACCTACATGAAGCTGGGAACCATCGCGCTGCTGATCCTTGGCGTTTTCATCGTTCACCCGGACATTCAGTTTCCTGCAGTCACGCAGTTCATTCACGGCGGCGGGCCAATCATCAAAGGCAAGCTCTTCCCGTTCCTGTTCGTGACAATCGCTTGCGGTGCGATCTCCGGCTTCCACGCGTTGATCTCGTCCGGAACCACACCCAAGATGCTGTGGAAGGAAACCGACGCGCGCTTCATCGGATATGGGGCCATGATGTGCGAAGGAATCGTCGCCGTACTGGCGCTGATTGCCGCTTGCTCCATGTATCCCGGCGACTATTTCGCCATCAACGCTACACCCGCGGTTTTCGCCAAACTGGGCATGCACACCGTGAATCTGGACATGATCTCAGCCCAGGTAGGCGAGAAGCTTGCCGGCCGTACCGGCGGCGCTGTCTCGCTGGCCGTCGGCATGGCGCAGATATTCCGCGGCATCCCCGGCATGAAGACACTCACCGGTTACTGGTATCACTACTGCATCATGTTCGAGGCGCTCTTCATCCTCACGACTGTGGATACCGGCACGCGTGTGGCCCGCTATGTTCTGCATGAGTTGCTGGGTAAGGTTCACAAGCCGTTCAGCAATACCGCATGGCTGCCAGGCAACCTGGTGACTTCCGCCATCGTGGTTTTGAGCTGGGGATATCTGATCTACACCGGCTCTATCTCTACCATCTGGCCGCTGTTCGGCACCGGCAATCAACTACTGGCCACCATCGCGCTTGCTGTGGTGACCACGTTCCTGGTCAACATGGGCAAGGTGAAATATGCCTTGATCACGGCGCTCCCCATGTGCTTCGTCGGCGTCACCACGCTGACCGCAGGCGTGCTGTCGATCAAGAACATTTATTGGCCGCTGGCGCAAACGCCCGGCAAGCAGTTCCAGGGATATCTGGACTCGACGCTGATGCTGATCTTCGTAGTAGGTGTGATTCTGGTGCTGATCGAGTCCGCACGGCGCTGCTGGAAGACGCTGCACGGCGTGCCGATTCCGGCAGAGGCCTTCGGGCCTGTGAAGGACACAGACGTCAAGATGGCGTGTTGCTGAAGCGTATGAGTTGCGATCTGAGCGGGATGAGCAGGTTGAAAAGGAGAGTCATGTCATCGAGATCAAGGGTGAAGTATGTCGCGGTTGTGATGTTCGCCATCGGCGCACTGCAAACGGTAAGTGGACAGATGCCAAATCCCTATGGCTTGCCCATTAGCCTTGAGAACGCAAAGAAAGCCGCAGCGCCGGCGCTGGCGGAAGCGGCAAAGAACAACTGGAACGTCGCGGTCGCCATCGTGGATCCGGCGGGTAATCTCGTCTACTACGAGAAGATGGACAACACGCAGTTGGGCAGTGCCAACGTCTCAGTTGATAAGGCGCGTTCTGCCGCTCGATTCAAGCGGCCCACCAAGGCGTTTCAAGACGCCCTGGCTGCCGGCGGCGACGGCCTTCGCATTTTGGGGCTTGAGGGCGCAGTGCCCGTGGATGGCGGCATTCCCCTGGTGATGGACGGCAAGATTGTGGGCGCGATCGGCGTTTCCGGCGCTGCCAGTGCGCAGGACGCCCAGTGCTCCAAAGCGGGGGCAGATATTCTGAAATAGCGGCAGCGAACCGGCGCGGCTTGAATGCCGCGCCCTGATACAGACTGATTCATGAGACAGGTTCTGGTGGAGATCGAGTGCCAATTCTTGCGGGTAAGAGTTTCTTATCCTGCGCCGTTCGTCACCAGCTTGAGGAACTCCTGGTGCACCCGCTGATCACGGGAGAGCTCGGGATGGAACGTCGCCGCCATTACTCTTCCCTGCCGTACCAGAACAGGATCATCGCCGCGTCTGGCCAGGACTTCGACATCTTTACCCACGCTCTCAATACGCGGCGCGCGGATGAAGACCATCTCCAGCGGTTCGCTGCCGAGCGCGGTTGCGGCCTTAACAATCGTGGAGTCGATCTGGCGACCATAGGCATTGCGGCGAATGCTGATGTCGATGGCATTCAAGCCAGGCTGGCCCGGATTTTCTACTTCTCTGGCCAACATGATGGCACCGGCACAGGTGCCGAACGTCGGCTTCGCATGTACGAATTCCTTGAGCTTCTGAAAGGTGCGCTCACCGAGCAGCTTGAGAAATGCGCTCGACTCACCGCCTGGAATCACGAGGCCGTCGAGTCCTTCAAAATCGCCTGGATTGCGTACCAACACGACTTCCACTCCCAGCTCTTCCAGCCGGCGGCGGTGCGCTTCGAAATCGCCTTGTAGTGCGAGAACGCCGATTTTCATGGATAGCGGTCAGCTATCAGCCGTCAGCCCTCAGCTAAAAGCTTGGCACGTTTCCAACGGTTGCGAACCTTCAAGAGATGCACCGAGACAGCGGAAAGGCGCGACCTAAGCCGCGCCCAACTGAAAGCTGATAGCTGACGGCTGATAGCTTTACCACCCTCTGGTCTGCAACAAATCCTTTTCCTCAATCGCCGCCACTGCCAGTCCCTTCATCGCACCGGTCATCTGCGAGCTGACTTCTGCCAGTACTTTGGCATCGCCGAAGTGCGTAGCTGCCATCACGATGGCACGCGCGCGTGACTCGGCCTCTTCGCGCTCGGCCTTCACATGCAGATCGAGAGCGATTGCCCCGCCCTTCATGAAAATGCCCGAGCCCACAAAGACCGCCTCCGCGCCGAGCTGCATCACCAAAGAAGCGTCGGCGGGCGTGGCGATGCCGCCGGCGGAGAAATTCGGCACCGGCAGCTTCCCTGCTTTGGCCACCATGCGCACCAACTCATAAGGCGCCTGGTGATCTTTAGCGGCGGCGAAGAGCTCTTGATCGCTCATCACGGTAAGCTGCTTCATCTCTTTCACAATCTGTCGTATGTGTTTCACCGCGTGGACAACGTCGCCCGTTCCGGCTTCGCCCTTGGTGCGGATCATGGCTGCGCCTTCGGCAATGCGGCGCAACGCCTCGCCCAGATTGCGCGCTCCACAGACAAATGGCGTGGTAAAGGCCTGCTTGTCCACATGATGCTCTTCGTCGGCGGGCGTCAGCACCTCGGACTCGTCGATGTAGTCGACGCCGATCTCCTGCAGAATCTGCGCCTCGGCAAAGTGGCCGATGCGGCACTTGGCCATCACCGGAATCGAGACGGCGGCCATGATCTGCTTGATCAGCCGAGGATTGGCCATGCGCGAGACGCCGCCTTCGGCGCGAATGATTGCGGGCACACGCTCCAGCGCCATGACGGCGACTGCGCCAGCCTTCTCAGCCACGTTGGCCTGGTCGACGCTCATCACGTCCATGATGACGCCGCCCTTGAGCATCTCGGCCAAGCCCGTCTTCAAGCGCAAACTGTTGTTGTTGCCATTGTTCTCTAACATCGTCTTCTCCTAATCGGAGCCTGCGCCTGGAAATACTTGGCCGTGGGCATTTGACACTCAGCAATTGGCCAGGCAAGCGCGTGCACTTCTTGAGGTCACGTAGCCTCTATTTTACCTTGCGCGGAAGCCCTGCGTAACTCTGGGCAACATCGGGCGAGATTCGGCCTCTGTGGCGGGAATTTATACTCTTAAATCGTGGCCCCTCGTGCAATGGATTGCGACATCCTGCCGATGACGGAAAAGCATTGGGACGCGGTGCGTCAGATCTACTGGGAAGGCATCGCGACCGGAAAGGCCACGTTCGAAGAGTCGGTTCCTGAGTGGACGGAATGGGACGCGCGCCACCTGCCAACATGCAGGCTGATTGCGAGGAGCGGCGATGCCGTCTCAGGTTGGGCCGCGCTTAGCCGAGTTTCTTCGCGGCAGGTATACAGGGGCGTAGCTGAGGTCAGCATCTATATTGCCGAGCGCGCTCGAGGACTCGGCATCGGCGCGGCGTTGTTGATGGCGCTCATCGCAGAGTCAGAGCGCAACGGCATTTGGACCCTTCAGGCTGGCATCTTTGCTGAGAATGCCATCAGTATCCGTCTGCATCAGCGTGCGGGATTTCGCGTCGTGGGCACGCGCGAGCGGATCGCCTGTCTGAAGGGCACATGGCGCGACACGGTGCTCATGGAGCGCCGAAGTGCGATCTTGGGCACGTAGTTGTTCTTAGAGAGTGTTCAACAACACTTGGGACTTTACGGAAATCCATCGAGTGGTGGTCAGACTCGTGATGTATAGTTCCTGGATGCAAGAGCACGGCCGCCGCCGCCCCAATGCGAGGCACAAGAAATGAGAGGCAGGTAATCGGATGTTAAAAGTAATGACCGGCAGCAATGCGTTCATCCTGACCAGTGCTAACACCGATCAATCGGTTGATACCCCTAACATCAACGGCCGGGAGTTCAGGCTGACGCTGACAATTCACTGGGAAGAGTATCGAAACCCGTCTCAGCCTGCCGGAAGTCTTTGGCTTGAGTATCAACTTGGCACGACCACGCCCTCACTTCCGGGAATCGAGGCGGTCGTACCAATCGTTCTGGCGGCGCCTGAAGATTGCAAGACATTCCTAATCGTGACCCGCGGTGATGTGGACATTCACTACACGGGCCAGGCTAAGGCACACGTTTGGTTGAGCTACTACGCAGAATACGTTGAGTAGCGCTCGGCGCCGCCGGCGTGGAAGACATCTCTCCCGACAGTCCTTTACGTGGCGTCGCTGTGCTTCTTCTTCAGGTATTTCGCGAACATGCGATGGGGATCGATCTCGATGAACTTTCCCTTGCTGCTGGCCAGCACTTCGCCATCGCTGCTGCGAATCTCAGCCGCGCGATAATGTTCGCGGCCACGGACCCGCTGCTCCCATCCCTCGACAATCAACGGCTTGAACAGCGGCACTGGCTTCAGGTAGGTGATCTGCATCATGCTGGTGAGAGCCACCAGGTTGTGCAGTTTGTTGACCTTGCCCATGGCTTCGTCGAGGATAGTGGCGATGATGCCTCCGTGGGCGTGCGCCGGCGGCCCCACAAAGCGCCCTTGCAGCCGGAAACGGCAGACGAATCGCTGTCGCTCTTCGTCCAAAACAAACTTCAGCTTCAGTCCGGTTTCGTTCTGGGGGCCGCAACCGAAGCACTTGTTACCGAATTGACGTTGTTTGACCTGATGTCCGTGAACTGGCTTGTGCCGGGGCATGTACTCAAGATGTAGCAGAGTGGATGGAAAATGCAAGCCGTCAGCTATTGGTAGAGGTATGTCCCGTTGAGAAACGATTGAAAACAGTTTTTCATGTGCTTATGTAGGCGTCGTGTAGTAGCATTTTCCACGCTTTGCGTAGTGGTTGTGGCCCGCCCAGGCGCAGAAGATGAGGGGAAATTTTGAAAGCATGCAGCGGAAGTATTCAACCTGGCATTCGAAACCAGACGTGGACGACTAGCTTTTTTGCTCTGCTTCTCGCGATAGCTTTCCTGAGCACCAGCACCAGCGCCCAACCCACCATCTGCAACAACCAAGTGCTGCCGGCGGGTAACGGAGGCGACCTCATCGTGACGGGCATGTGCACGGTGGATGGTACGGCACCCTCCGGCACCTATCTGTATAAGAACGTGAATATCATTTCCAGTCGCATGTCCAACGGCACGCTGCTGTTCAAGGACGCTGTCATCAATTTCTGGGCGGAGTCCATCCTGGTGGAGAACAACGGCAGTCTGGTGGCCGGCACCCCCGCTGCACCCATTGGAACCGCCGGTGGACAGCTCACCATTCATCTCTATGGCAAGGACCAGGGCACCGGCTCGGGCGCCAGCGGAGGCCAAGGCATCATTTGTAAGACACCAGTTTCCAGCAGTGTCGGCCCGTGCGGAATTCCCACCACCATCTGGGACTCGAACACCATGTCCACCGTAGACCCGACGTCATGCACCTCCAGCGCTTTGCCCGGCGGAGTTAACGACTGCTTCTATCAGTACATGCCGCTGGACTATGACGGCGGCGGCCCTCCGGTCGGGTACTTTGGCTACAAAGTCCTGGCCGTGTCCTACGGGGGAACGCTGCAACTGTTCGGCAAGAAGGGAGCGAGCTATGGGTCGGTGAAGCCCTTTAGTTCGGAGACCAGTTGGGCGCGTTTGAACAGCTCAGTTAGTGCTGGCGCCACCAGCCTGGTTCTGGACCGCACCGTGGACTGGCAGGCGGGCGACCAGATCGTGCTGACTACCACCGACTATCTCCCGGGACATTCGGAGCAGTTGACCATTCAGAGCGTGAGCACGAGTAACGGCGTCACCACTATCAACACCACCGCTGCCGTGGCCTACATGCACAACGGGACGACCTACGACCTGCGAAACGTCGCTGACACGAAGGGTACAACTCAGTAAAGTGACAGGAACGGCTAGAGTTACGAGTGGTGCCGGGAGGGGGGGTCGAACCCCCATGAGGTTGCCCTCGGCGGATTTTGAGTCCGCTGCGTCTGCCAGTTCCGCCATCCCGGCGTGGGAGAGGCATTCACAGGTTAGCACACGTTTTCTCGCTGTCTCAAACAACCAGGCTTGGCGCAAGCACGCATCGCGGTATAGTGTTTGACGGCTCCCTCTTGCACCCCGACACCCCGCATATCAGACAAAGCTAAGTCACATCGAGGTCACTCGGCGGCTAAGAATTCTTGCAAGAATCTACGGTAGTTGCAACCGCGAAGCTAAGCCGCGAAGACCTTCGTCCTTAAGGACAATCTGTAGACCGTTCCCTTGGGCAATGATGGAGTCACGATTATCTAAAACGATATGAATATTCGGTAAAGGTCGGCGAATATGCTGGTGGCCTCGACGTGCCGGATGTTCAATCCCACCCGACCGCATTACAATGAACGTCTATTACCGTGCGTAAACATCCTATGAGCACATCGGCCAAACTCACGCCTGCCAAGGCTCGACGTATACCTGCCCGGGTAACCGCGGCTTCCAACTCACATGATCACGACGGTCCCCAGAGAGCGCGAACGCTGGACGATCCCGCGCTCTACATCAACCGTGAGCTGGGCCTGGTGGACTTCCAGCGGCGTGTGCTGGAGGAAGCGCAGGACAGCCGTAATCCCGTGCTCGAGCGATTGATGTTCCTCTCGTTCGTCGGCTCCAACATTGACGAATTCTTCATGGTGCGCGTCGCCGGCCTGAAACGGCAGATTGAGAAAGGCGTCAGCGACACGGGCCCCGACGGGATGACGCCAGCGGAACAGTTGCGCGCCATCCGCGCCGCCGTCATACGGCTGTTCCGCAGCGCCCACGACTGCTGGACGAAGGAGCTTGTGCCTGCCCTGGACGGCGCGGGCATCCACATCAAGAACTATGCCGATCTGACGGAAGAGCAGCGCTCTACCGTGAATTCCTATTTCCAGCAGACAATTTTTCCCACTCTAACTCCGCTGGCTTTCGACCCGGGACGCCCGTTTCCGCACATCTCGAACCTCAGCTTGAATCTCGCCGTCATGTTGCGTGCCGGCGAAGGCGAAGAGCATTTTGCGCGAGTCAAAATTCCCGATACGCTGCCGCAACTGGTTCCGGTGAGCGGCGCTACAAAGACGAGAAGTCGCACCAAGCCGGGGATGAAGGAGCAAACCTTTATCTGGCTGGAACAACTGGTGACGGCAAATCTGGGACATCTCTTTCCTGGCATGACGATCCTGGAAGCGCATCCCTTCCACGTCACGCGCGATGCCGATTACGAGATCCAGGATCTGGAGGCTGGTGACCTGCTGGAGTCGGTTGAAGAAGGAGTCTGGCAGCGCCGTTTCGCTGACGTGGTGCGGGTGGAAGTGGACGAAGCCATGCCCGCCCCGATTCTCGACATACTCATCAAGAACCTGGAACTGGAGCGCGAGGACATCTACAAGATCAGCGGCGGCCCGCAGTCGCTGGTTCGCGTCCGCACTCTGACCAAACTCGACCGGCCGGACCTGAAGTTTCCCACCTTTGTTCCCGCTTTGCCGGCGGCACTAACGAAAGAGGGCGAAGACGAGGACATTTTCGCCAGCATCCGGCGCGGCGACATTCTGCTACATCATCCCTTCGATTCCTTTCAGCCTGTAGTCGGACTGCTGCAACAGGCGGCGCGCGACCCCAATGTTTTGGCCATCAAGGTCACGCTCTATCGTGTGGGGCGCAACGCTCCGGTTGTGGACGCGCTCTTGGAGGCGGTGGAGAATGGCAAGCAAGTCGCGGTGCTGTTGGAGTTGAAAGCTCGCTTCGACGAAGAGAGCAACATCGTGTGGGCGCGCAAGCTGGAAGAATACGGCGTACACGTTGTGTATGGACTGATGGGACTGAAGGTGCATTGCAAGGCGCTGCTGATCGTCCGCCAGGAAGGCGATATGATTCGCCGCTACGCGCACCTTTCCACCGGCAACTACAACAGCGTGACCGCGCAACTCTACACCGATATAGGCATGATGACTTGCGATCCAGTGATCGGCGCCGATTGCACCGACCTGTTCAACTTCCTGACCGGATATTCGGTCAAGACCTCCTATCGCAAGCTGCTGGTTGCGCCGGTGACCCTGCGCGCTGGCTTGCAGCACCTGATCGAACGCGAAATCGAGCATCAGAAGAACGGCCGCGGCGGTCACTTGATCTTCAAGATGAATGCGCTGGTCGACAAGAAGATGATCAAGCTTCTGTATCAGGCATCACAGGCGGGAGTGAAGGTTGAACTGCTGGTTCGCGGAATTTGCTGTCTGATACCGGGAATTCCGGGGGTCAGCGACAACATTGCCGTGACCAGCATCGTTGGCCGCTTCCTGGAACACAGCCGCATCTTCTACTTCAATAACGGTGGGAACGAGGAAGTATATCTGGGCAGCGCTGACTTGATGCCGCGCAACCTTAACCACCGCGTGGAAGTAGATTTTCCGGTCCAGGACAAGGAGCTGATTCGCGTGGTTCGGGACGAAATTCTGGCCACCAATCTTAAGGATCAAGCCAAGGCACGGCACATGACCTCCGACGGAAAATACGTGCGCGATCCGGACTATGACAAGAAGAACGCTCTGAATAGTCAGGAAGCGTTTCTGGCCCGGGCCGCAAAGCGTCAGGGGGGGGCAGCGTTGCCACGCCGCAAGTCGTGAGTGCTGATCGCTTCTGGCTGTTGCCGGCAGCTGTCAACCGAAACTCATCTTCGCTTCCCGCTCGCCGGCCACCATCCGCGGGAAAAGCTCGCAATGCGAGTTAACATAGAGACTGCTGGGTTTGAAGTAGCGTCAGTGATCTGCGTTATTGGATGGCTATGTCGATTCGGCCACGGACCGTCATTTGCGAACTTGATCATCGTTGGCTGGCGTTGATGCGAGGACGTATTACGTCACGAGCGCTGGGGTCACGCGCTGTCCTGATGCTTTGCACCATGGGACTGATTTTCTCCGTGATGTCGGCAGCCCAGACTTCATCTCCCTCCACGAACGGTGAAACCTTCACGCTGAGTGGTACGGTCGTGAATTCCGTAACCGGCGAGCCGATTGCCCGCGCTCTGGTGCGCACGAATGGTGTGGTACAGCGCACCGCCTTTAGCGATAGCGAAGGGCACTTCCAAATCGACGGGCTGCCGGCAGTGCAGATCACCCTGAGCGCGCAAAAGCCCGGCTACTCCACTCAGCAAAACGGCCCTGGCGCTGCAGCCGGGTGGATCGCGATCGGCTCGAACGCGGGGGCACAAGTTGTGAAGCTCGTTCCCCAGAGCGCAATCTACGGACGCGTCACCGACGCATCGGGCCAGGCACTCGAGCACGTGCCGATTCGGCTCACCGCCAGGAGCGTGCGCGACGGACGCAAGTTCTGGGAGCAGCGCGGCATGACCGAGACCGACGAAGACGGCCACTTCCGCTTTCCCAACCTGATGCAGGGAACATACTACGTGGCCGCGGGACCGTTGGTTGCAGAGCAACTCCTCGCGGCCGGCGAGAAATCCAAGACTGGCTTCGCCCATGTGTATTATCCGGGCGCTCCCGACTTGGCCGCGGCTTTGCCGATCCTACTCAGCGGAGGCCAGCAGACGGAAGCGGACTTCTCGCTGAACGCGGTGCCGGTTTATGAGGTTTCCGGCAGCATTTCCGGACATCTTCCCGACCAGGGCGTCGGCTTTCAGTTGCTCACCTCCTCCGGCGATGAACTTTCATTGCCCACGAGCTTCAACATGGAGACCGGGACCTTCAAGCTGGAAGGCGTTCCCGCGGGTTCCTACATGGTGAGGGCTATATCGCAGGCCGAGGGTCAGCCAATGCGCGCCGACAGGCTGGTGAATGTCGCGGCAAATATCGAGGACCTGCGGCTAGTGCTGGCGCCGAGCGTCTCGATTCCCATCGTCGTTCGTATGGAATCGCGAAGTTCCAACCAGAGCACCTCCATACGGCTTCACGACAGGCCGCCGATCTCCGTGCGGTTGCTGCCGGCAGATGCAAACACTGCCGAATCGTTCTCCACCGTGCAACGCGGAAGCTCTGCCATGGTGTTGCAGAATGTCGATCCCGAAACTTACACCGCCGAACTGATGCCGCAAGCTCCCTGGTACGTGCAGTCCGCGACTTACGGACAGAGCAATCTGCTGTATGACGATGTCTTCGTCGCGGGCGGCCAGAGCTATTCCATGGAGATTGTGCTGCGCGACGATAGCGCCAGCCTCAGCGGGACGATAAAGAGCTCCGATGCCAACCAGCCTCCGGCGACAATCGTCGTTGTGCCTCAGCCCGCCGGGAAGATGACTCCGCATGTAGTGCGAGGCGCAGGCAGTGAGTTCAGCGTTTCCGGCTTGGCTCCCGGCGAATATCTGGTGTTCGCCTTCGATAGCATTGACGGAATGGAGTTCAGCAATCCCGACGCTTTCGCGCCTTACGCTTCGCAAGCCGCGCACATCACCTTGACCGGAAATCAACGGGGACAAGTCTCGCTTGACCTGATACAGACTGGGAAGGGAGATTGATCCCAGTGCTGGCCCGCATTGCATGTGCGCTGCTGTTTCTGACGAGCCTTTACGCGCAGCAACCGCCACCGCAATCGCAACCCAGGCAGTTGCCGACGACGCCGGCGCAACCGCAACCAACCGCTTCACAAGTGCCTGTTCCGCAGGGCTATCGCATCGCCGGAACGGTGGTGAACTCGCTCTCCGGACAACCAGTGGCATCGGCATCGGTTGCTATCGCCCCCATCACGCAAGGCGCGGACCGCGACATATCCAAGTCGGTCACCAGCGGAGCTGACGGACGCTTTTCCTTCGTCGCGCTCAGTCGCGGCAAGTATTCGCTGATGGCAACGGCGCGGGGCTTCTCGCTGCAATATTTCGAGCACCACGATCCTTTCGCGACGGCCATCGCTGTCGGCCCTGGTCTGGATTCGGATCATCTGGTCTTCCGCATCCAGCCCGACGCTTCCATCGAAGGTGACATTACCGACGACAACAACGAGCCCATCCAGAACGCGATGGTGCGCCTCTTTCAATCGAGTACCGAAGGCGGACAGCAGAAGACCGTTCCGATGAATCAGGATCAGACCGACGATCTCGGACACTACCGCATGGGACACCTCGCGCCGGGCACGTATTACCTGTCGGTCTCGGCGCGGCCATGGTACGCGCAGAATAGCAATCCGCATCGCGGGCCAGCCAGTCCGAAGAGCGACGCTCAGGCCATGCAGGATGCGGCGGCGCTCGACGTTACCTATCCCCTGACTTTCTACTCCGGCACAACGGATTCCGCCAGCGCCACTCCTCTGCAATTGACGCCTGGCGAGAAGGCGACAGCCGACGTCACTCTGCACGCCATTCCGTCGCTGCATCTGCAGATCCATACTGCATCAGCCGAAAACGCCGTGCTGGGCAGGATGGTTTTCCCGCGCATTTCGCAGCGCATCTTCGAGGGCTATCTCGATTCCGTCTTCAATGCCCCGAATTCGTGGGTCGCGCCGGGCGTGATCGAGATATCAGGATTGGCGCCGGGCGACTACATCGTCGAGATGCCGCCCTCGACCGGTCCCAACGACAAAGGCGGCGGTAAGTCGTGGTATCGCGAGATCGAGCTGGCGGGCGATGCTGACATCAGCGCATCGGACGGTCCCAGCTTCGCGTCGGTCAGCGGCTCCATTTTTTTCCAGGACGCGGCGCGCGTGCCCAGGCAAGCTTCCATTCAACTCACCAATCCGGAAACTGGGGAAACATTTCGCAGCGACATTGCGGACAGGGGCGAATTCGATTTCAGGTCCGATGATGTCAGGCCCGGACGCTACGTTGTCGCGCTGGAAAATGTGAATGGGTTTTTCCTGCAGAAGCTTTCCGCCACCGGAGCGAAGGTGATGGGCCGCACCATTGAGATCGGCAGCACGGGCACCGTGCGCATCACCGGCATCGCTTCGCGCGGAGCAGCTCAGGTGGACGGAACTGCTATGCGAGAGGACGAGCCCTTCGCGGGAGCGATGATCATCCTGGTTCCGCAGGACCCTGCGAATAATGCTCCGCTGTTTCGCCGCGACCAGAGCGACAGCGACGGAACGTTCACCCTGCCAGACGTTGTGCCCGGCCAATACACAGTGATCGCGATCGCCAATGGATGGGACCTGGAGTGGGCCAATCCAGCGGTGCTGCAACCCTATCTGAAGAAAGGCGAGACCGTTCAGGTACCGGTGGCCGGCAAGATGCAGGTGAAGGTTCAGGTGCAGTAGGGAACGTCATCAACCGGATTACGAGCCAGCGACGAAACTCGCCATGTGGACTTACGACTGGAGGAGGAACTTTTAGGCTGGCCAATGCCCCAGCCCGAAGGGCGGGACAATCATAGCCCAGCACGTGAGTGCTGGGACATGGTTCAAAAAAGATTCCCAGTCCCTTCAGGAACGCCACCTCAACCGCGTGCCGTCCCTAGGGGACTCGGGTTCATTTTCCATCTGACCCAGGACTTACGTCCTGGGCTACGTTGTTTCGCCCTTCGGGCTGGGCCGGGGGCCGGGTGCCCCATTCATCCGCGGTTTTCGGATGAGTGGGGCACCCGAACACTCGTTAGAGAGGGGACGTAAGACATCAATAATTAACTTCAAAGGCGGGGTCGGTAAGACAACCCTCGCACTGCATCTTGCGACTTACTTGGCAACTGACCACAAGGTCCTCCTGGTAGACGTTGATCACCAATCAAGCCTTTCGATCGTGATCCTGGGGTCTGCACTTTGGGAAAAGCAAGTTAAGGCACAAAAAACGGTTAACCGCGTGTTTGAATCCTTCTGTAATCGGAAGATTCCGATGCCCAAGGGCGAAATCATCGTACCTAACCCCATAGGGGCGAGGGAGGTAAGCTATGCTCAGTGGTATCCAAATCTGGATTTTGTGAGCGCTCAGTTCGAATTGGATGATACGGAGATTGACCTTGCTTCAACCACCTACGGGAACGCAAATCTGTCGGACTGGCAAAAACGGACACTGCTGGCAGATTGGTTAGATGGTATTAACGCTCAGGACAAATACGACTACGTGATTTTCGACTGTCCCCCTGCTACAAAGATCGTGAGCCAGAATGCATTAGCTGCAAGCGACTGCTATGTGATACCCGTCATTCCTGACGATATATCCAGTCGCGGTGTCACCCACTTCCGCAATCTCGTGCAGAACAAAATTGACAAAAAGTTAGCATACTTGCGTGAAAGCGCGCACGTCCAAGAGAATGACGTACCGAAGAACTTCGTCGCGTCGACTCGTTTAGCTGGAATTGTTCCGTTCTTGGTAAAGCACGCCGGCAGGGCCGCGTCCGGCTATACGAATATCCACACTGAACAAATAGCCGCCCTTCGGCGAACGTGGAAAGCCGATGTCATCAAGACTATTGGAAAAAATAAGATTGGTGTGCCAGAAGCCGTCGCCGCCGGCGTCCCCGTTTGGAGATACGGAGGCGGCAACGCTACGAAGGCTGTCAAAGACATGATGACGTCAATCTGTGACGAACTCAAGGCTCGCATCGATTTGTAATATGGCCGACAAGACCCCTGATGTCCAAATGCTCCTAAGAGTGCTTACCGCACACTACCGATCCCTTTCTTCGGCGAGATGTGACGAAGCGATACTGCGGCAGTACTCCAGACTTCTGCGCGTCCTTCGCGGGGGTGGACTCGCGTTCCAAGAACGAACGCTCTCTCCCAAAGTCCCAAAGAAGCCTCGCAAAAAGCCTTTAGGGATTTCTGAGACCCGGTTAAAGGATGCTTCACTCGATGAAATCCTGAAGTTGCTTAACAACGAGGAGACTCCGTGCTCTGATCTTGAACAGATAGCAATCGTGAGATTCAGCGTTCCTAGTGGCTCAATGCGCAGTTTTTCAAACAAGCGCATGCTGGTGGACAAGCTTCGGACGCTTGTGGAAAACGAACGAGCGCACGAAACGATAGGCGAAGTAGCTCGCGGTAACTCAAGGACAGATTAATTCAGGGTGAACTCAGTGCGGGTTTCTACCGCGCCGGTTGCAAACGTCTTTTAGGCGCGCGGCAACGTCGGCTGCCGGGTGCCCCAGGTCTCGCGCTTTCGAGACCTGGGTGAGTGCGAATCGACTGAGTTCAGCCGAACAGCCCCTCCCACGTGACAAAGACGACAAGGTTATTCCCGGGTCTCGAACAGCGCGAGACCCGGGGCACCCAGATTGGGCGGGTTGCCTACGGCAGGTGAGAGTTAGACGGTCGCTACTTGCTTCGCCTGCGGCGCCATGAAGCGAATCGCCCTGGCCAGCAGGATGGTTTCGATGCCGCGCAGCCCTTCCAGCGCCGCGTCGGTGATGTCGCCATCCACCTGCACCACCGCGACCGCCGACGCCTCTGCCCCAGCCTTGCCGCGGCCGAGCGAGAAGTTGGCGATGTTGATGTTGTGCTTGCCCAGCACCGTCCCGACACGTCCTACCACACCGGGCACGTCGATGTTGCGCAGGTAAATGACATTGCCTTCCAACGGCGCCTCAACGTGAATGCCATCGATCTCCAGCAGCCGCGGCAGGCCGTCGGGCTGTACGCAGCCAGCCACGGTATTCTCCTGCTGACCGCCCTTGAAGGTCATGCGCAGTACGTTAGCGGCAGCACCGCTGGCCTCGCGCGCTTGCTTGCGCTCGGTAAGGCGGATGCCACGTTCTTCGGCGATCGACGCAGCGTTCACCAGGTTCGCCCGCTCGTGCGCGTGCGCAATCTGGTTAAGGGCGCCGGAAACCGCAGCGTTGCGGATAAGCGCGGTCTTCCACTCAGCGATCTCTCCGCTGTAGCTGAGGCCCATCTCATCCACTCCGCCCTCGACCGACTGCGCCAGGAACGTTCCCAGCCGCTCGGCGAGCGCGATGTACGGCCGCATCTGCTGGTATTCTTCCTCGCTGATCGACGGCACGTTGACCGCGTTCTGGATCACGCCCTTCAGCAGATACTCGCGGACTTGCAGCGCAATCTGCACGCCGACGGCTTCCTGCGCCTCGTGGGTCGAGCCCGCGATGTGAGGCGTCAGGATCACGTTGGGCAACGCTGCCAGAGGCGAGTCCTTGACCGGCTCGTGACTGTAGACATCGAGCGCCACGCCGCCCAGTTGCCCAGACTGCAAAGCCTCGATGACGGCGGGCTCGTTGAGCAGCTCACCGCGAGCACAGTTGACCAGCCGCACGCCCTTCTTCATCTTGCGGATGGAGTCGGCGTTGATCATGCCGTTCGTCTGAGGCGTTAGGCCCACGTGCAGCGTGATGTAGTCCGACTGGGCATACAGTTCGTCCAGCGGGACCATGGTGACGTTCAACTGCTGAGCGAAGCTGGGAGCCACGTACGGATCGTGCGCGACGACCTTCATCCCGAACGAGAGCGCGCGGCGCGAAACTTCCACGCCAACCCGGCCCAGTCCAACGATGCCCAGCGTCTTGCCGCGAAGCTCGGTGCCCTGCAGCGTTTTCTTCTCCCATTTGCCGGCTTTCATGGTAGCATCAGCACGCGTCAGGGAACGCGCCATCGACAGCATGAGAGCGAAGGTGTGTTCGGCGACGGCAACCGCATTGCCGCCGGGAGTGTTCATGACCACGATGCCGCGCTTGGTGGCGGCGTCGAGATCGACGTTGTCGACGCCCACGCCCGCGCGCCCGATGACGCGCAGCTTGGGAGCCTTGTCCATCATGGCCGCGTCGACGAAAGTCGCCGAGCGGACGACGATGGCGTCGGCATTGGTCAACTCGCCGGCGAGCGCCTCCTTGTCGGGCTGGACCACCGTCCAGTCGGGGTTTTCGGCGAACACCTTGAGTGTGGAGGGAGAGACTTTATCAGCAATGACGATTTTCATACTTTAACCGCCTCGGCGAATTGCCCCGCAAGGACCTCTTGCACAGCGCGCACGCCAGCGCCCAGTTCGAAGTTGTGAGATGGCGCAACCTTTGCCAACACATGCTCCAACGCGCCGATGACGCCGATGGCGTCCAGATAGTCGTAGTAGCCGAGATGGGCGATGCGGAACAACTGGCCCTTCATTTCGCCCTGGCCGTTGGCGACAACCATAGCGAAGCGCTCGCGGAACTCCTTCACGATCGCGCTGGAATCCACGCCCTTCGGCGCCAGTATCGCCGTTACAGCTGCAGCGGGACATGTAGGCGCGAAAAGCTCGAGTCCCAGCGCCTGCACTCCGGCGCGAACCATCGCGGCGGACGTTTCAGCGTTGTGGATGAGTGCGTCACGGCCGTCAGCCAAGTTGCCGTTGCCACCGCGGCGAATGAAGTCTAGCGCCGCCGCCAGACCGCAAATCAGCGCCACCGCCGGGGTGAAGGCCGATTCGCCCTTCGTCTGCGACTTGCGCTCCTTGCGCAGGTCAAAGTAATAGCGTGGCTGCTTGGCGGTTTCCATCCGCTGCCAGGCGCGCTCGCTGACACACAGATAGGCAAGACCGGGAGGAATCATGACGGCCTTTTGCGAGCCGCCGATGAGAATGTCGATGCCCCAGTTGTCCACTTCAAAGTGCGTGGTGCCAAGACCAGTGATGGCGTCGACCACCAGAAGCGTGTCGGTGCCCTTCAGCAGCGCGGCGATTGCCTTCACATCATGGCGCGCGCCAGTGGAAGTCTCAGTCGCCTGCATATAAAGGACGCCGGCGCCGTCGAGCTTCGATTTCACTTCGCGAAGGTCGAAGGTCTGGCCGTAGGGAGCGGAAATCAGCTCAATCGACAAGCCATAAGCCTTGGCCAGATCGCGCCAGCGCTCGCCGAACTTACCGGCGCTGAGGACAACAACTTTCTCGCCTGGCGAGGTGAGGTTGGAAACCGCGGCTTCCATCGCTCCTGTTCCGGAGGAAGCCAGAAGCAGAACGTCGTTGTTGGTGCCGATGAAGGTTTTCAGATCGGCAAGGGTACGGGAGAAGATTTCGCGGAACTCCGCTGTGCGGTGATGCATGTCCGCGGCCGCAATAGCATTTTGCGCGGCAGGAAGTAGAGGGGTCGGCCCGGGAGTAAATAGCCGTGTCTTACGAAGCATGGCAATACCTCTGCAGATTGATTGCGGCGTAGGAACGCCGACTACCTAATCATAGGCTTCCACGTCCGGGCAAGCTACCACAAGTGGGCACTGGCCTTGTGCTCTGAATCACAGGCTTGGGTGACTATAATTGCCCCATGAGCCTGAACGAACGCGTGCAAAAAGACCTGGTTGCTGCCATGCGCAGCAAGGAAGAACTCCGGCTGTCCACCCTGCGCATGATGAAGGCCGCGCTGCAGAACAAACGGATCGATAAACGCGCCGACCTCGACGAGAAAGAAGAGCTGCAGGTCTTGAGCACCATGATCAAGCAGCGCAAGGACTCCGTCGAGCAGTTCACGAAGGGCAATCGGCCCGAGCTGGCGCAGAAAGAGGCCGAGGAGATCACGATCATCGAGGGCTACATGCCCAAGGCGGTCGGTGAAGAGGAGATCGTCGCTACCGTCCGCGCCGTCATCGCCGAGATGGGCGCTCCCACAATGAAGGACATGGGCGCGGTGATGAAGAACGCCAAGGCCAAGTTTGGGGACGCACGCGTGGACGGCAAGATTCTGAGTGAGGCGGTGAAGAACCAATTAGCTGCCAATTAGAGCGGCAATTCCACTTCGCCGGTCACGGACGCTGCCGGCTTGGCGTGAGATTCTTCCGGCACGAACGACTCGTTCTTATAACGCCCATTCAAGTCGTTCCAGCGAACCGCCAACATCTCAGTCCCCATCTTGATGCCGTCACGCAGCGGGCTGATCTTGGAGCGATGATCGTGGGCCCACTCCACCGGAACCTCGACCGTGCGCAGGTTGAACTTGTTGGCCAGAAACAGCAGCTCCGGATCGAAGCCCCAGCGCTCGATTCGCTGGCGGGTGAACATGGTTTGCACCGCGGCCCGCGTGAACGCCTTAAAGCCGCACTGCGTGTCGCAATAGTTCAGCCCCAACACAATACGGAGCGCCAGGTTGAAGCAGCGTCCAAACAGCTGCCGATGCCACGGCTGGCGCTCGGTCTGTAGGTCTGCTTGCAGCCAACGCGATCCAATGGCCACGTCCGCGCCCTGCCTCAGTGCGGCGAACAACTTCCCTGCCTCGTAAATTGGTGAGGAGAGATCGGCGTCGGTGAACAGCACCACATCACCGTGCGAGTGCAGAACTCCATTGCGGACGCTGTATCCTTTGCCGCGGTTTCCGGGATTTTCCACCAGCCTGAGATCCGGGTAGAGCAACATGAAATGCCGGACAACATCGGCGGTATTATCGCTGGAACCGTCGTTCACTACGATGACTTCACTTGGCAATTGCTGCTGGCGAATGTAGTCGAATATTTTGGGCAGCGATACGGCAAGGCGTTCGCTCTCGTTGTATGCCGGAACTACGAAGCTATAGGTCAAGGCTATCCTCAAGCCAGTTAGACGCAAATTCATTGTAAGCCAGTTGTCAGGTGGTTAATATCGAAGGGAGAAAAGTTTGCAGCCCGGCGACGGCGAGGCGAAGCTTGCAGCCCTTCCCTGCCAAACTGGCCGTTTAGCCGTGAGACTCTCTATGCGCGTTGCCGTTCTCCTCGTCGCGATGTTGCCGATTGGCTTGACGGCCACTGCCGCCTCGAAGCCTCACGTTGTAAGCCTGGGAAAAGCGACGCCGGTCAAGCTGTTCGCCGGGCCCGCGGAAGCTAAGACGATCGACATTTCGGTGAGGCCACTCTACGTGGATAGCAAGATGAAAGATTTCACCACCGGTGAAGCACATGATGTCACCGATCGCGAGTTCGTGGTCCGGCGAGCGTATCGCATCAATGACGCCTTGCCCAATGACCCGCGCAAGTCGACGAAGTGGCTTTGGCAACGAGGCGGCTGGTTACTGGTGGACCGCGCGTCAGGGAGGATCGCACTGATAAAGCTGCCCGACTTCGACACGTTCTATTCGGAAGTCAGCTGGTATCGCGACTACGCGGCGTATTGCGGCATCACATCCAATGGTGAACGGGTGAATGCCGTGGTCTCCGAAATCGGTGGCAAGAAGCCGCTGTTTCGCAAGGAACTGGGCAAGGTCAGCACAGAAGATTCGTCCGACCAGAATTGCGCGGCGCCGCATTGGGACCGGCAACCACCACGGGTGACCTTCCTGCCCCGGGGCGGCGACAAGTTCACAGTGAACGTGAGCGGACGGTTTGCGGATGAGGCCCCAGATAACGACTCGGATGAGGAATAAGCGGAGCAGATTGCGGTGAAGAGTTTCGAGGAACTGTTGCGCGATGCGGAAGTGGCGCACGGCCATCTGTGTGCCGGGCAGATCCTCGGCGTGCGGCTGGCGATGCGCGGCCTGGAGTTGCTGGGCATCGACGATCCGCATGGCAAAGACCGCAAGCGGCTGATCACATTTGTCGAAATCGATCGCTGCGCAACCGATGCGGTCGCGGTGGTCACCGGCTGCCGGCTAGGCAAGCGGGCGCTTAAGTTTCGTGATTGGGGCAAGGTCGCCGCGACCTTCGTCGATCTCAACTCCGGCCGGGCCGTGCGGGTGTGCGCCAAGGAAAGTTCCAAGGCGCTGGCGCGGCAGATGCATCCCGAAATCGAAAACAAGAACCAGCAGCAGATGCTTGCCTATCGCGAGATGCCGAATGACGATCTGTTCACCGAGCAATGGGTGAAGGTGGCCTTGCCGCCGGAAGAGTTGCCGGGATACAAAGGCGAGCGCATTGTCTGCGTGGAATGCGGCGAAGGCATTAATTTCCAGCGCGAGGTGAAGCGAGACGGAAGGGTTCTGTGCCGCAGCTGCGCGGGCGAGCGCTATTACGAAGAGATTTCCTGATCCGTCGGCGATTTACTTCGGGGCTTGCTGAGTTTGGGTAGTGTGCGGCTCGGTCAATGTCGGCGTCTGTCCGTAGGTCAGTTCGTGGCGGCGGTTTGATTCAGTCGTGCGAGAGCTTGTGCTGGATGCGGCAACTGGAGTGCGAGTCGCCGCCGGAGTTCCGACAGCGGCGGGTGGGCGTTTCGTGGTCGTGGCTGGCGCTGGTCGATGAAAAACCGTGTGATCGTGCTCAGGGTAACGCTGCGCCAAGAGCGACGCCGCAAACAGGACTGGTATTGCTAAGACAACAAGGCGGACTCGGCCCACGGTAAACATATCCCTGATTGATTCGAAACTGCGTCTATCTTACGCCAGCGGCAAAACGGTACATAGGCCCGCAATGGGAAACTCTACAACTTTGGCGGTAATTCTTTCGCCTTAGCCCTGCCCCGGGCGCCGGAGTCGTTCTTGCGGCTGGCGGCTGCGAAGCGGTGTTCGAACTCCCGCAAATCCACCCGGCGTCCCTTGAACCGAACTCCCTCCGCCTGCAGCAGAAAACGCTGTTCCAGAGCTGATTCTCCACGCAGCGAAATGCGGCCGCCGGATCCCAGTATCCGCTGCCAGGGCAGTCCGCTAACCTGCTTCAGGACTCGGCCGACGTGCCGCGAGCAGCGTGGGTATCCGGCGGCCTCGGCAATCGCGCCATAGGTGCTGACGCGGCCGCGTGGTACCTTGCGGATCGCCTCACAGATGGCAACGGCCAACGGCTGCTTTTTTCTAGAGGATGCCATATTTAGCACTTGGCACTTGGCACTTGGCATTTAGCACTCAGCGTTCTTGCATCTCGGGTCTGTCCCACACTGAGCAGCCTCGAACACGGTCTGCCTACCAAATGCAAAGTGCTAAATGCTGCTGCTAAGTGCTGAATGCTAACATCTTTGCCATGGCAGGATCAGTTCGGGACCCGCTTGCTCGCTTCTCCGATCGCGCGGAAGATTACGCCAAGTATCGTCCTCGCTACTCCCACGATGTGGTATATGCGCTGCAACAGGCTTGCGGCCTGACGGCGCAGCACCTGATTGCCGATGTGGGCTGCGGCACGGGGCTGCTGGCAGAGATTTTTCTGGATAACGGCAACCGCGTGATTGGCGTCGAGCCCAATCGGGAGATGCGGCTGGCCGGCGAAAAATGCATGGCAGGAAATGCCAGTTTCAGAATAGTGGAAAGTAGTGCCGAGTCCACGACGCTGGCGGACGCGAGCGTGGACTTCGTCGTCGCCGGGCAGGCGTTTCACTGGTTTCGGCCGCCGGAGACGCGCGCTGAATTCGCTCGCATTCTGAAGCCGGACGGATGGGCGGTGTTGGTTTGGCATAATCGCGACACGCAATCCACGCCCTTCCTTCGCGCCTATGAGGAACTGGTGCAGCGATACTCCACCGATTACGAACAGGTGTCGCACCAGTACGTCGCCAGCTACGACGCCCTGCAGCGCTTCTTTGCACCCAACGCAATGAGCCTGATCCAGCAGCACAACCAGCAGCGTCTCGACTTCGACGGACTACGCGGACGGCTGCTGTCATCGTCGTACATTCCCAAGTCGGGCCAGCGCCATGAGGCGATGATTGAGGCGTTGCCGCAGCTTTTCTCGGAGCACGCCAGCGATGATCGCGTCGTACTGGAATACGACACCAACATCTACTACGGACATCTGGACCGATGAGCGGCTCATCCGGCGCGGTGGTTCTGCGAACGGAGCACCTGGGACGCCGCGTCGGCGAGCTGTGGATCGTCAACGATATTTCGCTCGAGGTGCATCGCGGCGAGCTGTTAGGCCTGGTCGGTCCCAGCGGCTCAGGCAAGAGTTCCCTGCTCCGCCTGCTGAATCGCCTGGATGAGCCGACCACCGGAACTGTATTTCTCGAAGACCAGGATTACCGCCTGATCGCGCCGCCCGAATTGCGCCGGCGCGTCGGCATGGTGACGCAGCGGCCATTTCTCTTTCCCGGCGACATCGCTTCCAACCTGCGTTTTGGGCCGGCACAGCGCGGCGAGACTTTGCCTGATGCCGAAATCGCCGGCTTGCTGGAACGCGTAGGGCTGCCGGGATTTGCCGCCCGCAATGTCGCCAACCTCTCCGGCGGCGAGCAGCAGCGAGTTTCGCTGGCGCGAGCGCTGGCGAATCAGCCGGAGATTCTGCTGCTTGACGAACCGACTTCGGCGCTGGACGAGCATGCCAAGAGCGGCATTGAAGAGCTGATTCGCAACCTGGTCAGCGCAAACCGTTACACATTTGTTCTGGTGACCCACGATCGCGATCAGGCGCGGCGGGTGTGCGATCGCGTCGCTCTCATCGAAGCTGGACGGCTGGTCCAGCAAGGAACGCCCGCGGAGGTGCTGGGTGCTTAAGTCGCTCTTCCATTCGCAAATTGCGCTGGGATTCGCGCAGGCGGCCATCGCCTCGGTCCTGGCGCTACTCGTAATCTTGCTGGCGCGGCGGCGCAACATTCATCTCGAAAGCGACACCGCAGTGGCGCTGCTGCGCGGCATCGTGCAGATCGTCGTTGTCGGCTCCGTGCTGGTGCTGCTGTTGAAGGCTCCGCGCTGGAGCAGCGTCTTTCTGCTTGCCGGCATGATCATCGCGGCGGGATCGATTTCCGCCAAGCGGGCGCAGAATATTCCCGGTGCGCGCAAGGTTTCGACCTATTCCATCGCCGCGGGCGCGGGCCTGGTGACTGCGGTGATGACGTGGGCGGGCGTGATCGATACTGCTATCACGTCGCTCATTCCGGTCGGGAGCATGATCATCGCCAACGCGATGAACACCAATGGGCTCGCGCTGAACCGCTTCCGCTCCGAAGTGCTGGCGCACGCGGGCGAGATTGAAACCGCGCTGGCACTTGGCGCTGCGCCGGAGAGAACGATCGCG
Organism: Candidatus Korobacteraceae bacterium; assembly: GCA_049511915.1. Lineage (GTDB taxonomy): Bacteria > Acidobacteriota > Terriglobia > Terriglobales > Acidobacteriaceae > Bog-257. The sequence continues at coordinate 32,958 of JBEKXQ010000042.1, forward strand.
AGCTACACAGAGGCGAGCATTCATTCCTCGCTCATTCCGGCCATCGACAACTTGCGTTCGCTTGGCATCGTCTGGATACCCGGACTGATGACCGGCATGTTGCTCTCCGGCGCCGACCCGCTGTATGCGGCGATCTATCAGTTCGTGGTGATCGCCATGATATTGGCGTCGTCGGGCCTGACTGCGCTGCTGAGCACGATGATGATTCGCGCGTACGTGTTCTCGCCCGCCGAGCAGTTGGTGCTGCGAGAGAATGCCTAAGCTACTCTGCTCTATTCGTCGCGCAGCAATAGCACGGGATCAACCTTCATCGCGCGCTGCGCTGGAATCCAAGTGGCCAGCAGGCCTAACAACGCCATGGCCAGGACAGCACCTGCCAGGACCACCGGATCGCGCGGCGTCGCCTGGTAGACGACGAAGGCCAGCACCCGGCTTGCCAGGATTCCGAGAATCAATCCCGCCGCCGAACCGTAGGCCAGTAGCTTGAACGGCCGTCCCAGCGCCACCTGCAAAACTTCGCAGCGTTGAGCGCCAAGGGCAATGCGGATCCCAAGTTCCTTCAGCCGCTTGCTGACGGAGTATGCAGCCATACCAAAGATGCCCGTAATCGCTAGCATTGCCCCCATCACACCCATCACGCCCAGGGCAATGGTCGCCATACGCGGTCCAAACAGAGCGATGTCCAATGTCCTGATACGCGGTTCGATAAACGCAGGCAGCGCAGCGTCGACCTTCCGCAGCGTGCTCCGTATGGCTGCCGCCAATTGCTGTGGATCGCGACCCGAGTGCACTATCATGAAGGTCGCGGTGGAGGGCGATTGCTGAATGGGAACGAACATCGCCGTCTGCGGATTCTCGGTGATGAAGTTATACTTTCCATCTTCCGCGATACCCACTATCTGGACACGCGTTTCATCGGGCATCTTGAAGTAGCGTCCGAGCGCTTTGTCTGCCGAGCCAAACATCCTGCGGGCGAACTCGCGATTCACGACGGCGACGCGTGGTGAATCCTTGTCGTCATGCCAGGTGAAACTTCTGCC
>JBEKXQ010000043.1:0-33955 GCA_049511915.1 Candidatus Korobacteraceae bacterium
GGCGGTATCCACGTTGCCGGCATCGTTGAGCTGAATGGTTATCTTGGCGTGGCCCTCGATGCGGGTGACAGGTTGAATGACCAGTGTCTTTGACATGGATCACCTCCGGGGCAGCGGCCGCAGACGGCCAGCGCCAGCAAAACGGTTGAAGGTTGCGGCCCGGTCCGGAATCTGTTTGGGATCGAGGCCGATGGAGGAGAGTGCTCCCATCATGTCCACCATGGGATTGGCTTTGTCCGACATGGGGCCAAAGCAACCCTCACATGGCATGTAGGCGCGGATGCAGCGCGGGTTACCATCGCTGCCACCGCAGCCGGCGCGTGTCGCCGGACCAAGGCACAGAATGCCTTGCTCCATCAGACAGCGCATTTCGCTCAGCGGCGCTCCAGGCACGAAGTCCGGCGCTTCCAAGCGGCGCTTCAGCGTGGAGACAGCCTTCTTCTCACGCCTGGTGGGACATTCATCGCAAACGCTCTTTGTCGCCAGCGCGGGCAAGGGCTTGCCTTCCAGAAGAGCGAGCAGCGCTCCGGTCACCATCTCTGGCGTGGTCGGACATCCGGGCAAGTATGCATCCACTGGCACAACCTCGTGGACTGCATAGACCCGGTCGGTGAGCGTCGGGATCTGCTCGTTCGGTATGCCGTTCTTTTCGGTGGTGACGCTGTCGCGATAAACCTTCTCCAGTAATTCTTGCGTGCTGAACTGGTTGGCGAGTGCGGGTACGCCGCCAAAGCAGGCGCAAGAACCCAGAGAGATCAGGATCTTGCACTGCTTGCGCATCTCCTGCGCCAGTTTCTTGTGTTCTTCGCTGCGGATTCCACCCGATATAAGTCCGACATCCGCGGCGGGAATTTCCATCTCCGTACCTTCGCCAGTCTGACCATAGAGCTTGTGGTCCATCAGGACTGGCATGTGCACGATTTCTATTTGCTTCAGTACGTCGAGAAGTGGTTCACCGATATCGAGGATGGTTACCTCACAGCCTCCGCATATAGCGAACCATTCTTCGGCAAGTCGAGCTGCCATATAGTGCCTCCCTACCAGACTTGAATTAATGCTGCTGTGTTCTCGTTTCTTACTGTCTGTCTATTCTTGCGTTCGATATGGACTTGAACCGAGCTACCGGAGGGTCGGCGGTACGCAGACCCGCTTGGCGAAGGGCAGAAGGAGTTCAGCCAGTGGAGATCGATGGTGAAAAGGAGTCGACAGTCCACCGTACAGCGATGAAACCAGATTTCGGGCAATGCCTCTTTCAAGGTGCTCGGGGCCGGCGGGCATTCGCGGACGGCGGTGAGAGGAACTTCCACAACCCACCCTCAGCATGTTTGACTTGCGTCAGCAACGGAAACCGCTGGGCTCGGCGCGCCCCTATTGCGAACGTGCTGCTAGTTATCAGTCCAAGCAGCCCGCTGCGTCAGTGATTCCGGTCACGTAGCGATGTGAGCGAACGTCCGTTCGGGAGCCTCCGGCGGGATGGGAAGGTGTTGGGTTACTTCTTGAAAATGCCCGCTGGGCGCGACTTCAGCACAATCTCATATGGCAGCAACTGCCGTCACAGGTGGGGTGCACTGCACCCAAGAAAAGTAATAACTGGGGGATCAGAGGTAGTTCTCGCAACTCGGACAAACAGTGGCAGTAGTCACCAAACAGCCTTCGCGGAGTTTTGATATTCACTGTTTGCCGTTCCCGCATTTCATCGGTAAGCTGAGCCACGATCCAATACGGAGCTCCCATCATCACAGTGAGGTGTGCCGCTAGTCACAGCCCTCTGTAACAAAGCCATGGTTTACTGGATGTCGAGGAGATTTGTCGTGTGCCTCGCAATACCAGGAAGAATTCTTGAAATCCAGGAGCAGGGCTGGACAAGAACGGCGCGCGTTCAGTTTGGCGGCATCGTGCGCCAGGTTTCCCTGGACTTTGTACCGGAGGCCGGCGTCGGCGACTACGTGATAGTCCATGTCGGCTTCGCCATAAGCGTCGTCGACCAGATCGAAGCCGACCGCACCTACGAACTTCTGCAAGAAATGGGAATGCTCGAGGCGGAATTGGCTCCAGCCGATTTGTGAGATTCTGATCCCCCTCCTCCCTTGCTCCTTCTGCTGTTGCCCAAATGCCAGAGTCATCCCTCACAGGACAACGTGACGTTCATCACCGATAGTATGTTCGGCACGGGTTAAAGTCCGCCTGTATGTGCGTCTCCGTTTGGGTTCGATCCAAACGCCGGAAGCAGGACAGAGCAGCCTTATGAAGTACCTTGATGAGTATCGGGACTCACGCATTGCGCAGGCTCTGGTCGCTCAAATCGTTCAAGATACGACTAGGCCCTGGGTGTTAATGGAGATCTGCGGCGGCCAGACCCACACCATCATGCGCTACGGAATCGATGAGTTGCTGCCGTGCGGCATCGAACTGGTCCACGGGCCGGGCTGTCCAGTCTGCGTCACGCCGCTGGAAACGATTGACAAGTCCATCGAACTGGCATTGCGCCCCGACGTTATCCTGGTCTCTTATGGAGACATGCTGCGCGTGCCTGGGTCGCATTCAGACCTGCTTCGCGCCAAGTCGCAAGGCGGCGACGTTCGTATCGCTTATTCCCCGACCGAGGCAGTCAAGATCGCCCGTTCCAACCCCGATCGTAAAGTCGTGTTTCTAGCGATCGGTTTCGAAACCACCGCTCCCGCAAATGCAATGGCTGCGTGGCAGGCCAAACGTGAAGGTCTCACCAACTTCTCCCTTCTGGTTTCGCAGGTTCTGGTCCCGCCTGCGATTCGCGCCTTGATGGCGTCCGAAACCAACCGCGTACAGGGCTTCATTGCACCTGGGCACGTCTGCACCGTCATGGGATGCAAGGAATATGCAGATCTGGTTCGTGATTTTCGCGTACCAATCGTTGTCGGGGGATTTGAACCAGTGGATATTCTGGAGGCAATCCTCATGCTGGTCCGCCAACTTCAGGCAGGCGAGGCGAGGCTGGAAAACCAATATGTACGATCGGTGAGCTACGCGGGAAATCTTTCGGCCCAGCAGATCATGACTGAAGTGTTCGAAGTCGCAGACCAGAAATGGCGCGGCATCGGATCGATCCCACAGAGCGGTTTGCGCCTGCGAGACGAGTACGCCGACTTCGACGCCGACCGAGTCTTTGACTTAGGCGACACTACCGTAGATGAGCCTGCCGAATGCATCAGCGCCCAGGTATTGCGAGGGTTGAAAAAGCCGCCGGACTGCCCCGCGTTTGGCATGCGCTGTACTCCCGAGAATCCGTTGGGTGCGCCCATGGTCTCCGGTGAGGGCGCCTGCGCGGCCTACTACCACTATCGGCGTCACCGGGTCGCGAGTTAGGAGAGCATCTGTCAACGAAAACCATCGTCGAGCTCAGCTGTCCGGCACCGCTCCCTGCCAAAGATACCGTCTTGCTCGGACATGGCAGCGGCGGCAAATTGAGCGCCGAGTTGATTCGCGATGTCTTCCTGCCCGCGCTGCGGAATCCGACACTGGCCCGTCTCGATGACCAGGCAATCGTTAACGTAAACGGTCAGCGCCTGGCCATTACAACCGATTCGTTCGTAGTGAAGCCGTTGTTTTTCCCCGGAGGTGATATCGGCTCGCTCGCCGTCCACGGAACCGTTAATGACTTAGCGATGGGCGGAGCAACGCCGCTGTTTCTGAGCGCTGCGTTCATTATCGAAGAAGGCTTCTCGATTGCGGAACTCCGGCGCATTGTGAATTCGATGCAACAGGCTGCAGCAGCAGCGGGCGTACACGTTGTCACCGGTGATACAAAAGTTGTCGAGAGGGGTAAGGGCGACGGCGTTTTCATTAATACGACTGGAATCGGCCTGGTGGCGGACGGTGTCGAGCTTTCTGCCAATCGCGCCCGTCCCGGCGACAAGGTTCTTCTCAGCGGTTCCATTGGCGAACATGGCATCGCCATCCTCGCGCAGCGCGAGGGGCTGGAATTCGAAACTCAGATCCGAAGCGACAGCGCCGCTTTGCATACTCTGGTGGCCGACATGCTCGCCGCAACTCGCGAAATTCGTTGTATGCGCGACCCAACGCGAGGTGGTGTCTCCAGCGCGCTGAACGAAATCGCCGCACAATCGGGTGTCGGGATCCAACTCGAAGAACACGAAATTCCCGTGTGCGAAGAAGTTCGTGGAGCATGCGAACTGCTAGGGCTAGACCCTTTATATGTCGCCAATGAGGGGAAGCTGATTGCGATCGTGGCGCCGGCGGCAGCCCAAGCCCTGTTGCATGCGATGCGGCGTCATCCGCTGGGTTTGAAGTCTCAGGTGATTGGTACGGTGAACGACACAAACCCCGGGCTGGTGACCATGCGAACGCCGCTAGGCACAGTACGCATCGTGGACATGCTGGCTGGCGATCAGTTGCCTCGCATCTGCTAAGAGCGGAGTTCGGTAGACCGTGAGCTGCAACCAAATACCATCAAGCCGCACAGAACCCCCAAGGCCGCCGCCAACACGGTTGCAGACTACGTGGGTGAACAGTTTACTTACCGGACGACATACAGGCACACTCGCCACTGTCCATCCTTGTCCAACACCGGCGTAACGGTTTCGATCGCAGAGTTCTTATGCTCGAAATTGCTCGCATACTGAAGGACGACATACTGCCCATCCGGCGCTCCCGTAAGTTGGGTCGTGTACTCGGCTGATGTCAACTGTCTAGAGATCAGCGTACCCAACGGTGCACGATTTCGCGTTAACAGTTCTTGCCACTGCTCTCTTGCAATATTGGCCTTGAGTACGGCTCCTGTGTCGTCCCAACTCTGAGCGTAATTGCCGGCGTCCACCAACTTCAACCAGTTGCTGGCAGCTCCCTCGGCTACTACCTTCTTGTCCTGTGAACAGGCGCTCATACACAGCGCTAAGAAGCTAAGACCAAGTAGACCAAAGATTCGTTTTGTCATGACATACTCCAATTAACCCAAGCGATCTGCTCGTTCCTTAGAGCTATTACTTGATGCTTACGTCGGTTAACGATGTTGTTGTTCCTTTTTCTCCTATTCTCTATTCACGGCATTGCGAACAAAAACCTATCGGTATGCAAAAAGCATCGCGTAGAGTATCCAGACAACGACGCCGAAGCCTGTGCCTAGCGCAATCCACGCAAATATTCGGATAGTCTTGACCACGATGGCAGGCTGGGGTTCTTCCAGGTGCTGTTCGAGCTCACCGGAGGCAACCAATGCGGCATATTCCCGAGGTTTGTCGCGTTTCAATTCAGCCAATGGCATATGGCCGGTGAAAATGGTGGTGTCCATGGGAAACTTCTCGGGTCGTAAATGGGTATTGAAAAAATGCACGGTGAAGATGAATCCAGTGGCCAGCAAGGCCTCGTCGCTATGGATGATGGTCGCCACGTTGATGAATGAGCCAGGCAAAAACCGGGTAAAGAAGACAGGAAACCAAAGCGTGAGCCCGGTGGAACCGATGACCACAATCCCCCAGAAGACGGCAAAGTAATCGAATTTCTCCCAGTAAGTCCAGCGGCCGTACTTTGGCCGCGGTCCCAGGCCGATAAACCACTTTATGGTCGCTACGAATTCATGCATGTCCTGATTGTTGGGAAGCAAAGTGTTTGGTCCGAGCAGGATCGACTTCCAAGTCGTCTTGTCACGGCGTTTTTGCTTAAATAGTCCGATCACATGTGCGGTGAAAGTACCGAACATGACAATGGCAGCAAACCGGTGGATATATCCCGCGGTCTCGAACCCGCCCAGCAGGCGCGAGAACCTGGCCGCCCACGGAGTGTAGGAGAATTTCAGCGAAAGCCCAGTGACCGCCAGAGTTAAAAAGCTGACGATCATGCAGGCATGCAGCACGCGGTAGAGGTGGGCGAAGCGTACGAACTCGCGCCGGTCAACCGGCAGAGTTGCTTTCGACCAGACCTCGCCGAGTGGCGCCTCTTGCACGGCTACCGCTTCCGCAGAGTAGTTCACCTTGACCGCAAGCGGCGGTTTACTGTTGGGCATCGTCGCCATCCTTCGAGCCGAAAGCTGTGTTGCTAGAGTTCTTTTCGCCTTCCGCTTCTGCGGCTTCAGCCGCGCGCAATTCGCGCCGCATCTGGAACGCACGCGGCAGCCACAGCAGCGTGTGAACCCCGCTCACGGTAAAGGTGCCGATCAGCAGCGCCGTCATCCCCCAGAAGGTCCAGAACAGAAACGGAAATTTCTTGGGATCGTGGTGGGTAGCGTGGGTCAGATATCCGGCAAAGCGCCGGGTCGCATCCGAGTGACACTTCTGGCACGTCGCAACCACGTTGGCCCGACTCAGGTGCGAGCGCGGATCGGTGACCTTCTGGATGTCGTGAGCGCCGTGGCAGTCATAGCACTTCGCGGTTTTGGTGTAGCCGAGTTTGGAAACCTTGCCATGATAGGTGTCGAAGTACGTCTTCGCAATTTCCGCGTGGCAGCGCCCGCAGGTGGTCATGATGTCGAGCTTGAATCCATCCTGGTCCGTACGGCGGATGGAATGCGCGGTATGGCAGTCATTGCAAACCGGCAGCGGCTTGTCTGTCTTGGTCACGGCGGAGGAGTGGATGCTTTGGACGAACTGCTCCTCGATACCATGGTGGCAGTTACCGCAGGTTCCAGGCAGGTTCTTCGGATTCACCGTTGATTCCGGATCGGAGGCGGGGAGTTCGCGGTGGGCGGTGTGACAACTGGTACAGGTAGCAGTCACCGTCAGGCCACTCTTCAGCAGGCCCTTGCCATGGATACTCTCCTGATAGCGAGGAATGATCCGGTGCTCCGTGCCGGTGTAGAGCAGGGCTGCCTTCTCGCCTTCGCGGTGGCACTTGGCACAAAGATCGGGCACGTTGGTAGGGAAGGTGAGCGATTCCGGATTGTGCTTGCCCAGAACGTGGTGCGAGCCGTGGCAGTCCTTGCAGAATGGGGCGTTGACATCGCCCTTGGCATGCATTTGACCGTGCGTACTGCGCTGGTATTGCTGTCCGACCTCCGCATGACAGGCGGTGCAATCAACAGGGTGGGTGATGGTTTCGCAGGGCCGCACCTTCGAGGCGTTCACCTCCGAGTGGCACTGGCTGCAGGCCACTTTTACGTGACGGGAGCTTGCCACTTCGGCGACGCGCACCAGCATGGAACGGCCGTCGGCAGACCTTAGCCGCTCATCGCCATGGCAGCGCATACAATCCGCATCGGCCATGCCCTGAGAGTAGAAAACGTTTCGAACTTTGTGTGGCTGGTGGCAATCGACGCAGGCGGGAAGAGTGTTGGCTTGCTTTTCCCAAAGTTCTCCACGGATGGTCTTGCGGTGGACCAGTTCAATATTGGCATGGCACTGGGTACAAGTTGCGGCAATGTTGCGCCGGTTAATGGATGAGTTGGGATCGGTGTGGGGCAGGATGAAATGCGCTGTGTGGCACGAGGCGCAGTTGGCCGCCACGATCAGTCCCTTCTTAAGCAAGCCCTCGCCGTGGATGCTCTCCGAATAGTTCTCCAGAATGTCATGTTCTGAAATGTTGCGGTTCGTCTGGACGGGCGTGCCCTCGCGGTGGCACTGCCCACAGAGGAAGGGCACCTTCATTGGCGCAACTGCGGAACGCTGGTCCTTCACCGGCAGGATGTCGTGATTGCCATGGCAGGTTACGCAGCGCGGCGCTAGAGCATCGCCACGAGCGACGGCCTTGCCGTGCAATGATTTTGCGTACTGCCCAGCCTCGTCGCCATGGCATGAGCCGCAGTTAACCTTCGCCAGCGGCGTGGAGTGCGGCAAGTCCTTGCCGTCAAGATCAGCGTGGCAGTTGGCGCACTGCAGTGACCCATGGATGGAGGCAGCGAATTTCTTCTGATCGACGAAGAGCGAAACGGTGCGCCCGGCGCGTTTGGTCGTCAAGGTCTTGTCGCTGTGGCACGCCAGGCAGTCATCGCTGGTGGGCTGGGTTGCAGAGCACCGGACTATAAACGTTACCGATAATAAGAACAGCACCACCAATCGAGGTAATGTGCGGCACGGAGACCGACTGCGAAGCCCGGGGTCAAGGCTACTACAGCCGGTGAACGGCGAATCGCCGCATACAGGGGTGAGGGACGCTCCCACAAGTCACTCTCGGCATGTTTGACTTGCGTTAGCAAAAGCAAGGTGCTGGGCCTGCGCGCTGCAGTTTGCAAACGTGCTGCTAGTTATTATCCAAACAGCACATCGGGTCAGTGACCCAAGTCACGTATCGATGTGAGCGAACGTCCGTTCGAAGACTGAGGGCGTGAAGCGCGGCCTCGTGTTCTCTGCCACTTATGTTTGATCCATCCCCCATCTAAAGCAGCCAAAGCCGAATACGCGAAATTCTTATATGCAGCCTGGCGCCGTTTATGGCCCAGCAGCGTGGCCAGTATATGCCCGGTCAGTACGGGCTCAACGCCGGCATACTGCCCAGTCCCGGATTCACCTACGTCGACACGAACGTCAAGTACGACTCCACGACCCTCAACGGCGCTAATGGCAATGCCACACCTGTCAAGGGCTCGTATTAACGTGTGGGCGATCGAAAACATCTTTTATTACGTACCCAGCTTCAAATTTGCGGGCGGGAACCTCGGCTTCATGGTGGGCATTTCCAACGCTGGCGAATGGCGATCGCCGAGTATTGCCTCTTACGCTGCCCGTTTGCGATGAGTGAATCGTTGACGACGACCCTGGTTTTTTGCGGCATTTTGGAGGTTATGGAAAAATGTAAGTCTCTAAGTTATTGAGACTTAGCAAGTGAACAATGGGCAAGTCCCCCTTCCGCACCAAAAGCCGAGCCCAGTTGCGCCCGCAACGACGCTATACCTGAAGCACATCACCTTCGCGAGCAACCATCTGGTACAAGACCGGATTAACAAAGAATCCGATAAAGAGCCGGGAGATCAAACCTGCCACAATGACGATGGCGAAGGGTTTCTGCGTGTCTGAGCCGATTCCAGTTGAGAGCGCGGCGGGGAGCAGTCCCAGGCAGGCAACGAGCGCTGTCATCATGATCGGACGAAGACGTAGCAGCGAGGCCTCGCGCGTTGCGGTGGGAATATCCATTCCTTCCAGGCGAAGCTTATTGATATAGGAAACCAGAATCACCGCGGTCTCCACCGACACGCCTAATAACGCCAGCAATCCTAGAGCCGACGAAACACTGAAGGGAGTATGGGTAAGCTTCAAAGCTATAAGTGCGCCTACCGGCTCCGTCATAATAACGCCCAGGGCGATAGAAACTGGGAACTTAAAGTTCCCATAGAGCGCGAAGAGGATCATGAAAATGAGCACTACTGCCAGTGGGCCAATTAGAATCAGCTGCGACTTGGCTTCCAGAAATTGGCTATACTCGCCGCCCCAATTGAGCCGGTAGCCTTGGGGCAAAGTGACCGCTTTATCGACTGCCCTTTGTCCGTCTCTCACGGCGCGCTCCAGGTCGCGTCCTTCAATGCTGTACTGAACTCCGATGTAGCGTGAATTGTTTTCGCGGTAAATAAACGATGCCCCATTCCCCTGCTTGATATCGGCCAGCTGGCTGAGCGGGATTTGCTTGCCATCCGGTGTTCCTACCAGTAAGTTACCAATCTCGTGCGCGCTGCTGCGGAATTGAGGCTGCATGCGGACGACCAGGTCGAACAACTTCTCGCCCTGAATCACCTGGGTCACGGCTTGCCCTCCTACAGCCGCCGAGATCACCGCTTCCACATCGGCTACATTGATTCCGTAGCGCGAAATCTTGTCACGATCCACATCGATCAGCAGGCTCGGCTGACCCAATTCCCGCACGACCGTCAAGTCGGTGAAACCGGGTATTTTGGCCAGTGTGTTCTTAATCTGCACAGCCTTGTCCTGAAGTACGGTTAAGTCGTCGCCATAGACCTTCACCGCCAAGGAACTCTTAAGTCCGGTCAACGCTTCGTCTACGGCGTCTTCCGCCGGCTGGGTATAGTTAAAGATGATTCCGGGAAATGCTGTCAGCTTATTGTTGATAGCTTCAACTAACTTGGCCTTGGTATCGAGACTGCCGGTCCAGGCTTTGTCCTTATAGGGCTTTAATCCTACATAGAACTCGCAGTTAAAGAATCCGGTAGGATCGGTACCGTCATCTGGACGTCCCAACTCAGAGGCGACTGTGGTGACCTGCGGGAACGACATCAGGATGTCACGGATCTGGGGGGCAATACGGCTCGCCTCCTCAAAGGAGATGGTGTAGGGCATGGTCGCCCGCACCCAGAGCGCGCCTTCGTCGAGATGCGGCATAAATTCGCCGCCGATAAACGGAACCAGCAATAAAGTCGCACCAAAAATTAGTGCCGCAATCAACACGATAAGTTTGGGACGTGCGAGGGCCCAATCCAGCTGGGTTGCGTATACACGCTTCATCCAGTCGTAGGCGCGATTCTGATGCTCTCGTATCCCTTTCTTGAACCAGTAGGAAGTCAGTACTGGAACCAGCGTAAGAGTGAGGATGAGCGCTCCCACCAAGGCGAAACACATCGTCTCCGCCATGGGATGAAATAGCTTTCCCGAAGGGCCGCTGAGAGCGTAGATGGGAAGGTATCCCGCCAGGATAACTGCAACCGAATAGAAGATGGGCCGATCGACATCCTTCGCGGCCAAGAGAATGACGTCGTGCAGTTTGTAGTTCTGGCCCTGCCGCAAGGCAAGCTCGCGGTAGATATTCTCCACCATCACCACGGTGCCATCGATGATGATGCCGAAATCGATGGCGCCAATGGAAAGCAGGTTGGCAGCGCCGTCGTGAGCGTGTAACACGATAAACGCGAACAACAGCGACAACGGAATGGTGAGCGCCACAATGATGGCCGCCCGGAAGCTGACCAGAAAGAACATCAGGACGATCAGGACCAATATCATGCCGCGGAACAAGTTGGCTTCCACGGTATCGGTGGTCAGGCTTACCAAATCGCTGCGATCGTAATAAGGATGAATCTTGACGTCCGGCGGCAGGATCGTCCGGTTCAATTCCTCTGTCTTGGCTTCCACTCCCTTTAGAACATTCTGGGTCTGCTCGCCGCGCAGCATCAGAATGACGCCCTCAACCGCATCGTCATTCTTTTCGTAGCCGAATTCACCCAGCCGGGGCGCGTGGCCGATCGTCACATCGCCCACATCTCTTATCCGAATGGGTACTCCATTGTTGCTGCCCACCACAACGTTGCCGATATCGCTGGTGTCGCGCACCAGGCCAATGCCGCGCACGTAATAAAACTGTCCTCCCTGCGAGAAAAATCCTCCGCCGGCATTGGCGTTGTTCGCCGCCAGTGCTGCCTCCACTTGCGGGACGGTCAGGTGGTAGCCGTAGATCCGGGCAGGGTCGAGCAACACCTGATACTGCATGACCGTGCCACCGAAGCCGGAGTCATCGGCAACCCCCGGTACGGAGCGGTAGGCCCGCTCGACGACCCAGTCCTCAAAGGTCTTCAGCTCTTGCGGGCTGCGGTCGGGACTCTCCAGAACATAGCGATACACCAGTCCGCTGGGGCTGAACAGCGGAGCCATCGACGGCGTCACGCCCGTGGGCAAGTTGGCTTGCGCGATCCGCTGGAAGACAATCTGCCGCGCAAAATAGTCGTCTGTCTTATCGTCGAACGTAAGGATCACATCGGAGAGGCCGTAGAGCGAGATGGACCGCATCACCACCATGTGCGGCACACCGTTCATTTCCAGCTCGAGCGGAAGCGTGACCAGGCGCTCCACTTCCTCCGCCGCGTGGTCCGGCCATTGCGTGATCAGTTCGACCTGGGGAGGAGAAAGATCGGGATAAGCGTCCACCGGCATGCGCTGGAACGAGATGATCCCAGCGACCGCCATAAAACCCGTCAGCATCAGCACCAGGAACCGCTGACGAAGGGCCGCTTGTACGATTCGATGAATCATTCGGAGCTGGACAACATGGTCCTGATCACGGTTCCTTAATCAAATTGATCGCTGCCTAACGCTGCAACGAGTTCGCAAACTGCAGGAACAAGCTGCCATCGCCGATGACGCGATCGCCAGCCTTTAATCCACTGGTGACTTGAGTTTGCCCCTTCAGGCTTTCACCCAGAGTGACGGGCCGCCTGGCAAACTGATTCGCCGCCGCTTCGACATAAACGAAAGGCTGATTTTCGCTGTCGCGCAAGACCGCGGAATCGGGTATGGCAATTGCATTTTGAATCGTCCCGGCATTCACCGTCGCCGCTACAAACATGTCCTTCTTCAACTTCTCACCGGGATTGCTGGTCTCAATGCGCGCCTGCAGAGTACGGGTGTTTGGATCCAGGGAAGCGGCCACGTACGCAATGCGGCCCTGGAAGACGTCAGGATAAGCCTCGGTCTGAATCGTGACTGGATCGCCCACTCGCACGTAGGGCAGGTCCTTCTGATAGACGTTGACCAATACCCACACCGTACTGACATCGGAAATCAGGAAGCACTGCGTCGTGGTGAGCTGCAGCAACTGGCCAACCGCGACATCCTGCTCAACCACTTCGCCGCTGATAGGGGCCCTCACTGGGACCTCGAACGAGGGCGGCGCTTTCACCAACGCGTCCGGATCGCTGATTCCCAGCACCTTGAGAGCGGCCTCAGCCGCGGCCAAATCTCCGCCTGCCTGCACCTCCGCCGACTCGGCCTGCTCCAGATTCTGCTCGGCAATAGCATGGTGATCGTACAAGTCTTTCGCTCGCGCGTAGGCCTTTTGCGCAAGCGCATAGGCGTCCTTGGCTTTCAAGAAATTGGTGCGACTCTGCGAGTAATCAGGACTCGCCACGTACAACATGGGCTGACCGCGCTCTACCCTCTGGCCGGGAACGACGACGACGCGGCTCACGGGGCCGCTCACCTGAGTAATCACGGGCGTGGTATGAAAGCTGTTGTAGGCGACGGCGCCGGTTAGCCGCAGGGTTCGCGTCAGGTTGCTGGGCTGGACCTGCAGCACCTGCACGTGGGCCATCTGATCGGGCGGAATGGTGAACAACTCGGCCGTGTTGGCGTTGTTCGCCTCACTCTTGGCGGCGTTGCCGGACCCTCCACTGCTGCAGCCGGCAAGCGCCAGCACGACCGCCGACACCACGGTTATCGCAACTCGGTATTGCCGGCGATCGCGAAACATCATCACGGCAGATTCCTCGTTCCTACGGCTTCCTTCAGCTGTTCCAGTGCGGTCATGTAAGAGGACAAAGCCTGGCGATAGGCCAGTTGAACCGCGCGATAGCTGCGTTCGGCGTCGAGAAAGTCCAGCAGGCTTGCTGCCCCACGCTTGTAAGCATACTCACTGATGTCGCGCGAGTCCTGTGCCTCTTGCAAATACCCGGAAGTATAAAGGTGCACGATTTCGTCGTTGCTGCGCAGCGCCTCAAAGGCATCGCTAACATCGGACAATACGACATCGCCGGTCGAGGCCTGCGTCTCCTGGGCCTGGGTTAGAGCATACTGGGTGCGAGCGATCTCGCCTTGATTGCGGTTGAAGACTGCTATTGGAAAACTCAGAAAAAACGAAGCGGTATTCTCGCCTGAGGTGTGCGTGTAATAAGCGGTAGCATTCACATCCACTTTGCCGTTTGCCTTCGCCAATGAGATCTGACTTTGAGCTGCCGTGGTCCCCAACGCGGCGGCACGATAATCAGGGCGGTCCTGCAGCGCCTTGGTCTGTAAATCCTCTAACTTCGCCGGCAGAGGCTGATAGGCCAAGTCACCAACCACGTCGTAATTGGCGGGCACCGCGTCATAGCCCAGCATGGTGCGCAAATCGACCAGGGCCTGGACCCTGGCCAGCCGCGCCGACGACACGTCAGTTTGAAACTGCAGCAACTGCAGTTTGATCTTGAGATAGTCACCCTCGCTGATGTAGCCCGACTTATATTGCGTCTCGCTGATGTCAACCGTCTGCTGGAAGCTTTCCAGGTCCTGCAAAGCGAAGCGCAGAGTCGACTCGGCTAACAGGACGCTGACGAACTGCTGGCCGACGTTGAATGCGAGCGTGCGCTCGGCGTCGGTAACCTGGGCGCGGGTCACAGCCGTCTGGTCCTGGGCAGCGCGTAAGCGATTTTGCCGTTTGCGCCCGCGCTCAAACAGATATCCCAGCCCGGCATCGAACTGCTCGGTATCGCTCAAATTTCCGGTGTTAAAATTCGACGGAGAAAAAACGGGCAGGAACTGCGAGTCGAAATTCAGGGTCGGATTGGGACGCAGGTTCGCGGTAATCTCCTGCGCCTGGTTCTGAAGAATCAGGGTGCGAGTCGCCTTCAACGCGTGATTGTGCACCAGCGCCAAATCAATGGCCTGATCAAGCGTGATCATGGTGGGGCCTTGGGCATCAACCGCCGGCGCGAGCACCAGTAGCAGCATCCCGGTCAAGGCCGCCACAACGTTCATCCGGAGGTGCGCTGGACGCATAAGACTCAAATCTTAGGTGCTAGCCTGGGCGTGAAAGCAAAAATTTCCCGCGCTTTCCTGTCCGCCCAGTCCTCCTGCGCGCCCAAGTCACCGAAATGGCACGGCGTTACCGGAGGAATCTGGAACTGTGCGAGAGAAAACACATTGTAAATGAAGAAGTTGCAGGTGGGACTCGCGTAGCGCGAAGCGTTCCTTTTGCCATACACATTGCTCGACCAATTCGTTGAATGTCAATTGATGAAAACAAGGTCCTACATGCGCTGGAGGTCTCCAACCCTGCGATCGTCGGCCAAGCGGCATTTGGCCAGAAACCGGCTTCGAGGAGATGTGCCGCGGCCGGATCTCACCGATAAGGTGATGGACCAGAGCAGGACTTCGGGACAACGTCCGGAGTCAGCTTCCGGTGCGGGTGACTGTTCAGCAGCCGGTGAGTCTCTCGTCGAACTGTACGCGTCGATAACTGCCGGCTTTACCCGTCAACCGCCCAGAAAAGTTGGTGAGCGTTAAATAAGTCAGTCCGCTTTTCAATTGGGTTGAACCTCACTCGGGAAGAGCAAGACGGCGCATCAGGTCTTTGAAGCGGGGATCAGAGCGAAGCGGGTCCAGCGCGGGGAAGCGAATGACGAAGAGCAGTTCGTTGTCTCCGTCAGAATAGGCTTTCTCCAGAAATTCGAATGCCTGATCGCGGTTTCCCGCAACAGCGGCTGCGACGGCCACGGCGGCCGAGCGGTCCGAGTCATCCATCGCCAGGGTGAGTTCGAGATAGCCCTTGGCGTCGGGGCTGGCGGAGATCGGCTTCGGAATTATGTGCCGGATTTGGTTCACTGCATCCGATAAGCGGCCGGTGTTGGCGTACAGCTGCGATAGCTTGTAATGCACCGGATTGAAGTTTGGGTCTCGTGCAAGGACTTTCTGGAATTGCGCGAGCGATTCGGGATAGCGCCGGGCCTGCATCAACATCAGGGCGTAGTTGGTGTTGACGATCGAGGAAAGCGGGTCGAGCGATAAAGCAATTCGATACTGTTCCAGCGCCTCGTCGTTGCGGTTTTGGGGAGCCAGATAGGTCATGGCATAGAAATACCGGGCGGTGGCGTTGTTGGGGTTTAACTCGATGGCACGGCGAAATTCGGACTCAGCCTCTTTCCATTTCCACTCATTCGCCAGCGCGATAGCGTGCGCGGTGTGTGCCTCGGGTAGCGTGTCATCGAGTTCGAGAGCTTTGCGGACCGCTTCGTCGGCCAGCAGTTCCGCCTGTTTTGACGGTAGTGGAATATAGCTGGGGGCAATGTTATAGGTGTCGGCTAGCCCGGAGTAAGCGAGCGCGTAGTTGGGGTCGGCGGCGATTGCCTGCTGAAATAAGCCAATGCTCTTCTGGATGCCCTCCGGGGTGCGCCCATACCAGAGCTGGCGCCCTTCGAGGTAAAGCCGGTAGGCTTCCGGATTCGTGGTTCCGGCGCGGCCCAGCCGCTGTTGCTCGTTGCCGGTCAGGTGGATTCGCAGGCTGTTGGAAATGTCGCGGGTAATCTCGCTCTGCACTTCGGTGACGTCGGTCAGGTTGTGGACGTAGTGCGAGCCCCACAGTTCCGCGCCATCGGCTGTATCGACCAGGTCGGCGTCGACACCCACTTCGTCGCCATGCTGCGTGACGCGTCCCATGAGAAGGGCACCGACCTTAAGCGTCTGGCCAATCTGGCGCGGGTCGTCTTCTTTTCCTTTGAAGCGGAAGACTGTGCTGCGCGCCATGACTTTGATGTTTGGCAGTTGAGAAAGAGTGCCGATCAGGCTCTCGGTCAAGCCGTCGCTGAGGTACTCGTTGTTCGGCTCAGAGGTGGCGTTGACGAAGGGTAGCACGGCGATGGATGTGATTTGCGGCGAAGCGGACTTGGCGCGCCAGTACCAAATCCCGGCCACGGCCACGGCGATGAGCAGGACGACGATTGCTGCGACCCAAACCTTGCGGGCTGAAGTTTTTGGGCTTACGACCGGTGATACAGCAACTGATTTTCCCGATTCCGTTTCCCGATTCAGCCGTTTCAAGTCCGCTCGCATTTCGGACGCATGCTGGTAGCGCAAATCGCGATCCTTCTCCAGAGCCTTGTGGATGATGCGTTCCAGATCGGCTGGCACCTCAGGATTCAGCCGCACCGCCGAGGTCGGCGCCCCATCCAGAATGGCTTTGAAGATGACAGCAGAACTCTCTCCGCGAAACGGCAGTGTGCCCGTCGTCATCTCGTACAACACTGCGCCGAAGGAGAACAAATCGCTCCGCGCATCCAGTTCTTTCCCGCGTGCCTGCTCCGGCGACATATATGCGACTGTGCCCAGCGTAGAACCTGGGCTGGTCAGGTGCTGTTCGTCTGTCGGCATGGTGCTGCCTGCCGCAATCTTGTTCGACGAACTGGCCGTGGCTGCGACCTTGGCCAGCCCGAAATCGAGGATCTTGGCGTGACCGCGCTTGGTGACAAAGATGTTGGCGGGTTTGATATCGCGGTGGATGATCCCTTCGGCATGCGCGGCGTCCAATCCGTCGGCAATCTCAATGGCCAGCGCGAGCACCGTCTCGATGTCTAACGGCTTTCCCGCGATCAGATGCTTCAGCGTTACGCCGTCCAGAAACTCCATGGAGATGAACGACTGCTCGCCATGTTTGCCGATTTCGTAGATGGTGCAAATATTGGGATGGTTGAGAGCGGATGCGGCCCGCGCCTCTCGGCGAAAGCGTTCCAGCGCCGCCGGGTCCTGCGAAAGTTCATCGGGCAGGAATTTGAGGGCGACAAAGCGGCCAAGCTCGATGTCCTCGGCCTTGTACACCACACCCATGCCACCGCCGCCGAGCTTCTCGACGATGCGGTAATGGGAGATGATCTGGTCGAGCATTAAAGGATGTCTGGCCTCGGGTCACCTCATCTTAAGGAGGCGGCCTCTGCCAGTCAATGCGTAACGGCTCAGACCGGAATTGCGGGCCGGAAAACGAGCCTACTCCCGGCTCGCCAACACCCGCAGGAAGTCGTCCATGCTCATGTGGTATTTGAACGATTTCCGCCCGCCAATGAACACCACCGGAACTTCATCGGTGTACTTCCGCCGTAACTCGGGGTCGGAATCGATGTCCACCTCACGCCACCGGAAGCTGGCCGCACTTTGAGCTTGGATGAGCGTTTCTTTGACGACCTCGCAGAGATGACAGCCCTTGCGCGAATACACCACGATATCGTGCATATTTCGATAGGCCCAATTCTTGCTTCTCTGCTGCTCGGGAACTGAACGAACCCGGCATGTTTGATCTCGTTTACGTCGCAGAACCGCGGACCGGCGGCCCTATATCGGGAATCATCAATCCCACCAGAAGAAACAGCGCCCCGCCTGTGCCAACTCCTTCGCGAACCTGGTGACGGCCTGGGGATCTTTGGCGGAGACCTGCACGTCGGGGCAGAACTCGGCAATCCGGGCGGCGAGTTTTTCGCTATCTTGGATCGGCTGCGCAAAACCCAGGTCCATGAAGTCGAACCCCACGCCGATCACGGTCAGCGGGTGTTCGCGCCGGGTCTCGGCGCACCAGTTCACAACATCGCGGGTGTCGTGGCCATAGTTTGCAGCGTTGGTGCCGCAAGCGGCAATCGCCGCCAGAGGTTCGTTCAGAGGAAACAGTAGCAGCCGCTGCAACGACGTCTCCGCCAGCCCGGTGTAGACCAGCGTATAACCGTTGACTGCCACCTCGGCCTGCAGCCGTTGCAGCAATTGCAGCGGTACTTTCTGGCCGGCGGGCGCGGCAGCAGTCTGCTCATAATGCGCGGCCAGCGCCTTGTCCAGCAATGACGAGTAGTGGATGACGCCCTTCCGCCGTTTCCACGGAAGCGGCTTGGCGCGCAGGATCGCGCCGATGCGCGCCGCCTCCGCCTTGAACTTCTCGTCGGCCAGAACGGCACATTGTTTCAGCGCATCACGCACGCTCTCGTAGAAAAATTCGTTGCTCTCTTCCGGGCCGCCCGCGTGGGTGTGCAGGAGATAGTAGACATCCTTGGATGCGAAATGTTTTGCGAATTCAAGTACGCTGCATGGACTTTTTAGATCTTCCGCAGCCCCGCCCTCGCGATTGACACGCGGTCGAGATGCTTTCAGAAATTCCAACGGTTTTTGACGTTTCCGCTTCGCCTTCTCGATTACGTCGGCCGGCACCTGGGCATGTATGTCGGCGCCGTTGTCGAGCAAAAGTTTCAGTATGTCTTGGGGCTTTTCCAAGCCGAACGCCAGCAACAAGGCAGACCCCGATTTTCGCGTTTGCTTGGGGCTGAGACCATGTTCGATCAGGCAACGTATGATCTCCGCATCGGGCTTGGCGAAGGCACAGGTCCAGAGATCGCCACCGTCGTCGCCGCGCGTGGCATGCACATCGGCACCCGCAGTGCACAGCACTTTAACCAACTCTACATGGCCTGCCGCGACGGCGAGCATCAGCGGCGTCTGGGCACACTCGTCGCGTTGCTCGACATCGGCGCCTGCCTGGAGCAATGCCTTCACGCGATAGAGAGTGCCGGTGGCCGCTGCCTCGCACAGGGTCAATGCACCGGCTGCGTCCCGCTTTTCATAGGCCGCCTCGAGATAGGCAATGACCCGCTTGAACTTGGCGGCTTTCGCATAGGTCAGGGCGGTCCTGCCCTTTTTGTCTTTGGCGCCCAGGTCCGCGCCCGCCTGCACCAGCAGCTTGACCGCATCAAGACTCGATGTGTTGGCGGCTATCATGAGCGGAGTAATATGAGCGGCATAATCCTCGGAATATTCCACCGCATAATCCGCCAACGGCATCGACGCCATGGCAGCATTGAGCGCCTTGAGCATGGAGAGCGACTGTGTGTCGGCATCGGCATCCGGCTGCGCTGACACAGCTTCCTTTGCCGCCTCCTGAGCGCGGGCGACCCGCCTGCCGAACGCCAGGCCGCGCTCATAGGCTCCGTCGTGAAAGGGGCCATGCGGTTGAGCCTTGGCATCCGGCTTCGCGTTGGGATCGGCCCCGGCTTTCAGCAGCGTCCGCATCGCAGCCGCACTGCCGCGAACAGCGGCAAAGGTAAGTAGCGGCCATTTGTTCCAACCGTGAACGGCATGAGTGAGTAGCGGCAACTCGGTTCCGCCCTCGTGCGCGCAGTTTATGCGGGTGTTGGCGCTCATACCCGCGGCGAGCAGCAACTCCACGATCTCGGAGTTGTCTTGCCGCACTGCATCAAGGAGGCACCGGTGATACTCGTCCGCATTGCTGTCCTGCAGCGGTGCACGCTGAATCGCCGAGCGGACGGCAGCAGTGTCCTTGGCGTTGACGGCGTCGTACAGCGAAAAGCACTCCACCGACAGCAGCAGCTTGACGATCTCGGAGTCGTCCTCTTCCACCGCATGGGCCAGTGCCTTGCGATAGTCGTCGGCCGCACTTTCCGCAAGGCGCGCTGGCTGAAGATTGTGGTTGATAGCGGTAAAATTGCGGGCGACGACGGCGTCGAGCAGACAAAATCGCTCAACCGGCTGGGTCCGGCTGTGCTCCAGCAGCAAAGCCGCTATCTTGATCTGTCCATCGGCGAACATCCTCCCGCTCACCGATTTTTCCCGGCTCTTGGAGGCGCGCAGCCCGGCGGTAAGCGCCTCGGCCAGCAAGGTCTCACCCCGCTGACTTTTGGCGAAGATGTCGGCCCCCTGCTCCAGCGCAATTCTTGCCCACTCGGGTTTGTAATTCAGTAAGGCGTTAGCCAGCGCGTGCGTTGGGCTCGAGGAAGGCGGCGGCGGAAAGGACACGTCAGATCTCCGGGAACTACGAAAAGGCCAAGCGCCCTTGTTTATGGCATGCACTTCGCCGACGGGCGCCCACCGTTTCGCCCGATCTTGGCGATGGATTGGAGCAAGTCGGGCTGCCGAATCCACAATATGGGCGCTTGCCAGTGGCAGTCAATTTGTTTTGAACTGATCTTTCGCCGGCGCGTCGCTCAACCATCATCGGCCCGAAACCGGCTTGTAGGAGGTAATGCTTAGTTGGCCAAGAAGCCATGGGCTCTGAGCCATCTGCTCTCTCTCTGCAGAGTCGAGTTGCCCACGTTTCCCGAGTGGCGAGCAAACGGTCGCACACAGCATCGGGACCCCTGAGGTCCGGCGCCGTCATCTGTCGCTCGCTTCAACCGTCGGTACCTTGCACCCGCTGACGACATCAAAACCTCCTGGATCTCTACAATTGATCGAACATGACTTTCGTTACCAGCCCATTTACACGCTCTAGGCTACCGCTGTCGGAAACGCGCACGGAACGAGTGCGCCTGGACGATGTCACCAAGACCTACGTCACCGATGGGCAACCCGTGCACGCCCTGAACGGCGTCTCGCTTTCCGTTCACCAGGGCGAATTCGTGGCCCTGGTTGGGCATAGCGGCTGCGGCAAGTCCACGCTGCTCAATCTCGCCGGCGCCATGGATTTCCCCTCATCGGGCCGCGTCTTGCTGGACGGCAGCTCCACCAGCGAACTGAATGACAACGGATTAACTCGTCTTCGTCGCGAAAAGGTTGGCTTCATCTTCCAGAGTTTTCAGTTGTTGAACACCTTGACAGTGCTGGAGAACGTCGAACTGCCGCTGCTCTTGGCTGGCCAATCCTGCACCCGCGAACGCGCGCAAGCGCAGCTCGAACTGGTGGAACTGGGTGATCTCGGCTCGCGCATGCCCCACCAGCTCTCCGGCGGGCAGATGCAGCGTGTCGCCATCGCGCGCTCCATGGTGCACGGGCCCGGATTGCTGCTGGCAGATGAACCGACCGGTAACCTCGACACGGCCACCGGAAACGTGATCCTCGAGTTGTTGCGGCGCATCGCGTCGGACAAGAACACCGCCATCATCATGGCGACCCATAGCATGGAGGCCGCCGGCCTTGCGGACACGGTGGTGAAGATGCGGGACGGAAAGATCCTGGAGGTGACGCGTCCCTGATGCCACTGTCACGATTGTTTTACCGGCTGATCGTTCGTCCCTTCTTCCGCGACTCGCTACGGACATCGCTGGTGGTGCTTGCGGTTGCACTCGGCGTCGCGGTCGTGCTCGCCATCGAACTGTCGGGAGATGCCGCCGCGGGTTCCTTTCGCTCCTCCATCGAAACGTTAGTTGGCAATGCCGATCTTGAAGTGGATGCCGTTGGCGGCGTGCCGGATGAAGTCGTCGCCACTCTTGCCACGCTTCCTTATTCGCTATCGGTCCACCCCCGAGTCGAAGGCTACGCCGCCCTAGCGGCGACCGGCCAGACTGTCCCCATCATCGGACTCGACCTGATTGCAGAGCACCCGGAAAACCTCAACTCTTCCGGCGCCAGCTCTGTTGTCGGCCCGGACGCGCAGCATCTCGCGGACGAGGACGCCGTTTGGGTGAGCGACAATCTGGGAGAGAGAATCGGCGGCTTCATTCGCCTGCAGATCAACGATCACACCCACGAATACAAAGTCCGAGGGCTTCTCAAGAATGCCGCCGACACCGGCGGTCTGGTCCTCATGGACATCGCAACCGCGCAGCGTGCGTTGAACCGGATGGGCCGCGTCGATCGCGTTCTGCTGTCGGTCCCGCCCCAGCCGTCGCTCGAACAATGGGAGCAGCGGCTTCGGGCCGCTTTACCGGCGGGCGTCGAGCTTCGCCGCGAAGGCTCGCAAACCGAAGAGAATCGTCGCATGCTGGGCGCATTCCGCTGGAACCTGCGCATCCTCAGCTACGTCGCGCTTGTGGTGGGCGCATTTCTCATCTTCAACACCATTTCCGTTTCCGTGGTGCGCCGCCGGCCGGAAATCGGAATCGTGCGTGCCTTAGGCGCGAGCCGGGGACACGTACACGCGGCCTTCCTGGGCGAAGCTCTATGTTTTGGCGTCGCCGGTGCGTTGCTGGGCATCGTATTGGGACGCATGATGGCAACAGGAGCGGTGCGCTTACTCGGCGCCACCGTGCAAGGCCTTTACGTCAGCAGCCGTCCAGGGCCGATTTCGCTGACGCCTGGTTCCATCGCACTGGCCTTGATGGTGGGCGTCGGGGTTGCGTTGATTTCGGCGGCCTCGCCCGCGCGCGAGGCGTCACTGGTGTCCCCCGTCGAGGCCATGGCGCGAGGCGAACGCGAATACGCGGCACGGGTACACAAGATACGCGACCTTTGGATCGCGCTGTCGCTCGCCCTGGCGGGCGCGGCCGCCAGCTTCGCTCCGCCGATTGCGGGCAAGCCGTTTCTCGGCTACCTCGCGGCCCTGCTGATGATTGGCGCTTCCGCGTTCGCTACTCCTGCGCTGGTCAGCGGACTGAGTGCCGCTTTCTCCGGCATGCTGCGAGCGACCCTCGGCGTGGAAGCCATGTTGGCTTCCCGCAGCTTGGTATCTTCCTTGCGGCGCACCGCGGTGCTGGTGGCTGCATTGTCCACGGCAATCGCCATGATGACGTCGGTGGCCATCATGGTCGGCAGCTTCCGGCAGACCGTTCAAGTCTGGATGGACGACCAGCTCAAGGCCGATCTATTCCTGCAACCCGCCGGAGATCCCCGCGCGGACCGCCTTCCCACTCTCGATCCCTCTCTTGCCGATCGCATCGCCGCGCTGCCTGGCGTTGCCGGCGTTGACCGCTTTCGCGGATACGACATCAGCTATCAGGGCTTGCCCGCGACCCTCGGTTCCGCTGATACCCGCGCCAATCACGACCTCGCCAAAATCCGCTTCCTCTCCGGCCGGCCGACCGGCGTGGTCAATGCCGAGATGCGCAGCGGAGACAATGCCGCCGTCAGCGAGCCGTTCGCCAACAAGCACCACGTCCGGGCGGGCGATGACATCACGCTTCCCCTGGGAAATGCACAAGTCACTTTCCATGTGGTGGACGTGTTCTACGACTACGGCAGCGAGAAGGGCATTGTCGTGGTGGATCGCTCGACCATGCTGCGCTATCTGCCGGACCCGGCGCCCTCGGGCATCGCCGTCTACGTCGCTCGCGGAGCGAATGTCGACGCCGTACGCAAAGCGGTCGAGCAGGTAGCGGCAGGGCGGAACATCCTCATCCTCACCAACCGCAACCTGCGGGCAGAGGCGATCCGTATTTTCGATCGCACGTTTGCCATCACCTATGCGCTCGAGCTGGTCGCCGTCATCGTGGCTGTTATCGGAATCGCCGGTGCGCTTCTCACCGTGGTCATTGACCGTCGCCGCGAGCTGGGGTTGCTGCGCTTCCTGGGCGCCAGCGTGCCGCAAGTCCGAAAAATGATCTTCCTGGAGGCGGGACTGATTGGGTTGCTGGCCAATGTGGCCGGGCTCGCGCTCGGCTTCGTGCTCTCCTTGCTTCTGATCTTTGTCATCAACAAGCAATCGTTCGGCTGGACGATCCAACTCCATTGGCCAGTCTCGTTACTGCTTACAGCGCTGATATTGGTTTTCCTGGCAACCGTGCTGTCGGGATTTTATCCCGCGCGCGTCGCGACTCGCTTGAACCCAATCGAGGTGGTGCATGAGGAGTAGTGCTTTCGTCGTACTGCTCATGCTTCTGACCGCGGCGCCCTTGACCGCTCAGTACCAGAAAGCGCTTCCGGGCTACCAATACCAGTTCCCCCGTGATCACTTCAATCACCCTGACTACCAGACAGAGTGGTGGTATTACACCGGCAACCTGCGGTCTGCCGACGGCCACAGGTTTGGCTTCGAGTTGACCTTTTTCCGCCAGGGCGTGAGCCGAGACCGGTCTCAGACATCGGATTGGGATGTCCGCGACATCTACCTCGCCCATCTCGCGCTCAGCGATCTGGACGGCGGCCGCTTCTATCACACCGAGCGCGTGAATCGGGCCGGCCCGGGATTGGCGGGGGTGAATCAACAGACCGCGAAAGTATGGAACGGAAACTGGCAAGTGCAATGGACGGGCAACCAGGGACAATTACAGGCGATTGCTCAGAATTTTGCGCTTCGGCTGGTGATGAGTTCGCACAAGCCGCCCGTGATTCATGGCAAGGACGGCGTCAGCCAAAAGTCGGCGGGTGCGGGCCAGGCGTCCCATTACATTTCGTTTACCCGGTTGCTGACCAGTGGAACGATCGAACTGTACAGCAAACAGTATCAGGTTGAAGGCACCGCATGGATGGACCACGAATTCTTCAGCCACCAACTGGATACGAATGAAAGTGGGTGGGACTGGGTCAGTTTGCAGTTCGACGACAACACCGAACTGATGCTCTATCGCTTCCGCCATAAGGACGGTAGCGTTGACCCATTCTCGGCCGGAACTTATGTTGACGCGGAAGGCAGATCGGCTCACCTGGGCGTTGGCGACTTCTCCATGCAGCCTGAGAAAGAGAGCTACGCCAGTTCCGAAACGCATGCCGTCTATCCCATCGCGTGGCGCATCGTCGTCCCATCGCTCAGACTGGACCTTCAGCTAACCACGCCGCTGAAGTCGCAAGAGTTGGTCAGCGGCATGGGTGCGGGACTGTCTTACTGGGAAGGCGCTGTCACCATCAGCGGGACAGGAAGCGGCAAGCCCTCCAACGGTGTGGGATATCTTGAAATGACCGGGTACGCCCGTTCGCAATGACGGCGCTATTCGATGCAAAAGGGAACGACATGCGCCTTCCGCCGTTGCACATAAATTGCACAGGCTGCACGGCGAGTACAGCAGCGGCTTCACAGCCGGGGCTGGGGATGATACCATTCTGGAGGTGCTTGGTGAGGCTAAGCCCGGGAAAATTTCCCACGGATTGGCTGCAATGCCCGTACAAATAATATTGTACGAGGCCCCCCAGTGCTGGCCCAGTGGGACATAGTGAGCGGCTAAACGTCTTGAGGTCAATTAGTTAGAGACATCAGACCCTCCGCACCATACCTCACACCAGGTTGCCGGTAACGTTTGGAGATCCTAGTTGCGGTAGCTTACCGCGCGCAAGTGCGCGACCGCCAGAACAGAGAGTTGCGAGCTACATGGTTGCCCTTATTACCGTCGTTCACATTATTGTCTGCGCCTTTCTCATTATTGTGGTGCTGCTACAGAGCGGGCAGAGCGGCGATATCGCTGCCGCTTTCGGCGGCATGGGCAGCCAGACTGCCTTCGGAAGCCGCACCACCGCTACGGTCCTGACAAAAGCGACCACTTGGGCAGCGATCATTTTTATGGTCACCTCCATTACGCTTTCCGTGTTTACGGCGCGCCGCTCTCATCACACCGGCTCGGTGCTGGAAGGCACACGCTCGGCCCCTATCAAATCGGGGCCAGCGAAAAAGTAGCCGCCGTTATTCCACCGCATCTGAAATGCATCGGTTGACACGCGTTCTTATGGCTTCTGCGAAAGCGGAAGCCTTTTGCTTTGTGGGAGGGCCCTTTCGGGTAGCGTCTGATTCAACCACACCTAATAGTAGATCCCTCGCCGACTGAAGTCGGCTCGTGATGACAAAATAGAGGCTGCGACGGCGCAGCTAAACCGCGCCCCTCAAACCTGGACCGTCTTTAGCTCACCAGGTAGTCCAGTGCTTTTTCCCGAGTGTCGAAAACAGGAATATCGCGGGCTGAAAAGCTGCGGATGGAATCGTAGAGGGCTTTGGGCAGGTTCTCAGTAAGCACCCATGCCGCGCGTTTGATGTGCGGCCGGTCGAGCGCGGTGGCGATCTTAATACGTTCGACCGCTTCGCGGCTGAACTTAACGCCACTGAAGTCGGCGACCACCAGCACAGACCCCTTCGGCTCGCGGGTTATCACCTCCGGAACACGGCTCGATAGTTCCGCAACCTGGTCCGGTGTACTTTCCCTAAAATCCAACAATAGAATTCGCTGGTCCCGGTGCGTCACGAACCGAATAGGGTCCATAGCTTCTCCTGTCCAGCCGTGTGGGATGCGGCGTCCCTGCGAGAGGGACATTCGCCGGCAAGTTGAGGCAGTTTACTGCAAGGTCGCGAACATACTCAAGAGGTATTCCACGCCAGCAAGAATTCTGAGGATCTCCTGAACCGCACACTACGCCAGCAACTCCGCCACAACCGCCCGGACATGAATTTGCGTTGTGTCCAGCAACGGGATGCCGAACGCAGTCTCGTCGCGCAGGAGCAAAGGCAGTTCCGTTCCGCCCAAAATTACAGCCTGGATCTGCTCTTGCTCATTCATCCGCTGGATGATCTCCAGCAATCTCGCCCGTGTCTCCGGAAGGAAGGTGTTCGCCAGCAACTCGCCGACATATTTTTCATGGATGTAGGCCTGCTCAGCCTCGTCCGGCACAACCAGCGTTACGCCCTCCCGCCGGAAAACATCGGGATAGAAGGATGACTGCATAGTGAAGCGCGTCCCCAGCAGTCCCGCTGTGCGAATTTCTCGCTTCTTCGCCTCCGCACAAGTGGCCTCGACAATGCTGATGAGCGGGATCGGCGAGCGACGCTGCAGTTCGTCGAAAACAATGTGTGGGGTGTTGGCGGCGATAATGCCGAAGTCGGCGCCGGCATGAACCAGCTTCTGCAACTCCTCTGCTAGATAATCGACGACCTCGCCGAGTTCACCCGCATCCATCCAGCCCAGCAGCTTCGACACACTAATACTGTTGATAAAGATGGAAGGATAGCTGCCGTCGGGTCTCTGCTGGCGATAGCCGGCAACGATTCCGCGATAGTACTCCACCGTGGACTCAGGCCCGATGCCGCCGAGGATGCCGACTGTCCTCATCGTTGGATCGAGTCTAACTCATATCTATCGCGTGGCCTTCTCCAGCAGATACATGTAGGAGCGATAGATTTGTCCGGTGGCACGGGTCATGCCGATCTCGCAAGTCCGGCTGCTGGAATAGCACTCGTCCGGATGCTGGGCCTTGATCTCCGCCGCCTCGTGCTTTGTGGCCGATGCCGTCAGCTGAGGAAAGAGAAATCCACGATCGCCGGCGAAAGCACAACAACCCGCGTCGAGCGGTATCGTCACCTGCCCGCTGCAGGCGCGCGCAATCGCTTCCAACTTCGCGGCGATTCCCATCTTCGTCACCGAACAGACAGGATGCAGCGCGACCGAGCGCGACTTGGACTTGATCTGCAACTTGGGCAGGAGTTCGTCGTGCACGAACTCGATGCTGTCGAGAAATACCAACTTGTCGAAACGGGTTTGGTTCTCCGGCGTGAGGTAAGGCCGGGCATTCTTGAAGCCGAAGGTGCATGGGCTGGTGTCGATTACGATGGGGAGTTTCCCCTTCTCCGACCATTTCCAGAACTTCTCGACCGCAGCATTGACAGCAATGGCATGAGCGCGAGTAAATCCCTTGGAAGAGAACGGCGTGCCGCAGCACGTGCCAGCTACATCATTCGGAATGAAAACCGGAACATTGGCGCGGCCGGCGACATCGACCATCACCTCCATCAACGAACGGTCGGCCGACTCACCCGGCAAACGTCCCATCACGCGCGATATGCACGAGGGAAAATAAACCGCGGCCGCGCGCGCGCGTTGCGTCCTCGGCACGGCGCCAGCTGCGTAAGGAGTATCCGGCATCCATTCACTCAGGTTGTCGCCCAGGACGCGCTTCATCGCACCTGTCACCGAGCGCATTCCGTTTGGGCCGA
This sequence comes from Candidatus Korobacteraceae bacterium, assembly GCA_049511915.1. Classification (GTDB taxonomy): domain Bacteria; phylum Acidobacteriota; class Terriglobia; order Terriglobales; family Acidobacteriaceae; genus Bog-257. The sequence continues at coordinate 27,928 of JBEKXQ010000043.1, forward strand.
TCACTCTCTCAGCTGTGTGTCCCAGCCGCAGGGCAATCCGCAATAGCCGCTCCGTCATTCCGAAGTTGTTTGCGATGTGCGCCGCCCACGCTTGCGCTCTGGCGGAGACGCGAGCGCTGCGGAAGCGCTTGACAAGTTGTCCTGTATCGATGCCCACGGGACATGCCGTGGCGCATAGCCCGTCGGTAGCGCAAGTGTCGAGCGCCATGTAGGGGAACTCACGCTCCAGGCTGCCGTAGAGCGCGGAGTGATTATTACCGTCCTGCAATCGCGCCATCTCGCGCCGCACCACAATCCGCTGGCGGGGAGTCAGCGTCAATTCGCGGCTGGGGCACTTGGGTTCGCAGAAGCCGCACTCGATGCACTTGTCGATCTCGGGCTCCACGGAGGGAAGCTGCTTCAAACTAGCAAGGTGGGCCTGGCGGTCAGGATTGATGATGACGCCGGGGTTCAATAGATTGTCAGGATCGGCCAGCTCTTTCAGGCGCCGCATGATCTCGTAGGCGGCTGGTCCCCACTCGGTCTCGACAAACGGCGCCATGTTGCGTCCGGTGCCGTGTTCGGCCTTGAGCGCCCCGTCGTAGCGGTCGACCACCAGCTTCACTACATCATCGATGAAATACGCGTACTGGTCGATCGCCGTCTGGCTGTTGAATGCTTGGGTAAGAACGAAATGCAGATTGCCGTCCTTGGCATGGCCGAAGATGATGGCGTTGTCGTAGTCATGTTTGCGGAAGAGCCCTGTCAGATCGTGGGCTGCGTCGGCGAGGGCTTCAACGGGAAAGGCGACGTCTTCAATGATCACCGTCGTCCCGGTCTTGCGTACCGAACCGACCGATGGGAACATGCCGGCCCGAATCTGCCACAACAGGGTTTGCTCGCCTGCAACGTGCGTGAAGCGCGCCGGCTCGAACAGTTTGAGTCCGCCGACGGCTTCCGCGGCAAGCTTCTCGAGCTCCGCGCGTTCGCCCTCATCGGCCGATTGAAATTCCGCCAGCAATCCGGCCGCCCCGTCGGGCAGCGAACGAAGTGAAGCGGGAACGCCGGCCTTGTTTTCGACCGAGCGCAACGAAGCGCGATCCATGATCTCCAGCGCCTTGGCTCCCGCCTGCCGAAGAGGAACAATCGATGCCGCAGCCGCATACAGATCGGGGAACAATAACAGCCCCGTGTACTTCACGGGAAGATCGGGCACGGTGTTCATCACCGCTTCAGCAATGAAGGCCAGCGTGCCTTCGGAGCCGATCAGCACGTGCTGGAAGATATCGACCGCGCGGTCGAAGTCAAGGAAGGCGTTCAGCGAATAACCGGTAGTGTTCTTCGTCCGATATTTGTTGCGGACGCGCTCGCGCAAGGCGGAATTGCGCTCCAGCTTCGCCTTCAGATCCAATATTCCCCCCGCCAGCTTGGGTTCGCGGGCATGAAACTCATCATCCGCGCCGGGTAGCGCTGTGTCGATAACAGTCCCCGACGGCAACATGAACGTCATGGAATGGAGCGTGTGATAGGCGTTCTGTTCGACACCACAGCACATCCCGCTGGAATTATTGGCGAGAATTCCACCCATGGTGCAAGTAGCGATAGAGGCCGGATCGGGCCCGATCTTCGCGCCGTACAGCGCCAGCGCCTGGTTGGCGCGCGACCCAATGACCCCCGCCTGTACGCGGATCTTACTGCCGCCTTCTTCCACTTGGAGCTCACGCCAGTGACGAGCCACCTCCACCAGCAGTCCGTCGGAGATCGACTGGCCCGACAAGCTGGTTCCGGCAGCGCGGAAGGTGAGTGGAATGTGAGTCTGTTGACTCAATGCGAATAGCGCACGGATCTCCTCCAGATCTTTGGCCAACACCACAGCTTTCGGTATCAGGCGATAGAAGCTGGCATCGGAGGCGTAGGCAATGAGGTCAATCGGCCGGACCAGGATGCGATCCCGGGCGACGAATCCCTGCAAGGCTAACTGGACGTCCTCGGAAGCGATCTCTGCAGGAGCAAGAAGAGTTGCAGCCATTATTTTCCCTTCGCCTGGCGTGCCAGGCCATCGACGGCGCGCAGTTTCTCGACGCGGCAGAAAAGTCCCGGGCGAAACCGCACTTAAACTGAATCTAGAACAGCGGTGAGCGCCAGACGCGGAAGTGGGTCACAAGCAATTGTGACGGCAGACACAGTGGACGGAAGGCCATTGGCTGACGCCAAGTCCAGTCCTGCCCCAACCCGATCGAACAACAATTTCGACGTAGTTCCGAAGGCAGGATTGTGCTCGGGCATTTGCAACTTTGGTGGGACTACATCGCAGGCGGTTAATGTGTCATTCATCACAACAGTCCGTGACGCGCGTCGCCAAGGTTTATTGCAACACCTGTTTAATCTGAGTTCCATTGCGGGCCCTATCTTCTTCCAGGAGTTCCCTATGCCGGCGCAGCAACACCTTTCCAAAGATACAAAGATGGCCATGAGTTCCCAGTTCCTGGGATTCATGCTGGATGCGTATGACATGGCAATGGTCATCGTCATGGCTCCGATCTTGGGCAAGATATTCATCTCCCCCAAGGGCAGTGTGCTATGGCAGTACATCGCAGTCGTGCTCGGATATTCGATCACCATGGCCGCTCGGCCAGTAGGCTCCGCGTTCTTTGGTGCATACGCCGATAAGATCGGGCGCCGTCACCTTTTGATCTTCACGATAGGCGGCGTCGGAGTCATGTCGCTTCTCTCCGGTTTTCTTCCCACCTATGCACAGATTGGCGTGACGGCCTATGTTCTATATTGCGTGCTGCGGTTCTTCATGGGTTGCTTCTTCGGAGGCGAGTACGCAGTGGGCCATACCTTCGCCATCGAATATGCTCCTCAGCCTCGTCGCGGAGCCGTAAGCGGGTTCATTCAATCCGGCTTCCCTGCCGGCTATGTGCTCGCGTCCCTTGTCTTTGCGTTGATTTCCTACTTGTGCGGCAAAGCCATCCTGGCTCAGTACGGTTGGCGCATAGCGTTCATCACCGGCGTTGTTCCCGTGTTCCTGGCGCTCTGGATTCGAGGCAATCTGCACGAATCGCCCGAATTCGAGAAGACAAAAGCCTTGGGCAAGATCGAGAAAGCGCCTTTCGTCAGTCTGTTCCGGCGCCCCCAAGTGTGGGACTTCCTGCAAGTCTTTTTCTTCATGACCGGCCTGTTCCTCACCGACTACTCGGTTTACGGATTCTTGCCGAAGATTCTTACGCTCGATGGACGCGGTTTTGATACCACCACCTACAGCCTGATTTACGGATTTGCGCTGTTCCTGTCTTTCCTGGGATACAACTTCTACGGCTGGATCTCAGACCGGACGGGCCGCAAGATTCTGACCCAATGGTACTGCGTATTTCTGGTGGTCTTCGGCGTTCCGGTTTATTACGTGTTGTACCATGCGGCGCTGGAGCGGAACATTGGGATGGCAATTCTAGGAACCTGCATGGCCGGCATGCTGAAGCTGGCTTGGGGCATAGTCCCGGCCTATCTCTGTGAGCGATTCCCAACCAAGCGCCGTGCAGCGGGAGTAGGTTTCGGCTATTCTGCGGGCGCGATTCTGGGAGCGTGGTTCCCGTTGTATACAGTCTGGGCCCATAACATCCCGTTTATCCGCGCCATTGAAGGCAAGGATATTTGGCTTTCGCCCGCCGTCATTCTGACGATTGGAGCGATCATGACTTTCTGCAGCCTGCTCTATTCTCCGGAGACCAAGCAACTCCAACTGGACGAAGTGGGCGAGAAGGAAAGAGCATCCGACCGGGCGAAGGTAGCTGCTGCCGAGGCGCTACTCAGCCGGTAAGTTTCTCCCTGAAGTACATTTGTTCAGACGCCACGGTCCTCGCCGTGGCGTCTGTTTTCGTGCGGCGAAAAGCGAAAGCAGGAATTCTCAATCTGCGTCGAACCGCCAAATATCGCTTTCTTCCCGGAACTCTTGATCACGAAAACGGCAATAGTAATCGATAGTTGAGCGGTATCGGTGGTAATGGCAAGACTGGCCGCATGCGCTCACAAAACTTAACGTTCGCGTAACCAGACTTTACCGTCGAATTCCGGCTGCCGGGGTTCACACCATTGACAGACGAACTGTCGAGAAGGAGAAATAAGAAATGAAGACCAAGTTTTGCGGCGTTGCCTTGCTGGCATTGATGCTTTGCGGCACGGGGGCGCTGTTGTATGCGCAAGGGCCGGGTGGATTCGGCGGCCATGGTATGGACGAGCACATGGCGGCCTTGCTGAACCTTACTAGCGCGCAGAAGGAGCAGATCAAAACTCTGCGCCAGGCGCAGCGGGCCGCCGTTAAACCGCTGTTTCAGCAGCTGGAACAACTCCATGTCCAGATGTTGAATGCGACCGCCAACGGGGCATTCAATCAAACAACGATTCAGTCGATCGCCACCCAGGAAGCGCAGATCACGGCGCAACTGGCCGTGCAGCGCGAATCTCTTAAGAGCCAGATCTACAACCAGGTTCTGACCTCGCAGCAGAAAGCGACGGCCGAGACCTTGCGGCAGAACGAGATCACTCAGATCAACGAGCGCCTGCAGCACCAGTCGCAGTCGGGAACGGAGACGCCAGCCCAGTAGTCGAAACACCAGCGATCTAAGGCTACTTCGCAACCCCTCGAGAGCCTTGAACAAGGAAGCGGCCCGCCGCAACGGGCCGCTTTTCGTTTGCCAGGCTTCGTCCACCAGGCGCGGAATACAATCAGCACATGACCCCCGCCGTCCTGTTGCATCGTTTGATTCTGTGCCTCGCCCTCATGAGCAGCGTTGTATCCGCTCAGGAAGTGCAGCAGACTTTCAGGATCCAGCCCCTGCGGCCGGTTTCGGAGCTTCGCGCCGATGCTCTGAAGGCGCAGCCGCCGGTAGAGCAGGGCGATTTTCTAAAGCCCGATTTGGTGGAACTGGTCAAGCTCGATCCAACATTGAAGCTTGATATCCACTACGCTTCGTCCAACAACTTCCTTGGAACGCCGCTGTACGAAGAGGCGCGTGCTTCCCTTCAACGGCCGGCCGCTGAAGCCGTGGTGCGGGCCAATCGCAAGCTGCACCAGCAGGGCTACGGATTGCTGATCTTCGATGCCTACCGTCCCTGGTATGTGACCAAGATTTTTTGGGATGCAACCCCGCCGGCAGACCACATGTATGTTGCCGATCCGGCGCAGGGCTCGCGCCATAACCGGGGATGCGCCGTTGACCTCACCCTTTACGACCTGAAAACCGGTCAGGTTGTGTCCATGCCCAGCAGCTATGACGAAATGTCAGAGCGCGCTCATTCCGATTATGCAGGAGGGACAGCGGAAGAGCGTGCCAATCGCGCACTCCTGCGTACGGCCATGGAGGCCGAGGGATTCACGGTTTATCCCGAAGAGTGGTGGCATTTCGACTATAAGGATTGGCGCAGGTACCCGATCCTTAATGTGCCATTCGCCGAGTTGGGAAAAGCGTCCAGCAATTGAGCGACTGTTGTGGAAAACATCGTCGGTCACTATCCCTCGCACTATCGGAGCGGCCAAGATCAGAAGATTCTCGACAACATTGTCTATTTCACGGCGTCAGCGGTTTTGTCGGCGCCCGTTTTGACTGCCTTTCCGGTGTCTTTGCCGGCCGTGCCCACGGCCTTGCCGGTTTTCGTGGTCGCTTTCGTGGTTCCGTGAGCCACATCTTTGCTAGTGTCTTTGGTCACGTCCGCTGTCTTGACGGCGGCCTTCTTGGTGCCGTGGGCGACATCCTTGCTGGTGTCTTTGGTTACGTCAGCAGTCTTGTCGGCGGCTTTCTTGGTGTCCTGCGTTAGGTCCTGCGCGCCAACGGCAGTCCCTAGTGCCAGGGAGGCTGCAACCACGGTGATCAACATTGCCTTCATTGATTCTCTCCTTTGCTCGAGAAACACAATTCTTATAAGAGATGATGCCGGTCACAGTTCCGTCGCAGCGCGCTTAGATTTGCCATGCTCTTCCGGGATTATCCGTGAAGTTCGCATTCATCTTAGAGTTTGGATCCCCGCTAAGCGCGGTCGAATCCCTCGCGGA
>JBEKXQ010000044.1:0-33941 GCA_049511915.1 Candidatus Korobacteraceae bacterium
GCGCCTCCCGCCAACGCGGCGGCCTACATCTTCAACGCGACGGTGGTGCCGCCGGCCCCCATGCTTTACCTCACCTTGTGGCCGGATGGCGAAAAGCAGCCAACAGTCTCGACGCTGAACGCCGCTGACGGCTTCATCACGTCCAACATGGCCATCGTACCGACGACGAATGGCTCCATTGACGCCTACGCCTATGCTCTTACACAGCTGATACTGGACATCTCCGGCTACTTTGCGCCGTAGGAATTCGGGCCCGTCGTCTTTTGAAGGAGCGAACCTTCAGGGAAACCCTGATGAAGTCAAGGCGAAGTCCCTCAGTGGCTAAGCCGCATTGATATTGCGGCATGTACGGACGGCCTGAAGGCCGTCCCCTTCGAGGAACCGACTTGATCAGAGCTTCCTTAGCTTTTGCTTGGTGGGCGTTTGTACCTAATTGTTCGTCTGCTGTTTACTCTGATTCCAGCACCAGATAGCTCAGCAAGCCGGAGCGTTCGATCTGTAGCACGATCGTATCTCCCGGCTTCATCTTGCGCAGGTCCTGCTTCAGTTGGGGCAGGTCGTGAACCGGAGTTCCGTTGACGGTGTGAATGATGTCTCCTGGTTGCGGACCCTCGCCTAACAGCGTGCTGCTGGGAGTACGCGCGGCCACCAGCACTCCGTTGGGAATTCGCACGTCGCCCAGCGCATCGCGTAGCTGGTCGTTGAGAGTGACCGCGACGATGCCCAGGCGGTTTACCAGATTTTCCGGCCCGGTAACCATGTCGGCAAAGCGCTCGGGATCGTCCGGTCGCTCTATCACCTTCACCGCGACAGTCTGCACCTGCCCGTTGCGCAGCACCCCAATATCCGCCTTCGAGCCGATCTTGTATGCGTACAAGTCAAGTGCGAAGTGCCGCACATCCCTGACCGGCTTGCCGCCCACGCTCACTACCACATCGCCCACGTTCAATCCGGCCTTGTCGGCAGAGGAGCCGGGCACTATATCCTGCAGCAGCACGCCCTGATTGGTGGGCAGGTGCAAGCCCTCCACCAGCTCGGGCGTAATGGTGCGCAGATACACGCCGATTTGCCCGCGATGCACATGTCCCTCGGTGCGGATCTGGTCATACACGTTACGCACCACATCGCTCGGAATGGCGAACCCCAGTCCTTCATTCCCGCCTGACTCCGACAGAATAAAGGTATTGATTCCCACTACATGACCATCCACATCCACCAGCGGGCCTCCGCTGTTGCCGGGGTTGATGGGCGCGTCCGTCTGAATGTAGATATCGGGCTTGTCAGGATCGATGAGCCGCGAGGTCGCGCTCACCACGCCCATGCTGACGGAGTTTTCCAGTCCCAGCGGGCTGCCAAAGGCGAACACCACTTGCCCTTGCCTCAGATCATTGGAGTCCGCCAGTTGCAGCGTTGGCAATCCCTTCACGTCGATCTTAAGCACTGCCAGATCGCTCACCCGGTCGATGCCAACCAGCTTCGCCTCGATAGGTCCATGCGGTGAGGCTTCCACTTGCGCCGCAGTTTGCTTGTCCAGGCCTTGCAGGCGCACGCGGATTCTTTGCGCGCCCTCCACCACGTGCGCGTTGGTCACTATGTATCCATCCGGCGACAGCACCACGCCGGCCCCAATCCCGCGCTGCGCCTCCAGAAACGCCGTGTCAGTCTTTTGTTCGCTCGTGGTCAAGCCGAACCCGGTCGTCAGGACCTGAACCACCGACTGGGTGACGGTGCTTGATAGCTGTTGCACCGACTCGCTGAAAACGTGAAGAGGATCGCTCTTGAGCAGCCTGGCTGACTCCGAAGAGCGTGTCGGCTGCTCGGTTTGCGCTGCACAGAGCACGGGCATCATCGCCAAACTGAGAACGGCACATCCAAGCAAGGGACGGCGTATCGACATTCTTATCCTTCTCCCACGGTGCAACTGGTGCGATGAAGGCTGAATCTCGCACACTCCATCAGATGAACTTCCAGCCGCAAAGAGTCGCGGTTCCATTGATTTCTTTCCGCTATTCCGGCTCTGCCAGAGTACGCCAACCTAATGGAATCGCCAACGCTATGTCCTACCGCAATGGTTAAAGATCACAGCAAGCCTTTGTGCAGCGTCGATATACTGACAACATCCATTACTATGTAAGGAGTCGCCTAATGGCTACTGTTGCAGAACCGACTGCTCTTATGGAAGATATTGTTGTTCACCCGCCGAAGCGCCTGTTGTATGGCCCGGGACCGGGTCAGGTGCATCCTCGCGTCTATCAGGCAATGGCCCAGCCCATCGTTGGCCACCTTGACGCTTACTTCTTTCAAATCTCCACTGAAATTCAACAACTGCTCCGCACTGTCTTTGGCACGAAGAACGAGATGACCTTCGTCATCTCCGCCACCGGCAGCGGCGGCATGGAAACCGCAATCAGTAATTTCGTTGAACAGGGAACCAAGGTCGTGGTCTTCGCCAACGGCTTCTTCTGCGACCGCCAGACCGAGATGGCCCGCCGCCAGGGCGGGGAAGTCGTTCGCTTCGAAAAACCCTGGGGCGAAGTTTTCGGCGACACGGAAGCTGCCAAATTTATCCAGCGCGAGAAGCCGCAGGTCGTCATGTATGTGCAGGCCGAGACCTCAGCCGGAGCCTTCCAGCGTGGCGAAGCGATCTGCAAGGCCGCGCACGAAGTGGGCGCGCTGGTCATCGCCGATTGCGTCACATCGCTGGGCGCCATGCCGGTGGAAGTCGACAAGACCGGAATCGACATCGCCTATAGCTGCTCGCAAAAAGGATTGAGCTGTCCTCCTGGACTATCTCCTATCACCGTGTCGCCGCGCGCCATGGAATGGCTGAAAGCGCGGACCACGCCTAATCGCTCCTGGTATTTCGACATCAAGCTGATTTCCGACTACCTCATCCAGTCGCATCGCTATCACCATACGGCCTCAGCGACGATGTTTTACGCATTGCGCGAAGGCCTTGCGCTGATCGAGGAAGAAGGTCTCGAGAACCGCTGGGAGCGCCATCACCAGGCGCATCTGGAGTTCGTGCGGCAGATCGAGGCGCTTGGACTGGAGATGCTGGTCGTGCCTGACGATCGCATCTGGAACCTGAACACTCCCAAGGTGCCGCAAGGTGTGGACGACGCGAAAGTGCGCACCACGCTGCTGAAGGAAAACGGCATCGAGATCGCAGGAGGCTTCGGACCGCTCGCCGGCAAGGTCTTCCGCGTGGGATTGATGGGTCCGCTGGCCACAACCGAAAGCGTGAACCACTTCATCGAGTGCTTCGGTAAGGCGCTGCGCGGAGCGGGATACAAGGGCTGAGGCAACCGATCAACTGTCTACTCCCACCCTCTCGTCCGAAAGACGGACGAGAAGGGTGGGGCACCCGGCATGATCCGCGTAATCAAAAACGCTCTGTATTTTATATTCGGTTTCGTTATCACGGTCGCGCTCATTCTTGGGATTCCGATTGCGGTGTGGTGGGCTTGGGACGTGCACAACGACCGACGACACACATTGTCAGTGAATTCCTCAACTCCTGTATTCGTTGGCAACGGGAATGGGGATTGCGGCGGAGACAGTCCTAGGCTAAGTACAGTCCCCGATGGAACACACCTCAAGGTGCGCAGAATAATAGTTTGGAAGGATTGTGCCACCATCGATGTGACGCTGCCGGACGGCCAGCAGGGCCATATCGTATATGGCGTAGGAGACGTTTCCTTATATCCGCCGCTGTCTCGGTACTAAATTTCAAACTGACCCTCTACCAACTCACCTCATAGGTTGGGAAGGGGGAAACTTGGCAGTACAATGGCGGTATGACTCTTCCGGAGATCCAACGCGCCATCGAAACTCTTCCTGACGACGAGCAGGCTCGGCTTGCGAGATGGATCGCTGAGCGCGACTTGGCCGCTTGGGACGCCGAGATTGACCGCGACTTCTCCGCGGGCGGCGCTGGCTCGTCCCTGCTAGAAAATGTGCGATCGAAGGTGCGCGCCGGGAAGTCTCGACCCCTCGCGGAAGGTCCGCGGCGCGCGTGAGCTTCCGTTCCTTTGCCCTCCCCGAATTCTGGAAATCCTACGAGAAACTTCCTGGGCACGTCCGCGAGCTTGCCGACAAGAAGTTTGCGCTCTTTAATAAAGAGGCGTTTCATCCCTCCCTCGGTCTTAAGCAGAAAGGCGAGGTATGGACTGTCGATGTCGGGCGCTCGTACCGCGCGATCGCATTGCGGGAAGGCAATGATTTTCACTGGTTCTGGATCGGCTCGCACGAGGCCTACAACCAGTTACTTCGCAGGCTGAAGTAAGGCTTCTAAGGCGGGGCATTGCTTCCCCGACTAACGAAAATCCCAACCTGCTTGGCGCGGAGATGATTCGTCGTGCGACGTGAGTCTGCTCGCCGGTCATCTCTAAGAGCTTTTGTATCTATAGCTTCGGCCGTAATCTTAAATTAAGTTGACTTCCGGTTGCTACCGGCGCAAAAAGTGAGTTACGCGCAGCCGGATTGACCAGGCTCGCAGCATTCGGGACAGCGCTTCCCGCCTGGCTAGTCTTGCGGGCGTGCCCAAGCGGACAGGAGATCAGGATGTGCATAAGGAGAACTTTCAGCCGGTCGGCTAACGCGTGGCCAACCGCAATCGTAGTTGCACTCTTCGCTCTGACGGTAGTCGTGGGCGCCGCTCCCGTCGCCCAAGCTCAGAGCTTCCAGGTCATACACTCCTTCACTGGGGGCGGCGACGGCGCCACTCCAGCAGCCGGCTTGACCGCGGTGGCCGCTGGAAAGTTGTATGGTACGGCCAGCGGCGCTGGCAATGGCGAACCTGGAGTGGCTTTCAAGCTGACCTCTGGCGGATCGAGTTGGGTGCTGGCCCCGCTGAATAGTGACTTCCCGTCGGGCGGACCGGGAGGGATCACGATCGGCCCCAGCGGCAACCTCTTCCTGACGACCTACGTGGGCGGCATCGGCGATTGCGTAGGTGACGGCAGTTGTGGGCAGGTTTATGAGTTGCAACCGCCGGCGCAGGCCTGCGCGTCCTTTCTCTGCTCCTGGAACGCGATGGTGCTGTATGACTTCAACGACATTCCCGATGCCGGCGTCCCGGGGAGCGGAGTCATCTTTGATAGCGCGGGCAATCTGTATGGCACTACCGAATATGGCGGAAGTGGAATCTGCTACAACAGCATTCACTTAAACTACGGCTGCGGAGCCGTGTACGAGCTGACGCCTTCCAGGGGCGGGTGGACGGAAACCCTCATTTACAGCTTTCAGGGCGGCACCGACGGACAGACGCCGTCGGGAGGACTGATTTTCGATTCTGCCGGCAACCTCTACGGAGCGACCGCACAAGGCGGCAGCTCCGACCACGGGACGATCTTCGAGTTGAGTCGCTCGGGCAGCGGCTGGACGGAAACCATCCTGCACAATTTTCAGGGTAGCGACGGAATTGGCCCAACGGGGACCCTGATTGCGGACCATTCCGGCAATCTCTATGGCGCCGCGGTAGGTGGCGGCGCTAATAACGGCGGAGTCGTCTTCGAGATGTCGCAGCCGGGAAGCTGGACCTACAACCTGCTATACAGTTTCCCCGCCGACTACTACGCCAAAGGCACCCTGGTGTTCGACGGCTCCGGGAACCTGTATGGAACAACTTTCGGCGGCGGTGCCTACGGCGACGGCACGGCGTATAAGCTGACACCATCGAACGGAAGCTGGACGGAAACCGACCTGCACGACTTCCAATCCTCTGATGGGATATATCCGAACGGCGGCCTGGTATTCGACTCTGCCGGTAACCTGTATGGCACGGCGGAAGAGGGCGGAGTAGGTTTCGACGGCCCCTGCTACGCCATCGGGTGCGGCACCGTCTGGGAGATCACGCCGTAAGTCTTGTCCCGTTGCGCAGGAAGGATTTTCTCGGTTCCGCGGCTTAGCGTTCCAAGAGGCGTCAGTGTCGAAGCTGTGCCGACGCTACGCCGTTCAATTGTTTTTCCCACTTCACCCTTGGTTAAAGGCCATGAGTCGACAGAAAGGTAGCCGTTGATGGCTTTCTAGATACTAAATCCGATGGTTTGTTCCACCGCTTGGCGCTGCGACACAGACACAAAGATAGAGGAAGATGCGAACTTGGGGCACCTTTTAGCTAGGTTCAAAAAGCGAACGCGAATTCGCTTTCTTGTTCCACGTGGAACAATTTTGCGGGAAGCATTTTCTCCCCTCCAACGAAAATCCCCGCCCTAGGCCAAAAGATGGCCTAGAACGGGGCACCCAATTTTACGCACTCGAACCAAGTCCGCCACCATCTGGCGAAAAGCGAAAAGCGAAGAGAGGAAAGCGTAAAGCGAAAAGCGAACCGCGGCCCTCCTACGCTGTCCCCAGTCTCTTCAGCACATTCTCGCGGAAGCCGCGGCTCAGCGTCAGCTTCGTCCCATCGCGTAGCAGGATTGCATAGTCCCCATACAGCGACGGCCGCAGCGTCTTGATGCGATCGACGTTCACCAGAGTCGAGCGATGCACCCGCAGGAACTGCCGACGTCCCAGCCGCGTCTCCAGCGACGTGATGGTCTCGCGCAGGATGTGGGTGTTGCCGCCCACGTGCAGGCAAACATAATTGCCCGCCGACTCGGCCCAGTCGATCTCGCCGGGCTTGAGGCAAACAATCTCGCCGTCGGCTTTGATAACGATTCGCTGCGGAGCGTTCTGCCGCGAATCGAGTTCCCCCAGCAGATTGAGGACGCGCCGCTGGAACATCCCCTCCGACGGCTGCTGCAATTGCTTGCGGGCATGCCCCAACGCCTCCGACAGTCGCTCCTTCACTACGGGCTTCAGCAGGTAGTCGAGCGCGTGAACCTCGAAGGCCTTCATCGCATAGCGATCGTACGCTGTCACGAAAATCGTGAGCGGCATCTGCTCAGCCCGTAGCGCCGAGACCACGCCGAAGCCGTCGACCTCCGGCATCTGAATATCGAGGAACACGAGGTCCGGCTTCTCGCGCTTGATCGTTGAGATGGCTGACTTGCCGTCGCCGCACTCGGCCACGATCTCCAGATCAGGCTCCTCTTCCAACAGTCTGCGCAGGCGTTCGCGCGCCAAGGCTTCATCGTCGCTAAGCAACACTCGAATGGGCATCGCTGATTCTTACCTCCTCGGAATAAGTGCGGAACGGGATGTGAATTCTGACGATGCAGCCGCCACCGGGCGCATCTTCCAGCATCAGGCTGTGATCGTGGTTGTAGAGCTGTTGCAACCGGGCGCGCGTGTTGCGCAGTCCGACGCCTTCGGGCGGGATCTCGCCGCCGAAGCGCGTGAGCCCCAGCCCGTTGTCGCCGATTTCCATCCACAGCTCGTCGAAGACCTGACGAGTGGAGATGCGAATCAGCCCGGGCGTGCGGCGCGGCCCAATGCCGTGCCGGATGGCGTTCTCCACCAGAGGCTGCAGGATCATGTTCGGCACCAGGGCCGACAAGGTGTTGCCGGCGATGTCCATCTCCACCTGCAAGCGGTCCTGGAAGCGCGTCTGCTGAATGTCGATGTACTTCTGCAGCACGGTGAGCTCGCGGCTGAGCGGGACTTCATGCACGCCCATCGCATCCAGCGAGAAGCGCAGCAGGTCGGCCAACTGGAGCGTCATGTTCTCTGCTGCGGGACCGTCATTTCGTGCCAACGCGGCAATGGAATTCAGCGTGTTGAACAGGAAGTGCGGCTCCAGCTGGATCTTCAACACCTCGAGCTGAGCATGCGCCAGCTGCGCCTCCAACTGCGACGATTGCAACTCGCGCTCTCGATACTTGGCGTAATAGCCGATCGCCTGCGTGATCAGCAGGATGTACCAGTAACGTTGGAAGTCCATAAACGCGCGCGACAGCATGTGTGCGGAGAATGGCAGATGCGCTTCGGGAGTCCAGGTGACAAACGGCTCCAGCCAGACGATGACCGACGCCCCGACGATAGTGATCGCGATGCTGGCGGCGATGTGCAGGGGCAGCACGATCTTCCAGTTGCTGCGGTCGAAAGTAAATCGCCGCGACAGCGCGTAGACCGGGGGCGTCAGCAATGACCACACAAACGAAATGGTCATGTTCCAGGCCAGCAACTGCGCCCAACTTTCGGGACTGCCGACCGACGTCGTGTAGACGTGCGCTCCAGCGGCGCTCAGGAAGGCCAGCACCGTCCACAGGACAAAGCCGATGGCCCAGACGCGGCCCCAATCTTTGAGTCGATCGAGCGTCAGACCGCGCCGCCGGACGTGATTCCGTCGCTGGCCAAGCTCCGCGGAAAGCTTGGCGTTCACCGGGGGAACCAACTCTTTTGCCATGGTGAGCTACCTGTTCTGCGTTGAACCCCAAAAAAACGAAGACGAGCTGCACCTACGAGGTGATAGACGAAGTTGCCGCAAAGATGTTTCCGGAAAATTACCGGCGTCGCGCGGAAAGCACCAAAGAGCTATGATGACTCTGGTTCGCTGGTCGTAGCCATGTCCAATTGCGGACATTTCCGCTTGGTCGAAGAAGATGATTCACCACGGAAACACGGAGAACACGGAAGATGGAGAAGATTTTTTTCATGACTGGCCTTGCAATGACATGACTTCAAATATTGCAGGCAGTGCAACAAGCACCTAGGGCATAGCTCAAGAAGAGGATTATTCCAAGTTCTTCTCCGTGTCCTCCGTGTTTCCGTGGTGAATGGTTTCTATGCACGAACTTGGCATCGCCTCCTCGATTCTCGAATCCGTCCAGAAGGAAGCCGAGCGCCATCCCGGCGCTCACATCTCGAAGGTCGGGGTTAAGATTGGAGAGCTCGCCGGCGTCGATCGCGACGCGCTGCAATTTGGCTTCGAGGTTCTGGTGAAGGACACGGAACTGGAGCCTCTTGTGTTAGAGCTGGAATCGATTCCACGCGTGCAGCGCTGCTCAAAGTGCGCCTACGAGTTTCGCATGACCGACTTTGACCCGCGATGTCCGTTGTGCGGCGACATGGCAACCGAGTGCATCAGCGGGGAAGAGCTCGACATCGCCTACATGGAAGTGGATGAGTGACATGCCAACCGGGTGGAGTACGCCTTCAGGCGTACATATTGCCGGTTGTGTAAGACTCGGCTTTAGCCGCTGAGGTAACTCCCGGGAATTTACCTCGGCGGCTGAAGCCGATCTCACAGCAAATGTTTGCACGGCGCGCCTGAAGGCATGCTCCACCCATTGCAGGCTAGTATTGACGATTGCATAGTACCGACATCGCCTACATGGAAGTGGATGAATGAATCGCATCGCCGTCGAAAAGAAAGTCCTGAACGAAAACCAGATTCTTGCCGAGCAACTACGCGAGCGCTATCGCCAGAACGGAGTGCTGTGCGTGAACTTGATCAGCTCGCCGGGCTCCGGCAAGACCGCCCTGCTGGAGCGAACGCTGGAGCGCATGGACAAGAGCGAACGCGTTGCCGTGCTTACCGGCGATCTGCAAACCGAAAACGACGCGCGGCGCCTGGCCAAGTTCGGTTTTCCCGTGCGGCAGATCACCACCGGCGGCACCTGCCATCTCGACGCCAAGATGATTGGACGGCATCTGGAAGAATGGAGGCTGGAGAATATCGGACTCGAAGATCTCGATCTGCTGATCGTGGAGAACGTCGGCAACCTGGTCTGTCCTTCAAGTTACGATCTCGGCGAAGATGGGAAGATCGTTCTGCTGAGCACCACCGAAGGTGAAGACAAGCCGCTCAAGTATCCTTCCATCTTCTTTAAGTCCGAGCTCATGCTTCTGACCAAGATCGACCTGTTACCTTACGTTCCGTTCAGCGCCGACCTCGCCCGCGAGAACGCCCGCCGCATCCATCCCGGAATGGAGATCATCGACGTCTCCAGCACCACAGGCGAAGGCCTGGATCAGTGGATGGATTGGCTGAAGGCTCGCCAGCAGAAAGCGAAACTGCAGGGCGTGGCTGGCTAGGACCCAGTCCTCCTATCCCCATGAAGGAAGTCTATACACGCGAAGTGGTGTCATATCTGGGAGCGCCACCGGGACATTGGTCTCCACGTAGACGAGCGCCTTCCTGCCGAGGTCGCACGGGCAGACGGCAAAATGCACCTCTGGACCCTGCCCACGGCCCGTGAGTTGTTTAGCTTGGTCTGGCAATCTATCGATCAGACCAGACCAATCGGTCCGGTTGGCCATTCACGCACTCTTCGTGATTGCGCGCTGAGACTCTCTGGATTTGGATGGCAGTTTGAGTCCCTGGTTCAAGCGGGATTCAGCGGGTTTCAGACCTGCGTGGATATCGACGCGGCTTTCGATTACTCAAAGTTCGGATGGATTGTCGTTACGCCCCTGAATTCGCGAGAAACGGATGAAACGCCGGAGGGCAGTTATTACATTTTCGATGGTGTCCACAAGAGTATCGTTTTGGCAAAACGACTTCTACGGCAAGAGGTCGAATATACCTCCGTAGAGGCATTACTGCTGACGCCTCGACGTTCATAGGGGCAGCCGACCACGTTTGACAAGGTCCGCTTTGATCTTTTCCAGCGGTATCCCCTTTTGCTTGCGGCGTGATTCCGACATCAGACCGTCCCAAAAATCCTCTAACACCGCACCGTATCTTTTCAGGTCGATTTGAACGGCCACTTTGCGACCCTTCCCGTCGGTTACGAACTGGATCCCGGTCATGGATAGTGCGCTCCCGGTCATTATTCTCACCCTAATTTCGACGGTCCGCCCTGTCAACCAACATGGGCCGCATGACCTCCCACATTCAGGGGCTAGTTCCGGAGATCGGCAAGCAGGAGGCGCAATTGTCTTGCGAACGTTTTGCTCATGGTGCCACCAATAACCTCCTTCCTTGAGTCCCGCCCCCACATGCCCTAACATGGCCGCAGAAATGTCCGGCTCGGTTTGCGGCTCCGGAGGGCCAATGTTGCGCTCAGCCAAGTTATTCATCGTGGTCTTCGCTTTCTTGCTGGCTACAACTGCTCTCACCGCGCAGCCTGTCCCGCAGGCGAGCCAGGAGAATCCAGGCTATCCCGTCACCGTGGAGGGCCACGAGATCCTTCGAATCTATGAGGGCATCGGCAGTTTTACTGCGCAGGATCGGGCCGAAGCCGCCTCGGAGCGCTTTAACAAACTCATCTACGCTCCCGCCGCCGACCTGGCCAAGATAGCCGCCGGCGATTCTACTTACGGCACAGCGATCACGCTGGGCGACAGTGTGCTGCTCGTGGTTACCGACGATGACGCTAAGCACTACCACGTCCCGCGGCAGGCTCTGGCCAAATTCCTCGCCGATCGGACTCGAAATGCCATTGAGCAAGCTCGTGTGCAGCACAGCAGCCAATTTCTTATCCGGGCGGCGATCTACGCTGTCGTCACCTTGGCGCTTTATCTGCTGATTGTGTGGCTGGCGGTCCGCGCCACTCGTTGGCTGCTGACTGCGTTGCGATCCATGGCGGCTCGATTTAAGGGCATTCGCATCCAGCAATCGCAAATCATGAGAGGCGAGCGACTGGCAGGAGTGTTGATGGCCGGCGTTCGCCTGGTACGCTTTGTGCTGCTCTTCCTGTTCACCTGGATCTTTCTGGCCACCGAGTTCAGCTATTTCCCGTGGACCCGCGAACACGGCGCCAGGCTGTTGAGCTATATCGGCACACCGGTCAAGTTCATAGGCCAGGCGTTTTTGAACTATCTGCCAAACCTGTTCTACATCGTCGTGATCGTAGCGGTGATGTACTACGTGATCAAGTTCGTCCGCGTATTGGCGCGCGAGGTCGAGCGCGGCAACATCCGCATCGCCGGCTTCTATCCTGAATGGGCGCAACCCACCTATAAGATTGTCCGCTTCCTGCTCTTCGCCTTCACCGCGGTCATCATCTATCCCTACTTGCCGGGCGAGAACTCGCCCGCCTTCAAAGGCATCGGCATTTTCATCGGCGTGCTGTTCTCGTTGGGATCCACGTCAGCGGTGGCCAACGTCGTCGCCGGGGTCATCCTTATCTACGCGCGCGGCTTTCGCGTGGGCGACTGGGTGAAAATTGGCGACAACATGGGAGAGGTCACCGTACAGACCATGCTCGCTACACATGTGAAGACCATCAAGAACGAGGAGATCATCATTCCGAATTCTGTCGTTCTGGCCAGCTTTGTCACCAACTACAGTTTGCTGGTTCAAAGTAATGGCCTCATCCTGTACACCTCCGTGACCATTGGCTACGACGCGCCCTGGCGCAAGATTCATGAACTGCTGATCGAGGCAGCCTTGAAGACCAAGTACATTTTGTCGACGCCGGCGCCCTTCGTTCTACAGAATGCTCTCGAGAACTCTTACGTGCAGTACGAAATCAACGCCTATACCGACCAGCCATTGCAGATGGTCTATATCTACTCCGATCTGCACGCCAACATTCAGGACGTCTTCTTCGCCGCCGGCGTCGAGATCATGTCGCCGGTGTTTCACGCTCTGCGCGACGGGAACCGCACGGCCATGCCGGCAGAGTTTCTGCCGAAGGATTACCATCCTCGAGGATTTCGCATTGCGAAGGACGACGCAGATGCAGCGGCATCTGGCGGAAAAGGTTGAGGGCATTCACGCGAGTGGGTGGAGCACGCCCTTCAGGCGTGCATTAGCCGGCTCAGTCGCTAGCTCTGCGCTTTAGCGCCTGAGGTAAGGTTTTCGTTACCTCAGCGGCTGAAGCCGGCCTCACTAGCAGGTCAACTGCACCGCTGAAGCGGTGCTCCACCCTGGAGCGAACCGTATTCACAAGTCGCGTTACATAATCGCCGTCGGTGGCGCCGGTTCATCCGGCCTGCCCGCGTTGGCCAGCGGCACGCGGATCATCACGATAGCCAGGATCACCAGCACGATGAATCCCGAAAACACGCTGGGATGATGGAAGATTACCGGCAATGGCCACTGCTTGTAGCGGAAGATCGCGATCACGATTCCCATCAGCGCCTCGCCCGCAATGAATCCCGATGCGGTCAGCACTCCGGCATTCTCCACGCGGGCCTTCTGCGCGTCGTTGAAGTTCTTGCTGTCGCGAATTCTGTCAGTCATCCAGCGGATCATGCCGCCGATGAAGATGGCGAACGTCGTCTCCAGCGGAAGATACATGCCGACGGCGAACAGCATGGGGCTGCGCACCTCGATCATGATCAGGCCGATGCCCATCAGTACGCCCACCACGATCAGCGGCCATGCCATCTCTCCGCCGACAATTCCCTTGGCCAGCATGGCCATCAGCCCGGCTTGCGGAGCCGGAAGTTGACGGTCCCCGAAACCGGTGCCCCCGCTGTTAATATTGGCCTGATTCAACAGCATCAGCACCGGCAGCAAGGCAAAGCTCGCGACCGTTACTCCCATAAAGTCGCCAATCTGCATCTTGCTGGGTGTGCCGCCGAGGATGTGTCCCACCTTCAGGTCCTGCAACATCTCACCGGCCACGGCGGACGAGATGCAGACCACGGCGGCCACGCCAAGCACGGCGGCCACGCCGCTCATGCCGGAGACGCCGATAAGCACCATCAGCAGCGCGGCGATTACCAGCGCGGCCAGCGTGAGCCCGGAGATGGGATTGTTGGACGAGCCGATTAACCCCACCAGGTTGCCCGAGACCGCAGCGAAGAAGAAGCCGATGATGATCATCACGATGGCGGCGACGATTCCGCCCTTCAATACCCCGGCGTAGCTGGTATAGAGGGCGATCATGCAGAGCAGGACCACGAACAGCCCGCCAAATACGATCTTGCCGTTCAGGTCACGCTCGGTGCGGGCTGTACCGGCATGAGCTGCGGCGGATTTCTTCAAATCGGAAACGGCGCGCGCCATGCCGCTGGACAGGTTCTTCCGCATGCGAAAAAGCGTGTAGCAGGCGCCTACCAACATGCCGCCCACGGCGATGGGCTTGACGATGTATTTCCAGACCGAGTCTGCCTGACCTGCCCAGAAGGAATCGCCCGGGGTAGCTCCGGCAGGCAAGAACTGCGATACGAAGGTGGGCCCGCCCAGGAAAAGAATCAGCGGCACCAGAAGCCCCCAGGCGATCACGCCGCCTGCAAAGTTCAGCGATGCCAGACGCGGTCCAATGATGTAGCCGACGCCCAGATATGCCGGGCTGACGGCGGGCGCGGACATCGTGGTAACGGCTCCGGCACTGAGCTTAGGCGAAGCCGCGTCCCGCCCCAGGCGCACAAAACTCTTGCCCAGTTCGCCGACCCTCACGACGAAATCGTGGCTGGAGTTGAACAGGTTGAACTGCCCCAGGAGGTAAATGATTCCGCCGAAGCCCATGTTGCCGAACAGAATCTTGGCGGCTCGGCTGCCCTGTTGACCTGCGATATGAATCTGCGATGCGGCTACCGACTCAGGGAAGGGAAGCTCAGGATCTTCCACCATCACGCGCCGCAGCAGCGTGACAAAAAGAATGCCGAGCACGCCACCCACCAGCATCAGAATCGACGACTTCCAGTAAGCATGCTCGAAGTCGAAGACCGGCCACGCTCCGGAGATGACGAACGCCGGAATGGTGAAGATGGCGCCGGCCGCGACCGACTCGCCAATCGAGCCCACGGTTCGCGTGATGTTTTCCTCCAGCAGAGACCCCTTAAAGATGCGCAGCACGGCCATGCCGATAACGGCTGCGGGATACGTGGCGGCAATCGTCATTCCGGCGCGCAGGCCAAGATAGGCATTGGCAGCGCCCAGGATGACCGTCAGGATCAGGCCCAACAGCACGGCGCGGAAAGTAAACTCCGGCATGTTGGTATCGTCGGGAACGTAGGACCGAAACTTCCTTGGGGCAGCAGTTGTGGTGGTACTCATGAAGGCAGACCTCGTGCAGCGCACAAATTATAGCGACGGCGCAAGTTAGCACGCCAGCGGCATCGGGCACAAGTGCTGCGTCAGGCGGAAAGCACGGCTTCGTACGGCAGGGTAAAATATCCTCCTCGAAAAGGAGATCAAATCCCGTGGACTACCTTCTTAAAACCGAGCCTTCTGAGTACTCTTTTGCCGACCTGCAACGGGACAAAGAAACCGTATGGGACGGCGTATCGAATCCTGTTGCCTTGAGGCATCTGCGGGAAATGAAGCCGGGCGATCGCCTGATTATCTATGAGACGGGCGATCACAAGACTGCCGTCGGTATCGCTTCGGTGATTTCCGTCGATGCCGCCGATCCGCGCAATCCGGTGGTGAAGATCAAGGCAGGAAAAGCGATTGCGAAGGCGGTCTCGCTGGCCGAGATTAAGGCCAAGCCGCTATTCGCTGATTCGCCACTGGTGCGGCAGGGAAGACTGTCCGTCGTGCCACTGACCGCCGCACAACACAAGTTCATTGTGGGCGAATAAAACGCGTCGTGCAGGTCTTTTCGATTTACATGGCCTTCCCTTGTCATCGCTCGAGGCTTACCTCTAACCTAGCCGCGTCAGCGGCGACACGGTTATCTCTGTCGTAAATTGTTGATGAATCCGCCGGACGGTACCTCATCCAGCATTGCACCCGTTACCCCGAGCACATATACTGGTGGGTCACGGTGCTTCGGGACCGGGATGCGTCAACCAACGCTCATCGGTTCCGGCGGCACCGGCGACAGGACTTCCATAGGCACGTAACCGCTTGCCTCATGGAACTGTTGGAGGTCGTCTTCAGCAGTTGTGAGACGCTAACTCGAACCCGGCGAGACTTGCGCGTCCGGCCACGCGCCGTAGCTCTTGCGCCCTTCCAAGCTCTCCTGCAAAGCATCTTCTCCGTCCTCTTTCCTTCTGATTGCAGACTGTGTGGCACCTCTCTCGATAACATCTCCAGAATTCCCGTATGCAAGGAGTGCCTGGCCGAAATCGTTCCGACGCGAGCGCCACAATGTGTAATCTGCAGCGACCGCCTGTCCAGTGCTCAATTGCTGAGGGGCGATGGCCTCTGCGCCAATTGCCGCGACTGTGCGCCGGAGTTCGACCGGGCGTCCTCGTTCGGCGAATACCGGGACGGCGTGCGCGGACTCATCCATCTACTGAAGTACGAGAGCGTCACGCCGGTTGCCGGCCCGCTGGGCGGAATGCTGGCCCAAGCCATTACCGAGTTGCTTGCCGGCAGCGTCGATGCAGAGCCGCTGCTGATGCCCGTTCCACTGCATAAGAGCAGGCGCCGTTCGCGCGGCTTCAATCAATCTGAGCTGATCGCGCGTGCCGCGGCCAAGCGCCTTCCACAAAAGCTGGAATTAGCCTGCGACGCGCTGGTGCGCCAGCGGGACACGGTTTCGCAAGTGGGGCTCACCCGGGAAGAACGTATCGCCAACGTGCGCGACGCCTTTCGGGTCGCCGCTCCGGCTGGAGTGCGCGGGCGCGACGTGGTGTTGATCGATGACGTTATGACCACGGGTACCACATTGTCAGAGTGCGCTCGCGTCCTGAAGCAGGCGGGTGCCGAACGGGTTTGGGCCGCAACCGTGGCCCGCGCCTTCGACGGCGCGGATTTGCAGTTGGCGGGCGATTCAGCAGAAGAGGAGGCAACCGAAGCGGCAGTTATTACTTCGGTATAAAACAGATTATGGCAATGGCCCAGGGCGCATCGCCGCGATATGGAAAGTCACTTGCCGGCTGCATGCATCATGCCCGCATGGCGGGCGACGAGCCGCCACAGTGGGCGCCGATGCACGCCCCTGTGTTGGTGCTGAACGCGTCTTATGAGCCGATCAATGTTTGCGCCGCGCGCCGCGCTATCATCCTGGTGCTGAAAGGCGTGGCCATGATGGAAGAGGCCAATGGACATATCCTGCACGCCGCTCGCGTCGCCATGCGCGTGCCTTCGGTGATTCGCCTGCTGGAGTACCGGCGGATACCGCATCAGACGCGCGCCCTATCGCGCAAGAACATCCTGCTGCGCGATCGCAATACCTGCCAATACTGCGGCAAGATTCTGGCCGCCTGCGAGCTCACGCTTGACCACGTTATCCCGCGTTCCCGCGGTGGAGCTTCCACCTGGGAGAACCTGGTTGCCTGCTGTCACACCTGCAATCGCAGGAAGGGAAGTCTGCTGCCTCACGAGTCCAGCATGAAGCTGATGCGCGAGCCCCGCGCCTTCAACCTGCACACCAGCCGGCACATTATGCGCATGATGGGACGGTCGGATTCGAAGTGGCAGAAGTACCTCTTTTACTGAGTAAGTTCGAAAACATGCCGCGATCCAAACGGATTGCCAGGCGTCAGGAAGCAATCGCCTCGAGGCGTGGTTTCCTGGGATCGTCTGTCCTTTTCCGGCCGACGATAGCCCCATCCTTCCAAAGATGTGTACCGAAGTGCTCAATCTTCCGTAGACCCTTACCTTTCTTCCTGCGCTGAACTGCTCTTGCCCGGCGCACTGAGAGCCCTAAGCACAAAAATCACCTATCTCAGTGGAATACCAAGTGCATTCTGCTTGCGTTCGAGCCGGAGCTTGCATCTCACTGTTGGTGGCTCAGTTGGGCCGAATCCAGGGGTTGGAGAAGCAATGGCGGATAACACTCTCGACAACATCGTCAATCATCTGCGGAGTTCCGGCTGTGCGTATTTTCCCGTCTACTCCGAAGTGAAGGCGGCCCGTGTTGTCGGACATACACCGAAACCCGATCACTATACCTACGAAATCGTGCTGGATTTTCCCCAGGGCAGCGAGCGGATCAACGCCAAGATCTACTGCGGCAAGGCGGGTTCGCGAACTCCGCAGGAACTGGCCAGGAACGAAACCCAGAATTTGCAATTTGCCCATCAGACGGCCGAGCGCCGCAGGTTGAAGGGTGTTCCGCGGCCGCTTGGAGACTTCGCTGAACTGGGTGCCGTGGTCAGCACCAAGGTCCACGGCTTGCCTCTGCAAAGCATCATCATGAAGGTGGCACTGTTGCCCGATGGCGGCAATCCTCGCGTATTGGAACCGGCTGCCCAACAAGCCGGCCAGTGGCTGCAGGAGTTTCACAAGGCGACGGCAGGATTGCCGTCTCCCATCGATGGCGAAGCCGTACTCTTGGAGATGGAGAAACTTTGCGCCAAGGCGCAAAAGGAAGGTTTGTCGCCGGAGTCAACCAGCGCCATTTTGAGCAGCGCCAGGGCTGCGTTTCGCAAAGCCAAACGGCCGCTGCGGAGCTCGAGCATTTTGCACGATTTCGTGCGGTTGAATGTGCTGGTGGCGCACGACGGCATTGGCTTCGGAGAGTTTGCTGGGTTGAGCCGGCAAGGGCACTCGCTTACCGATGCGGCCATGTTTCTCGCCGCCCTCGAGGCACTGGAGAAATATCCTTTCTGCGATCGCCAGATGACTGCGCTGGTACAGGATGCTTTTACCGAAGCCTACGGGGTAAGCCCCCAGGAGCGGCCTGTGCTGGATGCGCTGAAAATGAAGGTGCTGCTACAGATGTTCGTCCAGGGACGGGTGATCAAAGAGAGCGCCGAGCGCAAGAAGGTGATGTGGGCCAATGTAATGAAGCGCTTCCTTCAGCAGGCGGCAGAACGCTCGGCGGCGCGGGTGGCGTGAAGGCAGCAATTAGCAGCTAGCAATTAGCCTCTAGACATTCCGGTGGACGGGCTTTGTGCCAGGGGACGACTTCAGTCGTGCCGAACGGATTACAGAAAGATCAGGGCTTCAGCCCCTGCAGAAGGTTGGTTTGGCAGGGGCTGAAGCCCATTAGTATCGAACCGGTCTTCCGGCGCGACTAAAAGTCGTGCCCCGACACAAAACCGTCGCCGTACATGTCCGGAGTTTGCCAAGTGGTAAATGCTAGTTGCTAATTGCTAGTTGCTGCTGTTCTCACTGCTTCGGTGTCGTCGTTGTTCCGCTCGGCTGGGTGCCCGATTGCGAAGGATCGCCCTTTGAGACTTCCTGGCCCTCGTAAGTGATCTTCGACTTGGCGCCGTAGCGTTTGTAGTTCTTGTACTTCACGATGTACCGCATCTTGACATCGTCGCCACCCGAGAAGTGCAGTGTGTCCTCGGCGTAGGTATAGGTGGGGAACCAGTACTTCCCGTCGATCTGTTCACGCCAGGTGGTGTACTTGGGCGAGAGGTTTTCCTTCTCGGGATGCTTGGGATTGTGGACCTGGGGAACGGTCTCACCGTAGGTCTTCACGATCTGGAAATCGTGATCGTCCACCCAGATGCGGCCCTGAAAATAGCGTTCGCCCTTCTCGATCGTCTTGGGAGCGATGTCGAAGACATAGGTTCCCAGCTCATCTTCCTTTTGCTTGCCGACGTAAAGGACCTGATACTTGCCGATATCGTCGCTGGTGAGCACGAAGGGCAGGCGATTCCGAATGTCGTCGTAGTCGGCCTGCGTCATCACCACTCGCTGCAGACTGGACTGCGGAGCAAATACCACTTGCTCGATTCGCCGGCTATTGTCATCGAAGAGCACATCGCTGACCTGATGATATTCGCCGTCGACGGTCTCGCCATCCAAAGTCTGAATCTTCACGTCCTGGGTATAGGTGTAATTGTCGCGAGCGATCTTAAACTGCTTTTCCTTGGCGGCGAACTGCTGGACGATGGCGTCAACCGTGGTACCCTGCGGCTGTGAGGGATCGAGTTTGCCCTCGCCGCGGTCCTGCGCTGCTGTGGCTATTGGGAAGCACAATGCCAGCAGCGACAAAAGCATTAAAGCTAAACGCGGAGCGGTTCGGCAGCACTTCATTCAGATCACCCTTCGGATTATTGTATTCGATTGCCAGCGGGTGGAGCACGCCTTCAGGCGTGCAGCATAGCCAGTCTAATTTGATCTGGCTTTAGCTACTAAGGTAACTCCATGCGAAAATTTACCTCAGTGGCTGAAGCCGATTTCATAAGGAACGACTTTGTATGCACGCCTGAAAGGCGTGCTCCACCCTCGCTGAATACAGCAACCTTACGGGTTCTCCTTGGCTGTCACCACGCGAGGCAATGGCGCCACCGAAGGCGAAAGCCCGATGATCTCTAGCTTGGGGTAGCTCATCCAACACCCTTATTTATTTGACGGATTACCGAACCACACGTTTAACATGGTTGTAAAGTGCAGATATCCATTCCCCAGCAACGCATTGGCGTCATCAATGCGCTCCGGGCCTTTGCCGCGCTGGCGGTGGCCTGGGGCCACTTTGTCGGTGGGCAGGGAAAATACCTCGGGATGACCGGCAAGTACGGATATCTTGGGGTCGACATCTTCTTTGTTATCTCCGGATTTGTAATTCCCTGGAGCCTGTATCGTTCGCGCTACGTGTTGCGCGACTATCCACGCTTCGTGCTGAAGCGCAACGTGCGCCTGTATCCGCCGTACCTGGCGTCGATCGCGATCACTATCCTTGCCACCAACTTCGTGCTGGTGCCGCTGTTTCATGTACCGCGGATGACGATCACCGGAGGCGATCTGCTGCTGCACTTCGCTTACCTTAACGACCTGGTCCACGTGCCCTGGGTCAATGTCGTCTATTGGACGCTGGCTATCGAGTTTCAGTGGTACCTGCTTATCGGGCTGGCGCTGCCGCTCCTGGCTAGCCCCCGTCGCCTGGCGCGATTTGCGGCCATCACGGCCATGACGCTGTCTTATTTCGCATGTCATTCCGACCGACTGGTTTTCCACTACCTGCCGGTTTTTCTTATCGGAGTGTTCGTGTTTCAGTACCGCGCGCAAATTATCGACTTCCGCCAGATGCTGGGGCTGATCGCGGTAATGGTTCTGGCGATGCTCAGGATGTCGGGCGTGCTGGTACCGCTGGTTGCGGTGCCGACCGGATTGTTGATCGCAGTTTCCACATTCCACAGCCACGCGATGGACCGCGTGGGCGATGTAAGTTACTCGCTCTATTTGCTGCACCTGCCAATCGGTGTGAGCGTGATTGGCTTCCTTTCGCACTGGCTGCCCTATGCCAGCTGGTATCTGGGAGTACTGGATGTAATTGGCGTGGCCGCCTCCATGTGGGCGGCATGGATCATGTACCAGATCATCGAAAAGCCGTCGCAGGACATGTCGTCCGCCATCCGCTTTGCTCACCGATCGCAGCCTGCACCGCAACCGGCGGTTGTCACCGCGGCTGAATAAACGCTCCTTTGGCGTGATCCCGACCCAACCTGGACTTGTCGCATCGCACACAGGAGGGTGACGCAGGTTACTGCCGTCTGGGCCGGGCAGGTGTCTCCTATACATGGCGACCTGCGTTCCCAGGCTTATAACGCGGCAGATAGCGTTAGCCGCGGGTTCCCATTTCGCGCCGTTCTTGCGCGAAATGGGTAGCACGTCGACCGCATCGCAAGGAGAACAGCATGGCTGACAAAAAGGCAGATCTCGCTGGCCCCGGAATCGGCGACTACACAGAGCTGGAACATGTGCTTCCGGCGGACTACAGCTCGCTGCTGTCACCCAAAGAAACCCAGAAGGCGATCTTTGAGGTGAAAAACTATATTGAAGAAAACCTCTGCAAAGAATTGAACCTGATGATGGTCACGGTTCCCCTCATCGTGGACGAAGAATCCGGCGTGAACGACTATCTTGACCGCGACGGCTCGCGCACGCCCATCCAGTTCCACATCTCGAACGATCGCGATCTGCACCCCATCAACGCGCAGGTAGTGCAAGCCGCGACCAAGTGGAAGAGGATGGCGCTGAAGCAGTTCAATATGCAGCCCGGCGAAGGCCTTTGCACCGACATGCGTGCCGTGCGCAAAGACTACTTCCTCGACCATGATCACAGCGCCTACGTCGATCAGTGGGACTGGGAGCGGGTGATCACCGCCGAGCAGCGGAGCCTGGCTTTCCTGAAGGGCGTGGTCAGCAAGATCTGGAGGGTGATGGTGGGCGCGGAGCGCTTCGCGCAAGAGATGTTCCCGCAGCTCAAAGACCGGCGCTATCCCAACCTGCCGGAGAACCTGAAGTTCCTTCATGCCGAAGAGATTCTCGACATGTATCCCGACCTGCCGCGCAAGCAGCGTGAGGCCGCGATCCTGCAGAAATATCCGGCGGTGTTCATCATCGGCATTGGCTGGACGTTGAAGGACGGCTACCCGCACGAGATGCGCGCCGCCGACTACGACGACTGGGTCACTGAGACGCGCTCGGAAGACGGCCACATACGGCACGGGTTGAATGGCGACATTCTGGTGTGGAACCCCGTGACCAAGCGGCGGCATGAGCTGTCGTCCATGGGGATTCGCGTGAATCCCGAGTCGCTGAAGAAGCAGCTGGAGCTGACACACCAGCTCGACTTCCTGAACTTCCCCTATCACAAGGCGATCGTCAATCACGAGATCCCGCTGAGCGTCGGTGGAGGCATTGGGCAGTCGCGCACGTTGATGCTCCTGCTGCGCAAAGCGCACCTGGGTGAAGTGAGCGTTACCGTATGGCCGAAGGTGCTGAAGGAGATGTGCGAGAAGAAGAACATTCACGTGTTGAATTAAAGTGGATTGCGAAGAACGAACGGGCGCGGAGAAATCCGCGCCCGATTTGCAACGGCGAGCGCAGCGAAACGGGACGCCGGGAGCATACATCGCCCGGCAAGAAAAGCATCATCGCAGGCGAACTTTCGACGACGAATTGCTCGCCCTACTTGACAAGGCAGGGGTGCGATACGACCGCGAATACGCTCTCGCCGACTAGGGTGCCGCCGCTCCGCGGCTCAGGTCATTTTAATGGGACACGCTGACCGCGGGCTTACGCCCACGGCTAAAACAAATATCGCCCTTCGGGCTCTCTCGCACTTCCTGCAGGCTGGTGGGGACTAGCGTCGGGCTGTCTGGGACTGTCCCTTTTTTCGGTTGTATTTGATCCGGTAGAGGCGGCCTTCGTGCCAGCGCCTCCCAATCTCGTCTTCACGTGTCATCCGAGCGGCGAGCCGCTTTATTGCATTCGTGCTTTACAATTCCATCTTCATGAAGCTGCTGCCAATCTCGCTGCTCCTGTGTACGCTTGCGGCGCCCTTGCTGTCGCAATCGAGCACCGCTCAACCTAGTCCTTCCAGAAGCAACGTTCCGCAGCAGACAGTCAGAGTGAGCGAGCTTCCTCCGCTGTCCATCAGCAAAGACTGGAGCGATCAGGCCTACTGGGCATTCACGCTTTTTCTTGCCATTATTGGTGGATTTCAGGCCTTCCTGCTGTGGGGTAACCTGCGAGCCATCGAGCGGCAGGCCATTCAGATGGAACGGCAGACGGGAATTCTGCAGCAATCGGTCGCGCTCGCCGAGAAGAGCGCCGAAACCGCCAAGCAGAACATCGACCTGTTCGTCAGCCGCGAGCGCGCTCATCTGCGAGTGGAGATCACGCCGCTGGAATGGCCGTTGCAGCCGGGAATTCCAAAACTAAGCTATCGAGTGACCCTGCACGGTGCGACGGAAGCCTATGTGGCAATGTCCTGTTTCCGCCCCGAGCTGACCGACACGCCCGAACCGACGGACGACGGTCACTGGTCGCCGGCCATGAGCATTCCCCAGGTCATTACTCCCGACCAGCGCACGATAGACGTGCAAGTGCCCGGGATCTATCCGAAGTTAGCCCTGGAGCAGGCCGATATCGACGCGGTGGAAGCGGGGAAGAAATTCATTCACGTTCGCGGATTCATCAAGTACAACGACGTATTCGGCACGGAACGGTGGACGCGCTTTCGCCGGATGTGGGAGATTTCCCAGCTGCGCCGCGCTGACGGCGCGCGCCACAGTCGCTGGAGCAGGCGCGGAAGCGCGAACGACAATTCCGAAACGTAGTCGAAGGGGATTAATTGAAAATCTTTGCGAGCGTGATCTGCTGGCTGGTGCTCGTTGTGTTTCCTTCTGCTCTTCCGGCGCAACAGCAGGGAGATCTACAAACCTCCAAGTCCGTCCACGATTTCGTGCAACAGTTTTATGGTTGGTATGTTCCTCAGGCGCTGAGCAACCACCATGGATCCGCTTGGGATCTCGCACTGAAGGACAAGGGTGATGAATTTAGCCCTAACCTTCTTCAAGCCTCGAAGGAAGACTCTGACGCGCAGGCCAAGGCGAAGAACGACATTGTGGGTTTGGACTTCGACCCATTCCTTAATACGCAAGATCCATGCAAGCGCTATGAAGTGGGTACGGTCACCCAGACGGGGAGTGACTATCGGGTCGAGGTGTATGGCATCTGCTCGGGCAAGAAGAAGGCGAAACCCGATGTAGTATGTGAGGTGGGACGCAGAAACAGCCGTTGGGAGTTCGTCAACTTTCATTACCCAAACCTGATGAAGGATTACTCAAACAGCGCGGATTTGCTGGCCATGCTAAAACTGCTTCGCGAGCAGCGTCTGAAACCCTGATTGATCCCCGGGGGTTTCTCACGGCTGCTTCATCCGGTGCGACTCTGCCGTCCGTCCGACATCCAATGTGGTAGCCTTTTAATGGGATAGAGTGCTCTGGCCGCGGCAGACTCCGCTCGCCAGGCTACGTCTAAAGAGTCGCCAATCAAGGAACACAGCATTGTTTAATAAACTTGCCGCCAAGGTATTCGGCACCAGCAACGAACGGGAAATCAAGCGCATTCTGCCGCGGGTGGACGAGGTCAACGCGCTCGAGCCGGCGATGAAGCAGCTAACGGACGAGCAGCTTTGCGCCAAGACCGAAGAGTTTCGCCAGCGCATTCGCGAGCGGCTGGACGCGATCGAGGATGCCGAGGAAAAAGATCAGGAGCTGAAGGCCGTCCTTGACGAGATTCTGCCCGAAGCGTTCGCCGTGGTCCGCGAGGCCGGCTGGCGCGTGCTCCAGATGCGGCACTTCGATGTGCAGCTGATCGGCGGCGTGGTGCTGCACCAGGGCAAGATCGCCGAGATGAAGACCGGCGAAGGTAAAACGCTGGTCGCAACTCTGCCGGTGTATCTCAATGCGCTTTCCGGGCGCGGCGCCCACGTGGTCACCGTCAACGACTACCTGGCCAAGCGCGACTCGGAGTGGATGGGCAAGCTCTACACCTTTCTTGGGCTGAGCGTGGGCGTCATTGTGCACGACCTTGACGATGTGCAGCGGCGAGAGGCTTACCACTCGGACGTCACCTACGGCACCAACAATGAGTTCGGTTTCGACTACCTGCGCGACAACATGAAGTTCGACTTGAACGATTGCGTGCAGCGTGGTCACAACTTCGGCATCGTCGACGAAGTGGATTCCATCCTGATCGACGAGGCGCGAACCCCGCTGATCATCAGCGGCCAGAGCGAGGAGTCGACCGACAAGTACTACAAGGTGAACCGCATCATCCCGCAGCTGGAGATGGGTGAGGAGATCGATCGCGGGATGGGCGAAGATAAAGTCCTGACCGGCGACTACGTAGTCGACGAGAAGCACCGCACCATCACAGTTACAGATACCGGGTGGGAAAAAGTTGAGCGCTTGCTGGGCATCGGCAACATCGCCGATCCCGAGAACTGGGACCTGAAGCACCACGTTGATACCGCGATCAAGGCGCACGCGCTGTACCGCCGCGATGTCGAGTACGTAGTGAAGGACGGGGAAGTCCTCATCGTCGACGAGTTCACTGGCCGATTGATGCCGGGACGTCGCTGGTCGGACGGGCTGCACCAGGCGGTGGAAGCCAAAGAGAACGTGAAGATCGAGCGGGAAAATCAGACGCTCGCCACCGTCACCTTCCAGAACTATTTCCGCATGTACAAGAAGCTGGCCGGCATGACCGGCACAGCCGAGACCGAAGCGGCCGAGTTCGACAAGATCTATAAGCTGGAAGTTGTCGTCATCCCGACCAACCAACCGCTACTGCGTATCGAGAATTCCGACGTTGTGTATCGTACGGAGAAAGAAAAGTACTTCGCTGCGTCGGACGAGATCATTCGGCTGGCCGAGACTGGGCAGCCGGTGCTGGTGGGCACAACGTCAGTCGAAAAGTCGGAGCGGCTGTCCGACCTGTTGAAGAAAAAGGGCCTGAAGCACGTTGTGCTGAATGCCAAATATCACGAGAAAGAAGCCGAGATCGTGGCGCAAGCCGGTCGCAAAGGTGCGATCACGATTGCGACTAACATGGCCGGCCGCGGTACTGACATTCTGCTGGGCGGCAATCCCGAGTTCATGGCCAAGCAGGAGCTGTTGAAGAAGGGACTGGCGCAGGCGCTGAAGGCCGTTGCCGGTGAAGTTTCAGCCAAGCCCGACGATCCCAGCATCTCCTACTTCTACTACGGCGGAGTCGAATACAAGGTCGATACAGCGAAGTGGCACGAAACCTTCCAGCGCTACAAACAGCTAACAGATGCCGAGCACGATGAGGTCACCAATCTCGGCGGATTGTTTATCTTCGGCACCGAACGTCATGAGGCGCGCCGCATCGATAACCAGCTTCGCGGACGCGCCGGCCGCCAGGGAGATCCCGGTGCATCGCGCTTCTATCTGTCGCTGGAAGACGACCTGATGCGCATCTTCGCCAAGGAGTGGATTTCGAACCTGCTGCAGCGGCTCGGCATGGATGAAGGCGTGCCGATTGAGTCGCGGATGATTACCAAGCGGATTGAGGGCGCGCAGAAAGCGGTGGAAGGACAGAACTTCGAGGCCCGCAAACACCTGCTGGAATACGACGACGTGATGAACAAGCAGCGCCAGGCGGTGTATGCGCTGCGCCGGCAGTTGTTGGAAGGACTCGATCAAAAGGAGCTGATCCTCGAGGATTACGTTCGCGACATTCTCGGCGGGCTGCTGGACAAGTACGCCGGCAAAGACACGCGGCCCGAGGACTGGGACCTGAAGAGCCTGAAGAACCAGATCTTCACGCGCTTTGGTGTGGACATCACGGCCGAAGGGGTTGATCCCGAGAAGCTGAACCGCGGGGAACTGGGCGATGCAATCTTCGACAAGCTGAAAGAGCGCTACGAAGCCAAAGAGCACCTGATCGGCCTGGAGGCGATGCGGCATCACGAGCGCATCATCATGCTGAGCGTCATCGACCAGCAGTGGAAAGACCATCTGCTCAGCATGGACCACCTGCGTGAAGGCATCGGCCTGCGCGGCTACGGCCAGCATGATCCGCTGGTGGAGTACAAGCGCGAATCGTTCGACATGTTCGAAGCCATGATGGAGCGCTTCGAGGAAGAGACCGTCCGGTATCTGTACCTGATGCAGGTGATCGAGCGTCGCGAGGATGGCGGATCGTATTACAGTAGCGGCGGACCGACCGATGGAGGTACCGTCGGTGACTTTGTTGGCGGCCAGGCCGTGCCGGTTCCGGGCGAGAGCGGGAACGGGCAGTCGCCGCGACGGTCGGCGCGCGCGGTTACTTCCATGGACGATATGGAAGAGGCCTTCCAGCGCCGCAAACGTCGCGAGTTGGAACAGGCGCGGATGGCGGGCGCGGGCGAGATGGGTACGGTGCAGCAGGTCGTCCGCGGCGAGAAGGTCGGACGCAACGATCCGTGTCCCTGCGGCAGCGGCAAGAAGTATAAGAAGTGCTGCGGAGCGTAGGAAGGCCGCTATTAGCGGTTGGCTCTTCGTTGGAAGCGGTGCAGGCATCGAAGCACGATCGCCCGACGAGCAGAACAAAGCCCAGCCTAGCGGCTGGGCTTCTGCCAAACAGCTCGGTTAGTCTGTAACGCTTTGCTGTGCCCTGGACACATTGCCGGCTTGCGGTCCCTTTTGACCGTCGACGATCTCGAACTCAACCTGATCGCCCTCTTGCAGGCTCTTGTACCCTTCTGAATTGATCGCGCTGTAGTGGACGAAAACGTCCGCGCTGCCGTCATCACGGCCGATGAAGCCAAAACCTTTTGCGTTATTGAACCACTTTACAGTGCCTTTATATCTCACTTTCTGTTCTTCCTCCGGGCAAAGCCCAACAGCGCCACCTGGGAGCGCTGATCTTAAGTTTGCGTCCATCAGGATGAGCCCAGAAGCCAAAGTCTGGAGAAGGTAGTCCCTACGTGAGCCATTGGCACGGTGTTCGCCTGCTTGAACTGCTTATCTTAAGTATGCTTCCGGTTCGTGGTGTTGTAAAGAGAGTATATAGCCCGTAACCGCATTTTTAGCTGGTTTTTCGACATTTTAGCGCCGGAAGGTTAGGCGGAATCTCCTAGTTCCGACACCACTTTAGTCCGCTACAGCTGGTTACGCCGCAGCGATTCGGCGAGCCACAACACCCCGGCGATGGTTTTGCCGTCGCGAATTTTACCCGAGAGAATCATCTCGATCGTTTTCGCCAGAGGAACCAGTTGATATGCGATGCGCTCGTCGGCTTCGGGCTGGGCTTTGCCAGCGGTCAAGCCGCGGGCCAGGTAGATGGTCATGACCTCGTCCAGAAATCCCGGGCTCGGGAAGAAGTGAAGCGCGCGCTTCCACTGCCGGGCGCGATAGCCGGTTTCCTCCATCAATTCGCGCTTGCCGGCGGCCAGCGGCTTCTCGCTGGGATCGAGGC
This sequence comes from Candidatus Korobacteraceae bacterium, assembly GCA_049511915.1. Lineage (GTDB taxonomy): Bacteria > Acidobacteriota > Terriglobia > Terriglobales > Acidobacteriaceae > Bog-257. The sequence goes on from JBEKXQ010000044.1 coordinate 28,298, forward strand.
TGCCTGCAGGCAGTTCCCACAGATAATCGCGAGCCGCGTAGCGGTATTGGCGTTCCAGCAGGACACGCGGCTCGTGGCCGGTTTCGTCGATGGCGAGTATCACAACCGAACCGGAATGATGAACCACGTCGCGGCGGGCGACAACGCCGTTGGGTTCCTGCACCTTGTCGGAGCTCACGCTGAAGACCGCGCCGTCGAAGACGAGTTTGGAGGAGAACAGGTGTAGTGATTTACGGGTGGACTTGGATTGCGCGCGTTTGCGGATTGGCATATTGACCAATATAAGGCAAGAGATGAAACGTGGGCGTGCCGCCGGCTGAAGCCGGCTGGCTCTATTGCAAGAGGGGTGGGCCTTAACGCGGCGCTAAAGCGCCGCTTTACCACGACCAGGAAAATCGAACAGCAGATCCCTCACCGACTAAAAGTCGGTTCGTGATAACAAAATGAAAGACCTATCACGGCGCAGCTGAAGCTGCGCCCCTTCAAACCCTATGCTGACGGCTGAGAGCTGACGGCTGAGCCTACTTACACGCATTCACGCCCTTTTCGATGGCGGTGCCTTCCTCATAGTCGTTCCAGGTTTCGATCATGAGGAAGGGAAGCGGGCGTTGCTGGTCGTAGTAGCGGCGGAAGAGGCGCAACGTGTCGCTGAAGGTGCGGCCGCAGCGGTAGTCCATTTTGCGGTCCTGGCTCCAGCTGGCTTTGGAATCGTTGAAGCCGGGCCACGCCGCGCCGACCGCAATCTTGTTGGGATAGTCGGAGATCATCGTCTTGTAAAAGTCGTCGAGGTATTGCTGCCCCCAGTTGCTGCCATCCGCTTGCCAGCCTGTCTTGCCGGGGTTGACCCAGGCGTACAAGCCGTCGAAAAGCATTCGCGAAGTCCGGATGAATGTCCTTCATGATCAGCAGCGGAGGATCTTCCCAGGAGTTGACTGCGTGGCGAACGCGGTTCCAGTCGGTGTGACCACCCTTCGGAAAAATGAAAATCATAGGCCTGCCGTCGTAATTGAGGTAGGCATCGCGAGGTACCACAGCGTGGGAGCCGATGTAGTGATCATAAGCGTATTGCAGATCGTTGATGACGGCATCGGTTTCGCTGGCCGGGTCGGCATCGTCCTCGTCGTACATAATGGCGACCTTGAAGCTGTTTTCGGCCGCAACCTGCTGCATCAAGGAATAGGCCTTGTCTTCGAAATCGTGTCGCGCGCCGTACCAGTTGACGACGAAGGCTGCAATTCCAAGCTGTTTCGCCTGCTGGATCTGCTTCTCAATGACGACGCGATCCTGGGACGAGTAGCCAACGTCAATGTGTCCGGGACGCCCGAACCAGGGAAGGTAAGCGGCAAGCATGGTCGGCTCGGCGGATCCGTCGACAAAACTGTTGGCCGCGAGAGACGAGTGGAGGTCGGTGCGGTGACATCCTGAGATGACGAGCAATGTTGTTAGGAGCGCCAGCAGGCTGACCAGGCGCAACTGAATTCTCGATTGGAACATGAGAGTTTGTACTTTGAGCCAGAAAGTCAGATGCAGGAAACGGGAGGGCAGTTGTTCAGAAGCCGGTATCCAGTTGCCAGAGTGCGGATTATTCAGAAGTAATTGCGAAGATGGCCAAAGCTGGCGACCTCGACCAGGCGGCCGTTGCCGATGGCGGGGCGAAGCTCGCCGCGCTCCAGCATCCAGGTGTTGCGGTGGGGCACAAAGACGGCGTGCAGGCCGGCCTCGAGCGCAGGGTTGATGTCGGAGCTGGGACTGTTGCCGATCATCCACGTCTGCTCGCGCACGAGAGCATATTTTTCGACCAGAGAGTTGTAAGCGAGGGCGTTCTTTTCGGCGACGACCTCGACTGCGGTGAAATGTTGCTTGAGCCCGGAGCGCTCCAATTTGCCGTTCTGCTCGGTGATGTTGCCCTTGGTCACCAGGAAGAGATGATGGCGCTGCGCGAGATCGGCGAGAGTTTCCGGGACTTCAGGCAGCAGCTCCATCGGATGTTCGGCGATGGTGTAGGCGATGCCATGGATGGTTTCGTGCAACGCGGGCGTGAGTGGCTCGACCGATAGCTGCTCAAAACATTTGACCAGCGCGATGGCGAAGCTATTCATGCCGTAGCCGTGCTGACGGATGTTTTCGCGCTCGACATCGTAGAGCACTTCGCGGACTTGGTCAGACGTGTACTCGTGATGGTTGAGGAACGAGATGAAGTTGGCGATGGCGCGCTCGAAGTAAATGTTGTTTTCCCAGAGCGTGTCGTCGGCGTCGATGAGCAGGTTCTGGCCGGGCGGTTGGCGGGACGGCATAGATAGCTACGCTGATTCTCGCAGACGCGCGCGCCTGGTCGTGGTGAGAGGCTGCTGATGCCGTGCGCGGTGCGGCACTCGGCTAGGTTGAATTAATACCTCGGCGGGTATTCCGAGTTCGCGATGCAAGTTCCGGATCATCTTCAGCGATAAGGGCCGGTCTCCGCGCATTACCTCGTAAACACGAGTCCGCTGGCCAATGATCCCAACCAGCGAGCGCAGGTCCTTGCCGGATTGCTCCAAACGGAATTTTATGGCGTCGAGCGGATTGGGAAGGTCAACCGGATAATGTTCGCGTTCATAGGCCTCGATCAACGTGACCAGCACCTCCAGTTCATCGCCGAGCGGACTACCCACAGCAGAACCCCAAAGCGCGTCGACACGCTGAAGTGCCTGCTCATAATCGTGATCCGATCGGATGGGTCTAATTTTCATATTGCACGGTCTTCACGTCGACTTTGTCGTAATCCCGGTGGGTTCCGACCCACTTGATGAAAATGATCTGCCGCTCATAGTCCACAGCCACAACCAAGCGGTAACTATTGCCTTTGAGGTTGAAAACCACGCGGTCCGGTCCCACGATGCTTGCATTTCGATAGCTGATCCGGACATCGGCAGGGCTCTTCCATTCCGCCCTCATCACTTCATGGAACCACGCATCGAGCGCGGCCTTGACCGTTTTCTGGTCCCGGTTGCCCTTGAGCGATTCCACAAACTTCGTCAAGGTTCGTCGTGCAATCACCCTCAATAGCAATCACCGTGATCCGACTATTCATGTTACACCTGTGCCCAAATTGGGCACAGGTATTTTATGAATCGCTACTGCGCGCCCGGACCCTGTTCGCCCATCATTCCTGCCGGTGGCGGCGGGATGGCGATGTCGACGTTCTGCACCGGACCCAGCGAGCTGAGAGGCTTGTCGAAGTCGGCGTCGTTGCCGACGACCAGCACGGCCAGTTGATTCTTGTGCACGTACTTCCGCGCGACGCGCGAGACATCGTCGGCGGTGACCTTCTCTACTTCGCTGCGGTAGCGTTCCAGGAAGTCGAGCGGGTAGTGATAGGCCTCGTACGCCATCTTCTCGCGCAGCACTTTTTCCGGCGAGTCGAACTGGAATACGAAGGAGTTCAGGATGTCGTCCTTGGCGCGCTTGAGCTCTTCGGGTGTAGCCGCGTTTTTCACCAGCCCGTCGATCTCGTCATCCATGCCCACGATGCCTTCGACGGTGGTGGAGCTCTTGGTCTGCATCTCGATATTGGTGATGCCGGGATGATTCCAGCCGAAACGCACGCCGCCGCCGACTACATAAGCCAAGCCACGAGCGGAGCGCAGATCGTTGACCAGCCGCGACGAGAAGCCGCCGCCGAAGATCTCGTTCATTACGGTGACCGCGTAATAGTCAGGATTGCTGCGCTCGATGCCGAGGTCGAGCATGCTGATGGTGGTCTGGTTGACGTCGGTTTTGCGGACGAAGTAGTAGCCAGGCTTCGGCTCAGTGAACTTGATGTCGGGCTGCTGCGCCTCCGGGCCTTTCGACCACGACTCGAAGGCCGCGCGCAGCTTGGCTTCCATGGTCTGAGGATCGAAGTCGCCGCTGATGCCGAAGATGATGTTGTTGGGATGGACGTACTGCTGATGCCAGTTCAGCAGGTCCTGGCGGGTCACAGCAGCGACCGTCGCGTACTCGGGCACGCGCGCGTAAGGATTGTCCTTGCCGTAGGCGATGATGAGCATTTCGCGGTGGACGATGGAGTCGACTTCGTCATTGCGGCGCGAGATGTTGGTGTACATCTGCTGCTTGGCGAGCTGAATTTTGTCCTGGCGAAACTCAGGATTGTGCAGCAGGTCGAGGTACATGTCGAAAACGGCGTCGAAGTCGCCCTTCAGACAGTTGAGCGAGATGGAGGTAGAGTCAGACTGATTGTCGGTCTCAATCTTGGCGGCGCGGGCTTCGAGAAAGTCGTCCATCTGGTCGCCAGTCTTCGTTTTCGTCCCGCCGGTGCGCCAGACATCGCCATAGATATCGGCAAGGCCGATCTTGGTTGGCGGCTCGGAGATGGAGCCGCCGCGAATGCGGGCGGTGGCGCTGATCAGAGGCAGCTCGTGATCGGGCTGGAGGAAGATGACCATACCGTTCGCGAGTTGAACACGCGTGGGCTCGGGCGGCGTGAACGCGGGAAGCGGCGGCGCCTGGATTTTGTTCCAGGGAGTGAGTTGCTGGGCCGGAACGAAAGACGCGAGCAATAGCAAACACAAGAGCGCCGACAGAGGGAAGCAGATCCCTCGACTCGCAGTGCTCGCTCGGGACGACAATTCCTCGCTTGAGTAGGGGGCCTTCGACTCCGCGCGAGCAACAGCGGCTCGCACTCCGCTCAGGATGACACCGACGAGGGGTGGATTCTCACAGCTGCGGCGCACCTGAAGGTGTGCCCCTTCATTCGTGTGCGCGCTCATTGCTGTTCCGCTCCTTTCGTGGCCGATCCCGGACCGGGCTGATTGGACGCGGTCTGCGTCTGGATGATGCCTACCGTGCGGTTGTTGTCCTGGAAGACCTGGTTCGCCACGCGGCGGATGTCAGCTTTCGTCACCTTGTCGACGCGATCCAGATAGCGGAAGAGTTCGCGCCAATCGCCGTAGCGCGTCTGGTAGATGGCAAGCTGTTCCGCGAGGCCCTCATTGCTGGCCAAGCCGCGGATCAGGTCGGCCTTGGTGCGGGTCTTGAACATCTGCAGCTCGTCGTCAGTCACGTCCTGCGTCTTCAGCTTCTGGATTTGGTCGGCGAAGGCCTTCTGCAATTCGGCGTTGGTGTGGCCGGGAATCGGCACAGCGTAAAAGGCAAACAGGTGAGCGTACTTGTTGCCGGGAAATCCGGTGAAGCCGGCGGCAAAGGCGGCAATCTGCTGGTCGCGCACCAGCGAGCGATAGAGGCGCGAAGTTCGTCCGTTGGACATGATGTCGGAGATAGCGTCGTAGACGACATCGTCAGGCGCCAGATAACTGGGCCGGTGATAGCCCTCGAGATAGAAGGGCTGCGACGGGTCCTGCAGCGTGACCGCGCGAACCGAGTTCTGCGGCGGTTCAATGGTGTGAGTTTCCGTCGGCTTCGGCGCGGCGGCAAGCTGGCTGAAGTAGCGCTCGATGATGGGGAAAACCTGCTCGGGATCGAGATCGCCGACCAAGCCGATCACCATGTTGCTGGGCACGTAATAGTGCTGGAAGAACTCAGCCGCGTCGGTGGCCGAAAAGCTCTCGAGGTCCGACGCGTAGCCGATCGTCGGGCGATGATACGGATTTGCCATGAACGCGGTGCCGAGGAACTGCTCGACCAGACGGCCAGTAGGCTGGCTGTC
>JBEKXQ010000045.1:0-33745 GCA_049511915.1 Candidatus Korobacteraceae bacterium
GCCGCAGAGTTGTCAGGCATTCTCGGCAGGATGGTCCTCGCCGACATCCAGAGGTGGGGATCGATGCACGAGGACTACAACGCCGAGACTGGCGAAGGCCTCGCGCCCACTCCGGAACAATCACCGAATCACGTCTTCGCCGGCTTTGTCGGCTGGAACCTTCTGGCGCAAGACATGCTGCAATGCGAGGTGAATGGCGAATGCCAGTTCCTACGGACTTACGAAGAAAGCGGAAGCCGATAGAGTCTCGAACCGCCCGGGCTCTAGCCGAGCGAACAACAAAACCGCAATGAGGTACCCCCCCCCCGCATTTCTAAAATCTTTGTTTTGAATACTTTGGATTTGGTTTTGAACACCTTAACTCTAAAGTATTCAAAACATTGGCCTTGCAGCATCAAGCAAGCCTATATTTTTCAATAGTTTGCCCGCTTACCCCCAAAGTACTTCATTATTTTGGAGATATACGCAAAGTACTGCGTGCAAAATACTTAGCTCGCAGCCGGGCACTTCGCGCGACCTTCTTTCGAGTTTTCAAAGATCCTTGCCGTAGCCCTCCGAGAGCGGTCTTCCGGCACACGGAGTCTGGCTCCGGCTAACTAAGCCTAATTGCAGGCACGGGACTAGACCGAGAAGGAAACGCAGTCCGCAAAACGAAGGTAACCACAAATCCCGAAATGGCACACCACCAATAGGACTACCGGCCAGCGCGATTCTTGGCGCGTCGCCGGGCGATTTAGGACATCTCTTGCTTGTACCTTCAGTTTTTTCCATCGTTCCCAGGAGCAACAGCAATGCTTGATGTGGTTCTCAAGCGCTTCGAAAATCCTGACGAAACCATGACCTTCGAGAAGGGCAAATTCGAAATCGTCCACGTCGGCGGAATGACGATTGGCCGCGCGACCTACGAGCCGGGCTGGCGATGGTCGGAACACATCGGTAAGGCCAGCGGCGCGATGCTCTGCATGGTCGAGCATATCGGCATCGTTTTGTCGGGAAAATCAGGCCTCTCGATGCAGGATGGCACGATCAAGGAAATGCAGGCTGGCGACATTTTCTACGGCGCGCCGGGACATGACAGTTGGGTCATGGGGGACAAACCCTATGTGTCAATTCACCTGACGGGGGCAGAACAGTACGGAAAGAAGTAAGAGTAGGTTGTTGCGGTAGGGGTACTTCGACTCCGGCTCGCAAGCACCGGCGATCCTCCGCTCAGGATGACGAGGAGTTGACGGTGTTCCTATCTGTGGCGGATTGATCGTGCCGCAGCATCTCACGAATTGCTTTGTGTCAGGGCACGACTTTAGTCGTGCCGTACTTTTCGCCCTTAAACCCGGGCGTGATCCTCTGCAGAAGCAGAGGATCACGTCTAAGCGATTGAAGGTTCGGTTTTGGCACGACTAAAGTCGTGCCCTGACACAAAGCGGTTTGCTCACTCTCGCCGGCGCGAAGAGCGACTTTACTGATAGCTGATGACTGACGGCTCCCTTACGGCGTCCCGTAAACCTTCTTGTACACCTCGGCGTTACGCACAATGGCCTGCACGTACTCGCGCGTTTCGGTGAACGGGATCGACTCCACAAACTCTTCCACGTCGCGATAGTTGCCGGAAGCGCGCCAGTCTACTACACGCTCGGCGCCCGCATTATAGGCCGCGAGGGCGTACTCCACCTGCCCGCCAAATTCATCAACCATCTGCCGGAAATAGCGCGTTCCCAACTCGATATTGGTCGTCGGGTCCAGCAGCGAGTCCGTGTTGTAGTGCTGCAATCCTTCTTTCTTAGCTTCGCCTTTGCCCGTTCTCGGCAGCAACTGCATCAACCCATAAGCATTGGAGTGCGAGATCGCAGTGGGATTAAACTCCGATTCCTGGCGAATGAGCGATGCCACCAGGTAAGGATCGAGCCCATTCTCTTCAGAGTAGGTCCGCAACGCGTCCCAGTAAGGACGTGGGAACAGTCCTTGCCAATATGGAGCGGGCAGCGCGTTCACGTCCATCGAGAAATATCCGCTGATGGCGTGCTTCAGCGCCTGCAGTGCCCGGTAGTATTCGCCGCCGCTGGAGTAAATCTTCGCAATCTCCACCATCTCCCAGCACGGGCCAGTCGTGCTGCCCGCCTGCAACTCGTGCACGGCCAGATCGGTCATGCCGGCGTTCTCCAGCAACTTGGCGCGGTTGTAGTGGAGATCGTCTTCCGGCGGATCGACGATTTGCGATACCGGATCCAGCGCAGCCGCCGACGGAACGTGTTGCAGCGCGACAACCGTCACTGCGGGAGCAGCAGGTAAGGTCGCCAGGCGCCGCCGTGCCAGAACAGCGTAGTAATAGTTGCGGTATCGCTCAGAAAGCTTCAGGTAATATGCGCGGGCAACGCCATAATCGCGATCATCCTCGGCCATGCGGCCACGCCAGTACATCGCATTGGGAACTTCGTTCGTTCCCGGGTAGAACTCCACCTGCTCCTCAAAATATTTCTTGGCTTCGTCTTTGCGGTTCTGCCGGTAGGTTAGCCACGCGCACTTCCAGTGGGCATACGCGGCCTTGGTTCCGTCCGGGAAGCGCTCATGAATCTCGCGATAGTAGTCGAGCGCGTGATCGTAGTCCTTGCGCAGCAGATACATATTGCCGGTGCTCAGCAGCGCCTCCTCTAACCATGGCGACTTCGGCGTGGATGCGCGCATGTGTTGGAGGATGTTGCTGATCGACCCGTCGTCATTGGTTTTGCGATCGATCTCGACTTGTTGATACCACTTCTCCGCGCTGGCATCGCTGCCGTCGTCCGGGATGCGATCCAACGCCGCGCGCGCCTCGCGCGTGTTCCCGTCGTGCATATAGGAATTGGCGAGCTGAATCAGTCCAGCAGACTGCTTCCCGGCCGGAGCAAGATCGACCACGTAGCGGTATTCGTCCGCGGCTGCGGCATAATGTCGCGCGGCGTATAACGAGTCGGCTCGCATGACGTGCTGCGCGTAGGTCACCGGCGGCAGCGATGGTTCCTCGGGAATCTTCCTTAGATCGGCCTGTACCTGATCGGCGACATAGCTATTCGGATATTCGTAATAAACCCGCTGGAGAATCTCGGCGCCGTTGCGACCTTGGCCAGCCTGCACATAGGCCTTGCCCAGGAAGTATTCGGTCTCCGCCTTGGCAGGCGTGCGATGCGCCTCCAGCAAGCGGATGGCATCGCTCGGCCGATTCATTGCCAGCAACGCCTTGGCATTGGCAATGGTCGCATCGTGCTCGTAGAGCGAGTCGGGGAAGCGCGTGCCGAAATCGCGCAGATAGGCAAGCGACTCCTCGGGATTGTTGCTCAGCAAATATGAGTTGCCGATGAAAAATGCGACGTAGTCTTTGAGTTCGCCAATCTGCGGCTGCGCTTTCTGCAGCGCGGCGATTGCCGCCGGGTATTGGCCGTCAAGATAATGCGCATAGCCGATGGCGAACCAGGCCAGCGCGCCGGCTTCCGTACCGGCGTGAGCGTGAGCATAGTTTTCCACCCCGGAATAAGCGGGAGGAGTGCGGAACTCAACCAGTTGCCGCGCCATGGGCCGCAGATCGCTGGAGGCTACGAAGCTGCGCCTCATCTGGTGCGCGCGCGCGGCAGTAACTTTCTTGCGAGAGTGCGCCGACGCCGACGTCTTGTGGGCGGTGCTCTTGGTTTTCTGTGTGCTCGTCGCTTTCTTCTTGGGCGTGGTCGAAGACGAAGAGGCGCTGTCTTGCGCGAGTAGTCCATTACCTGGCACGGCAAACAGGCCGGCCAGAAGGATAACGAGAAGTCGGCTCAAAAAATTCACTGAATGCAGTTTAGCGCGATTACTCCACAGAACCTATGCTGATTCGTTTACAGAGTCGATTCCCACCTGTGAGCACGGCCGAAGTCTGCCCGGTCAGCCGCTCGCCGGGGCGCCAATCGGCATTGCCAGGCGCCGTTTGCCAGCGCTGCATCAAACCAACCTGCATCATGTACAGTCCCGAGGGAGAGCTGAGCGGCCGTTTCCAGGGGGCTAGTAACGGGGACAGCCGGATCGTCTGTTTAAATGGTGGCTGACATTTGCCCATGAGTGAGAGTATCGCGTGAAACTTGCTGACATCGTGTTTGGTCGCCCCCTGGCGACCGAGGAAGACAAAGCCGAGCGAATTGGTCCCGCCAGGGGCATTCCGGTGTTTGGGCTCGACGCCCTCAGCTCGGCTGCATACGGTCCCGAAGCTGCACTTACCTTGCTCATTCCTCTGGGGATGGCAGGTGTGTACTACATCTGGCCCATCACCATCAGCATCATCATTTTGCTGGGCATCGTTTATTTTTCCTACCGCCAGACGATTACGGCTTATCCGCAGGGAGGTGGCTCCTACACCGTCGCCAGCGAAAATCTTGGCAGATGGCCGGGACTTCTTGCCGCCGCGGCGCTCATGATCGATTACATTCTGACCGCAGCCGTAGGCATTTCGGCGGGTGTAGGGGCCCTCGTCTCGGCAGTTCCATCCTTGCAGACGCACACCCTGGGCATTTGTCTTGCAATTCTGTTGATCCTCACCTTAGTCAATCTGCGGGGAGTTCAGCAGACCGGGGGCGTCTTCATGCTCCCCACATATCTGTTTATCGCGTGTCTGCTGGGAATGATTGGGATCGGCTTGGTGAAAGCGTTGCTGGCCGGAGGTCATCCGGTTCCAGTAATTACGCCGCCGCGGCTCAGCGGCGCCACGGCGACGATCAGCGCATGGCTCATGCTTCGCGCTTTTTCCAGCGGCTGTACTGCCATGACTGGAGTTGAGGCAGTCAGCAATGGAGTGATGGCGTTTCGCGAGCCGACGGACAAATATGCGCGCTTAACGCTGACCATCATCATAGCCATCCTGATGGTGATGCTGGGCGGCATTGCTTATCTTTGCCCGATCTATGGGGTGGCTGCGACGGATCCGGGGCTACCGGGATACCAGAGCGTCCTGTCGCAACTGATTGCCGCGGTCACCGGCAGAGGCGCTTTTTATTGGACTAGCATTATCTCGATCTTGATCGTCTTGTCGTTATCGGCGAACACCGCATTCGCTGACTTCCCCCGTCTTGCGCGTGCCATCGCCGGAAATCAATTCCTGCCTCAGTCCTTCACCTTGCGAGGGCGAAGGTTAGTGTTTACGCCCGGCGTCTACGCGTTGGCAATCCTCACCGGAGTGTTGCTCATCATCTTCCGGGGTGTCACCGACCGGCTAATTCCTTTGTACGCCGTCGGCGCGTTCCTTGCGTTTACTTTGTCCCAGGCCGGCATGGTGGTTCATTGGAAGAGGAAGGGCGGGCGAGGTGCGCGGAACAGCATGGTGATCAATGCCATCGGCGCCATCGCAACCGGCATTACCGTATCCGTAGTGCTCATCACCAAGTTCGTTGAAGGCGCATGGATTACCGTGCTGCTCATTCCTGCCTTGATCTTGATGATGTATTCCGTCCATCGCCACTACCAGCGAGTTGCGCGGGCCACGGCACTGGACAGGCCGGTAAACACTGCAGAGATCTGTGCACCCATTGTCCTGATTCCCATCGATCGATGGAGTGCGGTCTCCGAGAAAACCCTGCGCTTCGCATGGTCTATGTCTAAACAGATCACCTTTGTCCACGTCGATTGCGGCGAGAAACAAGACCCCTTCCGGCAGCGGTGGAGCGAGCTCGTGGAAATACCGGCGCGAAATGCACAGCTCCCTGTTCCCGCTCTGGTTGAACTGGAATCTCCGTTCCGGTTCGTGGTCAAGCCTATTTTGGAATACGCGCTAAAGGTGCAGGCCGAACATCCCGACAGCCATATCGCAATCCTGGTGCCGGAGTTCATTGAGCATCACTGGTATAACGTCCTGCTTCACAACAATCGCTCTCAGCTGCTCAAAACCTATATCGATCTCCAGGAAAATCCGAGGATCACTGTCATCAACATTCCCTGGTATCTGCATCCGTCGAAACAGCCCTAGGAATATGCCTAGGACTCAAGCTGGGTGGAGCGGCTTTCGATCATCTGCCCATGACGAACGCGAGGTAGCGTGAAAACAATGATGAGGCTTACGAGTGCCAGGATTGGGAGGATAAAGATGCTCCCTTCGGGGCCCGTCGCTCCGCCGCTGAGTATTGGCTTGCCCACGGGGTGCGTGGCCAGCAAGTGATGCTCAACCATAAGTCCGCTATCGGCGACGCCATAGAGGAAGGACTGCGCCCAGTCCCATGAGCAGTGAAAGCCGATAGCCCACCAGAGAGAACCGGTGCGCCACAGACTGAGGCAGAAGACCAGACCAGCTAATCCGGCAGCCAGCAGTCCAATGGGCGATTCACCCGGATTGCCCTTGTGGCCCAGCCCGAAGAGGATGGAGAACACGACGGCTGCCGTCCAGAAGCCCAGCACTCTGCTGTGGCGGGTCTTGAAGATCCACTCGTAAATGCCGGCCAGGCCGCGCGTGAGAGTGTACTGCAGATACCCGCGCGTCAGGAACTCCTCCATCACGCCGACCAGAAGGAAGCCGAGCACCCAGATTGCTCCGTAGCGGATAACGTCGCGGCCAAAGAGCAAGCGCTGGTCGATGACGAGCAGTCCGGTCTTCCAGAGAGTCAGGACGAGCAGGGAGAGACAGGAGACTCCCCACGCCAATCCGGCGAAGAAGTGTGGGAACTTGCGACTACCGCCGAGGCCGTAAACGGAATTGGGGCGCCGCTCGATCTTCGACATGATCCAGGTAACGATGAGTACCAGCACGATAGGGATGGATTCCTGGATGAGTCCCGACTTGATGGTTATGACGGAGGCGTCGTTCGCGAGTTTGGGATTGCGTGGAAAGAGTCTGTGGCCGATCACGTTTACAGCCACGACCAAGACCGCCATGATCGCAAGGAAAATCAGCAGGCTCCAGCCCGCGCGGAGGCCGTCTTTGCCGATGAAGATCTTGTGTAGCGTTGACGGCTGGGGCGGCAGTGCCGGTTCCATGGGTATCAGGATCGCGTCTTGCTGGGGCAACAGTTCGCCGGTTTGAATGTTCAAGGAGATTCCTCGGTGTGACAAGAGGTGATACGCAGACAACGGCGTAATGGTTCCCCGCAGCCCAAACTCGGCCCGAATAGCTGCACCGCCGTCGCCTCATCCCAGGGAAGCTCTGATTAAATCGGTTCCTCGAGGCGGACGGCCTTCAGAGTCTGCGTGCCAACCAGCTTTCGTACCAAGCACTGGAACAGGGAGTCCGAGATCCGGAGCGCCGAAGGCGCGGAATAATGATAGCCCAGCACGTAGCGAAACCGGGGCCCCCGGTTCGCGCCTCTTTTGCGCGAATTGGGGTGGGAAGCGGAGTGCTGGGTTTAGTCGGAAAAGTTACCTGAGTCCCCCGGGGACGACACGGTTCTCACGCACACTCTTCAGGCCGTACGTAAATGCCGCAAAATCAGTGAGCCTTTAAGAGCCGAGGGACTTCACCTTGACTTGGTCAGGATTAGCCCAGATATCGCAAGAACGCCTGTGGCGAGTTTTCGAAGCCGGGAAACACGGTGTTCAAGTTGGAGTTGCCGAGATGCCGCGAGACAGCCTCACCGAGGACGCGGCGGAAGTCCGTGGTCAGTGCCAGATCGCGTCCGTCATTGAGCTGCGACGGATCCAAGCCGGGCCACATCCCGTAAACGCGGCCGCCTCGCACCGGCCCGCCGAGGACGAACATGACGTTAGCGTGTCCGTGATCGGTGCCGCGATTGCCATTTTCTCGCGCCGTGCGTCCAAACTCTGACATGGTCACCAGCACTGTGTCTTGCGTGAGCGGGCCGAGGTCGGTCCAGAAGGCAGCGATGGACTGGGAAAAATCGCGCAGCACGTTAGCCAGCTGACCTTCGGTTGCTCCTTCGTTCACATGATGGTCCCATCCACCGATATCGGTGAAGGCGATCTGCACGCCGAGATTGGACTTAATGAGCTGAGCGGTCTGCCGCAGAGCATCGCCAAAACGGCCTTTCGGATAATTCGCTCCCGGCGCAGGCGTGTAGTGCTGCGGATCGGCGGACTTCAGCATCTTCATCGCCTCAAATGTCTCGCGGCCTGTGCCGTGCAACACGCTGTCGACGGACTGGTCATACATGGCTTCAAAGGTGTTGCCCAGCGGCCCGGCAGAATTTCCACCGGCGATGGCGAATCCATTTACATTGCTCACCGCGACCGCCGATGCTTTGCCCGAGAGAATGCGCGGCAGCGACGTGCCGAGCGCGATGGCGCGGAATGGACTGTCCGCAGCGGCAGGCTCCGATTGCAGGGTGCGATTGAGCCAGCCATCGCTGGTAATCTTCACGCCGGGCGTGCCCGATTCCATGTAATCCTGCGCGTCGAAATGCGAGCGGGTGGTATCGGGCGAGCCGGCAGCATGAACGATCGCGAGTTGACGCTGGTCCCATAGCGGCTTAAATGACGACAGCGAGGGATGCAGTCCAAAGAATCCGTTGAGATCGATCACCTGCTGCCGGGGGATATTGATGCTGGGCCGCATCGCGTAATAAGCGGGCTCGGCGTGCGGCACAACAATGTTGAGGCCGTCCGCGGCTCCGCGTTGAAAGATGACGACCAGCCGCTTGTTGTTGGAGCCGGCTTCTACTGCGCCCCAGGCTGCCCGGGTAAGGAACGAAGGAATGGCTGCCGTGCCCACCACCGCCATCGCACCGTTCCTGAGAAATGTCCGTCGCGTGATGCTCATACGATCTCTTTTCACTTACGTTGAAATTCGGGCGAGCCCAACAACAACCCGGCAATGACGTTGACATTGGCCGGGTGCGAAGGATCCTTGGATTGCGCTGTCACCTGCGGGTCGACGATTCGACTCTCGATGGTCTCGTGCGACTGCTTGGAGATGTCGCCCGGAACCAGCGCCTGCTCCAGTTCAAACTGCACCTGGTACGGATCGGCGTCGGTCACGTCTGCACCATTCAGGAGCCGCCCCAGATCGAAGCTGGTACCTTGCAATCGGTTCGCCGCCAGCGCCAGCCCGAAGTTCATGCGGTCGAGTAGCGCCGCTGAGTTTACCCAGACATCCGCCTTGGTCGAATAGCCTGTGGGCGGCTGCGCGCCATAAAGCTGCATGCCCATTTTATTAAGCGTGCCCAGCAACGGCTGCGGATCGGTGATATCTGCTTGCGTCGCGCGCAAAGACGACACCACGAATTCAAACGGCGTCTTCACCCGCGCGCGATAGGCTTCCGGCGCCCAGAATTCCGGCGACCGGAACATGGTTTCGAGCACCGCGCGAATATCACCATCGCTCTTCAGGAACGTCTTCGCCATCGCATCGATCAACGACCTCGGAGGATCGTCAGAGACGAATCGCTGTGCGAGTTCGGTCGAGATAAATCGCGCTGTCGAGGGATGGTGCGCGAGAATCTCGAGCACTTCCCTGCCCTCGTTTTCGCCGCTGTCCTTGATCTTGTGCCCCAGGACAATTTTTTCGCCCGGCTCGTGCAAACGCGGCCTGTAAACGAAGTCGCCGCCCTGGCGCGGCTCTTCGATCGTCCAGCCGGTGAAGACGCGTGCCACCTGGGTCACGTCCTGCTGGGTATAACCGCCGTTGACGCCAAGCGTGTGCAGCTCCATCAACTCGCGCGCGTAGTTCTCGTTGAGGCCGTTGCGCCGCTTCTGTTGATTATTCTGTGGGCTGGGCTGCGGACGCGGTGGGGGACGTGGAATTTCGCCCAATCGCGGGTACTTAGAGTGCTCCGGGACCCCGAGCGCGGCATCGGAGTTCGGACCCTCGCTCTGCCAGTTGTCGAGATAGAACAACATAGCCGGACTCTGCGCCGTGGCCAGCAGCAGGTCCTTAAACTTCCCCAGTACGCGCGGACGGATGACGTCGCGCTCGTACGCGGTGACCAGGTAACGGTCGGCGCCCTTCCCGATAAAAATGTTGAAATGGTTGAACCAGAAATCGGTGAGCACCTCTTCCAGTTGGCGGTCACTGTAGACCGCGCGCAGCAGCTTCGCTGATTGCACCTCGTTGTTGATAATCCCCACCGGATTATTGAGCGCCAGCACAGTTTCGCGCTGCTCGGGAGTAAGACCGGCAAGCAATGCGTGCCGCTTCTCGAAGCCGAGGCCCTGCGTCAGATCGCGCTGCTGTGCAACCGGCAGCGCCAGTATGTGCTGCATACGCGCGTCGGGTGGCAGCAGGACGAGTTCATCCACAACGCCATGAGCCTCGCGGCGATCTTCCCGCCGCTGCGTGAGATCTGCCGTCTGCACGGCTGGCTGAGCGCTTGGTGCACCGGGGGACGGCGTTGAGGTGTTTTGCGCAGAGGCCGTAGTCGCGGCTGCGTTCTGTTTTTCTTGCTGCTGCTGATTGATGCGGTCGATTGCAGCCACGTAGACAGCGTGGTGATAAGGATTCCGCGGCATGGGCGCCTTCCCTTCCATGACCGCTTTTACCATCGGGTTGGGCGGAAACTCGAACAACATTTCGCGGCTGCTCATGGTGAGCGTGCGATATTCCGCCAGCCGCGACTGCATGGCAATGTCGTTAATCCTTTCCGGATGCAGTTGCAGGTCGATCCACTTGTCAACTCCCATTTCCGCGATAGCTTGGACATCGCCGGGCCGCGGGCCGAAGGTGAGGCGATCGAGCGCATGCAATGCGCGCTTTTGTTCGTCGGCATCCCTGGCCTTATTCTTCTTGGCGTACAGGCTGACCGCGACCAGAAGCAGAAGCGCCGATAGAGCGACCCAGCGCAACCGCGCTTGGCGACCCGCCTCCCTGCGGCGATGGGTAAGATGCGGCCGGCCCATGCGTCCTCCCGAATAGGATTCAGTCTGTATAAACCTGCCGGGCTGGAAAAGTTGTGTAACCACCACAACTTCGGAACATTCTATTTCGCCAGTTGCTTCTCGATGTCGGAGGCGATTCGTGCGGGAGGTGTCATGGGCGCGTACCGCTCGATCACCTTGCCCTGCTTATCGACGAGGAACTTGGTGAAGTTCCACTTGATGGAATCGCCCAGCAGACCCGTCTTTTCGCTCTTCAGGAACTTGTAGAGCGGGTGAGCGTCGTCGCCGTTCACCTCGATTTTGGAGAAGAGCGGAAATTCGACCCCGTAGTTCATCTCGCAGAACGATTTGATGTCTTCGTCCGAGCCCGGCTCCTGATGGCCGAACTGGTTGCAGGGGAAGGCCAGCACCTCGAAGCCGCGATCATGATACTTCGCGTAAAGCTCCTGCAGGCCATGATACTGCGGCGTGTTGCCGCATCTGCTGGCGGTGTTGACGATGAGCAGGACTTTGCCTTTGTAGGCGCTCAGCTTCTTATTCTTGCCGTTGTTCAGAGTCGCGGAAAAATCGTATAGGCCCATAATTGCTCCTCAAATCACTTCACCACAGGCACACAGAGCGCACAGAGAATTGAGGTCTTTAGTTTTGTCGCCCCAAGCCTCATTGGCGTGAAAAGTAATCCAATTCGTTCGTTCGGCTGAGGGCCAAAATCCACGAAAACAAACAGGGATTTTTCTCTGTGTCCTCTGTGCCTCTGTGGTGAAAAACCTCTTTCTAGTATGCCTTCGCGATAACCACGCGCCGATCAACCTGCTCGCCGGTGACGATGCACTTGCCCGGACCATCGTACTCATCGACCAGAGGAATGCAGCGAATCGTCGCCTTGAATTCCTTCATGCGCGCGTCGCATTGCGCATCGTTTTTCACGTGAGCCATGACGAACTTTCCGCCACCCTTTTCGGCGGTCACGTCCTTCAACAGCGACTCGACTTCCTCGATCGAGCTTGCCAGCATAGTATTGGCCTTTAGCCGCTCCTTCGCAGCGTCGTACATGGCTTTCTGCATATCGCCGAGAAGCGCCGGCAGCTTCGCCGCTAATTCCGCCTGCGGCATCGGCTCTTTCGTTCCCGTGTCGCGCCGCTTCACGACGACATTGCCCGACGCCAGATCGCGCGGTCCCAGTTCCAGTACCACAGGCACGCCACGCCGCTCCCAATGGAAGAACTTCGCGCCCGGAGATTGCCCTTCGCGATCGTCGACCTTCGCGCCCACATCCTTCGCGATCCGATGTGCCGCCTCCAGAACTTTGTCTTTCTCTTCGTCCTTGCGGTAGATCGGCACCATCACGGCCTTCGTCGGCGCAAGCTTTGGCGGGAGCACCAATCCCTTGTCGTCGGAGTGGCTCATGATCAGGCCGCCGATCAGGCGCGTGCTCACGCCCCAACTGGTTTGCCACACGTACTCCAGCTGACCTTCCTTGTTCTGGAACTGTACATCGAACGCCTTGCCAAAGTTCTGTCCCAGGTCGTGACTGGTGCCCGCTTGCAGCGCGAAGCCATTTTGCATCATCGCCTCGATGCTGTAGCTTTGCAGCGCGCCGGCGAACTTCTCCGACTGCGTCTTCAGTCCCTTGATCACGGGCATCGCCATCACGTTCTCGGCAACGTCGGCATACACATCGAGCATGCGCAGCACTTCCTGCACCGCCTCGTCGTGGTTGGAGTGGGCAGTGTGGCCCTCCTGCCAGAGGAATTCCGTGGTGCGGAGGAACATGCGCGTGCGCAGCTCCCAGCGAATGATGTTGGCCCACTGGTTCAACAGCATCGGAAGGTCGCGCCAGCTCTTGATCCACTTGGCGAAGAAATGGCCGATGATGGTCTCCGACGTCGGCCTCAGGACGTAAGGCTCTTCCAGCTGCTTGCCGCCAGCCATCGTGACCACTGCCAGCTCCGGCGAAAATCCTTCGACATGCTCGGCTTCTTTGTGCAGGAAGCTCTGCGGGATCAGCATTGGGAAATAGTAGTTCTGATGGCCGGTGGCTTTGAAGCGGTCGTCGAGCTCGCGTTGCAACAGCTCCCAAACTGCGTAACCGTTGGCCTTGATGACCATGCAGCCTTTGACAATTTCCGCCGGCTCGGCCATATCGCCCTGCAAGACAACATCCTGGTACCAGGTTGCAAAATCCTGAGCGCGCGAAGTAATAGGAGATTCGGCCATGAATGCTCTTTCGTTTGAATGAATGAACTTCTCTTACATTATGACAGGTAGATTGACCGCGCCATGACTCGAGTTAGGGAAGATGGGGTTGTTTTGCGAGGATTTGGCTGTGCGGTCAAGCCGGACATCTGACAAACAAGTGATCAGAAGCGCCAACGAAACAAGAATGATCCTATTTCAGGCAATTTCACTTCAACGCCCCGAGCAACTGCTTCAGGATGACCATCAGCGGAATCTCGGCAACAACCACCGGCAACGCGGGAATGGCTACCGAAAGAGCCAGGGCTATGAGCGCACTTCGGTCTGTGGGGAACGGCTTCATCGCCTCGATCCGGTCGTAAGCCTGACCATAGTCACAGAGCGTGCTGATTTCAGCGGCGTCGATCAGTTCCTCTTCATGCCCAGCCCTGTTAAGAATCCATTTTTCGTGGAACTCGGTGCTTTGCATCTGTCCCAGGATCGCGTACTCCAGGATTCCCTTGCGACGCACCGCCGCCAATCGTGGAACGAAGAAGACCAGCGGCCCCAGAGCCACTACCGCAACGATCACCACGAGCACGATGGCAGGTATTGCGAAGCTCGCCAGATGCGCGCCTTTGTGCAGTATCTCGTTGCGGAACGTGGCTCCAATGACTGCGGCGGTGGCGAACGAGATGGGCGTGAACGCCAGCGGCGTCATACCGAGAAAGCCCAGTCCGCCATTTTCATCTGGGTGAGTGGCGACCAGTTGCAAATTCAATCGCGATACTTTGAAGGCTAAGATTGTCCAGAGCAGCCACTTCCAAAGATTAAGTCCCATGAGAAACTGGAAGATTGTTCCACTCACTAGAACTGCGTACCAGCCCGCTAGCGTCAGGTGGTAGCTATCGCCGGCACGGTAGGTCAGCCAGGCACTGTCGCCCACAACACTCCTGAACGTGAGCGCCGTGTGGATCGCAATGAGTAACAGGATGAGCAGCTCCGGCAGAAAAGAATCGCGCAGTTCCATCACCTTCGCGATAATGGCGTCCAGTTGAGCCAGGTCCGGCCCCTTCAGCAGGCCTGCGTCGTAGATGTGTCCCACCATCTTGCGAAACGACGACTCCATGATCGGCTGTGCGATGAGCAGTACCGGCACCGCAATCAGCATTCGCGAGATGATTCTGTAGTCCTTCAGGACGAACAGGAGATTGCCCCGGTCGGACAGCAGCTTCATCAGAACCAGTGGCACCCATCCGACCGCAATCGCGAAGATGATGCGGCGGCCGACATTCCATTCATTCGCACTGATCAGGCGGGACGATTGCTGAAAGCGGTAGAACGGACCACCCCGGATCAAGGACACGTCTGGCCGATCGGCGGCGGGCGGCTCGACCTGGGATCGATTGTCAGTGATCGCACTCATCAGTTCTTCTCAAGGGTTTTGCGGCTTTATCGCGTCTTCAGAAGGCGAAATCCGCAGAATCTACTCTTCAGGTCCCTCGGTCTCGGCGCGTACTTCTCCTCGCTGGATGGCGCCGACTAGCGTCGCGTGATCGTGCTCGGTTTGATCACCGTAGCTCTCGGCCCACTCGACCAGGGCTTCATCCAAAACGCTCGTGTTTCCACAATAGCCTGAAATACGTGCCGGATCGCCCGTTCGCGAATGAGCGCGTGCCAGGAGCGTGCCGCACACCCACGCGTAGAAGTTGAAGGAGGCGCCGGTCAGCCATTCCACCGGAATGGAAGCTTTCAGGTTCTTCATCTGTCTTACGTAGTAGTCGCGGCCTTCCATCGAGGTATATCCCAGCATCGGATCCGAAGAAGCCTGCATGGCTCGTTGTCCCATCAACACTCGTTTGCCATTGTGACGAAATTCGGTCGGCAGGGGCGGCAGATAAGGCGCATGGGCCGCCTCGACCGACTCTTTCACTTGCAGAAACAGCGGGTCGGAATCGCCATTGCCGAACAGCAGCACCAGATAAGCCCTGGTTCCCACCGACCCAACTCCCACAACCCGGTGGCCCACATCGGCAACGTGGTAACGGCCCAGCATCAACCGCCGTTCCATCGGCAGGGTCTGAGAATATTGGTTCAGCGCATCGATGATCTTTTGCCTGGTGGCAGGGCTAACGCGAGTCAGGACTGGTGGATCGTCACGGAACTGCCACGTTCCATCTCCCTGGCGATCGGCAACCTTCGGCAGCAGAGCGTTGTTGTCGGTGCGCTGGGCCTTCGCCAGGACCTTGTTGATGACCGCACGGGATTTCGGATCGGGCTTCGCGATTGGATTGTCTCGTCCCGGGTAGGCGTGCAAGTACCAAGTCTCCAGGACTCCCATCTCCTGCAACCGTTTTACATTGAAACGGTAACCGGCGACGCTCCGCCGCACGGCTGCGGCACGCTCACGCCGGTTAAGGCCGTTCTGACGGCCTGCAACATTTACGCTAGCCACGAGCCGTTTCAGATCCCATTCCCAGGGGCCAATCGTGGCTTCATCAAAATCGTTCAAGTCGAAGACCACCTCGTGCTGCGGCGTGCCATACATACCGAAATTGTTGAGGTGGGCGTCGCCGGCCATAACCACCGACATACCGCTTACCGGAGACGTGGATAGATCGGCCGCCATTACGCAAGCCGATCCTCGCAGAAACGCAAACGGCGAGGCCGCCATGCGTCCCATGCGCAGAGGAACCAAATGCGCCTGTCGCCCTTTGTTGCTTCGGGCCAGGAGCCGTAGCGGGTCAGGACGGTTCTTCCCAGGCTTCCATTCTGCGTGCGACTCGCGAGGAATAGCCCGGCGCAGTGCCTTTCCTTCCGCTCGCCGTTCTTCCCATGGCACCAGCTCGCTGCCTAAGTCGAATTTTGGCAGTGGTTCGATCTTTGCTATCGCCATCGTCTTCTCCACATCTAGGATCCTGGGTGGCGGATAGAGTGCGGCGTGCGCCCCGCCGATCTACACCCGCTCCCATGGTTAGCGTTCTTCATTTGTTTGGGGACGCCAGGTTCTCTGTTTCCTCCAGGCGCCTAAAGGCCTAGGCGGCCAATATCAGTCGGCTTGTCTTGAGAGTTACTTGGCCTTGGCTCCAAATGTGAATCCAAGTCCGGTGGTAAACAAGATGTCATTGTTCTTGTTGCCCAGTACGGGCTGACTGAAGTAGCGATCGTTGAAGAGCATGTTCGCTGTCATCCAGCCGTTCAACTTCGTCGCGATGCCGAAGTTCCCGGTGACCCGGTAGTTGCTCGTCTCGTTCAACGAGGGCAGGTAGTAGAGGTTCTGTATGACAGTGGTGCGAGCACCAAGCTTATACGCAAACTCATCGCCCACGGTGGCCGTTATCAGATTGTTCACCTGGAGGGTCGGTCCGCTGCTGAAAGATTCACGCGTGTATCCCAGGCCGAAGAGCAGATCCAGCGTCGTCTTCGGAGTCGCGATGGCATGGAAGCCCAAGCCGCCGCCCGGCATGAGGCGATAGTTCAGGTCCTGCAGTTCGTCGTAGCCGCCGGCGAACACAGCATAGGCGAACAGTCGCTTATTAATGTTTCGGTCGTAACGAATCGCGCCCTGGAAGGAGTTTGCGCTTGTGGTGTGCGTGCTCCCGTCGGTGGTATAGATGGAAGCAGCGTCAATCACCCATGCGTCGGTGGTGGTCTTACGCGTAGCGTCAAAGCCGAGCGCGACGTTGGTGGTATCGCTGTTGCCGCGGGCCAGAGCCAAACCAAAATTGCCTCCGCCCGTCCAGCCTTCCATCATGCCGGGGTGCAGCGACTTTTCGTAAGCCGCCTGGTCGGCGGGTGAGCGCATGACAGCGACGTCTGACTTGGCAACAGTCTGCGCGCCTTGCGGAGTAGTCACAACGTAGTTACCGTCTTCGGTCTTCACCGTTCCGGTCACCATTTGCTTATCCGATTTCGTGACCACTAGAGGTTGATCCGAGGTAAACTGCTGCACCGAATCCCAGTCGATCGAGACGTCTCCGGCATAGGTGGTTTTGAGCACGAGTTTCTTGCCGTCCATGCTGACGATGGACCCGGTAAGATGATCCCCGTTCTTTAGAGAAACCTGCTCGGCATTTACAGTCGCGCCGGCACATAACAAGAGCAGCAGAACAAATGTCGTGATTTTCAGCACAATCAACCTCTCTCCCTGAATCGAAATTCGTAGCAAATGCGCCACCCCTCACCCGTCGCTGCGGAAGAGTGGCGCTCGTAATTAGGCTGTATGCGCAGCCGCAGTGGCGCCTGCCGCCGCCGTGCGAACCATGTAGTGCTGCTCCGGCACGGCAAACCCAGCCTGACCGAACGCATCCTTGATCAGGGTGTTGGTGGCGAAATAGACCTGCCAGTAGTCCTTGTTGTTGCAGAATGGACGAACCGCCAGCACCGGACCGGCCAGAGTGAAGGTCAGGATCTCGACGCTGGGGGCCGGATCCGTCATTACGTTGGGAATTTTTGCCAGTCCTGCTTTCAGAATAGCGATCGCCTGATGGGGATCGACGCTGTGCGACAGCTGGGCCTGCAGATCGACACGGCGAAACGGATTAGTCGAAAAGTTCTGGATAACGTCGCCGAGGATTTTTCCATTGCCGACAATATTCCGGATATTGTCGAGCGTGTTGATCGAGGTTACGAACAGTCCAACTTCTTCTACCGTGCCCATAACTCCACCGGCCAGGATGAAGTCTCCCACCTTGAAAGGCTGCAGAATAATGATGAACACGCCCGCAGCGAAATTACCCAGCAATCCGCTCCACGCCATGCCGATGGCTACACCGGCAGCGGCAAGCAGCGCAGCGAAGCTTGTGGTCTCGACCCCGAAGAAGCCGAGGATCGCGACTACCAGGACAATATTCAGAATGGCCGCGACCGTATTATTGATGTAGCGGATCAGGGTTGGATCAATCTTCTGCCGCGTCATCGCCTTGCCAATCATGCTGACCGAAAATCCGATCAGCCAGCGGCCTACGATCCATAACGCGATCGCTTCCACAACCTTGATGCCAAGTGCGATCAGCAATCCATACCCTTGCTGCGCCAGACTGCCCATATGTGTGAAGTCCATAATCACTCTCCTCCAGAGTTAGGCCGCGAACATCGCAACCGCAGATTCGCGGTCTGCTGCAACGGACCGCTCAGTTTGTCTTCTTTCGTTTCCACTCAACCGTGGTGGTGTGAAGCACCAGGTGGCTATAACCCGATAGCACCGGTGCGGCCGATTGCCAATCCTGTATTAGCGCGAAGATCGCTGAGTTTCCAGGCTGCAACAACGCCGCCACGTTCCTTACAGATCCTTATCCAGCGATCGATTCTTCAGCCAATCGTTGGCGGCCGAGTTTATGCCACGGAACTCAAAACCGGCCTCAGGTCTGCTCTACTGCGCATCTTCTTCTGCCTGAGCCTCATCTTCCGTTTCCGCACTGACTTTCCGCCAGGTGGAATCCGCGTTGAACGAAGTCATCGCCGCAGCTGTGTCAGCTGTCTTTGGGCCGAGATCCTTCTCGTAGATGACACCTTGGCGGTCGACCAGGAAGGTCATCACGCCCGAGTTCCGATAGGTAGCTGGGTAAGCAAGAAAACCGAAGCCTCCGGTCATGGCTCCGTTGACGATGTAGTTCTTGGAACCGCCGGGCGCTTTCGGCCCCTGGCTCGTGAGAATACGGAAGAAGTAGCCGTGGAAAGCTGCATCCTTGTCTTTGTAACCTTCGCCGTTGGCATAGGCGATGAGTGGACCAATGGGACTTTCCGGCTCGCCTTCGGCGGCCTTCCAGTAAAGTCCGTTCTGTTTGCCGGGATCGCTGGTGAGCTTCTGTGCGTACTGGTGGACGGTAGACCCGTCGTGAAGGCCGTCGAAGTAATCGATCTGCCCTTCAGCCAGAACGCCGCAAACCCTGATGGCGGCGTATTCGTTGTGGCCTATGCGGCGGTAAAGAATTTCTTCCAGCCCCGCCTTGGTGTCGAAGTACCATTGGCCGCTGGCGGCTTTCTTGAGCGGGATAGGAAAGGGCCAGTTCTCCGCACCCAGGAACAGCGTCTGATCGCCGTTGACTTCCTTCCCCCAGCGATTCATCTGTTCGTAGCGCTGAATGAAGTCGTCGCTGTTCTTCTGGTCTACTACCGTATCACCGGAAGAAATGACACTTTCGGACGATGCGCCTAAGACGCTTTCGACCGCAGCCTTGTCGCCCGATTTGGCGGCTTGGTATAGCGCTGTAGAAGCATCTTGGAGAGTCGCAAATGTCTTCTGTCCAGCCTCCTGGGCCGTTGCAAGGGTGCTCAACATGATCGTAAGGAGCGCGATCGCCATCGTCGTCGTGGTTCGCAATTCGCTCCGCCGCTTGTTATTCAATTTTTGTCCTGGATCAGTCATCATCAATCTCCACTCAATCGCTGGTTGCTTTTCGTCTAAATGCCGTCGTGAATAGCGACGTTACGGATTACCGCTTCCGTCCGCCACCACCGCCACCACCACCGCCGCGCGAAGCTGCCGGTTTAGCTTTAGGCGCACTGCCGCCGCCCCCCATGCTCTGGCGGCCGCGATTTCCGTCGGCGCGAGCATTGCCGCCCGGCTTAGAACCACCGAACGCGCTGGAGTTGTTACCGGCAGCAGGCTTTTGCCCGTACCCGCGATTCGCCATGTTCTGGCCATTGTTATTGCCGCCCGGGCGATTGTTGTTGGGGGCATTCGGACGGTTACCACCGTTATTGTTGCCACCGGGACGATTGTTGTTGCTACCGAGATTAGGATTTCGATTGCCAGCGTTATTGTTCCCTGGGTTACGGTTACCGGCGTTATTGTTGCCACCGCCGTTCGGCCGGTTGTTATTGTTGGGATTCCGGTTTCCGCCATTGATGTTTACATTGTTCCCGCTGATGTTGGTGTTCCGGTTATTGCCGCCATTGACGCGGTTATTGCCACCGTTGTAGCGGTTGTTGGCGTTGTAGTGAGTGGGCCGGTTCCCGCCGTAGTAGTTGTTGCGATATTGCTGACGGTTCGAGCCGTAGAAGGTGTTACTGCGCGAAACGTACACGTTGCGGTTGTACGTCACGCTTCCGCCGTGCCAGCCGCAGCCCCAACTGTTCCATCCCCAGCCGCAGCAACTGTTGTTGATTGCGGCTCCCACCGCTATCCCCGCTCCAAAGGCGAGCAGCCCGGTGGCCACCACGGCGCCCGTGCTGTATCCCGGAGGGTAGTACGGTGTGCCATAAACCACAGTTGGGCTGTAGGTCGGCACGTAGACTACCTGGGGATTCGCCGGCTGAATGACGATCGTCTGCGGGTCTTGCTGCACCACCTTGATCTGCTCGCCCGACTTCAGGTTGCCTGCCGCCTTGGCCTCCTGGCGCAGCCGTTGGATCGCTGCCATCACATCTTTTTGTTGGTTGTAAGCAGCATCGCCGAGCGCGGACGTCCAGGCGAGGTTCTTCGCCATCTGGTCCAGCACCGTCGGGAATTGCGTTAGGGCTTTCACGCTGGGATCCCACGGTTGCTTGTCTGCGGCTTGCATTAGGGCATCGCCCTGCAGACCCTGATTGGTATTAAGCCAGTTGCTGGCTGCGGTGACCTGATCGGGATAGGTCGCGGCCGCGAGAATCTGAGCCACCAACTGGTCGGGATAGAGCGCGATCGGCGAAACGATGGAATCGATTTCGCTGCTGGAAAGGTTGGCTTGCTGCGCTTCCTGCGCGCCGGCAGCCGGCGAAGTAGCCGCTACCAGAATGCAGGTGAGTAGCGTCGCGACGAATTGCCTGATGATATTCATTCCGTGTGCCTCTGACTTTTCCTTTACGAATCTCTCATTAGGTGTTGCCCACGAATTCGGTTCGTACCGAAAACACAGCATCCACAAAGATACGAATTTACGAAGAAGGAAGAAACCCGAAAAACTACGTAGTTTCGACCCGAAATCTACCTGCAGCGGTTGCGGAGGCTCTTCAAGGTCCTCTCGACGTTGGTCTGACTGAAAGCTAGAGAAATCCTGGCCGCCAGAAAACAAGCCAGAATTGATCCCTTCGCCATCCGGAACGAAATGGTACAGCGTAACAGGTTATGGTGTCGAATGGACATCGAGGCAGGTGTTTCACTTGTCGGCGGAATGCCCAGTGGTGCTTCAGCTGCTTGTTCCTTGGGTCTTGCCGGCGACTGGCTCTCCACTTGCCAGTAACGAAATTGAAGCCTCAAAAGGCAGGAACATTCGGACGACGGTACCGCTGCAACTCTTCTTCTGACTCGATTTCAAGGTAAGAGTTCCTTGATGGCGGTCGATAATTTCCTTACATATCCACAACCCGAGGCCAGTACCGCTGAAGCCTTTCGTGGTGAAGAACGGCTCGAATACTCGGGCAAGGGTAGCGGCAGACATTCCCGGTCCGGTATCGGCTATAGTGATCACCACTCCGCCCTTCCCGTTGGGACCGGCTTGCTGCTCGCGGCTTCGCAGAAGCAGACGTCCTCCCTGCGGCAGCATTGCATCAATGGCGTTTCCTAGCAGATTGCTCAGCACTTGCCGGATTTCTCCGTCAAAGCAGCGCACCGGATTCTTGGCGCGATTCCGCTGTTCAACTTCCACCCGCGAGTTGACGATTCGCCCCTGATAAATCGTCAGCACGCTATTGAGCATGTCCTGGCACGCCACTTCCACCGGCCCGCTGCTCTGCTTATGAAAGCGTAGAGTTTGACTGGTGATGGCAGATGCCCTGCGAAGTTCACGGTCAGCCAGATCAAGATAATTCCGCAGCTCGGAAGAGTTGTCGGTCGCCCTGGCGAGATAAAGAAGATTGGTAACGGATTCCAGTGGGTTATTGATTTCGTGCGCGATCGAAGATGCCAGTCGGCCCACGGCAGCGAGCTTTTCGCTTTGGATGAGCGCGGCCTCAGCACGCTTCTGATGAGTAATTTCGGCTGAAGCAGCAGCGATGGCCACGACCTTCCCAGATGTGTCAAAGACGGGAGAATAGTCCATGGTCCAGTAGCGCCTGACGCCTGGCGAGGTGGAAAGCTCACCCTCCAGCAGGCCTCCAACCAGTGGTTGGCCATTCGCCACCTGCTGCAGCGCTTCCTGCAATCCCGGAACCTGGCTCGCAACGTCGGTTACGCGCGAACCTACGATCTGTTCCGCTGGAAGACCCAGAATCTCACACAACTTCTGGTTGACCCGAATGTACCGAAATTCTTTTGCGTCGATGAGAGCCATGGCAATGGCAGCGGTATTGTAGGTAGCTTGCAGTTCCGCGTAGCGACCCTGAACCTCCCGTAGCAGCCTCTCGCGTTCGCTCTCCATCTGTCTTTTTTCGCCGATGTCCTTGAAGACCAGGACCATGCCCGACAAGCGGCCGTCATCCTCAACGATGGGTGCGCCGCTATCATCAATAAAGATTTCCCTTCCGTCGCGACGGATCAGGATCGTATAGTTCGCCAGACCTACGACAACTCCCGAGCGCTTGATCTTCTCCACTGGACTCTCTATCGCCTGGCGTGTGTTTTCAGCGACAATGTGGAACACCTCTGCCAAGGGGCGTCCCGCGGCTTCCTCGGAGAACCAGCCCGTCAGGCGCTCCGCGACCGGGTTCATACGGGTGATGCACCCTTCGGCGTCGGTAACGATTACGGCGTCGCCGATGCTCTGCAGGATGCGCGCGGAACGAGCTTCGCTTTCGCGAAGTTTTTGTGCCGCTGTCACCTCTCCGGTCACGTCGTGGAGGGGACCGAAGAGACCGGCGATCTTTCCATTCTCAAAGATCGGATTGAACGAGTAATTCAGATAGAAGCCCTGCATTCCATCGGCTGTGGGAAGCGGCACCAAGAGTTTCTCGTAAAAGAAGGTTTCGCCGGTCGCGAAGGCTTTTTCGAGGAGAGGACCGACAACGTGCCACGACTCCGGGTAAACCTCGCGGGCCGGCTTTCCGAGCGCCTCGGGATGGCGCGGCCCGGGAATTGGCCGGTAGGCATCGTTGTAGATGAGGATGAACTCCGGACCCCACATGGTTCGTGCCGGAGATGGAGAACACAACGTCAGGTTAACAATCGTCAACAGCTCTTTCGACCACCGCTCGATGGGTCCAAGCGGCGTGGAACTCCAGTCGTAGGCGCGGACCAGGTCTGCCATTTCCCCAGTACCGAGTATCCGAACCGACGGTGAGCGGGAAGCGTCGTCTTGTGATGTGGATCTCTTGGGTCGGCCCATCCGCTGCAGAATCTCCTAGTAAGCCTGCGCGATCTTTCCCATACCAATCTTTCGCCAACTGCGACATGCTACCAAACAAGCGCTGACCGGCGCTTCCCGAGGCGTCTCTGTCCGCGAACGGACTTGTAATGTTCGGCATGGGCTTGGCTACAGTCGTAGAGCAATACATACTGATGAGA
Source organism: Candidatus Korobacteraceae bacterium (assembly GCA_049511915.1). Lineage (GTDB taxonomy): Bacteria > Acidobacteriota > Terriglobia > Terriglobales > Acidobacteriaceae > Bog-257. The sequence continues at coordinate 23,279 of JBEKXQ010000045.1, forward strand.
CATTCTTGACAAGAGAGCGATGGTGATGGCGCTTACGGCTGGGACCAGGCTCGGATCCTACGAACAAGCGCTCAGCACTTCGCAGTGAGGTGCTGAGCGTTGTGCTGAAAACTCCGGGCCGACGTTACCTAACCAGGATGGCAGGCCGCACTTGCTGGCGCCCTTCGCCGTCATAGGCCATTTTGGCGACGTGGACGTCGAAGTCCGGCTTGGTCGAAAGAGCGGTCAGAGTAAATACTTTGTAGCCATCTCCGGTAACCTCGGCGCGGCGGTAGACTCCTGGATCCGTTTCGATGACCTCGCGGTTGCCGCTCAGACGATCGAGAAACTGCTGCGCTTCTTTCTGATCGACGCTGCCCTTGGCATTCACCGAGGTCACGGATTCGGCGGCGTACGAGCGGATAAGCTTCTGCCAATACTTGGCCAGAAGATCGCTGCTGGCGAACAGGTCTGCCCACACGATGTGGCCATTGATGGCGACCACCACGCCCTTGGCGCCGGATTTGCGCAGCTCCCGCAAAATGCTGTCATAGTTGCCGGCAGCGTTGTCAACGATCGCCTGCACCCGCGGGCTGGCCATGGTGGCAGCGTAGGACGTCGTCCCGATATGGGTTAAGTCGTTTCCCCCGTTCGCAGCCAAGCCTCCATTACCAGCTTGCACCGGCGGAGCCGCGCTGGCCATTTCAGCCGCTTGCCGCGCGGCGGCAACCTGGTTCCACACCTCATGTTGATCCTTAGCCGCCATAGCGGGAACGCGGACGCTGGGCTGCGCCATCTGCGACTTCATGCTCCCGAACTGTTCGCTGCTTGCGACCCAGCGCCCGGGCTCCACGCAGAACACCGACAGATCAATGGGATCGGACTTCGCGGGCACCAGGCGGTCGGCGCCGATGACGCGGTCCTGCTTGCCTCCGGTGACGATCTCGCCAGCCAACAGCAGCAGCGGACGATCGGAGTTGTTGATCAGCACCAGTTGGTTGACGGCAGCACCCGATTGCTGATGCACGCGCGTCCCCGGACGGACCAGCCCTTGCAATGAGCCCTGCTCGGTGACGACTACTGTTCCCGCCCGCACCCCCTCGTCGAGCGTGAGGAATCGAGATGTGTCGTAGTCAGGGCCGCCGATCACCGGAAAGATGGTCAGGTTACCGCGCGTGACCGGTGGCAGAACGTGGAGTGCAGCAATACCAGGCATGCCGGCAGTGCCCGACATCGCGCTGGAAATCAGGAAGAACAGCGTGGCAACGATTCTGGAATCCATGGTTGACCTCCGTAGCCTTTGGGGCGTCTCTAGAGGAGGAACGCAGAACAGTATTTTTCTTGCACCCGAATTGATACGATTCGCAGATATGGCCTCGGCCCCAATTTCGCGGCCCGACTGTTCCCAGCCATCGGCTGCGGTGCAGAGCTTCGCCGTAGAGCACTACGCGGAGAGTGGCGCCGGGCGGTTCGGGATCGACGCTGCTGGACTGGCCACGCTGCTGACCGAGGTGATGAAGCAACGGGAGCTGGCGGCGCAGCCGGCCGATGTACAGAGTGCCCTGTCATCTCTCCGGCTGGAGGAACTTGTCCTGGCGAGGGCGTGCATGGCCGGACATGACGCTGCGTGGGAGATATTTCTCGCCCGCTATCGCAACGCCATGTACGAGGCTGCTTACAAGATTGCTCACGACGAAGCCACGGCGCGTGCTCTGGCGGACTCGATCTATGCCGAGTTGTACGGCGTTGGTGCACGAGGCGAGTCCCGCACTTCGAAGCTGTATTACTACCTGGGACGCGGGTCGTTGGCCGGATGGCTGCGCACGGTGGTGGCCCAGGAATACGTCAACCAATACCGCCGTACCCGGCGTGAGACCAGCCTGGAGAAGGCGATCGAAGACGGCAAGCAGTTCCCAGCGGCCGAGCCCGCGGAAAGTCCATCAGCCGATGCGCGTCTTACAGCGGCAACCGCAACCGAACTGGCCGCGCTCGATGCGCAAGACCGTTTTCTTTTGGCCGCGTATTATCTGGACCGCCGCACGCTGGCGGAGATTGCGAAGCTGCTGCGCGTGCATGAGTCAACCATCAGCCGCAAGCTCGACCGGGCAGCTACAGGCTTGCGAAAGCGTATCCGCAAGCGGCTGATCGCGGCAGGCATGACCGCCAGGCAGGCGGACGAAGCCATGCAGGATATTGATGTTCGCGATCTGCCCGTTAACGTCCGCGAAACTTTAGAGCAAGCCACACAGGAAGCATCGTTCTATAAGGAGAAGGGCGCAGAGCAGCGATGACTCAGGGAATTCCAAAATCGGTGCGCGATGTTCTGGCACGACAGACTCCCGCAGGGCAGCATCCTTCTGCCGATCTGCTGAACGGTTATGTCGAGCAGACCTTGACCGCGAGCGAGAGGGCGATGGTGATGAATCATATTGCCGCTTGCCAGGAATGCCGGGAAATCGCGTTCCTCGCCGGTACCGTCGCCGAGGAAGAACTGATATCCGCCGCCGCCGTGGCGCGGCCGAAGGCGAATTGGGTATGGTGGAGATGGGCTGTGCCGGCGGTTGCTGTAATCGCCATCGCTGCCGGTGGGTTCATCGGGCGCAATCGAATCCTGGCAATATTCCGTCCTGCCTCGACCGAAACCGTCGCCGTAAACCAGTCCCGGGCCCTCTCGGTGCCGGCGAACCAACCGTCGGCTGAGCCCGCAAATCCGTGCTCCAATCTCGCAGTGAGCGCTGCATCCGAAAACCAACCAAAGTCGCAACCTTTGGGAAGAGCTAAGAAGACTCCTTCCGCGCAGGAGCAGGAGACGAGCGAGATGAAGCGGCGCCTGCTGGCCATGCAGCAGGCACAAATGTCGAGTGCGATGGAAATTCCTAAGTCAGCAGCAGCCGGTGGATCGCTGGCCGGGCCGCAAACGCATCAAGCAGCTGCGGCAGCTCGTCCCCAAACTGCCGAAGTGACCTCGGCCGCGCCGCTGGTTCAGGCTGACAAGGGCGATGTGTCAGCAGACTTTGCCGCCAAGGCAGCTTCACCGTCACCTGGCCCTGCCACTGCCAACCAGCCCTCCGGTGGCAACGATCTTACATATATTGCGCCTTCGCCATCGTTGAAGCCCGGCATTGCCAGCGCGGGTCAGCCAACCGGCGCTTTGAGCGTCAACTCGGTTGCTCAGCGGACCTTGCACGCGCGCTGGCGAATCACTGCCGACGGCCATCTGGAGCGCTCCCTGGCTGGAAGCGCCTGGACGCGCGTCCTTGCCGAGCAGCCAGTGTCGTTCCGCGTGGTTGCGGTGACGGGCAATGATGTCTGGGCGGGAGGCAATAACGGAGCGCTGTTTCATTCAGTTGACGGCGGCGAGCACTGGGTCCAAGTCGTGCTGAGCGCCGAAGGCCATCCCGAAACCGGCGCTGTGGTTTCCATTCACTTCGACACCGTTTCCCAAGGCAGCGTCCTCACCGAGACCGGCTCGACGTGGACAACGTCGGACCGCGGGCAGTCGTGGAATAAATGAGAGTTCTCCTGCTATCCTCGAGAGCAAATCCTGGAGAAAGCTGTACGACTTGCCGCCGATTCTCAATGCACAAAATATCTCAAAGAGCTTTGGCGCAACGCCACTCTTTCGGAATGTCGCCTTCCCTGTCTCTGAAGGCGACCGCATCGGACTGATTGGGCCGAACGGATCAGGCAAGTCGACGCTGCTGCAGATTCTCTCTGGCGCCATCGAACCAGATTCCGGAGAGATTACGTGGCGCAAGCGTGTCCGCCTCAGCTTGGTTCACCAGGAATCGCAGTTCGTTGGCGGCCAGACAGTTCGGTCCGTAATCCTGGCTGCTCTGGAACGCTCCGGCGTTCCCCCCGATGAGTGGCAGGCTCGCTTGGCCGAGACGACAGGGCGCGCTGGTCTGGAAGAACTCGACGCTTCAGCAGAATCGCTTTCCGGAGGATGGCGCAAGCGGCTCGCCATTGCCGAAGCGCTCGTACAGCAACCCGACATCCTGCTGCTGGATGAGCCCACCAATCACCTCGACCTGGCTGCTATTGAATGGCTCGAAGAACTACTCCAATCTGCATCCTTTGCGTCGGTTGTGGTCAGCCACGACCGGTATTTTCTGGAAAATGTCGCCACGACTATGGCCGAGCTGAACCGCGCCTACCCCGACGGCTTGCTGAGGGTCACGGGTAACTACAGCAAGTTGCTGGAAGAAAAAGAGGCGTTCCTGCATGCGCAGGCGAAGCACCAGGACGCGCTGGAGAATCGCGTACACCGCGAGATTGAGTGGCTACGGCGAGGACCCAAGGCCCGCACTTCCAAATCGAAAGCCCGCATTGACAAGGCGAATCAACTCATTGGCGAGCTGGCTGACTTGAGTGCGCGCACCCGAACCGCCAGCGCCGCAATCGATTTTTCCGCGACCGACCGGAAAACCCGGCGGCTGATCGAACTGCAGGGCCTTAGCTTCGAGATCGGCGGCCGGATCCTCTTCCAGGGCATGGATTTCATTCTCACCGCCGGAATGCGCGTCGGCCTGGTGGGCCCCAACGGCAGCGGCAAGACGACGCTGCTGCGGCTGCTGTCGCGAGAACTATCGCCCGCGTCCGGCGAGATTCGCACCGCTGACGCGCTCCAGATCGTCTACTTCGACCAGAACCGCATGCTCGACCCCGATGTGACTTTGCGGCGCGCACTTGCGCCTGACAGCGACTCCGTCGTCTACCAGGATCGCGTGATCCATGTGGCTTCGTGGGCGGCGCGCTTTCTGTTCACCGGCGAGCAGCTGAATCAGCCTGTAGGACGACTCTCTGGAGGAGAACGCGCCCGCGTCCTGATCGCTAAACTCATGTTGCAGCCGGCCGACGTGCTGCTGCTGGATGAGCCGACGAATGACCTCGACATTCCCACGCTCGAAGTGCTCGAAGAGAGCCTGCTGGAATTTCGCGGTGCACTCGTGCTGGTCACACACGATCGCTATTTGCTGGATCGAGTCTCCACCACCGTTCTCGGCTTGGACGGCTCGGGCACTGTCGGGCGATTCGCAGATTACTCGCAGTGGGAAGAATGGTTGGAGGAACGCCAACGCGTCTCTAAGACAGTTGCCAGAACGGCTGATCGGGAAGCTGACCCTGCTTGTCCTGCGACAACCACTATCACGGCAAAGAGGAAGCTGTCCTATCTCGAAGCCCGTGAATATGCGACGCTGGAGCAACGAATCAGCGAGGCCGAGGAACAACTGAAGGCAGCGCGCGCTGCTTACGAAGACCCGTCCATTGCCAGTGACGCTGCCCGTCTTCTCGCAACGCAGGCCGAACTCAAGCGGACCCAACAAGCCGTTGATCAGCTCTATGCCCGCTGGGAAGAGCTCGAAACCAAGATCCTCTAGGAGTTTTCGAAGAGGCAGCTGCGATGACGGTGCTCCGCTCAGCAACCCAAAGCACAAGTCTCGACAAAATATCTTATTAGATTTAATCTAAACACCACATGGACGCCGACGCCGTTAAACGGACCCTGGAAGACAGCGGGTTGCGGTGCACTCCGCAGCGCTTCGCCGTGATGGCATTCTTGATGGAGGACAACAGGCATCCCACGGCTGCAGAGATCTTCGAAGCCGTGAATCGCGTGGATCCGCGCTGTTCAAGGGCCACGACCTACAACAATCTCCGGGACCTTGTGCAAGCGGGTTTGGTGCGTGAAGTGGCCGTCGAGGGCCGCGCCGCGCGATTCGATGCGAAAGACATGCGGCATCACCACTTCATATGCGACCGCTGCGGCAAGGTTGAGGACATTGCGTGGTACAAGGTGCCTAAGCCGGCTTCGACCTCCCTCGGTAAGCGGGTCCTTCGCGAATGCGAACTGATTTTCCGGGGGCTCTGCACGAGTTGCGCTCCACGGCGCGATTCCGGTTGATTGCCATAGGCGTGGAAAGAGCGCGAACGGCGGCGATCGCGCGAATGGGAAAGCCAGGATGGGTTTGTAGTTTGTCATTTTTTGAATAATTAGAGGGAACAAAACACATGGATAAGGAACTCGCTACCGCAGTTGGGGCGTCTGTCCCGGGTACTCAACAACAGCAAAACTCATCAACCGAAGCCAAGTGCCCGGTCGCTCACGGCGCTCGCAGGTCCCATGCGAATGCCGACTGGTGGCCGAATCAGCTCAACGTGAACATCCTGCACCAGCACTCCCCCAAGTCCGACCCCATGGGCAAGGAGTTCAATTACGCGGAAGAATTCAAGAGCCTCGATCTGAAGGCCGTGGTCAAGGACCTTCATGCCTTGATGACGGACTCGCAGGAGTGGTGGCCGGCCGACTTCGGGCACTATGGGCCACTCTTCATTCGGATGGCGTGGCACAGCGCCGGTACGTACCGCATCGGCGACGGCCGCGGCGGAGCAGGCTCCGGCGAACAACGTTTCGCGCCCCTTAATAGCTGGCCGGACAATGTGAACCTCGACAAGGCGCGCCGTCTGCTCTGGCCGATCAAGCAGAAGTATGGGCGGAAAATCTCCTGGGCCGATCTCATGGTTCTCGCCGGTAACGTGGCATTGGAGTCGATGGGATTCAAGACCTTCGGTTTCGGCGGCGGGCGCGAGGACGTGTGGGAACCTGGAGAGGACATTTATTGGGGCTCCGAGGGCAAGTGGCTGGCCGATGAGCGTTACAGCGGCGATCGTGATCTCGCGAATCCGCTCGCTGCGGTTCAGATGGGCCTGATTTACGTGAACCCGGAGGGGCCCAATGGCAATCCGGACCCTCTTGCCGCGGCGCGGGACATCCGAGAGACTTTCGCTCGTATGGCAATGAATGACGAGGAGACGGTTGCGCTTATCGCGGGTGGGCATACCTTCGGCAAAACCCACGGCGCTGCCGATCCGAGCAAGTATGTGGGCCCGGAACCCGAGGCTGCCCCGATCGAACAGCAAGGCTTGGGTTGGAAGAACACCTATGGCAAAGGTAACGGCGACTACACGATCGGCAGCGGCCTGGAAGTTACCTGGACCACGACGCCGACGAAGTGGAGCAACAACTTCTTCGCAAACCTGTTCAACTACGAATGGGAGCTGACCAAGAGCCCCGCCGGTGCGCATCAGTGGACACCGAAGAATGGCGCAGGCGCCGGCACGGTGCCGGATCCAGCCGATCCGTCGAAGCGTCGTTCACCATCCATGCTGACCACGGACCTCGCCTTGCGGTTCGACCCCGCTTACGAAAAAATCTCACGGCGCTTTTACGAGCATCCGGAGGAGCTCGCCGACGCGTTTGCGCGGGCGTGGTTCAAGCTGACGCACCGTGACATGGGGCCGACCGCGCGCTACCTTGGCCCGCTCGTCCCGAAAGAGCCGCAGATCTGGCAAGACCCTGTTCCCGCCGTAGATCATGAACTAATCGGAGATAAGGACATTGCTGCGCTGAAGGCAAAGATTCTCGCGTCCGGACTATCAATTTCCGAATTGGTCACGACTGCCTGGGCGTCGGCGGCGAGCTTCCGCGGCTCCGACAAGCGCGGCGGCGCGAACGGGGCGCGCATTCGCCTGGCTCCGCAGAAGGATTGGGAAGTGAACCAGCCAGCCGCACTGGCGAAAGTCCTTCAGAAGCTGGAGGTTATTCAGAAGGATTTCAACAGCTCGCGGTCCGCCAAGAAGAAGGTCTCGCTGGCTGACCTGATCGTTTTGGGCGGCTGCGCGGCCGTCGAGGAAGCTGCGAAAAAGGCCGGCCACGACGTGAAGGTTCCCTTCTCGCCGGGGCGCACGGATGCTTCGCAGGAGCAGACGGATGTGCATTCATTCGCCGTGATGGAGCCGAAGGCAGACGGGTTCCGCAACTACATCGGGAAGCAAAACGGAACATCGCCGGAAGAGTTGCTGGTAGATCGGGCGCAGTTGCTGAACCTGACTGCACCCGAGGTGACGGTTCTCATCGGCGGCATGCGCGCTCTGGGTGCTAACTTCGGGCAGTCCAAGCACGGCGTCTTCACCAAGCGACTTGAAACGCTGACGAATGATTTCTTCGTCAACCTGCTCGACATGAATACGGAGTGGCAGCCCTCCTCTGCATCAGAAGGCGTGTACGAGGGACGCGACCGCAAGACGGGCCAAGTCAAGTGGACTGGCACCCGTGTCGACCTGATCTTCGGTTCGCACTCGCAGCTCCGGGCGCTCGCTGAAGTCTATGCGGCTGATGACTCTAAAGACGCATTCGTGAAGGACTTCGTATCTGCGTGGAATAAGGTAATGAACCTTGATCGCTACGACCTTGCCTCGGCGAAAAGGCGTGCGATCAATTAGGTACTAACTCCAGGGTAGCGTCTCGAACTGAGACACTACCCTGATCTTAGCTTCTGTTATTTGGATCTCAAAAACGATCACCTGGATAACCAATCAGGTCCGCAAGAATCCGCAAACGGGGGATCCAGAGCTAGAGAGACGACTTGAAAGTGGTTGAAAAGGCTTGGCTGCCCCCCCAGGGATTCGAACCCCGATATGCTGATCCAGAGGCTACCCGCTTACGCGTCTCCGGAGTTCCCTGGCGTGCACTGGTGTCCAGGGAATCTCCTTTCGCAGTATATGGTTATCGGCGTCGAGCAACGCCGGATAACACTCAGCGACATCCTACCTCAAAGCCGGGAAATGGGTCAATTTCAATCTCGAAGTTACCAGCGTTGTTACCACATTTTTTTTGACCCGATATGCTGATTTTCGATCAGCGGTTCGGGCTTGCGAATCGAGCGCATTTTCAAGGGAAATCGACCGGCGGGTTGATATGCTGTCCGACCATCAGCGCATCTTCCGGTTGAGTACAAAGAAAAATAAGACGTTGTCAGGCTCAATGCGGTAACGGGTAACATGTGCTGGTAACACGCGATCCTCGCGCCGCCCAGACCATGTACAGATGGTTCCTAAACGGCATTCCACCGAACGCACTTTGTCTGAAGAGCATGTGTAGCTCAGTCGCCCAACGCCGAAGCGAAGTCGATCTTCTCTCCCAGACAGTGCCGCATTTCCTTGAGCCACACGCTCGGAGTTGTGCCGTGAGCCACGCGTTGCACGAACCCGAGGCGCTCGCCGGCATTCTCGCGATTCCGACGAATGTCGTCTTTGGTCAATCTTATGTACCGGGCGAGAAAGTTATCCATGGACCGTGGTTTCGCAAAAACGTATGTGGCGTGGCCGAGTTGCGGGGTTTCGGCCCCGACGGCTGTTTCAAGCTCAAGAATGTACTCGTCGCGAAACAAATACATTCGACGAGCCCTCCGCGACAGCTGCTCATAAAAAGGATCGTAATCGGCACGCCATCTGATCTGGGCGACATCAAAGTCGCCGGGAATACGTAGATCGGAACACATACGCTGAAGTTCGCTTTTCTCGAGAGGATGATGTTCCAGCGTAGCCGAATCTGCTCCAAAGCGCGTGAATGCTGACCGAACCGATGGTGTGACGCGCGCGCTGCCTCGACTTGCTGCTGAGAGGTCCGGCTACCAGTGATGTTGTGCACGGAGCAGTAAGCCGTGGGCAGTAGAAGGGCTACGCGGAGGCATTTGCCGCGAGGATATCCCGCCGCAGGAGGGTTTACATTCGGACCAGCCACCGATCAACAGATAGCGCTGGTGTAGCCCGCTGTCGCTAAAGACTGCAAAGCTAAAACAAGGTCTGCCCCCCAGGCACTCGCTACGAAAACCGGTAAATACGGTTTAACCCGATGCACGTCGGCAATGAAATCAGCAGTTTCCGGATCTCCATTATCAACTAGAACTGCATCAAGACCCTCGCCTTCGATCAATCTCAAAGCACCGCGAAATGAACTCACTTCGATAACCTCATAGTTCTCCGCCCGAAGAAATTCGGGCGCGCCGATCAGGTCGCGGTCAAGATTCAGGTAAAGAACCTTCATGTTAGTCACACCTCCAAAAGCAAAGGTTGAGCCCTAAGGCTCGCTCCCAGTGAGCGCGGGAGATTTCATCGTTAACACGGGGCAGCGAGCGTGGATTACAACCTTGTACGCCGTGCGCCACATTGGAGGGCCATCGGTTGACCACGCGCGCAGTCCCATCACGATCAAATCGCTGCGCATTTGTTTAGCGACCTCCACGATGGTCGAAGCAGGATCCCCAAACTCTACGCGAGGGGTGACCGTCGTAGACGCGCCCGAGTGCTGATTGAGAAATTCGGCAAGTTGCTTCGTGACCTCAATAGTAGGCGGGGCTTCTTCACCCGCCCGGCCAGTGCTTGGCTTGAGGACGTGCAACAAGGTAATATCGCCGCCGGTAGCGCTTGCCAGCGATATCCCATATCGCAGAGCATTGGTCGATTGCAAGGAGAGATCGGTGGGAACAAGGAAGTGCCTGGTTTGAGCGCCGGACGTTTTGGAGCCTCTAAGGAACCTCTGAACTACCCCCCTGTTTTTCGAGCGGGAATGCCTTGAAAGAGGAGATTCAGGTCGATGCCTTGATTCCCATTGGTTCTTTGAGCCCTTCGGCTACGCTGTTCCGGCAG
>JBEKXQ010000046.1:0-32942 GCA_049511915.1 Candidatus Korobacteraceae bacterium
GATGAGAATGCCGGCGAGCCAGCCAAAGGAACGGGACGTCTTCACAGGCGGCGACTGCAGATCGACTGGAGTCATTGATCCAGAATCTTACTCCTGATTGTGTGTGGAAGAAACGGTTGCGCGCTTGACTTTGGGAACGGCGGTGTGGTGCATTGCCCCGAGCGTGCTTTAAACATTCTGCAACGTTCTGCGCCGCAAAAGGGACTATCATGACGGACAAACCCGCTGAGTTACAGACCAAAACAAAAGGAGTTCGCCATGTCCAGTTCACCCGTTAACCTGGCACAGGTTCCGATGGGAGGCACGCTGGTCTCCGGGGGCGCCACTTTCCGCGTGTGGGCGCCACGCGCCACCGCAGTTTACGTTTGCGGAGATTTCAACTCGTGGCCAAGAAATGGCGGTGTCCTGCTTGAGCAAATTGGCGGAGGTCACTGGGCAGGCTTTGTTCCCGGGTTGAAGGAGGGAGACGAATATCTCTTCTATGTGAACGGGCCCGGCAGTCAGGGATACAAGCGCGATCCGCGGGCCCGCGAACTTACTTTTACGCCGCCGTTCCCGCAAAGCAATTGCGTGCTGCGCGATCCCACTTTATTTCCGTGGCACGATACGGGATTCCGAACGCCTGCCTTCAATGACCTGGTGATCTACCAGGTTCACGTGGGAACGTTCTCAATTGCGAGCGGAAATCCGAACGGGCATTTTCTGGATGTAGTAAGTAAGCTTCCCTACCTGACCAGCCTGGGTATCAATGCCATTGAGCCGTTGCCCGTAACAGAAGCCGCGAATTATCCCAGTCTTGGCTACAACGGTACCGATCTTTACAGTCCTGAACAAGAATACGGCGACGCGGACGATGCTGCAGTGGAGAACTGTTTCAGCGTCGTGAACTCGCTGCTGGCCCAGCGCGGACAGGCCCCGTATCCGTCCAGCGCCGTGCTGAATGGCTCCGCGAACCAACTGCGAATGATGGTCGATCTCTGCCACGTGTACGGCATCGCAGTTCTGTTCGACGTGGTGTATGGCCACGGGGGCGGCGGCTTCGACGACGCCAGTCTGTGGTTCATGGATCGAATGACCAACGGAAACTTGAACAACAGCCTTTACTTCACCGATCAGGCGGTTTCCGCGGGCCAGGCTTTCGCGTACTGGAGCAATGATGTAAAGCAGTTCCTGATCGATAATGCCACTCTCTTTTACCAGGAATATCGAGTGGATGGGTTTCGTTTCGATCAAGTCAGCGATATCGATAGTCACGGTGGCTGGCCCACGTGCCAGAACATGACCGACACGCTTCATTTTTTGCAACCCGGTGGTCCATTGATCTCGGAGTACTGGCCGGTGGATGGCGCGGTCTTGAATCCGACGGCCAGCGGCGGCGCGGGATTCGACGCGACGTGGAACGATCAAGTGCGAGATGCGGTGCGCGGCGCTATTGGACAGAGTACCGGCGGCGCGACAGCCTCTGTGAGCATGGACTCCATCGCTTCCGCTCTGCAATTCACCCCAACTTCAGAACGATGGCAATGCGTGCAGTACATCGAGGACCACGACATTTTGTGGGTCGGACACGCATGGCAACCGAGAATTCCCGCGCTGGCGGATTCCAACGACCATCGCTCCTGGTACGCCCGCAGCCGCAGCCGCGTCGCAACAGGACTGGTGCTGACTGCGCCGGGCATTCCCATGATCTTCATGGGGCAGGAATTCCTGGAAGACAAGCCGTGGAGCGATAACGCAAGCATGGGCGACAACATCTGGTGGGACGGGGTAAATGGCACGGACCAGAGCATGGTGAATCACCTCCGCTTCACCAGCGACATGATCGCTTTGCGGCATCGTCAACCCGCTTTGCGGGGCGAGGGTCTGAATGTTTTCCATGTCCACAATCAGAATCGTATTGTCGCGTTTCAGCGCTGGATCGAGGGTGCCGGCCACGACGTTGTCGTGGTGGCCAACCTGAACGAAAGTACATTCTGGTCCTACGACATCGGATTCCCCGGTTCGGGACAGTGGCTGGAAGTGTTTAACAGTGACGTGTACGACAACTGGGTGAATCCTTGGGTGGCAGGGAATGGAGGAGCGATCTGGGCAAATGGCGGCCCCATGCAGGGATTGCCCGCGTCTGGCACGATCGTAATCCCGGCAAACGGCATACTAGTCTTCGCGCGAGATGGCGGCGACACCTAGGCTTTCTTCGGCGCTTCGTCTACTTAGTCTGGGGCGAGCAGCTTCTTGCTCCGCAAATTGCAGCGTCTTCGATCTTCTCGATGGAGATCAGCGCGATCCACTCATTGTGGCGTTTCAGGTAAGTTGCTGTCCTGCCGCCCAGAATATCCGCGGCCCGTGGCGGCGACGAATCCTCGTGGTAGTCGAAGAAGCGCTCCTGGAGCCGCTTTCCAAAGGTTAGGCTTGCGAATAGCGGGTACGGTGGCTCCCACTTGGTGCTGAACAAGTAAGCAACGTCGAACTCCCCGGTCGCCTGCGAGGCTCGCTCAATCTCGAGCGGCGAAAAGTTCTCGAGGCGCACCACGTTGAGCGGCTGCTTCACATATCCCAGGAATGGTCGAGTAAGCTCGTCGGAGGCAGGCCAGGCGGTGAGAATGCGTGCGTGCGGATATTTGGCGGACAACTCGTTGGCGGCAAGCTTGTGAAGGACCACATAATCGCGATACAGCAGCGTGTCCTCAGGAGCGATGCGATAAGGCGGAGGCACGAAGAGTTGAATCACGAAGGCAGCGCAGGTAATGGCAATCCACCAGGCCCAGCGCCGGACGCGCCGGCGCATGGTGGAGACACACACCAGGATCACCAGCGGCATCACCGGAAGAAGGTAGCGAGCGAGAACGGCGCCCCCTAAGGCAGATTCCACCAGGATGTTCGCCGCGAGAACGGCGGCAAAGACGAGCTGCACGGTGATGGCAATGCGCGGACGGGGCGTCCCGTCAGACTCGCGCAGCGGGGACTGCGTCATGGCGAACAACGCGCCGAAGGTAAGCAGGAAGAGGTTCAGATATCCGAATACATGCCACAGCCGGAGCAGCAGCGCGAGCAGAATACGCAGCGGAGTGAGCGTCGCCTGCAGATTGTAGCGAAGATAATATGGATTTCCAAGATAGAAGCCAGTGCGGTGATGATGATATCCAAACCAGAGCAACAACGGGACCAGGCAAAGAAGAAACGATAGCGCATGGCGCTTGCTGCGATAGAGGCACAGAGGTTCTGACTGGAGCTCCCCGCCAATCAAAGGACAAAGCAACTCCCACGCCAGCAGCGCCAGCGGAGTGACAACGGCCGTCTCCTTGGCCATCGGCGCGAGCGTGAGGAACACAATTGTCGCGACTGGTCTTCGCTCCACATACATCGCCAGCCCCCATAAGGTGAACGCGGCCGCCATCATGTCGAGATGGGCCATGGAGCTTTGGGCAAAGAACACCGGATACAGCGCGGTACAGATCACCGTCGCGACGGCTACTGCTTCGTTGGCGACATCCCGCGACAAGCGCCACAAGCCGAGTAGCGCGAAGGCTGCCACCATCAGCATCGCGGTGCGCGTGACCGCCGGCGTGAAGGCGCTGAACTTCCACCAGAACGCCAGCCATAACATCACCAGCGGGGGGTGGGCGTTGGAGACCGTCGTAAACGGAATGAGCGATCCCGTCAGCAGCAAGTCACGCGCGGCGGGGATGTAATAGCCGGCCTCGTCCCAGAAATAAGGCAGGCGAAGCAAAGGAACATGGGTGACGAAGAGGAAGGTGAACAGGAGGGCGTAGGCGGAGAGATACTCGCGCAGGCTCGTTGCTCGCTCAGGAATATTCGCTTTGAAAGAGCCTATCTCCACGTGTGCCGCCGGGACTTGGGAATCGGGCAGCTTCACAGTTTGCTGAAAACTCCGAGAAGCAGATCCCTCGCCGACTAAAGTCAGCTCGTGATGACAAGTCTAAAAGGACTTGCTGCGGCGCAGCTGAAGCTGCGCCCCTTCAGAACCGGCCACGGCAATCAAGCCATGCAAAGCCAAGCCCCTGCAAAGAGAGACTCCCTTGGCAACTTAGTGGATCGGGCCGCTGCCGGGACCTATGCGCGGATCCAGCTTGATTTCGCCAAACGTGTTTTCGTAGTTGACCAAGTTCTGCTGCAGGATGGTATGCAGCGCCTTGGCCTGCTGCGGGCTGAGATAGATTCCCTGAAAATTACGCACGTCCACCCGGGTCTCATCCTGCTGCTGGAGCGTGCCGAACACCAGGAAAAAGTCCCATACATTTACCCGCACCTGAACGCTGTTGGCATAGTTCTCGCGATAGTCGGGAGTATTGGTTAGCTGAATTGCCGGTTGCGTAGGATTCGTCATGATTCGCTTTTCGCCCTTCGCCCTTCGACTTTCGCTCTTCGCCTTGAATTGCTGGATAGCCTTTCAGAGAGCGGACAAAGAGCTTAAGTCTTGAAGTGTAACAGTTGCCAGTGGTCAGTGGTCAGTGGCAGCTTGACAAAAAAAGGCGGCCCCGAAGGGCCGCCAAGGTGAACCAGGATTGGATCGACTAGAACACGATCTTGCCCTGAAGTTGGACAATGCGTCCCGCCGGCGAACCCGCAAAGAACGATCCGAAGGGACCGGTCGGCGGAGCCGTCTGCGACAGCACATGGCCGAACAGACCAGAGCCATACTGGTTGTCCGGGAGGGCGAAGTTCGGGTGATTGAGCACGTTATAGAAGTTCGCGCCGATACCGAGGGCGAACCGCTCGGTCAGCTTGAAGTTCTTGTTGATGCTGAGGTCCGTGTCAAAGAACCCGGGCCCGCGGTAGCTGTTACGCGGCTGGTTCGGGAAAGACGTCAAGCCAGCAACGGTCGTAAATCCCGCGGGGTTCAGGCAGCTCTGGTAGTACTGGGTGCAGTTGCCCTGACCAACACCAACCACTTCCGCCGGAAGATACGGATTGCCGGTGCCAGTTGCCGGTATGGAGCCGCTATAGCTGTAGTTCGACGCTCCGAATGTCGAGTCGAGGACGGTGAACGGCAGCCCGCTGCGGGCAAAGAAGTTCTGCGACAGAGTCCATCCGCCGAAAGCTGCATTGGCGAACTTGCTGCTGAACTTCCACGGGGTGTTCCAAACGTACTGAGCGTTAAAGGAGCTGCGGATGTCATAGTCCGCATTCCCGTAGTTGGCGCGAAGGTTGTAGGGATTCAAGGCCCACTCGAGGCCGCCGCCATAGTACTCAACTCCGCCGTTGGAAATCTCGTCCATGGCATGAGCCCAGGTATAGCTGGCCTGGATGGTGAAGCCGTAGGTCAGGCGACGCTGATAGCTAGCCGTCAGCCCACTGTCGTTGGAAACGGCTCCCGAGTAAACTTGGGATACGCCATTGAAGTTAGGATTGGGTGAATTGGTCGGAAACCCCGCAAAGCCTGAGGCAGTAGCATTGCCGAAGTCCGTGACCGGCTCGTTGAGACCGTGGTTGCCGATATAAGCCAAGGTCAGTGAGCTCTTGCTGTCCAGTTGCTGCTCAATTTGCAAGCTCCACTCCTGGTAACGCGGGACGTGGAAGTTGTTCGGCATGCTTTGGATGTTGGGTAGCGAAAGGCCGGCAGCCATCAGCGAAGCAGCAGAGGCGGTGCCGTTAGCGAACCCGCTCCTGATGGTAGCAGCTGAGTTAGCGCCGATCACCCACGGACTGGCCGCGCTGCTTTGGTCAGCCCAAGGCAAGAAGGTGCCGCTGATGACCCCGCCAACCTGGGTAACGCCGATGTAGTTGGGGACGTTCTGGATAAACGCGTCGCCCAAGTAGGCCGGGAAGGCATCGTAGAAGAGGCCAATGCCGCCGCGGACAACGGTCTTGTCGGAGCCGCCCGGTGACCAGGCGAAGCCGAAGCGAGGAGCCCAATTGATCGTATCAACCGACCTGAAGATCTGGTGCCGGCCGGCATCGACCATCTGGTTGTAAGGGGTGTTCGGATCGGTGCTGATCGTATTGAACGGTCCAGAAAGCAGCGACGCACAGTCGGTCTGGCAGACCGGGTTAGAGTCGTGCTCTGCGCGCAGGCCAAAGGTCAGCTTCAGGTTCTTGCTGATCCGCCACTCGTCCTGAGCGTAAATACCAATACCCCACAGGGCAACAGGCTCGTTCTGCCGGGTTGCGAAGTTCTGCTCGAACAGATCGGACGTACCGCTGAAAAAGGAGCCGTACGACAAGAAGATAGCAGCCGGATAAATCCCGGCGCTGGTGGCGTAATCGGTGATGTCGTAGCGCCGGAAGTTAGCTCCGAACTTCAGGTTGTGGGCACCCTTCGTAACCGAGAAGTCGTCCACGAACTGATACTGGGTCGCATTGCGGCCCTGCGGAAAAGCGGTGATGAGAGGATTCAGGTTAGTGAGGCCAAGGGGGCTGTCAATCAGCCCTATTGGGTAGGTAGCGGCAGCGTTGATCTGGTCGAAGATGGCGCGGTAGTAGCTGCCGGCGTAGACGAACTGATTGGTAGCGTTGCTGCCAAACGTGTGCGTCCACTGTCCCTGACCGTTGTACTGCGGCTGATAGCTGGCCGCGCTGAAGTTGTTGTTAATCGGATCGGCAGAGGTGGCTTGCGTGCCATGGTCAAAGCTGACACTCCAGAACAGGTGGTCCCGGTCGGACATGTTGTAGTCCACGCGGCCTGTGAGGAGCCATTCCTTAGCAGGCAGCGCTGGGCTGCCTAGCCACGACTGGGTGCAGGCACCGGCGAAGGTGAATCCGGGACTGCCCGCTGCGCACCCTACGCTATTACTGTTAGGCGTTCCTGAACCGTAGCCCTTTGCACCCTCATAGAGGCTGAAGGCTTGGCTGTAGAGCGGCAGTGAGATCGGGTCGGTCGCCGCAATGTTGGCCAGAGTCGCGTTTGCGAACCCAACCGTCGGTGCGGTGACAATCTGCGTCGCAGGAACGATGTAGCGAATTCCTTCCCAATCGGCGAAAAAGAACAGCTTGTCTTTCTTGATCGGGCCGCCAACCGAGGCTGCCCACTGATTATTGTTGGTGAAGGGCGTTGGGGGAACTGGACTATCCAAGCCGGCGAAGTAGCTGTTGGCCTGAATGCTGCTGCCCGTCCACCAGTAGTTGGCGTTGCCGTGATAGGCGTTGGTGCCGGACTTGGAAACGTAAGCCACCTGCGCACCGGCCTGCTGGCCGTACTGGCCGCCGTAAGCGTTGGTGGTGACCGTTGCTTCCTGCACGGCGTTCTTGCCGAGCATCAGGTTGGTCGCACCCGAGTTGTTCAGGTTGAGGTACGGATCCATCTGGTTCTCGCCATTCATCGTGAATACGTTGGAGGTGGCGGGCAGACCAGCGGTCTGGAAGTTGCCATAACCACCGCCGGTATTCATGTTGATACCGGGAGCGGTCTGAGCAATGTACGTAAGGTCATTACCACCGTTGGGGGCGTTGGCAACCAGGTTCTGATCGAAGTTGGTGGAGAGGTCAGCGGTATCTGCCTGCACCAGAGGTACGGCAGAGGTGACTTCCACGGTTTGCGAGCTGGCGCCGACCGCCAGTTTGATGTTGGCGACGGTGGCTTGGCCGACATTGACCGTAGTGGTTTCTTCCGCCTTGCTAAAGCCCTGCGCAGCCGCGCTTACCGTGTAAGTACCCGGCGGTAGAAGCGAGAAGCGGTAGGCGCCGCTGGAGGTGGAAGTGGTGTTGTGCGTCGCGCCGGTGGCAGTGTTCTTCAATACAACCGTGGCGTTGGGCACGACGGCACCGCTAGGATCGGTGACTGTACCAGTGACGTCGCCCGAAACCAACGACTGCGCCATGAGTGACGGCGCAATCATCAGGGCGATCACCAGCAAAGCCAACATTCCGGTGATGAAGCTCTTCAATTTCATATCTCTCCCCTCGAGATGTGCATCTAAAAAAAGTCTTTGTATGCTTTATCGTCTGGACCGAGGCCTGACGAATAGCCGTACTGTGCAACAGACCCAGGCTAAAGGACGGGTACAGGAAACCCGGCCTCCGGGATTACTTATTGCACGGGAATGGCCAAATCCGGCAACGGAAGATGTCGTTCCAGGTACCCACTCAAGGCTCGTATAACATTGATTCTTAAGCCTATACCGCGAAGCCGCGGCGTTGCCCCCCGGTACCGTGTCTCCCAGTTTTCACATATCCACATAGGCAATATTCCAAGTTTGGAAGGTAGGCCTGGAAGCAGGTCGCCATAAGCGCGTGAAAAAGGAGGGCAAAAAGCGCTCGGGGAGGGCCCTGAAATGCGTTTCAGCCAGCATTGACGTAGCGGGATTAAATTCGAGATCGTACTCGCTACTTGGAAGGCATGGTGTAGTAACCGGTCCGGTGACGGACGACCAGCTCTGCCGGATCGGGATAGTCCTTGGTGGCAGGATTGATCTTGATGTCGATGCGGCGGTAATCGGAATCGGCGATTCGTTTGCTCGGGTAGTAGGCGATCAGATATTGGGTGCGCAATTCATCGCTGATCTGCCGGAAGGCGGCGTCCAACTGCGCCATTCCGCTGGCGTAGAAATACTTTCCCCCGGTGTCGCGCGAGAGTTGGATGAGGGCGTGCTCGCCGCCAATATCGCGGCCGGCACTGTTCTCGATGGGAACGATGATGATGCTGTAGAGGATGACCTCGGCCTGTTGGGCTTCGCGAATGGCTTCCTGATACGTAGTTTTGCTGACGGTGTCCCCGCCATCGGTAATCACCACCATGACCTTACGGCCGCGCCGCTCCAACAGCGCATCGGAGCCCAGATACAGAGTGTCGTAGAGAGCCGTCGCCGCACCTGAATGGACGTGGTTGATGGCCCGATCGATGACCCGCATATCGGCGGTGAAGGGCGTCAGTTGATCGACGATTTCGCTGAACTGGAAGAGCGAGAGACCATCGATGGGGCGAAGGATGGCATGAGCGAAGCGGCGCGCCGATTCTACTTCCAGCTTCTGATCGCCGCGCGTGCTGAGGCTGGTGTCGATGGCCACCACGATGGACAGCGGCAGCTCCGACTCGCGATGAAACACCGCGATCTGCTGCGGCTCGCCGTCCTCGAAGATCTGGAAATCATCCTGCTTGAGCGCGGAGACCGGCGCTCCGCCGGAGTCGGTCACCGTGGCGAAGACGTTGACCAGCTTTACATTCACCTTGAAGGTTGTGTTGGGTTGATCGTCCGCGTTGGCGGGCTGCTGTTTGGGCGCGTCGGGAGGATGGGCAACTCCGGCCGCAGGCGACTGCGTGAGCGAAGCAGGCGGACGCGGCACCGTGCTCTGGGTTGACTGGCTTTGGCAAAACAGAGGAACGGTCCCGAACACAAGAATCCAAACGCACACCCGGACAAGGGCACGTGGCTTGACACCTACTCGAGTGGAGACCTGAAAGCTAGAGAGCATTCGTTAAGGTAAACCCCAGTCCAGCTACTTTGACGCGTTGCGGCCGGCCCGAGGAATTTCCGGCGGAAAGGGCTCGCCGTCCGCCCATACTGCGCCATCTTGAAAATGTTCCTTCTTCCAGATGGGGACCGTGGTCTTCAGAGTATCAATCAGCCAGCGGCAACCGTCGAAGGCCGCGGCCCGATGCGGCGCCGCAACCGCAATATAGACGCTGCTTTCGCCGATCTGTAAGCGCCCCAGGCGATGCACAATGCGAACATCGCGAATGGCGAAGCGGCTCAGCGCCTGGGTGGCAAGCTGCTCCATCTGCCGCAAGGCCATCGGCTCGTAGGCTGTGTAGTCGAGATACAGAGTCCGGCGGCCGCGCGAATTGTCGCGCACAATGCCATCGAAGATGGCCACAGCGCCGTCTTCCGGCCGCTTGATCGCCGCCAGGATCGGCGCTGTCTGGATCACCTCCGAAACAATTTGCGCGTGCTCGGAGATCAGCGGCAACGCAGTTTCGGCAGGTGATGGCTCATTCGTAATTGCACCGCCGCTCACCGGCGGGATCAAAGCCACTTCATCATCGTCATGCAAGACGGCGCTGCCGTCGGAGTATTCAAGATTCACGGCCAGCGCAATGGAGCCGCGAAACGCCGCCAGCTTCGGAAAGCCCTGTTGGAGCTGGGCAAACAAGTCGCTGACGCATGTGCCGTCGCTCAGCTCGACGACTTCCTGATCGCGGCCGGCAATCTCCTTCAGCATGCCGAAGTAACGCACCTTCACCTTCATCTAGGCTAGGATACGCCAAGCGGGAATGCTTGCGGCGAGGTCGAGTGCCAGCCAGCTAAGCTGGATCGCGCTAACCAGCAGCGCCGAATAGCGTCCTACGTCCCGCACGTCGGGTTGTGCAAATGATCATGCGGAGTGTTGGCGGGCGAGGGTACGCCGCGCCGCCATTCAGGAGACGATCCAGATGAAGTTCACTTCACCGGCTTCGCGAGGGATCAACGGGGAGCTCACGTTCGCCTTACTTGGGAAATTTTCGCTGCGACTGGTTGTCTTCGTGGCGCTGACCACGATCACGGCCTTCGCCCAGGTCGATCTCAACGTCCACCCGGCGCCTGACTTCGGCGAGGGCGTTGTCTGGCTGGATGAAGGCGCACCCGCTCCGCATCACATCGCCGACTATCGCGGCAAGGTCGTGCTCGTCGATTTCTGGGAATACACCTGCATCAACTGCATTCGCGACTTCGGCGTGGTGAAGCGCTGGTATACGAAGTACCACCAGTACGGCTTTGAAGTGATCGGCGTGCACTATGGCGAATTCAACATTGGCTTCGACGTGAACAATGTGAAGGAGGCGGCGCAGCGCTTTAAGCTGCCGTGGCCGGTGGTCGCCGATCAAAAAGGAACGACGTGGAAGGCGTACCAGGCCGATGGCTGGCCCGAACGATTCCTTATCGACCCGCAAGGCAAGATCGTGATGAAGGTGTTCGGGGAGGGCAACAACCTGCAGATGGAGACTAAGATTCGTGAACTGCTGGCGGTGACGCATCCCGAGGTATTGAAGATCCCGCTCGATCCCGCCGAAGATGCGTTCAAGCCGGAGTGTGGAAACACGACGCAGGAAACCTACGTCGGCGAGATCCACGGGCGCGGCTCGGTGGAGGACATGAACGGACATCACGCCGGGGAAGAAGTTGACTTCATGCCGCCGCATTCGCCTGCCGATGGAGCTGTGGAGCTGGTCGGACGCTGGAAGATCGAGAACGACGGCGTGACTTCAGTAGGTAAAGGCGCGGGCGCCGAGGTGCGCTATCACGCGCGATCGATGTATGCGGTCCTCAGCCTGACAGGCGCGAAACAGGTGCGCGTTAATCTGTTCCAGGACGGAGCGCCCATGCCCAAAGACGACGCGGGCGCGGATGTGAAGTTCGACGCCAAGGGAGCGTACCTGGACGTTACCGAAGGTCGCGCATATTACCTCGTGCGCAGTCCGAAATTCACCGCGCACCTCATCTCGCTGGAGCCTGAAGGGCCGGGATTGACACTGCATTCGTTCACTTACGGCAACAATTGCCAGTTGCAGGACCAGCCGTAAGGAGCCATCCACGGCTCCGCTTCGGGCAGTTCACGAAAAGCAGTTCACGAAAGGCGTTGCTAAAACAATCTATCCTTGCTACTCTGCTGCGCTACTCTGCTGCCGTTCCGGAGGGACGAGAATGCGAAAGCGTCTTTTCCGCTATCTGATCATTGCCTGCCTTTCGCTCCAGGCATTGTCGCAGAACACCAAGGTCTCAGGATCTGATGCCGATCTAGCGGTGGCAGCTGATTCTTACAGAAAAGGTGACTTCGCCACTGCCGCACAAAAATACAGTGCGATTTTGAAGGCCGAGCCCGGGCTCGTCTCAGCGGAGGTGGGTCTGGTTCGTTCGCTGCTCGGCGTGGAGAAGGTCGATGAGGCCTTTGCCGCCGCCAGCAACGCACTGGCAGCACAACCTAATTCAGCAGCGCTGCTAGCGGCCATGGCTGATGTTGAATTCCGTCGCGCCGAAATGTCGGAGGCAGAACTCAACTACATCCGAGCCATTAAGCTCGACCGGAACGAAGTAGCTGCATATGTCGGGCTTGCTCGTCTTGACGCCGCGTTCTGTCTGTACGGCCGCGCCTACCGCGCTCTCCGTGCAGCGCATCAACTCGCTCCGACCGATCCCGCAGTCCAGAGGCTTTGGTTGACCACGCTTCCGAGACGTGAACGGATGGCAGCCATTGAGGCCTATCTGGCCGGCGACCATCCGGATAGCGCGGAAGAAACACAAGGATTACAGGAAGATTTGCAGTATCTAAGGGCCACGATCACTAAACCTGTGCACGCCTGCAAGCTGGTCAACAAAGTTGAAAGTACGGAGATTAACTTGCAAACCCCTTCCTCGGGAACGAAAGACAGCGATAACGTCTCTGTCAAAGTGAACGACCGCAATGCGCGCCTCCTAGTTGATAGTGGGGCCAGCGGCATCGTTCTATACGGCAAAGCGGGGACAAAGTCTGGCCTGGAAAAGATTTCTGATGTTCGTGTGTTAGGAATCGGGGACAAAGGGTTGCGGAGCGGGTACACGGCGGCCGCCAGTCGTATTCGGGTCGGAGATCTCGAGTTTGAGGACTGTGTTGTAGTCGTACTGGAGAAGACGGGGTTCCCCGACGAAGACGGCCTGATCGGCACCGACGTCTTCAGCGACTATCTCATCGACCTCGATATGCGCAGTAGGAAGCTCAGGTTGTCACCCCTCCCAAAGCGCCCAGATGAAGAAGCAACACCTGCGGCGCTCACCAGCTATGGCGAAGATGACTCCGCCGACGAGCCGACTTCGGCGCCTGGGAGTGGACAAGCGGCCAACGCCAAACCTGCGCCGCGCATTCCCGCCGACCGTTACGTCGCGCCAGAAATGACAAACTGGCTTCCCATTTTCCTCTTTGGCCACCACCTTCTGATCCCCACTCGTGTTAATGATTCTAAGCCGATGCTCTTTCTCATCGACACCGGGGCGTTCGACAATATGCTGTCCACAGCAACTGCCCGCCGGGAAGGCTACATGAGGCCCGATCTCTACAACACTGGGATACAGGGTTTGAGCGGTTCGGTTGACAAGGTCTACCGGACGCACGCCAAACTGCAATTCGGAGGACTTGCTCAAGACAACCAAAATGTTGTGACCTTCGATTTGTCTACGATTAGCAGGGGTCTGGGTACGGAGGTATCGGGCCTTCTTGGTTTTGACATGTTGTCTCTCCTGGACCTCAAGATTGACTATCGTGACGGCCTGGTCGATTTCACTTACAAGCCCAAGAAATAAGAACGTCGATGTATCCGCTGTCCGTGATGTCGCCTCAGTGCACTGCCGTCCAAGTACTGATACGCGCGTAGCATAGCGACCTACCAGCCGATGTGTTACTCTCGTTCCGCCTGACGTGTCTTCTACCGCAAAACCACATTCATCGGCCTCGTCGCTTCGTCGCTTATGAAGACTCAACCGCCGCCACCCGCCGGCACTTCACCGGAGACGAACGATTCCAATTCGCAGGTGGCCGAACGTCGTGCCGCAAGATGGCAGGATTCTGTCTGGTTCGATCTGGCGATCGCCCTGATCGCCGGCTTCTTCTATGCGCTGCTGGTGATGGGCCCGCGCCCGCTGAATCCGCGCAATGTGAATTGGATCGCCTTCGATCCGGCGTACCACTACATCGGTTGGGAGATGTTTCGCCAGGACCCGCATGTCCACTGGCCTGTCACGTACACCGACCGTCTGGGTTATCCGCAGGGCGAGTCGGTCGCGCTGCTGGATTTGAATCCGCTGCTGGCGTTGGTGCTGAAGCCGCTGTCGTTTCTTTTGCCGGAGCCGGCACAGTATTTCGGTCTTGAAGTAATTCTCGCCTGCACGCTGCAATTCTTCTTTGCATTTCGGCTGTTTCGGTTGCTCCTGGAACGAGCTTCAAAACTCCGCTCTGAGGGTGGCGATCGATCCCCTCAGGGGCTAAAGCCCGATCGTCTGGAGCGTGGAACGGCACGGCTAAAGCCGCGCCCTGACACAAAGCAGCCCTCGAATATTATCGGAGCGGCGTTGTGCAGCGTCTTCTTTCTGCTGGCGCCGCCACTGAATTACCGCTTCTGGGGACATTACTCTCTCAGCAATCAGTGGCTGCTGGTTGCGGCTCTGTTCGTATTCGCCCAGGCCCAGCAGGAGTCGCCGAGATCGGTCCGTCGGTTCGTCATTTCGGCGTGCATATTGGCAGCAGTGTCGGTCGGAACGAATCCCTATCTCGCATTTGAAGTTCTCGTGATATTGACGGCGGCGGTCGTCAGCTTGCTGTGGCAAAAGCGAATCAGCCTGCCACGAGCTTCCGGCGTTGTGGCGCTGCTGGCAGCGATCGGTTTCGTGATGGCCTACTCGCTCGGGCTGGTGATCAGCGGCGGCAAGGGTTATAGCAGTGGCGGATATCGCGACCTCTCGATGAACCTGCTGGCGCCGTTCGATCCTCGCACCTGGACGTCGGTGATCTTTCCCAGGCTTCACAGCGCCAGTACCGGCCAATATGAAGGCTACAGCTATCTGGGCGCGGGAGTTCTCATTATCGCTGCGGTTGTCATCGTGGCGGCGATTATCCACCGCGGAAAATTGTGGCGACCCGACAAACGCTGGCTGGTTCCCCTAGCACTTTCTTGTTTGCTGCTCACGCTGCTGGCGCTGTCAACCAAAATAACGTTTGGATCAACAACGGTTGTTGATCTCGATCCCAGCGGCCGGCTGTCTCCGTATTTTTCGCCGCTGCGGGCCAGCGGGCGTCTGTTCTGGGGGCCTTACTATGCCATCCTGGCCGCGATACTCGCCGCGCCATTTCTGCTGTTCCGCAAGACATGGGCGAATCTACTGATTGCCGCGATGCTGGTTTTGCAGTTCGCCGACATCAGCGCGCTTCGGCATTGGGTGCACACAACCATCAGCGAAGATCATCCGTCGCCGTTGCAGTCGCCCATCTGGTCGCAGTTGGGAGCGCAGCATCAGAACCTGATTGTGCTGCCGGCGTGGCAATGTGAGAAAGCCGCCTCGCCCGGAGGTCCCGAAGGCTATCGGATTTTCGGATTCCTCGCTGTCCAGCAGAAGATGCGAATCAACAGCTATCAATCTGCGCGCTACACCGGAGTGGCTCAGGATTTCGAGTGCTCGCAGGCGGTCGCGCAAATCGTGCAGCAAGGACTCTCGCCGGATTCGGCGTACATCGTCATGCCTGACGTCGCCGCGGCTATCGCGCAAGGTCCAACCGGGCCAGGCAAGTGCCACGATCTGGACCATTTCATCTTGTGTTCCACGAAGACCGATTTCGGGCTCAGCCCAGTACTGATGACTCCCGAGCAGCGGGTGGAAAACGCTGTCGCCAACCCGGGCTTCGAGGACGGCGAGACATCGCCATGGTCAACCAACGGCGTGAAGGCGAGTGTCAGCACCGTGACAGCGCACAGCGGCAAGTACAGCCTAGCTGAAAGTGGCGCGGGCACGGTCTATCAGGACATCAACGGCCTGGAACCGGGCGCGACGTACGCGCTTTCCGCATGGGTTTCGACCCCAACTGGCGCCGGAGCTAAGGCGCAGCTCATCATCTACAATCCCAGCGACAATACTTCAACCGCGTCTATGGCAGTCGCTTGCAGTCCGGATTGGGTACTCCTGCAGAATCCTTTTACTGTCGGTCGTGAGGGTGCAATTCGAATCCACCTGGCACGTGGACAGAGAGATGGCACGGTGGTGTACTGGGATGACGTCCGCATTGTGCGTGGTTCTAGCTCCCCAGACACGGCCGCGCGGTGAACATGACGCAGGCAGATTCTAACGAAGCGGCGACGGCGACCAACTCGCAAGCTCCCAGCCTCGGGCAGAAACTGCTCTTGCTGCTATTTGCGGTCTTGTTCTGCCTGATCTTCTTTGTCGCGCTGGACGGCGTGTACAGCCACTTTGCTCGAAAGTCCTCGGTGCCCACGCCGGCTGAGCTGTTCGGATGCCTGGGCAGAGATCGCCTGCGCGTGCTGGCTCTGCAACCCAACTGCTCGACCATTCGCGCTTGGGGGCGCGAACGGTATCAGCTCAACGTCAACAGCCAGGGCTTCCGCGATGAGAAGGTCCGGGAAGTTCCGTTCACCGATCCCCGGCCGCGGATTCTGATGCTGGGCGACTCGTTCACCGAGTCGATGGGGCCGTGGAATTCAAGTTTTGTCGGCCGCATCGCCAGCCGTTTTCCGCAATATGAGATTCTCAACGGTGGCGTAGGCGGATACTCGCCGTCGAACTATCTGAACACCGCGCGCATCGCGTTGCACAGCGGATTGGATTTTGACGAAGCTATCGTCTTCATCGACATCTCCGACGTGCAGGACGAAGCCGGGCTGGTGCACGATATCGATGACTCGGGCGCAGTTGCGCTGGCGCGGAATCAGTACCACTACCAAACCTGGTATTCGAACCTGCGGTCGTTCGTGAGCAAATATTTTGTGCTAACGAACTACATCTGGGAGTTCGCCGAGCGCATGCTGGTCAAATTCGGGTTTTATCATCTCGACCACGGATTCAATGGCAACGTCTTCGACCTGGAGCGGTCGGGCTGGACGTACCGCAAAGTTGTCGAGGACAAACCCTTCGAGCTGGGCTTTGCTCCGCTGGGAGTGGAAGCCGGGATTGCAAAAGAGAAGATGAAGATGGACCTGCTGTGGCAGGACCTGGCGAAACGAAATATTCCCATCAGCGTGGTGGTGTATCCGTGGCCGGCGACGCTGATTTACGACAACGTCGAGTCGCGTGAGGTGCGCATCTGGCAGGACTGGTGCGAAGGAAAATGCAAGCGCTTCATCACTGCGTTTCCGGAGTTCTTCGCGGTGAAGGAACAGTGTCCCAAGTCAGCGCCGGGATGTTGGTATTTGAAGGATTATGTTTTCGGAGACATTCATCTGAGCGCCGAGGGGAACAGGATTGTGGCGGATGTGGTGAGTAAGAGTCTGGAGCAGGCGCCGGCGGTAAAACGTGAGACGATGACGCATGCGCCGCAGCGTGTGCCGCCCCTGAAGGGGCTCGAAAAATAGATTGCACGCGCACCCAGCGCTCCCGCGCTGGGCTAATTAGGTTCGTCCCGCCTCCGGCGGGACTGGTCACGGTCTCTCCAAATTTCGCTCCGACAAGTAAGGTGAGCGTTGTTGAGGCAGAGATGTCAAGCCAGTCAGGCAGGGGCTAATTGTCTTCCCCTCACAGCGGGATTACACCAACTCCCCGCGTGCTCTAGAATCAGAGATTCACTCGTTACGGGAACCCCGCGGTGATGAACCTTTGGGCACCTTGGTGCGTATTACACAGAGGCGTCAAAAGCAACAACAGCAGTTTGAGAAACCGAACTGAAGTGTCAGTTCCAGGAGACAGAAATGTTCGTTTCCATTTTCGTTAAGGGCGCGGCCCGCATGGCGCTCTGGTTGGGATTTGTGGTTCTGCTGGCAGGCGCGAGTTGGGCGCAGGATGCCACGCCGCCGGATACGCAATCAAGTGCGCCGGCAGCGGAAGCCAGCACCCCGGCGACGCAATCGAATAATCCGGCAGGGCAAGCAGGTACTCCAGCCGCTCAGCCAAGTACTCCTGCGCCGCAATCCGGTGGAATTAGCTTGGCGCCGTACCCACAGGCGCCGGCCCCGCAGCATAACGCAGCGCACCTGTATTCCGGCGACCAGAATTACGTAAAGCCGCTGTCCGGATTTCCCAATATCATCGCGCCCTATACGAGGCGCCGTGTTCCGCAGGCGAACCTCACCAACTCCGCGATGACGGACACGTTGTTTCACGATGGCCAGATATTTCTCTCCATCAACGACGCTGTCGCCATGGCGCTGGAGAACAATCTGGACATCACTTTGCAGCGCTATAACCTGTCGATTGCCGATACCGACCTGCTGCTGACCAGCACCGGAACGGCGGCGCGCGGTGTAAACACCAACGTAGTGCAGGGCACGCAAGGCGGAGCGCTGGGCGCGGTCTCGGCAGGCGGAACCGGCAGCTCCACCACGGGAGCGAGCGGCACCGGAGCCGGAGGCACGCAGGTTGGCGTAGGCGGCGCGGGCGCGGGCGGGGCAGGCCTTGTGTTGTCTACCCTGGGCTCCGGCCCTCCCATCGACAACTTCGATCCGACCATCGGAGGCACGCTGCAAGGCGAGCGCGCCCTCACCCCGCAGCAAAGCACAATTTTCTATGGCGTCCCCAGTCTGAATCAGAACACCAACACCTACAACTTCAATTACTCGCAAGGATTCTCCACCGGTACGCTGGCGACATTGACGTTCAACAACAGCTACATCACCACCAACAGTCCATTCAGCTTCGTGAATCCGCAACTCACGCCCAGCTTCCGTTTCCAGCTGCGGCAGCATCTGCTGCAGGGGTTTGGATTCGATCCCAACCTGCGCTGGATCCGGATTGCACGCAACAACCGCGAGATCGCCGATGTGGTCTTCCGCCAGCAGATCATCACCACCGTCTCGCAAATTGAAAATATCTACTGGGATCTGGTAACGGCTTACGAGGCCGTGAAGGTAAACGAACGGCAGTTGCAGCTGGCCAACAAAACGCTGTCCGATGACCAGGAGCAGGTCAAGATCGGGACGCTGGCCCCCATCACGCTGGTGCAGGCGCAGAGTGGAGTTGAGAACGCCAAGCAGAACCTGATCATGGCGCAAACCAATCTTCAGCTGGAGCAACTGCTGATGAAGAACGCCATCACCAAGAACACGCAGGACCCGTTGCTGGCCGCAGCTCCCGTCATTCCCACCGACACGCTGAAGCCCAACGAACAATACGAGGTGCGCCCGGTTGAAGAGCTGATCCAGGAGGCGTTGCAGGGGCGGCCCGAGATGGCTACGGCCCGCATCCAGCTCACCAATTATGAGATCTCGCGCAAGTCGCTGAAGAATGCGTTGCTGCCGACCCTGGACGTCTACGCCTTCTACGGCGCCTCGGGCCTGGCCGGACCGCAGAACTCACTGATTCCGACTTGCCCTCAAACCAACTCCTTCGGTGAATGCTTTGAGCCGGGCTCGGTTCCCCCAACCTATGGTTCGGCATTCTCCAATCTGTTCAACAGCTCGGCGCCGGACAAGGGGATCGGCGTGAACCTCAACATCCCGATCCGCAATCGCGCGGCCCAAGCCAATCAAGTTCGCGGGGAACTGGAATACCGCCAGCAGCAGGTGGCATTGCAGCAGACGGAAAACACTATCACCCTGCAGGTGAGGCAGGCGCAGTTCACTATGCAGAACAATTATGCGGCGCTAAAGGCTGCTTTGGCGGCCCGCGACTATGCCAAAGAGAACCTCGACGCAGAACAGAAAAAGTTCAGCTATGGAGCATCGACCCCGACCCTGGTGTTGCAGGCGTCCAGCAATTTGACGCAGGCCGAATCCAATGTGCTGAACTCAGCTGCCAATTACGAAAAGTCGAAGGTGCTGCTGGACTACTACACAGCGGAGACGCTCACCAGGCTGGGCATCGATATCGCGGATGCGGAGTCGGGCAAGGTCAAGCACAAGCCGATGGTGCAGGGCGTGGTGCCCGCTGATGCGCAGGACGTTCTGAGGGCGCCGGGCACCGACGGAGGATCGCAAGCGCCAAATACAACTCCGGCCGCGCCTCCGCCACAGACTACAGAGCCGCACCGGTAATTCCAGCCGGCGAGCTCCCGGCCTGCTACAACAGAGTTCCCCAACAACCGTAGAATCTGCGGTTGTTGGGGGGCGCGTATTCCCTCCATGACGGATCTCTCTGTAGCCACCCGACCCCCATCGCGCTTTATCTGCGAACTCTCCCGGATTCCCTGATCAAGTTCGGCTCGCTTTGCAGATCCACGTCGGAGCACGCCTCGCGCCGGAGCTAGTTTGACTGCGAACTCACAGTACCCCTAACATGAGCCACCGGACATCCTGACCACTCGTATGATCGGCAAAACCATCTCGCACTATCGGGTCATCGAAACGCTCGGCGGGGGCGGGATGGGCGTTGTGTATAAGGCTGAGGACACGCGTCTTGGCCGCTTCGTCGCGCTCAAGTTTCTTCCTGAAGACATCGCCCACGACGCGCAGGCGCTGGAGCGCTTCCGCCGCGAAGCGCGGGCGGCTTCTGCACTGAATCATCCCAACATCTGCACCGTGTATGACATCGATCAGGCGGAAGGCCAAGCGTTCATCGCGATGGAATTCCTCGATGGCATGACGCTGAAGCATCGGATCGGCGGCCGTCCCATAGAATCGGAACCGTTGCTGATACTGGCGATCGATATTGCCGAAGGCCTGGACGCCGCACATCAGGCGGGCATCATCCATCGCGATATCAAGCCCGCCAACATCTTCGTCAGCAAACGCGGACACGCCAAGATTCTCGACTTCGGCCTGGCGAAGGTCAGTCTCGCAGAACGAGCTCTGCGAGGAGCGGGTGCAGCCTCCGCCGAGACAGCCATGCTCAGCGAGAAGGATTTATCCACCCCGGGGGCCATGCTGGGCACAGTGGCCTATATGTCGCCGGAGCAGGTGCGAGCCGAGGAGGTCGACTCGCGTACGGACCTGTTCTCGTTCGGCGCCGTGCTCTACGAGATGGCTACCGGCAAGATGCCGTTTCAGGGCGAGAGCCCGGCGGTTCTTTGCTCGGAAATTCTGACGAAGAATCCGCAGCCGCCGTCGCAACTGAATCGGAATATGCAGGCCAAGCTGGAAGACGTCATCCACCGCGCGCTGGAGAAAGATCGGAACCTGCGTTACCAGCATGCGGCGGACATGCGGGCTGATTTGCAGCGGATGAAGCGGGATTCGGACTTGCAGCGTTTCACGGCCTCGGCTCCGCAGGCCTCGACTGCAAGGAAGCGACTGCCCTGGCTGGCGGCCACCGTCTTGGTTACGGGCGGACTGGCAGCGTGGTATTTCGTCTCCCACCGTCCGCCCAAGCTCACCGATAAAGATCCCATCGTCCTCTCGGATTTCGTCAACACCACTGGCGACGCCGTTTTCGACGATGCCCTTAAGCAAGGACTCGCCGTACAACTGGAACAATCGCCTTTCATCGATCTCGTTTCCGAGAACAAAGTGAATCAGACTCTCAAGTTGATGGGACACTCCGCCGGCGAGCGGTTATCCCCTGAGCTGGCCCGCGAGATCTGCGAACGCACCGGTAGCTCCGCCATGTTGACCGGCTCCATCGGCAGCTTGGGCAGCCAGTACGTGATTGGCCTGAAGGCGGTCAACTGCGGCACCGGAGACGTGCTGGCCGAGGTACAAGAGCAGGCTGCCGGCAAAGAAGCCGTGCTCAAGACCCTCGATACTGCCGCGACCCGTTTGCGCGGCAAGCTGGGCGAGTCGCTTAAGTCGGTGCAGAAGTACGCCACGCCTGGGGAAGAGGCTACGACGCCATCGCTCGAGGCGCTGCAAGCCTATAGCTTGGGGGTTAAGACCCGCCTGTCCCAGGGCGGCCCTGCCGCGCTGCCCTTGTTCCAACGGGCGGTCGAGCTCGACCCGAATTTTGCCCTGGCCTACCTTGCGGTGGCAATTTCTTACGCCAACATCGGCGAAACCCAGAGAATGATGGAGAACTCGCGCAAGGCTTACGACCTGCGTGAGAAGGTGAGCGAACCAGAGCGATTGTTCGTCGAGGGTTTCTACTATTTGTGGACAACAGGTGAGCTGGACAAGGCAAGAGGTGTCTTCGAGCTGTGGCGCCAGACTTATCCCAACATGTTTGTCCCGTATCTGAACCTGGGAGATATTTCGGTGACCTTGGGAGACTGGGAAAGCTCGTTGGTGTGGTATCGAGAAGCGTTGCGCCTTGAACCGAAAGACGGAATAAACTATGTCGACGTCAGCTATTCGTTGCTGGCCCTCAACCGGCTGGACGAGGCCGAGTCGGTCTTGAGGCAGGCGCAGGCTCAAAATCTTCATGATTACTACCTGCTGGAAAACCTCTATCTAATTGCCTTTCTCAAGGGCGACACGGCACAGATGGCAAAAGCGGCAGCCGATTCTACGGGACTGCCGGGGACAGAAGACGAGCTGCTGGCCACCCAGGCAGACACCGAAGCCTGGTACGGAAAATTGAAAAACGCGCAGGAACAGACCCGCAGAGCAATGGTCTCCGCCGAGCACAACGACGCCAGGGAGGCGGCCGCATCGTATCAGGTCGCCGAGGCCCTACGGGAAGTGGAAACGGGCAACGGGCCGGAGGCGCGTCGCGACGCCAACGACGCATTGAAATTAGGCCCCAGCCGGTATGTACGCGAAGTTGCAGCAGCGGCTTTGGCGCTGGCGGGCGATTCCGCGGCGTCCGGGAAGCTAGCTGCTGAGCTCGACAAGGAGTTCCCGGTGGATACTGCCTTGCAAAGAATATTGGCTGCCCACGATTCGTGCGGCCATCGCCTTGGATCGCAAAGATCCTAAGCGGGCGATAGAACTGCTGCGGGACATGGGCACCCTGGACCTCGGTCAAACCTCGTTCACCTCGGTAGTTTTGTGTCCGGTCTACGTGCGTGGTCAAGCCTATCTCATGCTTCACGATGGTAAGGCAGCCGCAGCGGAATTTCGGAAATTCATTGACCATCGCGGGCTGGTGGCGAACTTTCCGTGGGGCGCGCTGGCCCGCCTCGGATTGGCTCGCGCTTACGCCTTGGACGCCGCCCAAGACCCTGCCGCCCGCGCCAAGGCCCGCGAGGCATACCAGAATTTCCTCACGCTTTGGAAAGACGCCGATCCTGACGTTCCCGTCCTCCTCCAAGCCAAAACGGAATACGCGAAGTTGCAATAGTGCCAGAATTCAGGTCAAGGCTGATTGGGAAGTAAACCGATGCGGTGGATAATCCGGCCAAAGAAAAAAGCCGGAGATATTTCTCCGGCTCTTTGCAAGACTAAGCGACGGTTAGCGCATGAGCTTGCGACGAATGGTTCCAAAGGCTCCGACCAAGCCGGTTCCCAGCAACAGCAGGGAAGATGGCTCGGGAACGGTGGCGCCGCTGCTTCCGAGGACGTCGAACGCGCCCTGGTTCGTGACACCGCTGTTATTCCAGTTGCAACCGTTGCCGCTGCCGTTCTGGCATCCGCTCGAGGCGAAGTCCAACTGGCCGGTCGCGGAATTGCTGAAATTCCATGCACCCCAAAGCGTGCTGCTGAGGTCCGTGGGGCCAATGACCAGGAAGTATGACGTTCCCGAAGTGAGGCTCACTCCGGTGATGCCAGAGATAGTTACCAGACCGCAGCATCCACCGAAATCCTGGGGGATGGTCAGGTCGGACCACTGTCCAACCAAGGTGCCCGGCGCGCTGCCGCTGGCGGTGTACAGAGCGGCGAAGAACGAGTTTGTGCCTTCGACGTAGCCGACACCAATGTCAATCTGCGAAACACTGCCGGTAGCGCCGGCGGTGAACTCTTCGGCGAGGGTGTAGCTTGTTCCCAGAGTTCCGGTTCCACCCATCGTCCAGCCTTCGCAGCAATAGTAGACGTCGTTGCCGGTTCCGAGATTCGAATAGAATGTTGTTTGAGCCATCGCTGGCAGACTACAGAGAGCGACAGCCAGTAGACAAAGCGACAACGCAAATCTCTTGCTCAAGGGTTCCTCCGTTTTCGTTGCAACATCTCGAGATGGCCGATACAGGACCCATTTCAGGCAGGAAACAGCATTCTTGCCCACGCAGCCAGTGTCCAGGTCGCGTTCCCAGGACACAGACCGCTTCATTGGTTACATTGCAATCCGGTGTCCATAGTAAGGAATTGATAACAAAGCAACTTCTGTGCCGTGGAGTGCAACAGCTTGCAGTAGAGTTCCAAAACTCTCGCCTGCTTTCCCACCAAAAGGTGCCGTAAGGGGAAGTCCAAGGGGTAAATGGATGAGCTCGACTCTTGCCCGATCAGGATGCTGCCTGGCCGCAACTACAGCGACCAATGAAAAAAGCCGGAGTCATCCTCCGGCTTTTCTCGATGTTGCGTGACGGTTAGCGGTTCAGCTTGCGGCGAATGGTTCCAAAGGCTCCGACCAGGCCGGTTCCCAGCAACAGCAGGGAGGATGGCTCGGGTACGGTTGCGCCGGTGCTTCCTAGGACGTCAAAGGCGCCGATCGTCTGCGTGCCGTTCGAATTCCAGGAGCAGCCGTTTCCGGTGCCGTTCTGGCATCCGCTGGTGGCATACAGGTCGGTTCCCGTCGCGCCCGTGCTGTTCTGGTTCCACGCTTCCCAAGTGGTTGCGCTCAGGTTGGTGGGGCCGAGAATCAGGAAGTACGACGTTCCCGCGGTCAAGTCCACTCCGGTGATGCCGCTGATCGTTACCAGGCCGCAGCATTGGCCAAAGGTCGTGCTGCTGCTCAGGTTGTCCCACTGCGCGATCAGGGTGCCCGGTGCATTTCCGCTCGCGGTGTAAAGAGCGGCGAAGAATGAGTTCGTGCCCTCGACGATACCGACACCAAGATCGATCTGCGAAACGCTGCCCGATGCGCCGGCAACGAACTCATTGGCAGCGGTAAAGCTCGTGCCCAGATCGCCGCTTCCGGCAACCGTCCAGCCCGAGCAGCAATTGTAAACATCGCTGCCGGTGCCAAGATCTGAATACAATGTTGATTGAGCCATCGCTGGCAGACTGCAGAGAGCGAGGGCCACTACACAAAGCGCGAATTTCTTGCTCAAGGGATCCTCCGTTTTAAACAAGACATCTAGAAGTGTTAACTGGCCCACATTCAGCACAAATCATTTTCTTGCCAGCGGTCCGCGACTAAGGAACAACCTCAGACACAAACCCACACAAACATTCATATTGCAATCCGATCACCGCAGTAAGTGACTGATAATAAAGCTTGTTCCATGACAAGCAGTGCAACACCTTGCGGTAGAGTACCCAGAGTTTTCCCCGCCCACCCCTCCGAAAGGTGGCGTACGGAAGGTATAAAACAGCAGCGTCAACTGGCTATCGCCCCCGAATCCACCGCCCGGAATAAGGCTTTACAATGTATTGAGCTGCCGCACCATATTGAGCCGCTGCATACTGGCCGTTTGACTTTGGAGACCCGAATCCCAACATTGCTGGACCTGCCCTGCTGCGACGGTAATGCCCGCGTCCTCAGCCGCAGGAAACTGCTGTCGATGTTGGCGAGAGGCGCGCTCGCCTACCCGTTCGCGAAAGCTGGATTGTACGGAGCCGAGCTCAAGAAGCTCTCCCGACAGACACAGGCTGTGCCGCCGGACGGGCGTCTCACCGACGACGAACTTCTGGAGGAGATCGTTAGCCGCGGTTTTCTCTTCTTCTGGTACGAGGCGGATCCCCGCACCGGGCTGGTGCGCGACCGCGCCCTGGCAGATGGAACTCCAGATGGCCGTCGCGTGGCCAGCATCGCAGCCACAGGCTTCGGGCTTGCGGCCCTGTGCATCGGCCACCGGCGTGGCTATCTTCCGCCACACCAGATCGGCACCCGCGTCGTCAAGACTCTGAGATTCCTGCTCTACCATCTCGAGCACGTCAACGGGTTCTTCTATCACTTCCTCGACATGGAGACCGGCAAGCGCGCGCGATTCTCCGAGATCTCGCCCATCGACACCACCATCCTGCTCTGCGGCGCCCTCATGGCGCGCGAATACTTCAACGATGCCCAGATTTCGCAACTGGTGGACGCGATTTACCGGCGCGTCAACTGGCGCTGGATGCTGAACGGCGGCGAGACCTTCGCCATGGGCTGGACTCCGGAGTACAAGTTTATCGGCGCGCGCTGGGACACCTATTGCGAGCTGATGATGATGTACCTGCTGGCCATTGGCGCGCCGGCGTACAACATCAGCCCGTCATCGTGGAACGCCTTTTCCCGGCCGATGATGGAATTCGAGGGCTACAGCTACATCAGCGGCGCCGATCCCCTCTTCGTTCATCAGTACTCGCACGCCTGGTTCGACTTCCGCAATGTGCGAGATCCGTACGCCAATTATTTCCAGAACTCCGCCGTAGCCACCTACGCTCACAAACTCTTCTGTCTCTCGCTGCGCTGGCGCTTTCCTGACTATGACGAAAACACGTGGGGCGTAACCGCATCCGACTCGCGGCTGGGTTATCAAGCCTGGGGAGGGCCGCCTGAGATTGGATATATCGATGGGACGGTCGTGCCCTGCGCCGCCGCGGGCTCGCTTCCATTTCTGCCCAAAGAAACTACCGCCGTCATGGCCAACCTCTACAACAACTACGGCCAGCGAGCCTGGAAGCGTTACGGATTCGTCGATGCTTTCAATCCGCGCACGGCGTGGACCGACGTTGACGTGATCGGCATCGACCAGGGCATTTCCATGCTGATGGTGGAGAACTATCGCACAGGGTTTATCTGGGAAAACTTCATGAAGGGCCACGAAGCCCAACACGCCATGAAACTGGTGGGCTTCCAGCCGACCGAGCAAACAGCCGCGCAGCGGCGGTAGCGCAGTTAGCCCGGGGCGCGAGCCCCAGGTAAGAACGGAAAATGATTCCCAGCCGCGTCAGCGGCGCAGATCAGAACACACCCCCAGTTCCAGCTGCTAGAAACCCGGAGCCGAGGCAAAGACGTTCAGCGCCGGGGCCGTACCGGTCGGCAGCAGAATGAACTTGGTCGGCGATACAACGTACAGGTTGCCATATCGAGTACCGTTCGACGTCAGCACCACCGCGCGGCCGGTGTTATCGACGTTGTAGGTGAGCGCCAAGTTGTTCGGCCCACCTGGCCCACCCGGTCCGCTGGTGTTCTGCGTGCCCGTGATGCCGCCCATGCCGTTCGCGATCAGCTCCGTCACCGAGTTCGTGACCGCCGTCAACACCGGCGAAATTGAGCCGCCGGCATAAATGTTAGCCACCCAGGAGTCATAATTTGAAGTTTTAGTTAGCGACTGCGGCTCCACGATCCCTGAGGTCACCTTCGCATCCGTGCCCACGACAAAGGCAAAGTCGGAGCCAAACAGGTACGCCACAGGCGGGGTGGTGCCGAACTGCGTAGTGAAGCCGCTGAAGGTTACCCTGCCAGTCTTTTGACCCTCGGTATCTATGGCGTAAGTGCCTTGCGAGGTCTGCAGCAGATTCAGGGTCCCGCCATCATTCTCGTCGGTATTGAGAGTGGCGCTGCCGGCGCCGTTCGAGACGAGGAATCCGGCGGTCAAGTCGGCTAGAGGGCTTCCCCCGTTCGGGTTTTCACCATTCAGTTCCATCACGCCCGTGCCGGTCAGGGCCGTGAGCGTCCAGCCGTTGACGGACGAAGTCTGACGATAGCCACGCCAGAGAGTCAGATTGGCTGGCTTGGAGATGGGATCGGCGGAAATTATGATCATCTCCGCGTGGTCAACAATGTAGTAGGCGTAATGGCAGCCTGGACTGCTTATCGTGCCTAAGCACCGCCCATTCGGGTCGGTCGGAAAGCTCATATTTAGGAAGTCGCCGCGGCCGGTCCCTGGGTCGATAGTTGAGGAGAACGTTCCCTTCAACGGATTCGAAGCAGTCTGACCGTTGTCGTTGATGTCCAGCGGGCATCCGTTCGTCAGGCCCCAGCCGTTGCCGCTGCAGTCAATATCCACCAGGGTCGACGGGTTCGTTCCCAGCGCGCCCGCTGCGGCGTAGCGATTACCGCTCGGGTCGGTGCCTGAAGCCAGCAGCGCGAAATCTCCCGGGAAGAACCGGCTGAGGCCAAAGTCCGGCAAATTCTGCACTTTGAGCGAGCCCGACCCATAGAGGTTCGGGTGGGAAGAGTCGCTCTCGATCAAGGCACCGCAGGTGGCAATATTTGGGCCGGCAGTACAGGCATTGGGAGTGACGACAACCGAGAACTGGTAAGTTGCCGGTGCGTTGGTCATGATGGTCAGCGTACCCGTGCCGTTCACCGCCAGGTTGTACGTCGAACCCGTGATGATCGTCTGCGGGACTACGTTGCCATGACTGTCGATCGTTTCTCCGCTTCCGTTATTCAGGTCCAGATAGCCACTGGTGATGTTTCCGTTGCCATCGGCAATGAACGCCGCCGCCATGACGAACGGAGTTCCGCCGTCATACCCGTTCAGTGCGAAGGCATAGTTCCCCATCAGCGTCCCATTACTGACGCCCTGCACATCGATCGTGAACTGTGCCGTAGCGATAGCGGGCGGGTCCTCGTTGTCCTTCACCTGCATGGTGAACGGATAACTGCCTCCCGCGATCGGAACACCGCTGATGGCGCAGGTGGGCAACCGGCTGTCTACGCAGCCCGTGCTGAGAGACAAGCCCGGAGGCAACGTTCCCTCAGTTATCGACCAGGTGAACGGCAGGACTCCACCGGCAACCGTGACGCCCTGATTGTAGGGCTGGTTGAGGGTGGCAGGAGGCAGCGCCGAAGTCACAATCCCCATAATCGTAAGCGTGAGCTTGGCTGCTGCTGAGGATGGAATTGTCTCCGAGTCGGTCGCTTGCACGATGAACGTCGTCGGTATTCCAGGAGTCGTTGGTGTGCCGGAGATGATGCCGTTGTAATTGCCATCGGTGCTGGTGCTGATGGTCAACCCCGGAGGCAAGCCGCCGCCTGAGCCGTTATCGCAGGTGCCGTTGGTCTCAACCACGCACCAGCTGTAAGGCGACTGTCCCCCGCCGACCGACAGCGTGGCGCTATAAGGCACTCCCGGGCTCCCCGAAGGCAGGGTCAAGGTGCCGCTGATGCAGGAATCGCAAGTGATAATAAGTGCGCCACCGACTGTCAGCTTCAGGTCGGCCGTGCCGCTGAGATTGTTCGCGTCGGTTACCTTGGCGGTAAAGGGATACACGCCGAGCAGCGTCGGTGTGCCTTTAATCTGTGCGGTGGTGCCGTCGAAGGTCAAACCCGGAGGCATACTTCCCTTAGTGATGCTCCACAAGTACGTGCCGGTACCGCCGGTTGCTTGCAGATAGAAACTGTAGCTAACATTCACCGCCGCTTGCGGAAGGACGGTCGAGGTGATCGTCGGGGGGCCGGCCGGAGGCTTGGGGGTACTACTGCTGCCACCGCAAGCGGCCAGAAACACGCAAAGTAATAGTGCGAAGCTCGATAACGCAAGAATCCTCGACGCCCTCATCGTATCTCCTCGTGAATGTGCAGCTGTGTGCTCTGACCAACTTGAACAGTTGGGAATTGGTTGACGTCTCCGCAGCGAACTTCCGGCCAGCTGGAACGCCTGTGGCAACTTCCCCTTACGCCACGAGCGCGGCCATTTCGCAACACCAAAGGGTTGCCGATTATGTTAACTCCGAACCGTGTTCCGTGCGAGCAGAAATTCGCCGCCACTGATTGTAGCCTTTCAGCACCGACCGCGGAATGGCCCCGCCGCCTCCGGCCCGGGGACCGATGACACGCCGCCCATGAGATAATTCCGGCGCTGATTCAGCAACGGAGAAAGCGAATGAAGCGTGGAGATAAAGTGCGAGTCAAACTGCCGGCGAATCCGCCGGACATGGAAAAAAATTATGGAGATTGGGTTGGGACGGTGGTGGCAGACAGCGCGCCCGGGGAAATGGTTCAAGTGAAGTTTGAGGAGGAGTTTGACGAGGTGTCTGATACGCACCAGTTTCAGGAGTCGGACCTGGAAAAAATCGAAGATCACACACTCCCGGGAGAATAGCTGCTTCCGCCAACGCACGCCGCGCGGCCACTGCCGGAGTTGGGTGGCCGCGCAGTTGGACGCGCGGCGGTTGAATCGGCCCAAACCAGCGTAGACTGGGCACATGCCTAAGAAAAAGAAGATCGATCCGGCAAAAGCGGCTGAGAAGAATCGCGCTGATGTGGAGCGGATGGAGCAGATGAGCAAGGCCACACGTTCCATCCAGAAAAAGCCCGATTAGAATTTCCGCAGTGCCGGCACAGTTGTCGAGTCGGCCTCACTCCGCGAGGAATCTGCCTCAGCCCGTCCCACTCGACTTCACTACCGCGATCAGCGGCTTCTGCTTGGGCACCACTTCGCCGATCTCGACCGCTTCCACGCAGGCCTTCTGCAGGTCTGCCATCAATCGCTCAGCGTCGCCCGCCGCGACAGCAATCAGCAACCCTCCTGCGGTCTGGGGATCGTACAGCAGCGTGAGCACGTCCTGCGCCACGCCCTCGGCCGTCTCCACGCACCCTTCGGCGAACTGACGGTTCGCCTTCAATCCGCCGGGCACGTATCCACGGCGCACGCATTCGAGCGCGCCCGGCAACAGCGGCACTCGCGACGCCTCGATCAGCAAGCTGACGCCCGATGCGACCGCCATCTCCCGCGCATGACCAATCAGCCCAAAGCCAGTCACGTCGGTCAAGCTGTGCACACCGAATCCGCCGGAAATTATCACCTCGGCAGCAGCTTTATTCAGCGTGGTCATGGAACGTATGGCAGCGCGAATCCAGGTGATGTCGGCGTCGCCGCGTTTGATCGCGGTCGAGATAACGCCGGTACCGATGGCCTTGGTGAAGACTAGCCGGTCGCCGGGCTGCGCGCCGCTGTTGGTCAGGATCTTCACGGGATCGATGGTGCCGGTCACGGAGTAGCCGAGCTTGATCTCCTCGTCCCGAATGCTGTGTCCACCGATGATGGTGCAATTGGCCTCGACCATCTTCGACAACCCGCCGGCAAGCATCTCCTCCAGTGTCTTGGGATCGCCACTGTCGGGAAAGCAGACAAGGGCAAGCGCGCTGATGGGCCGGCCGCCCATCGCGTAGACATCGCTGAGCGCGTTGGTGGCCGCAATCTGCCCGAAGACGTACGGATCGTCGACGATGGGGGTAAAGAAGTCCACGGTCTGGACGAGCGCCAGCTCCGGCGTGAGTTGATACACTCCGGCGTCGTCGGCTGTGTCGAAGCCGACCAGTACATTGGGATCGTGTTGCCGGGCTAATTTCCCAAGCAC
Source organism: Candidatus Korobacteraceae bacterium (assembly GCA_049511915.1). Classification (GTDB taxonomy): domain Bacteria; phylum Acidobacteriota; class Terriglobia; order Terriglobales; family Acidobacteriaceae; genus Bog-257. The sequence goes on from JBEKXQ010000046.1 coordinate 30,755, forward strand.
CGAGTCCAGCACCGCCGGACTTAGCTTGCTGGCTCAACCCGCGGCTTTCACCATCTCGGTCAGACGCTTTGTCTTGACTTCGGACATGCAAGTTCATTCTAGAGCAGATTGGGAGCAGCGTCCGCCCGCGCGAGGAACTTGTGCTTTGCAACACTCCGATGGACGTATACTCTTGGGCTTACTAAAGGAGGGGAACGATGCACCGCAAGAAATCTCTTCTTGGCGCAAGTGTGGTCTTCGTGCTGTCGAGTCTCCTCTCAACCGCGGCGCAGGGACAAACCTACAAGATTCTGCACAGCTTTGGTGCTTCCGGGGACGGCTCGCTACCCAATGCTCCTATGGTTTTTGACAGCAGCGGAAATCTTTACGGGACGACTTCAGGCGGCGGCATCTCTAGTTGTGAACCCCATGGCTGCGGCACCGTGTTCGAGCTGAGTCCCGCTTCAGGCGGGACCTGGACGGAAACGTTGTTTGATGGATTCAGTGGCTGTCCTGGCCCTGAGTCGCCGCTCGGGTCTGACAGGTTGCGTAACCTATACGGAGTTTGCGGCAGTAACACCTCCAGCGTGTTTTCGGTATCACGCGGTTCGAATGGCTGGAACCTGACCCTGATCAGTTCACTCGGCACTCCCGCGGTTGGGGGAGTGATTGTGGACAGCGCCGGGACTATCTACGGTACGACCCTTGATGGGGGCTCCTACGGCCAGGGATCCGTTTACGGCGTAAAGAAGGTTACTGCCACACGCTGGGCCACCATTGGCCTGCACTCATTTTCATGTTCTGACGACGGTTGTTTCCCCTACGCTGTCGTTACGCTCGACTCCCACGGCGATCTCTACGGAACAACCTATTCGGGAGCGCTGGATGGAACGGGTTCGGTTTTCGAGCTGACCCCGAACAGGGGCGGCGCCGGTTGGACGGAAGGCGTACTTCACTCCTTCCAGGGCAGCTATCGCGGTGGCCCTGACGGCGGTAACCCAAGCGCTCCGGTAATCTTCGATACCACCGGCAACATGTACGGCACCACCTACTACGGCGGTACCTATGCCGACGGCACCGTTTTCAAGATGACGCCCAACGGCAATGGCACCTGGACGGAAACGGTTTTGTACTCCTTTCAGGGAGGGACCGACGGCGCGAACCCCAATGGCGGGCTGAGTATGGACTTGGAAGGCAATCTCTACGGCGAAACCTTGGGCGGTGGTTCCGGTAACGCAGGAGTGGTCTTCAAGCTGACGAAGGGCTCCGAAGGACAGTGGGCCGAGTCGATCCTTCATACCTTCTTGCTCTTGTCAGACGGAGGCAGCCCGGCTGGCGGATTGGTGCTGGACGCCACGGGCAATATCTACGGCACCACCGAATTCGGTGGCCCCAATGGATACTTCGCAGGAGTAGCGTTCGAGATCATCCCGTAATCGAAGCGGCTGAATGCTCGCTACGAACGAGCTGAAACGGATTCGCCCGAAAACGCAGGCGGGATAGGAAATGCCCGCCTGCTTCGCAATGTTCAGCTTGGCCGCCCGCAGAAATGCGTTGACTTTGAATTCGGTTGGGTGTCAAATGCCGGCCACGATTCGGCTGGGAGGTGGTCTCACCATGAAACTGGGCATTGCTTCGCTGTCACTGCTCGCTTTTTGCCTGATATTGGCCGCTGCCCCGGCTTCGGCTCAAACCGTCTATAGCAATGGTCCTATCAACGGCAACACCGGTGCCTGGGACATCAACTTCGGCTTCATTCAGAGCGACACGTTCAATGTGGCCAACGACGGCACCAGCATCACGGGTGCCAGCTTCGGCATGTGGCTGTTTCCGGGCGACACCCTGACGTTCGCCGAACTGTCCATCACCTCGGGCGAAAATGGGGGCACGAGCTACTTTAATCAGACAGTGAACTTCACCGCTTCCGACTGCGAAGCTAACGGTCGCGGCTTCAATGTTTGCCAGGAGAACACCAGCTTTAATGGCCCGAATCTTAACAGCGGCACCTACTGGCTGAACCTGCAGAACGCCAGTGTACCCAGCGGCGACCCAGTTTACTGGGACGAGAACTCCGGACCGTCTTCGGCTTCTAGAGCATTTTCAATTTAAGTGTATACATATCCGGAAGAGGCGAAATAGTTGGCGCACTCCTTAGGCGAGAAGCTGGCTAGGAATTGGCCGAACTGATCCCAGAGCGCGTCACGGGTGC
>JBEKXQ010000047.1:0-66742 GCA_049511915.1 Candidatus Korobacteraceae bacterium
GTTGCGAGGGGCCTTGCTGTGCTCCAGGATCACGTCCTGATAGAGCTCGCGCAGATCGGACATCAGGCGAAGACCTCCTTCACCTTTTGGATGCCCTCGACCAGCGCATCGACTTCGCCGCGTGTGTTGTACATGGCAAACGAAGCGCGGGCGGTTGCCGGAATGCGGAAGCGCTGCATTACCGGCTGCGCGCAATGGTGCCCGGTGCGAATCGCAATGCCCGAGCGATCGAGGATGGTGCCGATGTCATGAGGATGAATGCCTTCGATGATGAAAGAAATCACCGCAGCCTTTTCAGCGGCCGTGCCGATAATGCGAATATCGGGCATCGCCGAAAGAGATTCGGTCGCGTAAGCGAGCAGATCGTGTTCATGAGCGGCGATGTTGTCGATTCCCAAGTGATTGATATAGTCGATGGCAGCGCCCAAGCCAATGGCGCCCCCAATGTTCGGCGTGCCAGCTTCAAACTTGTACGGTAAATCGTTATACAGCGTCTTCTCGAAGGTAACCGAGCGGATCATGTCGCCGCCGCCTTGATATGGAGGCATGGCCTCCAGCAGAGCCCGCTTGCCATAGAGAACGCCGATGCCGGTTGGACCGTAAACCTTGTGTCCCGAAAAAACATAGAAATCGCAATCCAGTTCCTGCACGTCGACCTTGAGGTGGGGGACGGCCTGCGCTCCATCGACCACCACTGGAACTCCGCGGCTGTGCGCGATCTCGATAATCCTTCGGAGTGGAGTAATTGTGCCCAGCGCGTTTGAGACGTGTGTTACTGCAAGCAGCTTTGTGCGCGGGCCCAGCAGCTTCGGCAGTTCATCCATCATCAACTCGCCGCGGTCGTTGATGGGAATGACGCGCAGCTTGGCGTCCTTCTCTTCGCAAAGCATCTGCCAGGGAACGATGTTGGAGTGGTGCTCCATCTCCGTGATGAGCACTTCATCACCAGCGCTGACGTGTTTGCGTCCGTAGGTCTGCGCCACCAGGTTGATGCCTTCGGTGGCGCTGCGCACGAAGATGACTTCGCGCTTGTCCGCCGCGTTCAGGAAGCGCTGCACGATGCGGCGCGCCGCTTCGTGCTCTTCCGTCGCGTGCTCGGAGAGAAAATGAACGCCGCGATGAATGTTGGCGTTGCCGCGCTCGTAGTAATGCGAGATGGCATCGATCACCGCGCGCGGTTTCTGCGACGTTGCAGCGTTATCCAGATAAACCAGAGGGTGCCCATAAACCTGCTGGTGAAGGATGGGAAAGTCGCGACGAACTTCCTCTACCGGAAATGTCGTTTCACCAACCATCGGATGCTGAAACTCCCAAGGCACGCTGTTCGCGGCGGCTGTCATCCTAGTTCCTCCCAATTTCTTTCCTTGTCCTCGCCGCGAGCAGTCGAAACTGCTGCGGCGTCGGACATCCCAAACAAATGGCCGTTGATCAGCTCTTGCAGATGCGTCCGCACACTATCTTCCTTCATGCGGTCGAGGCATTCATTGGCGAAGGCCAGCAGCAATAGCTTGCGCGCCGACGCCTCATCGATGCCGCGCGAACGCAGGTAAAAGAGCGCCGTCTCGTCAATCTGCCCGATGGTCGCGCCGTGCGTGCACTTCACGTCGTCGGCGTAGATCTCCAGCTGCGGCTTGGTGTCGATCTGCGCGTCGTCCGAGAGCAACAGGTTGCGATTGGTCTGCTTCGCATCCGTCTTCTGCGCGTCCTTGTGCACGATGATGCGGCCATGAAAGACGCCGTGCGAGCGGCCGTCGAGGATGCCGTTGTAGAACTGGCGGCTGTCGCAATGCGGGCTGGCGTGCTCCACCAGCATGTAGTTGTCGAGGTGCTGACGGTCGACGCCGATGAAGAGGCCATTGATGAGACACTCTGCACCTTCGCCGGCGAGGACGGGATGGACGTTGTTGCGCACCAGCCCTCCGCCTAGAAGCAGGGAGTGGGTTGCGACATTGGAGCTTCGTCCCTGCTGAATGCGTAGCGTCGACACGTTGAAGGTCTCGCGATCCTCGCGCTCGATCATGTAGTGCGAAACCACCGCGCTCTCCGCCGCGACCAGCTCAGTCGCGGTGTTGCAGAAGGCCACCTCGCCGCTGAGCGAAACGTAGTCTTCGACCACGGAGAGCTGGCTCTGTTCTTCAGCGACGATTAGATTGCGCGGATGCGTCATGAGCGGCTGAACGCCACCAGTCGAGACGAAGAGCAGATGGATTGGCTGTTCCAGCACCTTGCCTTTGCGAATGTGAACGAACGCTCCATCAGCGAGAAACGCCGTGTTCAGCGCGGCAAATGCATCACGCTCAGTGTTGAGATAACGTCCGAGGTGCGCTTCCAGCGACGCAGGATTTGTTCTGATTTCCTCGGCGAGGCTGTTGACGTGGACTCCAGTAGCTAAATTAGCGAGCGATGACAGCTCGCGGCTGAAGTGGCCATTAACGAAGACGAGCTGGCAAGCTGCCCCGGGAAGAAGCCACGCTTCGAGCTGTTTCTTGTCGAGGCGGCTGGGGCTGGTCGCAAGCTTAAATGCCGTCTTCGCGATGGCGGAAACGTTGGTGAAGCGCCAGTCCTCATCGTGCGTCGTGGGGAAGCCGACCTCGCAGAAGCGTGCGAAGGCGTCCTCGCGTAACTTACGCAGCCAGGACAGATCACGGCCGGGAGCGCTCTTCTGGAAGTCACTGAAAGTTTCCAGGTAAGTCTCTAATTGTGGAATCGCGGTAATCACGATCTATGAGTTCCTCTAAAATTGTGCCGTCCCTACAGGACGGGGATTTCTTTTATTGCGCTGCACCCAGCGCTTCCGCGCTGGGCCAATTTAGTTTCGCCCTTTGCTGGCGCTACGCTCGCGCGGGTTCGCGGGATTCGGCTTCCATTGAGCTGTATCCGGTTTCTTCCAACTCCAGCGCCAGTTCCGGTCCACCCGAGCGCACGATGCGGCCATTCATCAGCACGTGCACGAAATCCGGCACGATGTAGTCCAACAGCCGCTGGTAGTGCGTCACCAGGACGAACGAGCGCTCCGGGCTGCGCATGGAGTTCACGCCCTTGGCGACGATCTTCAGCGCGTCAATATCGAGGCCGGAATCGGTTTCGTCCAGGATGGCGAGCTTCGGCTCCAAAATAGCCAGCTGCAAAATCTCGTTGCGCTTCTTTTCGCCGCCGGAAAAACCTTCGTTGACCGAGCGATTCATCATCTTCTCGTCCATTTCCAGCAGCTTCAGCTTCTCGCGGAACATGGGCAAAAAGTCCATGGCATCCATCTCGTCGCGTCCGTGATATTTGCGAACCGCATTCAGCGCTGAGCGCAGGAAATAGGCATTGCTGATGCCGGGAATCTCGACGGGATACTGAAACGCCATGAAGACGCCTTCGCAGGCGGCGTCCTCAACCTTCATCTCGAGCAAATCTTTGCCGTCGAAAGTGACGGAGCCGTCCGTGACGTTGTAGCTCTCGCGGCGGGCCAGCACCTGGGCCAGCGTGCTCTTGCCCGATCCATTCGGACCCATGATGGAATGCACCTCGCCGGGGTTGACCGTCAGGTTGATTCCCTTCAGGATTTCGTTGTTGTCGACCTTAACGTGCAGGTTTTTGATTTCCAGTAAGCTCATGTATGCAATCGTCCTCGAAAAGCAGATCCCTTGCGGGCTGAAGCCCACTCGTGATGACAAGAATTAAATAGACATCTAACGGTGCGGCTAAAGCCGCGCCCCTTCAAAACCCTTACCCGACGCTGCCTTCCAGGCTCACGCTCAGCAGCTTCTGCGCTTCGACGGCGAACTCCATCGGGAGCTCGCGGAAGACGCGCTTGCAGAAGCCGTTCACGATCATCGAGACCGCGTCTTCAGCCTTCAATCCGCGCTGCCGCAAATAGAAGAGCTGGTCTTCGCCAATCTTCGACGTCGACGCTTCGTGCTCCATCTGCGCCGTCGAGTTCCGCACCTCGATGTACGGGAAGGTGTGCGCGCCGCACTTGTCGCCGATCAGCAGCGAGTCGCACTGCGTGTAATTACGCGCGCCGGTCGCGCCCTTCAGTATCTTGATCAGCCCGCGATAGGTGTTCTGGCCGTGCCCGGCGGAGATGCCTTTCGACACCACGGTGCTGCGCGTGTTCTTGCCGATGTGGATCATCTTCGTCCCAGTGTCGGCCTGCTGATAATTGTTGGTCAGCGCAACCGAGTAGAACTCGCCCACGGAGTTGTCGCCCTGCAAGATGCAGCCGGGATACTTCCACGTGATGGCCGAACCGGTTTCCACTTGCGTCCACGAGATCTTCGAGTTCACGCCCTGACACTTGCCGCGCTTGGTAACGAAGTTGTAGATCCCACCCTTGCCGTTCTTGTCGCCGGGATACCAGTTCTGCACCGTCGAATATTTGATCTGCGCATTGTCCAGTGCGACCAACTCAACCACTGCGGCGTGCAACTGATTCTCGTCGCGAATCGGCGCCGTGCAGCCTTCCAGGTAGCTGACAGACGCGCCTTCGTCGGCGACGATCAGGGTCCGCTCGAACTGGCCGGTTTCGGCGGCGTTGATGCGGAAGTACGTGGACAGCTCCATCGGGCAGCGCACGCCCTTCGGCACGTAAACAAACGATCCGTCGGTGAAGACCGCTGCATTCAGCGCGGCGAAGAAGTTGTCGGTGTACGGCACCACCGAGCCCAGATACTGTTTGATCAGGTCAGGATGCTTCTGCACCGCTTCCGAGAAAGAACAAAAAATAACGCCCACCTCAGAGAGCTTCGCCTTAAAGGTCGTGGCGACGGAGACGCTGTCGAAGACCGCATCAACCGCGACGCCCGCAAGCATCTTCTGCTCAGCCAGCGGAATGCCCAGCTTCTCGTAGGTGCGCAGGATCTCGGGATCCAACTCATCCAGACTGGTCAAGCTCGGCTTCTGCTTGGGCGCCGAATAATACGTGATCCCCTGATAGTCGATGGGCGGATACTTAATGTTGGCCCACGTGGGTTCGGCCTGCTTCTGCTCCTGCGCGGCCCAATAGCGATAGGCCTTCAGCCGCCACTGCAACATGAATTCAGGCTCGTTCTTCTTGGCCGAAATCAGGCGGACGGTCTCCTCGTTGAGCCCTTTGGGGACGCGTTCTTCTTCAATATCGGTGACGAATCCCCACTTGTATTCGCGCTCCGCCAGATCTCGAATTGTGTTGACAGTTGAACTCATTGAACTCTCCCAGATGAATAGCCGATAGTCGTCACCAGCTTGCCTTGCGCACCTTTGATTGCGGTCAACTGCATGGGTTGAATCAAATCGGAAAGCGTCACCTTCTCCAGCGCCCCGCGCACCACTTGGCTGATGACTTGCTGATTACGCTTGATAGGGCACGAGCGTTCCAGGTCGCACAAGCCAGTGACGTCAGTGCTGCATTCGGTCAACGCGATCGGTCCCTCTATCGCAGTAACGATTTCAGCTACGGAAATCTCAGCAGGATCCTTGGCCAGGCTGTAGCCGCCCTTGATGCCACGATGCGACACCAGCAACTCGCTTTGCAGAAGCTGCTTCAGGACCTTGCTCACCGTCGGCAGCGGCAGGCGCGATTGCGCCGCCAAGTCGCGTGCAGTATGCACGGAGGCTGCGTGATCTCTGGCGATGATGGTCATCAACACCAGGCCGTAATCGGTGAGTTTGGCGAGCCGGATCATGATTTGCGCTCTCCCACTTACGTTAGATTATATATAGTACCGCAAAGGTACTATATTTGTGGAGGGTGATCGCAAATCTCCAGTTTTCGCTTAACGGGACGCCGCTCCTGTTCCCCATTTGTAAAAGTTTTGTCAACTCGCCCGGTAAGGTGGCGAAGCGGCGTATGTCTGCAAGCACGACAAACTCCGTTACTGCTTTCGGTTACGCGGAAATTCTGTCGTCAAATATATTTTTGATTTCGACAAACTACCAAGGTAGTATTTCGCGCCAAGTGGTTGACTTCTTATAGCGTTTCGGGGTAAGTTTCCCAAGCTGTTGCTGAGTCGAGATGTATAACTGCGGCGCTCCCCTCGACGGCCGACGGTCTGCATCGACACCCTTCCTTCAGACAAAACTGAGACAAATATTGAGGAGAAACATGAAGCTTTTGCGAATGCTCGGAATAGCCCTGGTCGCGTTGGCTGCTGTGGGTGTAGTTGGCGCGCAATCATGGCAACCTGTAACTGCCTTGCCTGGTTCCTTCGGAGCGGCTGGCGCGATGGCCTTGCTGACTGACGGCCGGGTCCTGGTTCATGATGAGAGCGGTAATAGTGGTACTTGGGGAAACTGGTGGACGTTAACCCCCGACGTCAATGGCAACTATGCGACGGGCACCTGGACGCAGGTTGCCACGATGCCCTCCGGCTACGGGCCGCTGTATTTCGGTTCTGCGGTGCTGCCCGATGGCCGCTATATCGTAGAAGGTGGCGAATATAACGAGGGCCGCGACGCCTGGACCAAGCTGGGAGCAATTTACGATCCGGTTGCTAACGCCTGGACCTCGGTTACTCCGCCCAGCGGATGGAACTCCATTGGCGACTCCCCTAGCGTAATTCTGGACAATGGAACATACATGCAGAGCAGTTGCTGCGACACCCAGAAGCAGGCGGCTTTGCTGGATGCGTCGACCTTGACCTGGACCGCGACCGGTTCCGGCAAATTCGACATTTATGACGAAGAAGGTTTGACCAAGCTGCCCGGCGGCAGTGTGCTGGACGTCGATGCTTACGTTTTCCAGTACAACTCAGCCGGCAAGAACTGGGAAACCTACAGTCCGACTTCGGGCACCTGGACGAGCCAAGGTAGCACTCCCGAGCAGTATTGGGATTCGGCAGCCAACTGCGGCGGCTCAGGCAGCGCCACCTACGAGCTTGGTCCGGCGGTGTTGATGCCTAATGGTACGGTCTACCAAACCGGCGCCAACAGCTGCGGAGCCGGCCACACCGGTGTCTACACCGTGAGCAGCAATAGCTGGGTTGAGGGTCCGGATTTCCCCGGCAGCTTCGATATCGCAGATGGTCCGGCGGCGCTGGAGATCAACGGCAACGTGCTCATGTTTGCCAGCCCGGGATTTGGCGAACCCGGCGGCCAGATGTTTGAGTGGAATGGCAGCACGCTGACGGAGATCGCTAACCCACCCAACGGTCCTGGCGACTCCTCTTACTACGGACATCTCCTGATGCTCCCCACCGGTCAGATCATGTTCACCGACTTCAGCAATGACGTCGAACTGTTCAACTCGGCCGGCAACCCTTACACCGGCTGGAATCCGAGCGTACTGTTGTCTAACCTGGTATTCAAGCATGGTACGACCATTCGTCTGAACGGCACCAACTTCAATGGCGCCTCGCAGAATAATGCTTACGGTGACGACTTCCAGGATGCCACCAACTACCCAATCGTGCGCTTCACCAACGTCTCCACGGGACACGTGTTCTACGGCAAGACGCATGGCCACAACACTATGGCTGTGGGATACCACGGTCCTTCGTACACGTATGTGGACATTCCGGCAGGCATCGAAACCGGCGAAACCGACATGCAGGTAGTGGTGAACGGTATTGCCTCCCAGAACTACCAGATCGGGATCAACTAGAAGCTGTATTTAGCCTGATTACCTCAACGGCGCCTCGTCTCCAAAGGACGTGGCGCCGTTGCTTTGAACACGGTGTAAAATACCTGCTGTTCTCGCCATCATGAAGTAAATTCCTGAGGACCAGCCTCTCTTGTGAAGTCTTCTCCCGCCGCAAAGCCGCGCTCTCGATCCCGAGCGCGTGATGCCCGCAAACCATCGGCAAAGGTCGTCCCGCGCACCAATTGGTCGCTGCTGCTGGGGCTTCTTCTGGTGGTTGCGACGGTGGCTGTGTATTCTTCGGTCCACACTCATCCCTTTGCCAACTTCGACGATGGTCCGTATGTCTTTTCGAACCCGCACGTCCGCGCGGGTTTGACTTGGGACACGGTTACGTGGGCATTCACTTCCATTGGTTCCGTCACTCCCGATGTGCCTGACTGGCATCCCCTGGCGTGGCTTTCGCACGCCCTGGACACCCAGCTTTTTGGCTTCGATCCAGCCGGTCCGCACGACGAAAACCTGTTCCTGCACGTATTGAATGTGCTGGTGCTGTTCTGGGTGTTGCAGCGCGCGACGGGACTTACCGGCCGCAGTGCTATGGTGGCCGCGTTATTCGCTTTGCATCCCATCAATGTCGAGTCTGTAGCCTGGATTTCTGAGCGCAAGAACCTGCTCAGCATGTTGTTCTTCCTGCTGGCGCTGGCAGCGTATCGCTGGTATGCGCGTAAGCCGCAGGTCGGACGCTACCTTGTTGTTGCGGCGCTTTTCGCGCTGGGATTAATGGCCAAGCCCCAGGTGATCACGCTGCCTTTCGTTCTGCTTCTCTGGGACTATTGGCCGCTGCAACGGCTCGCTTCTCGCTATTCGCTGTTCGCTTTTCGCCAGAATGACGCGCCCGGCGCAGCTGACGAAATTCAAGTTGCAAAGAACGAACAGTTAGGCTCCGACGAAGAGCGAAAGGCGAAGCGCGAAGAGCGACTCCTCTGGTTGGTAGTGGAAAAGTTGCCGCTGTTTGCGCTGGCTGCAGCCAGTGCCGTCATCACCGTGAAGTCACAACTGGCGATTGGCGGCATTGATGTCGACAAGAGCATGTCGTTTTCTATTCGGTTGGGCAATGCCATTGTTTCCTACGTCCGATATCTGGGAAAAGCATTCTGGCCGTCTGATCTGGCCCTCTTCTACCCGCATCCTGGAACTTCCCTCCAGGCGTGGCAAGTCCTTGCGGCTCTCGTCATTTTGCTCGCTATCTCCGCACTGGTGGTTTGGAAGCGAGGCCAGCGCTATTTGCTTGTCGGCTGGCTCTGGTTCCTCGGGACTCTGGTGCCGATGATCGGGCTGGTACAGGTAAACCGCCAGGCAATGGCCGACCGCTACGCCTACATCTCGTTTATCGGGTTATTCATTTTGATCTCCTGGGGCGTAGCCGACTTTGCTGAACAGCGGCATCTTCCGCTCGTCTGGCTGCGTAGCGCCAGTGTTGCAGTCTTGCTTCTGCTGGCCGCCCTAACCTACCGCCAAGTCGGTTTCTGGGGCGACAACCTGACGCTCTGGTCGCACGCCCTGGAGGTCACCCAGAACAACTACTTCGCGGAGAACATCGTCGGTTCTACTTTGATGGATCAGGGAGATCCTGAGGCAGCGCTGCCTCACCTTCAGGCGGCAACCGAGATGAATCCGTCAGATCCTTCGGCCTACATGTCGATCGGCGCTTACGATCAGCAACATGGCAACGCGCGAGATGCGCTTGAGCAGTATCAAAGGACTATAAGGCTCACCGACGGCGCAGTTCAGCGGAACCTATGGCTGCGTTCGACGACATTTGCCCGCATGGGCTCTGCGTATCGACAGTTGGGAGACTTTGCACAGGCGCGGCAGAGTTTTCGCAAGGCGCTGGAAATCAATCCCGGCGACGGACAGGTTTGGCTCGCCTTGGGAATCGTTACGCAGCTTTCCGGCAATCCCAGCGCGGCGATCCAGGCCTACTCCCAAGCGGTGAAGATTCAACCGTCGGACGTTGGGTATCTGCTGCTGTCTCGCGCGTTGCAGCAATCGGGCCAAAATAGCCAGGCGCAATCGGCTGAGGCTGAGGCGCACCGGCTGTCGCGCGACTTGCCCGCAGCCGAGAAGAGAGTGGACGCAATCTTTGCGCAGCAGACCATCGTCAGCAACCCCGATCATTCTCCCGATGGGAACCGCTAAAAGAACTGCGTCCGGCCCGGGGTCGACTGCTCCTCGCAGTCGGTTTTTTCCTGCTCGGTACGAAATTGTTCCACGTGGAACATTTGCAAAATATCACAAAGTAACCTACTAAGCGCCTGAAAACAAATAGTTTTCCGCACTTTGGTGCTAATTAACGAACGTCCGTTCGGAGCGCGGTCCGGGATCAAAACTCCCCCTCAGACCGGCGACCTTTGCGCCCTGAGCCGTGATCGCCCTGGGAAGTGTACACTGTTCGTACGTAGGAGACTGCACATGGGAGCGGCCATATTTGTAGCCATTTACCTTGCGTTATTTGTAGCCATTTTCCTTCCTTTCCTTGCGTTAATTATGTCGGGAAAGCAATGGAGAGCAGCGCAGGACAGGGCGCGCGCCCGCCGTATCGCCGAGTACAGCATGAACGCCAGACTCCTGAGACTCAACATTTGATGCGTTCCTAAAGGCTCTCCTCAACATCTCGCAAAGGGCGGAAGAAGACGATCAGCGTTTATTCCGTTTTGCGTTCTACGCGACTGCGCAAGAAGCTACCGTTTTTCCACAGTTTCGCGGCCCGATCGAATGGTCGCCTAGCGCAGGAGTTCCCGGCTTTGCTTACCTTCTTGCGGCCCAATCGTCTGATTCTATGGGGGATACGAACTCAGCAGGAGGCGGTACAATTTTGGAGTCGTCTCCCGATCAGATGAGAGGATTTATCTTGAACTAAGGCGAAAACCGGGCTATAGTATTGCGTTCCTTCGGCTCACTTAGACTTCCTTCCCTCATGGTCGGCTCTTGGAACACGCCCCCGGCGGTACGCGCCTGAATCGCTAGTAAAGTTTCGTGAATCCAATTAGTTAGGTAGGGCCAGGCATAACTGGGGACAAATCGGTCATCCAGAAATACATCTCTACGAACAGGAAGCAAACGCAAGCATGGCAAAACGACGCGGCAATCCTAATTGGGGCAAACCCGAGCCTATTGGCCCGGTCGTCCCCACCATCACCGAGTTTGAGCAGGTGGTGAAGGAATTCAAACTGCAGCCGGACCAGTACATCCGCTCCACCCGGCTGCGCGAATGGGCGCGGAACTCCACCCGGCTGCGCGAATGGGCGCGGAAAAACAAGAACTCGAAGTATATTCCCGAGCCGCTTCTGGAAGCCTGGGGATTCGAGATCGAGTCCACGCTCTAAACCCCCCAACTCTCCGATCAGGGCCGCCGCGTGCGGCCCTTTTCTATTGAAGCCGCAGTTGGCACTTAGCGTTTAGCACTTGGTGTCCTACGCTGTTCGCAGTAATTTCACGTCGCCTTTTGAACTGACTACTGGTTACTGCAGCTTGGCGTATTCAGCTTTCGCTTGCTTGTAGATGGGGATGTCGGGATCAGCGTCTTTCCAGAGGGTGAGGAAGTTCTGGTACGCGGTGCGGGCTTTCTCGCGAGCGGCAGGATCAGTCTGCGCTTCGAGTGCGTAGGCGCGAGCCAACCCCAGCCGCGCTAGCGCGCCCCAAGTAAAGGAGCCCACCGTGCCGTAATGCTCGATAAATTTGTGGAACTCCCTCGCTGCCGCTTGCCCATCGCCCACCATCAGATAGGCTTCTCCACGTACATAGGCCGGGCATAGGTACGCGACGGGTTCGACGGTGCCCAACTCTACGGCGCTTGCTTTCTCCAGGGCATCAACCGCACGCTGTCCCTGTTTTGCTTGAAGGGCGATCGCCGCCTCAATCGTTGGCAGCCAATTCTCCTGGACGGCGGTGCTCAGCGGAAACGCCTTATCAAGTTCTGCTGCCGCCGCTTTCGCTGCGGTCACATCACCTGCTTGTGCCAGAGCAAGCGCAGCTGTTGCCTTAACATTGAGGCTTTGCGAGAGCTTGAGCGCTGCAGCGGCATCAGCACGGGCCTCCAGTCGATTGCCGGCGGGCGCCCGGCTTAGCGCTTGTATTGCCAGGTAGAATGCGGCCGTCTCTTTGTCATTATTCCGCTTCTGCAAACTCGACAGCTTGATGGCCAAGCCCTCGCGCGTTCTTGAATCTTCCATACCACGCCTCGGTGTCTCCCAGCATGGCAAACACCGCGTCCTCGATGCCTGGGACTCCCTTCAATGCCGCTGCCAATTCCGTCATTTCGGCCCTGTCGCCTTTGAGGAATGCCAGATCATACCGATCCATGAGCAAGAAAGGTCCCGACAGATGGCGTTGCTCCGCCTGCTTCAATACCTCCTCCGCCTCGCCCAGCCGGTTGAGGTTTTCGTAGGCGGTCGCAAGGATTTCGTAAACGGGGTAAACGTTCGGCTCGAGGCCCATCGCGGCGCGCGCTTGCTCCAAGTACTTATCCATGTTACCCAGGGCGGAGTAAACGATTCCCAAACCGGAGGCTGGCCTGTAATCTCCGGGATAGCGTGACTGCCAAAGCTCGTAGGTTTGCGCTGCCTTACCTATCTCTCCCGTCACACGATGGTAATAATTTGCCTGAATGGCGAACCGCTCCCGCTCGCTTGTCCTGTCTCGTAATTGGTACGCCTTGGATGCGCACTCCTCCATTCGGTCGAAATCATCGACGTTTCGGTATGCGACGGCAAGCGCGTGGTAAGCGATGGCGAAATTCGGGTCGATCTCGACCGCGCGTTGATAGAACGGGATAGCCGCACGACTCCCTTTCGTCATTCGCGTTTTCAAACCCATGCTGTAAGCGCGAAGTGCGTCAAGCGACGGCGTGGTGGCTTCCTGCAATGGGAGGGCGTACCTGTCTATCGAGCCCAGCGACTCCCCCAGCCTATTTCGCAACTGCTTTGCCGCCTTGTCCACGGCTGTGAGAACGCCCTGCTTGTCAGCCGCCCGCTCCTCTACCTTCGCTATGGAATTGCCCAGGTCGCAGCTCACCGCCCTCAGGTCGATTACATATTCGTGACCCGATGCGGCGATGGAACCAGCCAACGTCGCCTTGCTCCCCGTGCGTATGCAGATTTCCCGGCCTGCATCCTCGCTCAGCGGTTCACCCGCACGATTCATTAGCTTCAGGGTCGCACGGACGTTCCGGTCAGAGAGGACGTTGAGAAAAGGTGATTGCTCCAACTGGATGGACAGCGCTTGCTGCAGCGTGTCGTCGAACAGAGGATCGCCCGTCTTATTGTCGAAGTCGGCGAGCACAATCGTGTCTCGTTCGGTAAGCTTGGGGACGCGATGGGCCCGCCGATACAAAGTTCCTGCAATGGCCGCGGCGACCACCAGAACCGCCGCCGCACCCCATTTCCAGCGCGAACGCCTGGGCGACTGAGCAACGCTGGGCTGCAAGGATTCGGCGACGAGCTCTGCTGCCGGGAAAGCCCGCAGAGCCGCACCTGCCCCTCCGGCTTGCCGCGGGTTTTCTAGCTTGTCATCCCGAGCGAAGTCCGCCGCGGACGGAGCCGAGGGATCTGCGGTTCGCCGCGAGTCACCCGCGTCGTCCTCCGCAACCCCCACCCGTTCCACCGGAACCAATAACCGGTATCCCCGTTTGGCAATAGTCCCGATGTAGTGCGGCTCGTCGCCGGAGTCCACCAGCGCACGTCGCAACTTCTTTATAGCGTTATTGATGCTATGGTCGAACTCGACAACCGTGTCGTCGGGCCAAAGTCTCTGGCGAATTTCGTCGCGACTAACGATCTCGCCGTCGGCTTCGATCAGGATGCGCAGGATCTGCAGGGGCTGGTCGGGGAGAACCAGGACAGCGCCCTC
This sequence comes from Candidatus Korobacteraceae bacterium, assembly GCA_049511915.1. Taxonomy (GTDB): domain Bacteria; phylum Acidobacteriota; class Terriglobia; order Terriglobales; family Acidobacteriaceae; genus Bog-257. The sequence continues at coordinate 13,454 of JBEKXQ010000047.1, forward strand.
ATCCTGGCGCAGTTCGCCCGCGCGAAGGTCGACCTCAAAGACTCCGAGGCGCACTCGTTGGGGTAGGGTCCCTTTCATGGCGGCGTTTCCGGTGGGAATTGGCATGAGTGTACTACGGATCAATGGGCGGTGAGAAGCAGTGGCGGCAGCCCGAAGGGCGGCACAAGCGTAGCCCAGCACGTGAGTGCTGGGAATCGGGGGCCTTTTATTTCGGAGTCCCTTCAGGGGCAACAATATAGTTGCCTAACCAGAAGGGGCGGACTATGCTAGAAGTTGTTGAGTCAGGATTAGACACAAAAGACACTCGCGTCTTCGAGGAGTATCGTGGCCCCGTGAAGAAGCTTAACACCTACGACATCTATCGCTTCGCCAGGAATGTCCATCCGCTCACCGAACTCCAATACGTGGATGGGATGAAGTTTAGCGATATATTTCTTGTCCTGTACAACGCAGATTTCATGCTCGAACAACAGGTCGAGCATGAAACCCTATTTTCTCCATCGCTTAAACGGTCTGCGGGGGCCGTTATGCGAGCGATGTTTAATTTCGGTACACCCCCAGATGGTATGTGGGGAGTAAGTCCCGATGAGCCGGTAAAACAATACAAGCTCCAGCAAGTCGTGACAGCAGCAAAGAACTTTGAAACGGTTCTTTCGAATGAAATGCCGGGATTGGCAACCTACTACGTTTCCACGAAGGGCATTTATTCGACAGACGATCTGATTTCTCACGCGGATTTACAGATTCCCGAAAGCCTTAGGCCCCTCATAAAAGGGAAAGCCGTCGAAGACATTCAACAGGCGGGCAAGTGTCTAGCGTATGAAGTTTCTACTGCTTCTGCATTTCACATGTGGCGAGCCGTTGAGACCGTGATGTGCACTTACTTCAAACACCTCACTGGCGGTAGTTCCTTTGAAGCTGCTGGCGTCCAAAGGAACTGGGCTGCATACATCAAGGCGTTGAACGACAAGGGCGCGGACACTCGTATCACAATTTTTCTTGATCACATTCGAAGCGAGTACCGCAATCCTCAGAACCACCCGAGTGAGACGGTTGATCTGGAAGAAGCGTTCACTCTGTTTGGAGTCGCCACCAGTGCGATTACCCAGATGGCAAAAGCGATGAAGCCGGAAGCAGAGGCGTTAGCGCTGGCGGAAGCGTCAGTCTAAGCTGAGGGCAATGCGAAGGCGTTCATCAAGCGATTCTATCTGTTCCGCATCCAGCACTCCAAGGCGTTCCCCAAGACGGGTTACCGTAATTGCGCGTATCTGTTCGCACATGAAAACCGTGTCGAGCGGCAGCCCTGCGCTTCCCTTCGTGACGGTCATTTGACTTGGGTAAATCCGCTTGAAGTTTGCGCGATCTGAGCCAGGGACGCATACAACCACATTACTGTTGTGATTGATGGCGTCCCGACTCACGATTACGACGGGACGTGTTCCGGCCTGTTCAGATCCTTGCGTGGGATCTAATCCGGCACGATAAACCTCCCCGCGAGATGGAACTGTGGTTGCTATGTTTGGTCCTCGTCAACACGGGGATTAAGAGTGTCGGCGTCGTTTGTCAAGAAATCCGCAGCTATTTTTTCGGATTCTCTGCGGTAGTGTTGATCGTTCTTCATTTCGGCAAATGCCGCATCAATGTGTGAGCGGCGCAACTGTCTGAGGTGCTTTCGCAAAGATTCGATAAACAGGTCGTTGAGGCTACTCGCTTCAGTTTGTCCCTTCTGAACCACACAGCGGGCTTCCTCATACAAGCCTTGCGGTAGCCTAACGGTCGTGCTCTGCAATATCGGCTTTCGTGCGGTGGCGGGCATGGCGTGAGATTCTCCTTTTTCATCTAACGGGCGCGCCTTGTCGCTTAATCAAGAACCTTTAGTTCTTGCCGTCCACCCTTACTGATAGCAATTTTCCATCCATCCTCCATCGGCAGAGATTAAACAAAACAAAGGACTTAACAACTATCACAAAGGTGCAACTGGTTCCGTGATGCAAATTTACGGTAGCACAGTGGTAAAATAATGTCACGTTAATAAGTGTAAATTATGATATCAAATTTGACGACAGATTGAATTTCGTATATGGTTGCAGATGTGGAGTTGGACAGTGGCTCAAGTCAGATACGCTGGTTGAGTGGTTCTCGTGAAGGGTCCCGTAGCTCAACTGGATAGAGCGACAGCTTCGTATCTGTAGGTTGCGTGTTCGAGCCACGCCGGGACCACCACTCTTGACAAGTGGAGAGTCTGCTTGCAAGAATGTTTACAGATACGAAGCTGTCGCTCACTCATAATGTGAGTGCCGGGACAAGAGCGATCGAGAGATCGCTTTTGTTGTTTCTGGCGTATCATACTCGTCATGAAGTCCCATCCGAAACACTCGGCGGAGTATACGAAGTTTGAAAATGCTCTGCGGCATGTGCTTTCCGTTCCTAAAGCCGTGGTCATGGCCGAGATTGAGCGCCAACACAAGCCAAGAGAAAAGCGGAAGCCTAACGCTTCCGCTTCGGCCCGCGCTTCTCGCGGTAAGGATTAGAAAGGCGTCGTCTCGCCTGTCTTGCCAGTTAGCTCATCATAGGTGAGCCTCTTGCCAGCAACCTGCGATAGCGCCAGTTCAAACCGCTGTGCGTCAGTGATGCGGTTTTCCTTTCGCTTGCCGCCGCGATAGTTATAGCGGAACACCTGCTCATTAACGTACTTTCCCAAGTGGAACGGCTCAACAGCAACGTAGGTGCCCTTCAGGGTTCGCTTCAATAAGCTCCAGAAGTTTTCGATTCCATTGGTGTGCACTTGACCGTTGACGTAGCTCTCAACGTGATTCACAACATCATGCACGAATTGCTCGTGCAGGCTCTTATAACCAATCCATTCATCGGTGTACACCTTAGAGCCTTGCTCCACTTCCCGCAGCACTTCATTCTGTAGCGTCTCGCGTTTCACGTTGGGCACAACCTTGGCGCGCACCTGGCGGAGATCGCGGTCGAGCAGGCCCATTACGATAGTTTTGTTCAAGTGATCGCCCTTTAGCTGCTGACCACGAACACGGGCCATGCGTTCTTTCTTGCTCTTGTGCATGTTGGCAATCTTGCCGCCCACAAAAGTCTCGTCAACCTCAACCTCACCGCCGTTGCCGCCAATTTTCTCAAACGAATGGCACTGCAATGCTGTGCGAAGCCGATGCAGAACGAACCATGCCGACTTCTGGGTGATGCCCAAAGCCTTGCCAAGCTCATAACTACTGATGCCGTTCTTATCGTTGACGATCATCCAAAGCGCGGGAAGCCACTTGCTAAGAGGAATGGGCGAATCTTCCAGCAGCGTGCCAACCTTGACGGTGAACTGCTTCCAGCACTCTTTGCACTTGAAGCGGCGCTGTTTGGCGAGGTAGTAATGCTCTCGGTGACCGCAGGCGGGACACTCCGGCTTGCCATCAGCCCAGCGAATCCGCGCGAAGGTTTGAATACAAACCTGCTCGTCAGTAAAATATTGGATAGCTTCTTGTAATGTCTTGGGGCTAAAGTATTTCATTGAAACCTCTTATGCAACGACAAGAGGAGTGTAGCCCAAACGGATTGGTTTGTCAACTATATTATCACCCCTTCAGGGACGGCACAAAACCGGACATTCGAATAAGAGCGTGCCGTTTTGTGCCGTCCTCCGGACTCACCTTGATTTCCAAATTCGTACCCAGGACTCACAGCCTGCCCTGAGCGGAGTCGAAGGGTCCTGGGCTACGATTGTGTCGCCCTTCGGGCTAGCCCGATGACAGTTCCCTCCAGAGATTCAACAACTTACGCGCGGTTGCAGAAAAGTTAGACGAAGGTTACCTCGCGTGCCTTGTCAGTGCAGCCGGACCAACGCAGACTCGTCAGCAATTCAGCCGTGAAGTCGCGGCGTTCTCGGCAGGGATGGTTCAGACTTCACAGCGGGGTGAAAAGCACAACAGATATTGATAGCGGCGACTCTCAGCCAGCGCTGTCACAACCGATTTCGAAGAACCCGGCGGCTGCTCCCTCCGCCCTTAACCGCTTAAGGAGAATCAAAATGAAGAAGTCTCATGTGGTGGTGTATTCGGCGCTGCTGTTGCTGTTGGGCAGCGTATGCAGCCAAGCGCAGCAAAGCTTGACGTCAACCAGAAATGGCGATTCCAACGCGGGCAGCCAAGCCGTCAGTAATGTGGGCGGCACGGGTACACAACGAACGCAGTTTCAGTGCTCGGGCCTGGCCAGTCGCCTACCGGGGAGCATTGCTGGCCCTTGCAAACCAGTTTTGGCCGGCATGCAAACTCAACAACTTTCAAACGATCTTCCCCGTCACGACGATAGAGCAATTTACGTCGAGTTTGTTGTCCCAGGCTCCACGTGTGAAGCCTCGTTCCCCCTTTGTACGACCCCCGACGCCATCAACCTGTTTGGTGCCGTCACCGGATACTATGCTGACGCAAACGCGGCACTTCACGGCTTCGTGCGCGATTCCTGGGGCAACATCACCACGTTTGACGGCCCGGGCGCCACGTGCCCCGGCTACTTTAACATTTGCACCAATCCAGTCGGCATCAACCTGCTGGGCGCGATCACCGGATTTTATTGTGACGCAGTCACGTGTCATGGCTTTCTGCGGGCTCCCGGCGGTAACATCATCGCGTTCGATCCTCCCGGGTCGGTATTCACGTTCTTTACCGCAGGCGGAATCAACCTGGCGGGGGTCATCACGGGGTCGTACTACGACGCCAACTACGTAGAACACGGCTTCCTGCGGGATCCTCGCGGCACCATTACCGAGTTTGACGCTCCGGGCGCCGTCAATGGGACGGATCCCAGTGGCATCAATGACGCGGGCGAGGTTGTGGGAACCTACACTGACGCAAACTACGTGTATCACGGCTTCCTGCGCGCACCCGACGGCACCATAACCACGTTCGATCCCACAGGCTCCATCTTTACCTTTGCCAACGCGATCAATCTTGAGGGGGCCGTTACCGGGTACTGGCAAGACGCAAGTTTGGTGGTTCACGGCTTCTTGCGGAGCAGGCACGGAACCTTTACGACGTTCGATGCCCCGGGTTCGACGGGTCAAACCCTGCCCAGCGCCATCAACTCCGCGGGAGCGATCACAGGATTCTTCCAGGAGCCGAGCGCCTTTCACGGCTTCGTCCGAGCCAACGACGGTACTTTCACGACCTTCGATCCGCCGGGCTCCAACGAACCCTACTCCGATACTCAGGCGACTGGCATCAGCCCGACGGGGGTGATCACGGGATGGTACGTTGACCCGAGCTTCATAGGTCATGGTTTCCTGCGGATCCCGATCCTGTGATTCGCCGGGTTCTGTAAAAGGCTGTGGTAGCAATGGTTGCGGCGTGGTCTGGGAAATCACGGCGCAGTAAGGCGACGAAACAGCGTGGGGCCGGCCTTGCGCGAGCATGGTCGGCCTGTTCCGCTCCAGTTCCACGAAGCCTGCAGGCCCGCCCGGGTGCCCCGTTCTAGCCTTCATTCGGCTAGGACGGGGCCTCCAAGGCTCGAAGCTCGCGGGCGCGTGGCTCGCAGCTATCGGCTTCCCGCTTCCTGCTAAAATCCTAATTACACGCTATGTCCCCGCAAGCTCCCTTTTGCGATGTTGAGACCGCGCTGGAAGAAATCCGCGCCGGCCGCATGATCGTGGTCATCGACGACGAAGACCGCGAGAACGAAGGCGACCTCACCATGGCCGCCGAAAAGATCACGCCCGAGGCGATCAACTTCATGGCTAAGTACGGCCGCGGCTTGGTCTGTCTCGCCATGACTGAGGAGCGGCTGGAATATCTCCGGCTGGGCCAGATGTCGGCGGAGAACACTTCGAACTTTGGCACTGCGTTTACCGAGTCGATCGACGCCAAAGACGGCGTTTCGACCGGCATTTCGGCGTACGACCGCGCGCATACCATTCAGGTCGCGATCGATCCTGCAACTCGTCCTAGCGATCTAGCGCGTCCCGGGCATATCTTTCCGCTGCGCGCTCGCAAGGGCGGAGTGCTGGTCCGTGCCGGCCAGACGGAGGCTTCCGTCGATTTGGCGCGCATGGCAGGCATGGTTCCCGCTGGTGTCATCTGCGAGATCATGAGCGATGACGGTACCATGGCGCGCGTTCCTGAGCTCGCCGAGTTCTGCCGCCAGCACGATATGAAGATGCTGACCGTCGCCGAAGTCATCCGCTATCGCATGGCGCACGAGCGCTACGTGCGGCGACTGGCCGAGGCCATGGTGCCCACGGCTTACGGCGAGTTTCGCATGATCGCCTATGAGTCTGAGATTACCGGCGACTCGCACATCGCGCTGGTCAAGGGCGACGTGGAGAACGCCGACGCGGGGCCGGTGCTGGTGCGCATGCATTCGCACTGCCTGGTGGGCGATGTCTTCGGCGCCAGTGGGTGCGGCTGCCGCAACGTCATCGACGCTGCCATGCAGCGCATCGCGGAAGAAGGGCGTGGCGCGCTGATTTACCTGCACTCGACGTCAACCGGATATTCCGTGGAACGCCTGGGCGAGCGCATGACCATCCAGTTCCACCACGAGCAGCGCCTGCCCACCCTGCCTGAAAGCCAGCGCAAAACGCAGCGCGAGATCGGCATTGGCGCGCAGATCCTCTCCGACCTGAATCTGAAGCGCATCCGCATCCTGACCAATCACCCCCGCAAAGTTGCCGGACTGGAAGGCTTCGGCATCGAGATCGTCGAGCAGGTGCCGGTGTTGGGCACGGGCAAGGCGACGGTGCGGTAGCAACCTCATCCGCTACTCCGGCCCCGATTGCTATAATCCGCCACAATGTTCTTTCCGTTACTACATCGCTTGCAAGCTGTGATGGTTGGGCCGGATCGCACCGGACACAACCTCCTCGAGATGCTCGACAGTTGGAGCGATGACACCTTCGACTTCGTGCGCCATCAGGTGCCGCGAATCGTCGCCGTTCTCATCATTGCGTTCATCCTGACGCGGCTGCTGAGAGTCGCGGCGCGGCACCTCAGCAATCTCAGCAGCAGCCAGGGACTGCCGTCGGCGGTCCGCTCGCAACAACTGCGTACGCTTTCCAGCGTCATTCACAGCGTCGGCCTGTTCATCATCATGTTCGTTGCGGCGCTGCAGATCCTGCCGCTGCTAGGCATCAACATGGGGCCGCTGCTGGCCAGCGCCGGCATTGCCGGAGTTGCCGTCGGCTTTGGCGCGCAGACGCTGGTTCGCGACTTCATCAACGGCTTCTTCATCCTGGTGGAGAACCAATACGACATCGGCGACACCATCAAGATCGCCGGCGTTCAGGGAACCGTCGAAGCCATGACCATTCGCCGGACCGTGCTACGCGACGGCGACGGCACCGTGCACAACGTTCCCAGCAGCGAGATCAAGGTGGTCAGCAACCTGACGCGTGACTGGAGTCAGCTGGCGATGAATATTTCCGTTGCCTACAGCGCCGATGGCGATCGGGTGATCAAGCTATTGCAGGAAGTTGGAGATGAGCTGGCGGGCGATCCCGCTTATTCGGCAATGATCTTGGCCAAGCCGGAGGTGCCCGGCATCGAGAAGGTGAGCGGCGACACAGTGGACTATCTCATGCTGGTAAAGACGAAGCCGGGAGCGCAGGACAGCGTTCGCCGCGAACTGCGCCGCCGCATCAAGGCCAGCTTCGAGAAGAACAAGATCGAGCCGGGCAATCCGAATCGCGTTTATGTGATGGATGCGGCAAAGTCCACGGGGTAAAATAAGGCCATGAGTCCGGAAGTCTCCGATCTTCTAAAACGGGCGCTTGCCCTTTCTGTTGACGAACGCGCCGCATTAGCCAACACCTTGCTCGAAAGCCTTGAGACCACGAATGCGTCCGTACAAGAGGCTTGGGATAAGGAAGTCGCTCGCAGAATCGAAGATCTGAAGGCGGGCAGAGCTGTGACCGTCCCTTGGGAACAATTGCATCGCGAACTGTTGGCCATGGTGAATGATCGCTAAGCGGATTGAGTACCACGAGGGCGCAATCGCAGACGTTAAGAGCGCAGTCGATTGGTATCGAAAGCGCAGCCCCAAAGCGGCTTTGGACTTCATCGAAGAACTAAATCGATCCGCCGACACGATCCTTGATGCCCCGGAACGCTGGCCAGTCGGAAGGAACGACACCAGGCGATTCCTGCTCTGGCGGTTCCCATTTACCATCATCTATTCCGAAGAACAATCTATAGTGACCATCTGGGCCGTTGCTCACGCCAGCAGGCGACCCGAGTATTGGTTACGCCGCCTTTAATGGCAACATGCGCATCCGGAGAAGTGAAAGGGTGGGAGATCGAAATCGCCCACCCCATTCTTGAAACTCGAAACCTGAAACTCGAAACTGTTCCTTACTGTTTTTCGTCGATGTACGTCGAAATTCTTCCAGTCTGCTTATTGTCCACGACCTCGGTCATTTTCTTTCCGTCGGCCGCGACAGAGATCTTATTCACGCTATTGACCTTCCCATCGCGTTTCATGGTCACTTCGATCTCACGCTCGCCCAGCTTCTTAACCGAGACCGTGTAATTGCCGTACAAGCCCTTCACCGGCTGCTCTGGGCCGCCTAGCTTGGCCGTCCAGCTTACGCCGGTCGGCGTGGACATGCTTACTTCATCGCCCGACACTTTGTACGTGGCAGTGAGGCCTGCACTATCTTCGTTGACATTCTGAATACGCCAGGAGCCGGAGATCCCGTTGGAGCCGGCAGGCCCCTTGGCAACCCGCGTGAGTTTGGCCTCCGACTTAAAGGGCTGGCTGCCATCCGAAGGATAGTTGGTGGTCGCAATGGTAAGCGTCTTCCCATCCGCTGAGGCCGTCCGCGTCACATCGCCCGTCGGCTTACCGCCTTTCTTCGTGACTACGTGAATCGAATTCGCGTCGATCGCCTGCACGGAGATGGTGTCATAGGTCTGGCCAGTCACAGCTTGATCTGTGCCGTCGGCTTTGACATTGATTTTGGGCACGCAGCTTTCGCAGTCGTACATGCCATTGTTGACGGAATATACGTACGGTTTTGTCGACAGCTTGGACTCGGCCATGTTGGTCTTCCAAGTGCCGTCAAATGGGCTTTGGCCGAACATCAGAAGGGGGAACAAACACACAACCGCGCAGAGCAGCTTCTTCATGCTTATCTCCTCTGTTCAATCTGTGTTGAAATGTAGACACACTATACGCTTTACGGCGGAATCAAGCCAAACGGGTTGCTGCCGCAGCTAACAATTGACTAAGGCTGCGTCGCCCGTCTCCCTTCATTGACGAAAAAAGGGTGGGGGTTCGGCATCCCCACTCACTTGAAACTTTGAAACTTACAACTGCTCGTTACACTCTCTCGATCGTGATCGACTTCAGCACGACATCCTTATTCGGTTTGTCCTGACGGCTGCGCGGGAGCTTGGTGATCTTGTCGGCGATGTCCTGCCCTTCGACCACTTCGCCAAAGATGGTGTGATTGCCGGTGAGCCACGGCGTCGCCGCCACTGTGATGAAGAACTGCGAGCCATTAGTTCCCGGGCCGGAGTTGGCCATCGCCAGCTTGCCCGGCTTGTCGAACTTGTGCGGCGAGCCCTTGGTCTCGTCCTGGAACTGGTAGCCGGGGCCACCCATTCCGGTGCCGGCCGGATCGCCGCCCTGGACCATGAAGTCGGGAATCACGCGATGGAAGATGGTTCCGTTGTACAGCGGTGTCTTGCTCTTGGCGCGTGTGTGCGGATGGGTCCACTCGCGCGAGCCTTCGGCGAGCTCGACGAAGTTCTTCACGGTGATCGGAGCCTCCGCCTCAAACAGGCGGCAGACAATGGTTCCTTCGCTGGTATCAAAAGTGGCGTAAACGCCGGGCTGACGTGGCATAATTCTCTCCTTGACCAAGTCTAGCATCTAGAGAAGCGCTCACCGGCAGGTGGTCTAGCGCGCATTCGTTGCCTAAGGAGGGTGGCGTAAACGCCGGGCTGACGTGGCATAATTCTCTCCTTGACCAAGTCTAGCATCTAGAGAAGCGCTCACCGGCAGGTGGTCTAGCGCGCATTCGTTGCCTAAGGAGGCGGTCACCGATGGGAAAGGGCGTCCGCAAGTCGAATCTCACACTCTTGCTGCAAGATCCAGAGTTTCGATACCTCACAACCATAATGAAAATGTATGTCGACAGTGGCAAGGCATATGTGCAGGTTGCGACCGGCGCGCTTGTGCTACCGATCGTGTTTCTTAAGAACTTATTGGGGTTGGGTGAACGTGATCCCCTTGGCTGGATTCCGGGGCCGATCTGGATTTCGTGGGTGTTGCTGCTGGCGTCGATCGGGGCGGGGTTAGGCTATCAGGTAAGAGCGGTGGGGTACTTGGAGGAGGCAATGGAGGGGGATGATAACCAAGATGGAGCCAAGATTTTTCCTAGAGAGCCCGGATTTCTGTTTGACGTTATGGCGGTCACTTTTTACCTGGGAATGATGTTCTTTGTAATCGGGGCCGTTGAAAGAAGGTTCTATCACGCCTGGCTGCCCTTTGTGTTATGTCCTCTTGCGGCGCTCGTCACCGTCATTGTCTACAAAGCCCTATAGCAATTCTCTGGGTATTGAATCCTCTTGTCCGACCTCTAATTCCATAACAATCGCCGCTTCGTTCGGATTCGAGTAGTAGCCTGAAATCCTTTCCCGAGCCTGGAATCCGAATTTCGCATTCAAGCGAATAGACTTGACGTTACTCTCCCGAGCGTTCGTCACAATACGCTTGAACTGGCGTTCCCGTGCGTATTGAATTTGCCAATCTTTCATGTGGTTGCCGTAGCGCATGCCCTCGAAACTCTGGTAAGAGCCCCGTACTGGCTATGAAGAGAGTGCCCTGCCGCGGCTGCTCGTCGTAATCCACGTTGGGTTGTAAGGCAACACATCCCACTTTAATGCCGTCACTCAAAACCCAATATGATTCGAGTTCGGCCCAGTACTCTGCCGGAAAGAGGTCGTCTGGAAAGTCCCCGAAAACCTTGCGGTCGAACTCGCAGAGAGAGGCAACTTCCTCCGGGACAACCGCTTTTCTGAACTCAAGCACAGCGTGATTGGGCATCGCAGCAGCTACCGACTGGCCGTCAGTTTCTTCTGCTTCGACGGCTCGCTGACGCGATACCACTCCACCGTACGCCGCAGACCTTCCCGGAAGTCCACCAGCGGCTGATACTTCAGCTTTTCCTGCGCCCGTGAAATATCGGCCAGCGAATGTTTGATGTCTCCTACGCGCTCGGGTGCATACTCAACGTCGCCGGTGTAGCCCGTCAAAGGCCTGAGCAACTCGACCGTCTCGTTCAGATTGAAGCGATGTCCGGTCGCGATGTTGAAAGTCTGGCCGGCAACATCGGCCTCAGGAGCCGTTGACGCCAGCAGGTTCGCGGCCACTGCGTTGTCGATGTAGTTGAAGTCACGCGACTGCTCACCATCGCCGTAGATCGTGGGCCGCTCGCCCTTCAACATCAGGGTGATGAACTTTGCCAGCACGGCGGAATATTGCGAGGTGGGATCCTGGCGCGGACCAAAGATGTTGAAATAGCGCAGACTGACGGTTTGCAGGCCGTACACTCCGTGAAATACCTTCATGTACATTTCGCCTGTCAGCTTGGCGACCGCGTACGGCGAGAGCGGAAGCGGCGTCATGTTTTCGCACTTGGGCAAGGTCGGCGTATCGCCATAGGCCGAGGAAGATGCCGCGTAGACCACCCGCTTCACACCGGCATCCCGGGCGGCGATGAGCACATTCACCGTGCCTTCGACATTGACGCGATTGCTGCGGGCAGGGTCCGCGATCGACTTGGGCACGGAAGGGATCGCGGCCTGGTGGAGCACGTAGTCCACTCCCTGGCACGCCGACTGAACGGCCTGAAAGTCGAGCAGATCGGCTTCACGAAAGTCGATCCGGGAGGAAACCTCCCGAATATTTTCACGTCGGCCGGTCTCGAAGTTATCGAAGCCGCGCACCTGGTCGCCGCGTTCCAACAACGCGTGCACCAAGGCCGAACCGATGAAACCGGCCGCGCCGGTAACGAGATAGAGCGCCATCGCTACAGCTTAGCATGCAGGGCTGAGACGAGGGGACGCGGACACGTCCGGTTGAAGGAGATGATTAGCCAGCGACGGGAATCGATCGGCGCGGCTGAAGCTGCGCCGATCCACGTGGGATAAAATTGGTGTCGACGAGCTACAAGCTTACCCCTGACTGCTAGAACGTGCTCAACGCCGTGCCCGGCTCGCGCCAGGTATACGATCCGAGCATCTTGATGTAATTGCCGCGCAGGAAGGCCGCCGGATTCTCGACATTGACCATGCTCATGCTGCCGCGCATCTGCCGCACCGAGACGTATTCGTGCTCTTCCATCCAGCGTTCCATGCCCGCCAGCACCACGCCCATGTGCTCGATGCCATACTTCAGCAGCGCCGAGGTCATCATCGCGACATGCGCGCCCGCCATCATGCACTTCAGCACGTCACTTGAATCGTGGACGCCGCCGGTAATGGCGATGTAAGTCTCCACCTGATGATAGAGAATGGCAGTCCAGTGCAGCCGGAGCCGCAACTCGTGTGGGCTGCTGAGGACCAGGTTCGGTGTGACCTCCAGCTCCTCGAGGTCGAAGTCAGGTTGATAGAAGCGATTGAAGATGACGACTCCGTCGGCGCCGGCTTCCGACAGGCGCTTAACGAAGTTCGCGCAAGAGGTGAAATACGGGCCCAGCTTCACGGCGATGGGAATGCGGACGCTCTTGCGGATGGCGCGCACTAGGTTGCAGTAGCGCGTCTCCAGGTCGTCGGCGGTCAACGATGGATCGGTCGGGATATCGAAGATGTTCAGCTCCAGGGCGTCGGCGCCGGCTTGTTCCATCAATTCCGCATAGCGTACCCAACCGCCCGGCGAGCGGCCGTTGAGGCTGCCGATGACGGGAATGCTCACCGATTGCTTACCTTTGTGTAGCAACTCCAGATAACGGTCCGGGCCGACGTGATACTTCTGCATGTCGGGGAAGTAGGACGTGGACTCGGCGTAGCTGTTGGTGCCGTATTCCAGCGCGTTGTCGATGTTCGCGCTCTCGGCCTCGATCTGCTCTTCCATCAGCGAGTACATCACGATGGCCGCAGCGCCGGCATCTTCCAGGCGGGCAAAGTTTTCCAGCTTTTCCGTCAGCGGCGAGGCTGATACCACGACCGGGTTCTTCAGCTTCAGTCCGAGATAGTTGGTTGACAGGTCGATCATGATTTCTCCTCGCGGTCCTTATGCCTTTTCTAATTTCTCAAAGCTCATTGAGGCCATGTGCTGATAGAGCTTCCAGCGCTCGTTGACGTTTTCCTGCGCGGCATGCAGCAGCTTCTTGGCCTCGTCAGGATTGCTGTTGACCAGCATGGTGTAGCGTGTCTCGTTGTAAATGTACTGCTCCAACGGAATGCTGGGCGGCCGCGAGTCCAGCACGAACGGGTTCTTGCCTTCCCTGGCCAGTGGCGGGTTGTAGCGGAACAGCGGCCAGTGGCCGGAGTTGACCGCGGCTTTCTGCTGGTCGAGGCCGTGCACCATATCGTAGCCGTGCGCGATGCAGTGACTGTAAGCGATGATGAGCGACGGCCCATCGTAGGCGTCGGCTTCCAGGAAGGCCTTCATGGTCTGGCCATCATTGCCGCCCATGGCGATGTGCGCAACGTAAGCGCGGCCATAGTTGATTGCCATCAGGGCAATGTCCTTCTTCGGCGTTTGCTTGCCGCCGGCGGCGAACTTCGCCACCGCGCCCAACGGTGTGGCCTTCGACATCTGGCCGCCGGTGTTGGAGTAAACCTCGGTGTCCAGCAGCAGGATGTTGACGTTGGCTTCGGAGGCAAGCACGTGATCGAGGCCGCCGTAGCCGATGTCATAACCCCATCCGTCGCCGCCGATAATCCAAACGCTCTTACGGACGAGTTCATCGGCCACTGCGAGAAGATCGCGTGCGCCCGCGGATTTGTCGTTGGCCAGTTTGTCCTTCAGCGCTTTCACCCGCTCGCGCTGCGCGAAGATGCCTTCCTCGGTGGATTGATCGGCGCTTAGGATTGCGACTGCCAGATCGTCCCCGATCTTGGAGGACAGACGTTCGACCAGTTCCTTGCCGTACTGGTTCTGCTTATCGATTGCCAGGCGCATGCCCATGCCAAACTCAGCGTTGTCTTCGAAGAGCGAGTTGGACCACGCCGGCCCGCGTCCTTCGGAGTTCACGGTGTAAGGCGTGGTGGGGAGATTGCCACCGTAGATCGAAGAACAGCCGGTAGCGTTGGCGATGAGTGCGCGGTCGCCGAACAGGCGAGTCATGGTTGAAATGTAAGGAGTTTCGCCGCAGCCGGAGCAGGCTCCGGAGAACTCGAAGAGCGGCTCCAGCAGTTGCGCGTCCTTAACCTGGCCGTGCGCCACCTTCTCGCGCGGGAGGTCAGGAATCGACAGGAAATAGTCCCAGTACTGGTTGTACTTCTCGCGTAGCGCAGGCTGCGGCTCCATGTTGATGGCGCGATGCTTGGCCTCACTCTTGCTCTTGGCCGGGCAGACGGCGACGCACAGCCCGCAACCGGTGCAATCTTCGGGAGCGACTTGCAAGGTGTACTTCAGCTCGGAGAATTCGCGCCACTTGGGAACCGCGGTTTGGAAGCCCTCGGGCGTGTGGTTGATGGTCGCCGGATCGTAAACCTTGGCGCGGATGACAGCGTGCGGGCAGACCATCACGCATTTGCCGCACTGGATGCAAAGCTGTTCGTCCCACACCGGAATTTCCAGGGCGATATTGCGCTTCTCCCACTTTGTGGTACCCGTGGGGAAGGTTCCGTCGATGGGCATAGCGCTGACGGGAATCAGGTCGCCGTCGCCGGTGATCATCAGCGCTTCTACATTGCGGACAAAATCGGGAGCGTTGGCTGGAACCGCCGGGCGCATCTCAAATTTCGAAGTGATGGTCTGTGGGACCTTCACTTCATGAAGATTTTCGAGGGACGCATCGACGGCGGCGAAGTTCTTGCGGACGACGGACTCGCCGCGCTTGCCGTAGGTCTTCTCGATGGAGTGCTTGATGGCGGCGATTGCCTCCTCGCGCGGCAGCACCCCGCTGATAGCGAAGAAGCAGGTCTGCATCACGGTATTGATGCGGCCGCCCATGCCTGCCTTGCGGGCCACGTCCACAGCATCGATCGTGTAAAAGCGCAGCTTCTTCTTGATGATGGTTTCCTGCGCGGAACGCGGCAGATTGTCCCACACTTCATCCGGCCCGAACGGGCTGTTGAGCAGGAAGACCGCCCCCGGATCAGCGGTCTTCAGAACATCAAGCCGCTCCATGAAGCTGAACTGATGGCAGGCCACGAAGCTGGCGCGCGAGATGAGATAGGTGGAGCGAATGGGCGTCTTGCTGAAGCGCAGGTGAGAAATAGTGACCGCGCCCGACTTCTTCGAGTCGTAGACGAAATAGCCTTGCACGTTCAGATCGGTCTCTTCACCGATAATTTTGATGGTGTTCTTGTTGGCGCCCACGGTGCCGTCTGCTCCCAGTCCAAAGAACATGGCGCGGACGGTGTCGGCCGGCTCGGTGGAAAACGCCGGATCGTACGCGAGGCTGGTATGGGTGACGTCGTCGTTGATGCCGATGGTGAAGTGGTTTTGCAGATTCGGCTTGTCCAGCTCCTGGAAGATGCGACTTACCATCGCCGGTGTGAACTCTTTTGACGAAAGGCCGTAGCGACCGCCAATCACTTTAGGGAACGTTGCCATCGGAGCTTTGCCGGCGGTGAAGCCTTCGGTCAGCGCGATGATGACGTCCTGGTAGAGCGGCTCGCCGATAGCGCCGGGCTCTTTGGTGCGATCGAGGACGGCAATGCTCTTGACCGTCTTGGGCAGCGCTTCCAGGAAGTGCTCCAGCGAGAACGGCCGCATCAAGCGGACTTTCAGCATGCCGACTTTCTCACCTTTCGCGGTGAGATAGCCAACTGTCTCGTGAACCGCCTCGGCGCCGGAACCCATGATGACGATGACTTTCTCAGCATCGGGCGCGCCTTCATATTGGAAGAGCTTGTATTCGCGGCCAACCAGCTTGGCGAACTTGTCCATCGTGTTCTGCACGATCGTCGGGCAAGCCAGGTAATAAGGATTCACCGACTCCCGCCCCTGGAAGTAAACATCGGGATTCTGTGCCGAGCCGCGCAGTACGGGATGATCGGGCGACAAAGCGCGCTCGCGATGCGCGCGCACCAGATCGTTATCGATCATGGCCGTCATGTCGTCGAGGCTAAGCTGTTCGATCTTCGAGACCTCGTGCGAGGTGCGGAAGCCGTCGAAGAAATGCAGGAAGGGAATGCGCGATTCCAGTGTCGCGGCGTGCGCAATCAGCGCGAGATCCATGGCTTCCTGTACCGAGTTGGACGACAGGAGGGCAAATCCGGTGGGGCGAACCGACATGGCATCCTGATGATCGCCGAAAATCGACAGCGCCTGGGCCGCAATCGCGCGGGCCGCAACGTGAATCACCGTGGGCGTCAGTTCGCCGGCGATCTTGTACATGTTGGGGATCATCAGCAACAGGCCCTGGGACGATGTGAACGTGGTGCCCAGCGCGCCCGCCTGCAAGGCCCCGTGCAGCGCTCCGGCTGCGCCGCCTTCGCTCTGCATCTCGATGACTTTGGGGACCGTGCCAAAGATGTTCTTCTCGCCGACCGAGGACCAAGCGTCGGACGACTCGCCCATGGGCGACGAAGGGGTGATGGGATAAATGGCAGCGATCTCGCTGACGTGGTAAGCCACGTAAGCGACCGCCTCGTTGCCGTCGAGCGTCACTTTGATTCTGGGCATAGTGCCTCCAGCAGCTTCCTCGTTGTTGGGCGAGGTGTGCGGCGAGCCTTCGCCGGCGGCCGATGAATCTGTATGAAGGGTGGCAGCCGACGAAGCGGAAAATTCAGTTGTTTTCACGTTTTTCTTCCCCCAGGACCGGCCAGTGGCTCGGTCCGCTATGAAGTCCGTCTGTCAGTAATGTCTACGATAGGCGGCGGATGGCGCGGGGGCTGTGACGAGGGTGCTAACAAGTCTGTGACGCAGATCACATACAGATGTTGGGAAGCGTTCTAGGACGGCCTTTTGCGCAGGCTAGATCCATCGAATTTGCTGTGACACGGCTGGGGCGAGAACCTTTGGGGGATTGCAGAGATTAATGGTGCGCCAAGGCTCCCGCCTTAAGCCAACTGCGCCGCCGGCTTCAACGCAGCAGCCTTTTCCGTGTCCAGCACGACAGCAAGGGCATGAATCACCGAGGCGATGCGCATTGCAGCCAAAATCGTCTCTTCGCTCAAACCTTTTTCGCGGAGCGTCTTCTCGTGCGAATCGACGCATGCGCCACAGCCGTTGATCGCCGATACCGCCGTACACCAGAGCTCGAAGTCGAGCGGGTCGATACCATGCGTCCGCATTACATTCATGCGAAGTCCGGCGCGCATGGTGCGGTACTTTTCATTCGATGTCAGGTGCAGGAAGCGGTAGAAGATGTTGTTCATGCCCATGATGGCAGCGGCGGCCTTGGCAGCTTCCAGCGCTTCCGGGCTCAGATGGGTAGCGCCTTCGTCCAGCGCGGCGACAATCATCTCCTGGTTGCGCGAAGCAATAGCGGAGGCAACGACGGTCCCCCACGCCTGCAGCTCGCTGAGATCGGTGGGCTGGAGCACCACGCTTGAGAAGTTGAGTTTCAGGTCTTTGGCGTAGGAGGGAATTGTCTCCATCAGTTCATCAAAATTCATAGCGCTCCTCGAATCGTCTGTCGCAGAAAATAAGGCTCCGCCGGCGTATCGCGACGGAGCCCTCTCCTGGCCCGATTAGACCTTCAGCGTTTCCTGGCCCTTCTGCCAGCTGCAGGGGCAGAGTTCGTCGGTCTGCAGAGCGTCCAGCACACGCAAGACTTCCTGCGGATTGCGGCCCACCGACAGATCGGTCACATACACGAATCGAATGACGTTGTCGGGGTCGACGACAAAGGTCGCGCGCTGGGCGACGCCTTCCTTCTCATCAAGTATACCGAGTTGCCCGCACAATTCACGCTTAATATCGGCCAGCATGGGGAAGGGAAGGTCCTTCAGGTCGGGATGGTTATTGCGCCACGCCAGGTGGACGAACTCGGAATCGGTGCTGCCGCCCAGGACCTGCGCATCACGCTCCTGGAATTCTTTATTCAGCTTGCCGAAGGCGGCAATTTCTGTCGGGCAGACGAAGGTGAAGTCTTTTGGCCAGAAGAAATAGATCTTCCACTTGCCGGGGTAATCTTCGCCAGTGATGGTTTTGAATGCTGCGTCTTTGTTAGTGCTGACGGTTGCTGTCACACTGAAGTCAGGGAATTTCTCGCCAATTGCTAGCATTGTGCTTTCTCCGTAGGAAGGTATGTTTTTGTGACTATGCTTCTGCCGAGACGCAAGCCTTGCAGATGCCTTGCACTTCGATACTAAGCCTTTTCATCTTGAAACCGGATGGCAGCTTGCCCCGCAACTTGGCTGGTGCAATCAGATCGACATCCAGGTCGGTGATGGAGCGGCAGCGCGTGCAAACCAGGTGGTGATGAGGATGAAGATTGGCATCCACACGCCAGGTCCCGTGATGCGGGCTTACCTCGCGCAGCATGCCGGCTTCAATGAACGTCTTGAGGTTCTTGTAGATCGTCGCGAGTGAGATCGACGGCAGATCAGGTTTTACCTGCTCGTAGATCTCCTCCGGCGAATAATGCCCGGGACGTGACATCAGGGCCTCGTAGATCCGCTGCCGCTGGTGCGTCGCCGCCAAACTGTGCATTCGGCACAACCGGCGAAACTCGTTGTAAGTCTCCCGGCGCATATCTATCAGATGATAAGAATTATCAAACGATTCATATTGTCTACCAAGTACCCCCGCTTCATCACCTCCAGGATGGCTCTTCGGCGCGCTGTCCGCCACATCGTTACATTCGTACTCTAGCTGACGGGATGGCAAAAGCACGGGCTATCGACGAAGCTGCGCCAACTGGAGTTCCAATTTGGGAAAGTGAAGGGGCAACCTTCCGATCCAAGAGCGAGGATTCCTTATGCTGTCGTCCCGGTCAAGGGTCGACTAAGTCGACTAAACTGTGGCAGGGAAGTAAGAAATCGCTTAATCTCGCCTATAATTCTCGCTTCTGAAGGAGTTAGCGGCAATCCGAGGTCCGTAAGAAATATGCGGCTTTTAATCGTTGCAGTTCTAATGTTCAGCTTGCTTTCGCCGCTTCTCGTTGCGGAAGACGTTCGAGTTGCGGCTGCCGCTGACCTCAACTACGCCATGAAAGATCTGGCGGCGCGTTTCGAGCAGAAGACCGGCAACAAGGTGGACTTGTCTTTCGGAGCGTCCGGCAACTTCTATTCGCAGATCCAGAATGGCGCTCCGTTTGACCTGTTCTTTTCCGCAGATCTTGACTACGCAAAGAAACTTGCCGAAGCGGGAAAGATTGAGAGCGCTTCCGTGCGCACTTGTGCCGTTGGCCATCTGGTGCTGTGGGTGCCTAATAGTTCGAAGCTCGATCCCGCTAAGCTGAAAATGGACTTATTGCTCGATCCTTCTATAAAGAAGATTGCCGTCGCCAACGCCCAGCACGCGCCCTATGGCCGAGCAGGCATGGCTGCGCTGGAACATTTCGGCTTGAAAGACAAAGTCGCCGACAAGCTGGTGCTGGGAGAAAACATCAGCCAGACGGCGCAGTTCGTGCAATCCGGCAATGCACAGGCGGGACTCATCGCGCTGTCGCTGGCCATGTCTCCGGCGATGAAGGATGCCGGCAAATACTGGGAGGTGCCGCAGGATGCCTACCCGGAAATCCAGCAGGGCGTTGGCATTCTGTCTGCCTCGAAACACAAGCAGGCGGCGCAGGCTTTTATCGATTACATTAGTTCGCCAGAGGGCACGGCGGTACTGGAGCAATACGGCTTCCGCGTCCCATCACGGCAATGATTCTTCAGGCACTCACGCTGACGTTGCGGCTGGCTGTCACGGTGTCTTTCATCCTGCTGATCGTTGGAGTGCCGCTCGCCTATTGGCTGGCATACTCGCGACGGCGCTGGAAGTTCTTCGTCGAGGCGCTAGTCTCATTGCCTATCGTGCTGCCGCCAACCGTGCTCGGCTTCTATGTTCTAGTAGCCATCGGGCCGCTCAGTCCCGTGGGCCGCTGGTACCAGGCAATCGCGGGACACCCGCTGGCGTTCACCTTTGAGGGTCTGGTGGTTGGCTCGGTGCTGTATAGCTTGCCATTCGCGGTGCAGCCCATGGCGACCTCGTTCGCGTCGATCGACCACAAGCTGCTCGACGCTTCGGCCTTGCTGGGCGCGTCGCGGTGGCGTACTTTTCGCCGCATCGTGCTGCCGCTGGGATTGCCGGGTGTGCTCACTGGCTTTGTCCTCAGCTTTGCGCATACTTTGGGCGAGTTCGGCGTGGTGCTGATGATCGGCGGTAACATTCCCGGCGCGACGCGCACCATCTCGATCCTGATCTTCGACCAAGTCGAGGCGCTCGACTACGCAGCCGCCAACCGCACTGCGCTGCTGTTACTGGCGCTATGCTTTGCGATTCTGGCCGCGCTCTATGGCTTGCGCAAGCGCGCGGCGTGGAATGTGTGGGGATGGAAATGAGCGGAGCGGCCGCGCCCGAGGCAGCGCAGGAACTCAGCGTCCGCATCCGGAAGAGTTTTCCAAGCGAGCGAGGATCGTCGTTCGCGCTGGATATCGACTTCACAGCGGCTGCGGGCTTCACGATTCTCTTCGGCGCGTCCGGAGCAGGGAAGACCACGCTGCTGGATTGCATCGCGGGGTTGCAAACCCCGGAAGAAGGGCGCATCGCCGTCGGACAGATCGTGCTTTCCGATTCCGGCTCCGGCATTAACCTCCTGCCGAATCGCCGATCGGTTGGATATCTCCTGCAAACGCTGGCGCTGTTTCCGCACATGACGGTTGCGCAGAATGTGCAGTACGGCTTGGACGGACTGCCCGAAGATGAGCGCGAGGACCGCAGCGGAGAAATTCTGGCGCTATTTCGAATTTCTGCGCACGCTGGGCGGCGCCCTGACGAGATTTCGGGAGGCGAGCGGCAGCGGGCTGCGTTGGCGCGCACGCTGGTCACGCGCCCTCGCGTGTTGCTGCTGGACGAGCCGCTTACCGCCCTCGATGCCGTGACCAAATCGCAAATTCTGGATGATTTGCGCGCCTGGAACAACCAGCATCGCATCCCGATTCTTTATGTCACTCATCAGCGCGAAGAAGTTTTTGCGCTGGGCGAGAACGTCATTGCGCTCGATGCCGGACGGATCGTGGCCCGCGGTTCGCCGCATGAAGTCTTGCAGCGTCCGCAGTCGGAGACGGTGGCGCAGCTGGCGGGCTTCGAAAACATTTTCGAATGCGCCTTTGTCGCCAACCATCCTGAGCATGGAACGATGACCTGCCGCGTTGCCGGTTCGACATTTGAGCTGGAAGTTCCGTTGTCGCGCATTGATCGGTCGCGGCCACTGCGGATCGGAATTCGCGCCGGCGACATTTTGCTGGCGTCGTCGGCGCCACAGGGGTTGAGCGCGCGCAACATATTTCCAGGCACCATCACGTCGTTGCAGCAGCGCGATGTCATGGTCGTCGCCAAGGTGAATTGTGGCGCGGAGTTTGAAGTGCACCTCACGCCGGCCGCGCGAGAAACGCTCCATCTGGAATCAGGTGGATCGGTCTGGCTGGTGGTGAAAACGTATTCGTGCCAGGTGCTGCAAGATATTCGGTGAGCATTATCGCGGCTCCATTGACACTGCCCAATCAGCTCTGATAGTTTCAATAGTTCCGGTTATTTCTCTGCGCCCCCAGTGCATCTTCAGCAGTAGGCACTCAACGACACAGGATGGACACCACTCTTCGACAAGTAGGCCAATTACTGCTCGACGCCATCCCGACGGTGGTGCTGCTGTTGTTGCTCTACGCCATTTACCAGAACTTCCTGCGTAAGCCGATGGAGCGGGTCCTGGCCCAGCGACGCGAGCGTACTGAGGGGGCGGTTGCAAAGGCGCGTGCGGATGTGGCGTCGGCTGAAGCGCGAACTCAGGAATACGAACAGAAGCTGCGGGAAGCGCGCCTGGCGGTGTTTAAGGCGCAGGACGCCCGCCGTCAGCAAGCCCAGCAGTTGCGTACGCAGGCATTGGCTGAGGCGCGGCAGCGCGCACAACAGCAACTCCGGGAAGCCAAGCTCGCCATCGACCAGGACATGGCCGAGGCGCGCGTCACTCTGCAGTCTGAAACCCAGCGCCTGGCATCCGACATCATTCGCACCGTTCTGAAGCCTGCTGGTGCAACTCCTGCAATAGGTGGACCAGCATGAGCCGGCGATTCCTGAGGCGCTGGGTCGCGATCACTTTTCTGGCTTGTCTGCTGGTTTGCAGTCTCTCCGCGCAGAATTCAGGCGACCACAGCACGGCCCAGAAAGCCGAGCCTGGTGCAGCCGCGGCCGAACCCGGCGCCGGAGATGCCAATGCCGGTGTCGGTGCGATTCTGGCCAAGACCACGGAGCAATCCGCGCACAGTGCGGAAAAGTTTGGAAGCAAGCTGGGCTTGGGCCCGGACCTCTCTTTCCTCCTGTCGATACTTCTGAATTTCGGGGGTGTCGCTGCCGTTGTCTATGTGCTGCTGAAATCAAAGTTGCCGCAGGCATTCCGCGACCGCACAATTGCAATACGGAAGGGAATTAAAGAGGCGCAGGCTGCCAGTGCCGAAGCCGCCCGCCGCCTCAGCGACATTGAGTCTCGCTTGAGCAAGTTGGGCAGCGATGTAGCTGAGATTCGCGCCTCCGCCGAGCGCGAAGCCGCGGCGGAAGAAGAGCGTATCCGCAAGGCCGCTGAAGAGGACAAGCTGAAAGTTGTGCAAGCTGCCGAGGCCGAGATCGCTGCCATCGCGCGCAACGCACGGCGCGAGTTGAAGGGTTACGCCGCATCGCTGGCCGTGGATTTGGCGTCCCGCGAGATTCGCGTGGACGAGCCCACCGACCAGGCTCTCGTGCGCGACTTCGTCGGCCAGCTTGGAAAGGACGGCAAGTAGACCATGGCCGCTATTGCCAGCCGTTACGCCCGAGCTTTGGTCGAGGTCATCCTCGAGCAGAAAATCGATGCCGAGGTTGCCCGCCAGCAACTAAGGTCGATCGTGGAGGCCGTACACGAGAGCGTTGAACTGCGTAAGGTGTGGGAGTCGCCAGCGATTTCGCCGGAGCAGAAGCGCGCCGTCCTCGATGCCATTACCAATCAAATGGGGACGGTGAAGCCGATCCGAAATTTCATTGCGATATTGATCGACCACCGACGCATCGGAATGCTGGACGACATGCTGCGGCAGTTTGAAACCGAGCTCGACGCGCAGTTGGGATTTACCGAGGTTGAAGTTTCCAGCGCTCGTCCGCTGTCGCCGGAAGAGAAACGCGAGTTGGAGTCGCGCGTGGAGAGTATGACCGGCAAGAAGGTCCGCACGCGCTACGTCTCCGATCCCGCGTTGCTAGGCGGAGTGATGGTGCGCGCCGGCAGCACGATTTACGACGGCTCGGTGCGCGGGCAACTGGAGAAGATGCGGCAGGAGTTGAGCCTGGCGTAGTGCCTGCCGCTGGCTGAAGCCGGCTCAGGAATAAATAAAGCGCGTAGATGCTGGCCTGAAGGCCAGCACTACTCGAGCACTCGAACGGAATCTTATGGCGCAGATCAAAGCAGACGAGATCACCAAGCTCATCCGCGAGCAGATCGACAACTACGAATCTAAAATCGCCGTCGACGAAGTCGGCACAGTCATGTCCATCGGCGACGGCATCGCCCGCGTCTACGGCCTCGACAAGGTCATGGCCGGCGAACTGCTCGAGTTCCCACACAACGTCGCCGGCCTCGCCATGAACCTGGAAGAAGACCAGGTGGGCGTGGTGCTGCTGGGCGACTACACGGAGATCGAAGAGGGCGACGAAGTCAAGCGCACCGGCCGCATCATGAGTGTGCCCGTGGGGGAGGCGATGATCGGCCGTGTGGTCGACTCCCTCGGCCAGCCCATCGACGACAAAGGCCCGATCAACACCGATCAGTTCATCAACATTGAGCGGCTGGCGCCAGGCGTCATCGACCGTCAGCCGGTGAAAGAGCCTATGGCTACGGGATTGAAGGCCATTGACTCGATGATTCCCATCGGCCGCGGCCAGCGCGAGCTGATCATCGGAGATCGCCAGACCGGCAAGACTGCGGTTGCGCTCGACACTATCATCAACAGTAAGGGCCGCGACCTGATCTGTATTTATTGCGCGATCGGGCAGAAGCGTTCGTCGGTTGCCCAGGTGGTGAAGACGCTGGATGACTTTGGCGCGATGGATTACACCATCGTCGTGTCGGC
Source organism: Candidatus Korobacteraceae bacterium (assembly GCA_049511915.1). Taxonomy (GTDB): domain Bacteria; phylum Acidobacteriota; class Terriglobia; order Terriglobales; family Acidobacteriaceae; genus Bog-257. Next base: position 37,822 of record JBEKXQ010000047.1, read on the forward strand.
ATCGGCTTCCGATCCCGCTCCCATGCAGTACATTGCCCCGTATGCTGCGTGTGCCATGGGCGAGTACTTCCGCGACACCAAGCGCCACGCGTTGTGCATCTACGACGATCTTTCCAAGCACGCCGTAGCCTATCGCGAGATCTCGCTGCTGCTGCGCCGTCCGCCCGGCCGCGAGGCTTATCCCGGTGACGTGTTCTATCTTCACTCGCGACTGCTGGAGCGCGCCGCTAAGCTTAGCAACGATCTCGGCGCAGGTTCGCTGACCGCATTGCCTATCATCGAAACTCAGGCGGGTGACGTTTCGGCCTACATTCCCACTAACGTCATCTCCATCACCGATGGGCAGATTTATCTCGAGACCGATCTGTTTAACTCCGGCGTGCGTCCCGCGGTAAACGTAGGACTCTCGGTGAGCCGCGTCGGCGGCAGCGCGCAGATCAAGGCCATGCGGCAGGTTGCCGGAACGTTGCGGCTCGATCTCGCTCAGTATCGCGAGTTAGCGGCGTTCTCGCAGTTTGGCAGCGATCTGGACAAAGCGACGCAGGCACAGCTGGCCCGCGGTGGACGTCTCACGGAAATCCTGAAGCAGGGCCAGTATCAGCCCCTGCCGTTCTCCAAGCAGATTCTGATCATCTACGCCGGAACGCAAGGCCTGCTCGATGACATGCCGATCGAGCAATTGCATGACTTCGAGAAGGGGCTTTACTCCTACGTCGACACCACCAATCCCGGCGTGCTGAAAGCAATCGAGGAGAAGAAGATCCTCGATGATGAACTGCGTGCCTCGCTGACCAAAGTCATCAAGGAATTCAAGGAGCGCTTCGCCAGCGAACATCAATTGGAAGCGAAGGCGAGCGCGTAAGAGCGAATGGCGAACATACGCGACATCCGGCGGCGCATCCGCAGTGTGAAGAACACGCGGCAGATCACCAAGGCCATGAAGATGGTGGCGGCAGCCAAGCTGCGCCGCGCTCAGGAGCGCGCTTTGGCCTCGCGGCCCTATGCGCAGATGCTGGCCAACGTTCTGAGCTCGACCTGCAGCCGCGCCGATCTGATGGATCCGAAGACGGGCTTGCCTCTGAGTCCACTGCTGGCGATTCGTCCCGAGCAACGCATTTTGCTGGTGCTGGTGACCGGAGACCGCGGGCTGGCCGGCGCATTCAATTCCAACGTTTTGAAGGCGGCGACCAAATTTCTGGACCACTTCAAGGACAAGACCATCGACATCCTCGCCGTCGGCCGCAAGGGCCGCGATTTCCTGCGCCGGCGATATCCCGTCGGCAAGTATGGGCAAGAGCGCGCCGGACAAATCCAGATTATTGGCGAGCACTTGAACGTGCTGGCGAAAGTTGAGTACGAACCCGTCTCCGAAATCGCCGATCACATCGCCAAGGCCTATACGAACGAAGATATCGATTCGGTCTATCTGATCTTCAACGAGTTCAAGTCGGTGATCTCGCAGCGGCTGATCGCGCAACGAATTCTTCCTGTGCAGGAGCTTGGCCGGCGAGAAGTGGCGCTGGCAGAGGAGTTCACGCTGGAAGAGCGCGAGCGGATGGGCGAGGCCGCAAAGGGTGCGGGCATCAGTTTGAAGGAGCCGCCGGAAACGGAAGAGGAGCGGCAGGCGAAGGAGTTCCCCGCCAATGTCGATTACATTTACGAGCAGCCGCCGGAAGAGATTTTTGCCGATCTGCTGCCGCGCTACCTGGCCTTCGAGATTTTTGAGGGAATGCTGGAGTCGGTTGCCGCGGAAAATGCCGCTCGCATGACCGCCATGGATTCGGCCAGCAACAATGCCAACGAAGTTATCGACTCGCTGACGCTGACCATGAACCGTGCCCGCCAGGCGGCGATCACGAAAGAAATCATCGAGATCGTCAGCGGCGCAGCTGCCCTTTAGGGCAGCAGTGGCTAGTGGCTAGTCAGAAGCTGCTGTCGCAGAGATTGCATTGCAAATCGGGAGGTGGCATCCCAAGGTTTGGGATGTTAGTGGTTTCCAGGTAACTGGCCACTAACCACTGACCACTGAGGTTTTATGCCTGAAAACATCGGACACGTAATTCAGATCGCAGGTCCCGCAGTGGACGTGCAATTTTCCGAGGCGGCGCTGCCGCCCATTTACAGCGCGCTGCGCGTTACCAGTGAAGGCTTCACGGTGCCGACGCCGCTCGACGTCATCCTGGAAGTTGAGCAGCAGCTCGGCGAAGGCCGCGTGCGCTGCGTTGCCATGGAGCCCACCGAGGGCATGGTGCGCGGCATGAAGGCGATCGACCTTGGCGGTCCCATCACTGTGCCGGTGGGCCGCGAGACGCTGGGACGCGTGCTCAACGTCATCGGCAACCCGGTGGACAAGCTTGGCCCAGTCAACACTGCCAAACGCAATCCCATCCATCGCCAGGCGCCGGCCTTCGACGAGCAGGCGACGTCGCAGGAAATGTTCGAGACCGGTGTGAAGGTCATCGACCTGATCCAGCCGTTCCTGAAGGGCGGCAAGATCGGCCTGTTCGGCGGCGCCGGTGTGGGCAAGACGGTCATCATCCAGGAGCTAATTAATAACGTTGCCATCAAGCATGGCGGATTCTCCGTATTTGCCGGAGTCGGTGAGCGTACTCGCGAAGGCAATGATCTTTGGCTCGAGATGCAGGAAGCCGGTGTAGTCAACATCAAGGAAACCGGCAAGTCGAAAGTGGCATTGATCTACGGGCAGATGACGGAGCCGCCGGGCGCGCGTCTGCGGGTGGCGCTGACCGCGCTTACCGTCGCGGAATATTTCCGCGACGAAGAAGGCTCTGACACGCTGCTATTCATCGACAACATTTTCCGTTTCACGCAGGCTGGTTCGGAAGTGTCGACGCTGTTGGGCCGCATGCCTTCGGCTGTGGGATATCAGCCCAACCTGGCCACCGAAATGGGCGAATTGCAGGAGCGCATCACGTCAACCAAGAAGGGCTCGGTGACGTCGGTGCAGGCGATTTACGTGCCTGCCGATGATTTGACCGATCCCGCCCCGGCTACGACTTTCGCTCACCTGGACGCGACGACCGTTCTTTCTCGCCAGATCTCAGAGTTGGGCATCTATCCCGCCGTCGATCCGCTGGCTTCCACTTCGCGCATTCTCGATCCGCGCATCGTGGGCGAGGCGCACTACAACTGCGCGCAGGCCGTCAAGAAGGTTTTGCAGGGCTACAAGGACCTGCAGGATATCATCGCGATTCTCGGCATCGACGAGCTCAGCGAAGATCAAAAGCTCACCGTGGCGCGCGCCCGCAAGATTCAGCGCTTCTTCTCGCAGCCTTTCCACGTGGCCGAGCAGTTCACCGGCTTGGAAGGCCGCTATGTGAAGATCGCGGACACCGTGCGGAGCTTCCAGGAGATTGTTGACGGCAAGCACGACGACATTCCAGAGCAGGCTTTTTATATGAAAGGCACCATCGAAGAAGTGCTGGAAGCCGCCGAGAAGATGAAGGCACAAGCGTAATCTGCCATGGCTGACACGCTTCATTTACAAATCGTGACACCGGACAAGCTGTTGGTACGCGCCGACGCTGACCAGGTACAGGTACCGGGGAAGAGCGGATACCTCGGCATCCTGCCCGGCCATGCGCCGCTGATCACCGAGCTGATGATCGGCGAAATCAGTTACAGCCACGCCGGGACCGCACATTACTTCGCCGTCTCGTGGGGCTTTGCCGAAGTGCTGCCCGACAAGGTGACGATTCTTGCGGACTCGGCCGAGCGCGCGGAGGACATCGACGTAAAGCGCGCACAGGAAGCCAAGGCGCGAGCCGAAGAAGCGCTTCGGCAGGCGTCCGCGGACATGGACTACGACGCGGTGAATTTTGCCCTGCGCCGCGCCGAGGTCCGCCTGGAAGTCGCCGCTCGCGCCGGTCATACCGCCGCAGCTACCCACTAATACTCGCCAGCGAGAGTCGTGATACATGATTCCTGGCGCCCCTCACGAAGCTCGCTGGATTCGATCCGAGCCGCGGCGGTCTTTGCCTGAGTCCGATCTGGACCGTCTTCTCCATCACGCGCTGGGGAATTGCACGGTCATAGAGGTTCAGCCGCTAACCGCGGGCTTCCGCAACGCAAATTTCAAGGTGCGCCTCGATGGCGGAGCCGGCTGCATCGTAGTGCGAATCTATGAGCACGACGCGTCTTTGTGTCAGAAGGAAATCGACCTGCTGCGCATGGCCGGCGTTACCGTTCCTGTTCCGGAAGCGATCTTCGCAGAGCCGTCCGGTCTGGATGGTCTTCCGCCTTTTCTCTTGATGCGGTACGTGGAAGGCATCAGCTTCCATGAGCTAAAGAGGAGCGGAGATCGCGAGGCAATCGCTCAGGCAGCGTTTTCCGTTGGCGAAACATTGGCGGCCATCGGCCGTATCACATTCCCAAAGTCAGGATGGCTCGCTCCCGGGCCGACGGTTACCGCACCGCTATTGGACGGCGCGGATCCTACTCCCCGCTTTGTGGATTTGTGCCTGGCATCGACTAACCTCCAACGCAGGATGTCCGCGGAACTGCGCAATAGCGTCAGCGCTTTGCTGTGGTCAAGAGCATCGCAACTTGCGGAACTCGATTCGCAGACGTCGCTGGTGCACGGCGATTTCGGCAAGCGCAATTTGCTGGTGCAGTGCGATGGCGGCCGATGGTCCGTGGCAGCAGTTCTCGATTGGGAGTTTGCGATGTCTGGCTCCCCGTTGGCTGACCTCGGCCATTTTCTCCGTTATGAGCGCGCTGCGCGGCCCTGCGCAGAGCCCAACTTCTCGCGGGGATATTTGCATGCTGGGGGAATACTAAAGCAGGACTGGCGACACCTTGCGCGGCTGGTCGATCTTACGGCCTTATGTGAGAGCCTGACACATGATCAACTGCCGGATGAAGTGGTTGCCGAGCTGGTAGAACTGATTCGCGCAATCGTCGAAGGTCGTGACCCGATGCTGGCGTGAGAAACTCGCCTGGATTGCCGCATTCTGAAGTCGTAGCTCAGTGCGCCAGCCCAACCGCAAATGCCGCGACAAACACCAGCACCAATGCCATCCGCCAGCGCCTTCCTTCCGGCAGCGGACCGCCGCCCGATAAGCGCGGCGGCACCCAGAACAGCGCAACCACCGCCAAGGTCAATGCCGGCACCAACAGAAACGCCAGCAGCGCGTAGTGCGAGCCATCCAGCGAAAGCAACCTGCCTTGCCGCAGCGGCTTGGCCAGCGCGCCTCCCAAAAACCAGCACAATATGGCGCTGCCCGCTGCAGCCAGCGCCCCAAGCAGGCGCAAAATTGGAGATGTCATTGGCAATCGCTCGCAGTGTAACAGCCGCTCTCTCGGGCGCGGAAGCGCGGCACAATCCGTTCATCGCGCCTTAATAAAACGGAGCTAGGTTCGCAACCACGGGCAGACTTCAGAGGCAAGGAATCTGGCGTCAATCGCAAGCCCCTCGCGGCTAGCGGGCGGGTGTTACCGCGTTCGCGCCCACGCGGCTTAGCTTCCAGGGCTTCGGCTTCGGCATTCCCGGTGGCATGGACATGGCGACCATCTTGAGCTCTGCCGTGTCGGCACTGGTCAGCCGCATGAGATATCGATCGGTTTGCTGCGTGCCGGGATCCTTTACCGTCAGCAAAAGGCCGTCGCCGTTAAGTAGCGAATTTTCCACCGCAGCGGTCACCTGCTCATCACCCACACTCTTGATGTCGCCTTGATCGGTGAACTTGACGTCGTTCTGGCGCTGCACCGTACCGGAAAGCTGGGTCCCTTGCTGCGTCAACCGGACTGTCAGCCAGGCATGGCCTTCGAAAGTTCCAATCCACGCGCCCGCATACCCCGCCAGCGGGGACTTGCGCGCCGGAGCATTTTGCATCCCCGGAGTCATTGAAGTTTGCGCCAGCCCGATGACCGCCAGCCCTACGATTAACAATGCGATGGGTATGGATCGCCTCATGTGATTTCTCCTATGCTTCCGCCTCAAAATTGTACTCCAGCAGCATCGGTTGCGACAGGCGAGATTCCAGCACGCTTCAGGCGTAGCATGAGGAATCCTCGTCATGCGGCAGAACACACCACCGGATTTGAACGACGAGCGCATCGCCATGATGCACTGGCCGCGGTGTTTCCAAGCAGAAAGTGCAGACGCGGCCCTCGCCACTGCGGCGATCCTGTCCGATACCAGATCCGACGGCAGATCGAGATCCATCAGCATCCCGACCACGGGCCGCTGTCTGCAAGCTCACTGAGAATGACGCACACCCCGGACTGCCTGCTTACAGAATGTGACCGGCGGAGCAGCGCAACATCGGCACGAACCTGCGAACGATGCTTGAATTTGCGCTGCTCCGGCCAGTCAAGCCTGACTCACACCAGCACGTGCGCCACTCGCGCCGACGAGAACTCCATCACTTCCGGCTTCACCAGGCGCTCGAAATCCTTGTAGGCCATCTTGATCAGCTCGTAATGCGAGCCGGCGTTGAAGGCGATCTCGCGGTCCTCCAGCAGCGTCTCGTCCACGTAAACCGGGATGCCATACAAGTTGCCAAACGGAGGCATTGCCCCCGTCTCGCAATCTGGAAAATGCTGTTTGAACTCGCGCTCGGTCGCCAGTTCCGCCACCTGCACTCCGGTGGCGCGACGCAACGCCTCCAGGTCAACCTGGTACGACGCCGGCAACACGGCCATGGCCAGGTCGCCATCCAGCTTTACGATGACGGTCTTGGCCAGTTCTCGTCCCGAGATGTGTGAGATAGCTGCAATGCCCTGTGCCGTGTAAGCCTTGGAATGGGAGATTACGACATATTTAGTGCCATGAGTATCGAGGAATGCCTTGACTTTGTTGAGCGGCATAACGACCTCCTCAAGAGGTTTGTGGCGGGTCCGTGACCCGCTGGTGCTCAAGGAAAACTACGTAATGACGTACTTGCGGCTCTCCCCAATCGCCGGAGACGATTCTCACAAACCTCTTGTTGGGATTCCGCGTGGCTCGCGGTCTTCTCGAGGAGAGTTTCTGCATTCGGGCTACCTCCTTGCGGTCAGGCAACCTCGCGTACCCTCAGTCTATGCTTGGCCAACGCGTGCGCAAGCACAGCCGTCACATACCTGTTGTGACATGGTGACTTGGGAGGGAGTATCAGGAAGTGGAGTACGGCGAGGGTTGAAGGGGCGCAACTTCAGGTGCGCCTTCAACCTACCGACTGGCGCGCCCGCTCAAGATTGACGTTCTGGCCGGGAGGTTCCGTCTTACCTTGCCGCTCCAGCGAGTCTATGGTTGCCAAAACCATATTGGTTACGTGTTCAATTCCGTGGTCGGAGTTCAGCATCAGGTGGTAGAGTCGGCGGCACGGCCATTCCGCATTGAAGTATTTGCGCACGAAGGCGGCGCGCTCGCGGTCGATGGTATCCACCATCTCGGTGGCATCTTTCTCGCTCATTTTCAGCTTGATCAGCCGCTCGATCTTCTTCTCGCGTGAGCCGTAAACGAAGAGGTGAAATGTGTCCGGACGCGCTCTCAAGATGTACGGTGCGCCACGCCCCACGATCACGCAGTTACCCTCCCGGGCTTTCTTCTCGATCACCTCTTGGGCGTGGGCCACCAGTTCGTCGGCGTCGAAGATCCTATCGTCGGAGATCGGTAGCGAGCGTTCATGGCTTCCCCGCCAGAAAACTTTCGCCAGCCGGTGCAACAGCGGATCGCACTTTTCCTCGCAACGCGCCACCGCGTGCTCGTCCACCGAGGCCAGCTTCGCGATCTCACACGTCAGTTGCTGGTCCAGCAATTGCCAGCCCTTGCGGCGCGCCAACTCCGCGGCAACGATGCTCCCGCCCGCGCCATATTCCCGTTCTACGGTGATGATCCTGAACACTCCCCACCTCCACAGCCTGCCTTCTCAGCATAATACTCCGCCTGTCTATACCGAGATGGCGGCTCGGGTGCGGACCGTTGTCCTTCGCTGTCGATGAATCGAACGAATGCTAAGATCAGCTTTTGCCGTCAATTAGCAGCCAACGAAGTAGCTACATCTATTATCTCCCAACGACAATCGGCGACTGCCCGTCGATAACCGAAACTAATCCCGCTCATAAATAGTTTGAATTTCTCATTCTCCGCGAACTCGCGTATCAAAGTTCTTACCAAGCGAATCCGGCAAGCCGCGAGGCAGGTCGGTGCAGACATCTCTCCGCAAATATAAGCTGCGGCGGAACGGCACTATTTCACACTCATTGCAGTTTAACCGGTTCACTCTAGTTAGTGGGAGTCCTGCATGCGGTTGGTTCGAAAACTTTCACCATTTTTGCTAATCCTGCTTTTGTCCGGCACGCTGATCGCGCAAGCTGCCTCGGCGACGGACGCAGCCGCTCCAAGCAGCCAGATCGCTCAGCTTCAGCAGCAAGTCGCCGACGCCAAGAGCTCCGCCGATAATGCCTGGATGCTGATGTGCTCGGCCCTGGTGCTGCTGATGACCGGCCCGGGTCTGGCGCTTTTCTATGGCGGACTCGTGCGCAAGAAAAACGTACTGGCGACCATGATGCAGAGCTTCGCCATGATGGCCCTCGTCACCGTACTGTGGGCCATCATTGGCTACAGTCTCTGTTTCGGTTCGGGCAACAGCTTCATCGGAGGAGTGGAGCATGCCTTCCTTCATGGTGTGGGCGCCGCGCCCGATGCCGACTACGCTGCCACAATCCCGCAACAGACGTTCATGATCTATCAGCTGATGTTCGCCATCATCACCCCGGCGCTCATCTGCGGCGCATTCGCCGAGCGCATGAAGTTCAGTGCCATGCTGTTGTTCATGGTGCTGTGGTCGGTGGTAGTCTACGCGCCGATGGCGCACATGGTTTGGGGCAAAGGAGGCTTGCTGAACGCCAGTCTTGGCGGCCGTTTCCCCACCCTCGACTTTGCCGGCGGTACGGTGGTTCACATCACTTCGGGAGTGTCGGCGCTGATCTGCGCGCTGTTTCTTGGCCGCCGCGTTGGTTTTCCGAAAGAACCCATGCCACCCCACAGTGTGGTACTCAGCTTCATCGGCGCATGTTTGCTTTGGGTAGGCTGGTTTGGTTTTAACGCCGGCAGCGCACTCAGTTCTGGAAGCTTGGCCACCAGCGCGTTTGTTGCCACTCACTTCGCCGCCGCGACCGCCGCTATTGGCTGGGCCGGGGCCGAGTGGATCCGCAATGGCAAGCCCAGCGTTCTCGGTGCAATTTCCGGCTCCGTGGCTGGCTTGGTTGCCATCACTCCCGCCGCGGGATTCGTAGCTCCGATGCCGGCGTTGCTGATTGGGCTGATTGCCGGCGTCTTTTGCTACGTGATGGTCGCGCTGGTGAAAGCCCGTCTCGGCTATGACGATTCTCTCGACGCTTTCGGAGTGCATGGCGCGGGAGGGACAATCGGCGCTCTCTTGACCGGCGTCTTCGCCACCAGTCTTATCAACCCAATATTCAAAGATGCGCAGGGACATCCTCTCCCGCTGGGCATGGTCGACGGCAACTACCGGCAGATTGGCAATCAGTTCGTAGGCGTCTTGATTGCGATCGCGCTGGCTGCGGTGGGCACATACATCATCTTGCAGATCGTCAACTTCGCGGTCGGCCTGCGCGTGTCGACCGAGGACGAAGTGCAGGGCCTCGACGTTACCCAGCACGGCGAGGAAGGCTATTACTGGGAAGCGTCGATGCCATAGGGACCAAGCAATGACCAAACTGGAAACCGTGATTCAACCTGCGAAATTCGACGCCGTCAAGGACGCCCTCATCGAAATTGGCGTGGAGGGCATGACCGTGACCGAAGTCCGCGGTCATGGCAGGCAAAAGGGCCATACCGAGTTCTACCGTGGCCGCGAGTACACGGTCGACCTGCTGCCCAAAGTGAAGATCGAAATGGTGTTGCCCGACCACATTGTCGACCGCGCGGTACAGGCGATCACCACTGCGGCGCGCACGGGCAAAATCGGTGATGGCAAGATTTTTCTGGCCCGCGTCGACGAGGCCATCCGCATCCGCAACGATGACCGTGGCGAGAACGCGCTGTGAGCACAGGTCCGCACCCGCCGGAGTTGCCGCCATCCAAGGTCCCAATTGCAACTCCTGTCCCCGACCTCACCTTGCGCAATAACTACCGACAGGAGTCACAGCGTATCCAGCACGACTTCGGGGCTATTGGCTCAGGTCTGGCCTCGCTCAGCAGCCGCACTCGGCTGGTGGATACGCTGGCTCTGACATTGTGGGAGCAGCACTTCACCGAAGTCGCCAGGGGCGGCTGCTCCCTGGTCGCTCTGGGCGGTTTCGGCAGAAGCGAGCTGTTCCCTTATTCCGATATTGACCTGCTGTTCCTGACGGAAGATAACGCCTGCGGCGACCGCATCAAGAGCGCGATTAGCAGCATGTGTCAGACAATGTGGGACTGCGGGTTGCGCGTCAGCCCCTGCGTTCGCACCCTCGCGGACTGCGGACGATTTGACCAGAACAATCTGGAGTTCACGCTTTCCCTGCTCGACTGCCGATTTCTGTGCGGCGATCAACCCCTGTTCGAGCGTTTGCACGCCAGGCATCTGCCGCAATTGATCGCCCGCGAATCTGACGCGCTCCTCCAGAGCCTCTCGGAAATGACGCAGTCTCGGCACCAGCGCTTTGGCAACACCATCTTTCATCTGGAGCCTAATCTGAAGGACGGCCCCGGCGGCCTGCGCGATTGTCATGTGGCGCAGTGGATCGGAATGATTGTGGCCCTTAGCTCTGGTCGCCACGACCTGGTGAGCGTGCGACAGAATTCGGCGCACGGCGAAATGCTCGATGCCATGGAATTTCTCTGCTCCAGCCGTTGCTATCTGCACTATCGCCACGGACGCGACGACAACAGCGTTACTTGGGCAGCGCAGGAGGAACTTGCCGCCCGCGGCATCGCTACCGGCGCTGGGGCGGTTTCGCCAGCCGAATGGATGCGAATCTATTTTCGCCATGCCAAAGCAGTTCATCGCAATAGCTCGCAACTGTTAGGCCAGGTTTCGCGGGAGCGGTCGTCGCTCTACCGCTCGTTTCAGCATTGGCGATCGCGCGTCTCTAACTCTGAATTCTCCGTCGTGGACGGTCGCGTTTATTTTCAGCAGGCCGCCGACGCGCGCGAAGCTGCGGCGGTGCTGCGTCTGTTCACCTTCATGGCTCATCACGGCGTTGCACTCAGCCCCGAAGCCGAACGCAGGCTCAACGATGCTCATCTCCGCCTGGCCGAGACCTTGCCACAGGACCAGTATCTGTGGCAGCAGCTGCGCGAGATCCTTACTCTTCCCCATGCCGCTAATGCGCTGCGCGCGATGCATTCACTCAACCTGCTGACTCGCGCTGTTCCCGAGTTCGAGACGATTGACGTGCTAGTGTTGCGCGATCTCTATCACCGCTACACGGTGGACGAGCACACGTTCATGGCGATCGAAGTGCTCCACGGCCTGAAGGACGAGAAATATCCATCGCTGCAGCCCTTCGCCCAGCTTGTCTCGGAGCTGGAGCATCCCGAGTTGCTCTTTCTCGCGCTGTTGTTGCACGACACAGGCAAAGGGCTGGAAGGTGCGGACCATGTGCATGGCAGCCTCCAGTTAGCAGCCTCCGCCGTCGAGCGCATGCAACTCTCCGAGGAAGATGCGGCGACGGTTTGCTTCCTGGTCGCCAACCATCTCGAAATCTCTTCCACCTTGCGCCGTCGCGACATCTACGATCCAACGACAATCCGTGAGCTGGCTGACAAGATTGGCGCGCCGGAACGACTCAAGCTGCTCACGCTGCTGACGCTCGCCGATATCAAGGCGGTGAATCCGGAGGCGTTGACTCCATGGAAAGCCGAGAACCTGTGGCGCCTTTACACCCGAACGGCAGGCTACTTCGACCGCAGTGCCGATGTCGAGGGTTCCGACGCCAAGGTTTCGAGGGAGGTCGTCGAGAAGGTGATGGAACTGTTGCCGACGCAGCGTTCCGAGGTGCTGAAGTTTCTCGAGGGACTGCCGCAGCGCTACTTGCCTTCCCATTCGCCCGAACAAGTGGCCCAGCATTTCGCCATGGCGGGGAGCCTTGCCGCCGAGCCGGTGCAGCTCGGGTTGCGGCCCAACAGTGGTCAGCATGAATTGACCGTCGTTACTGGTGATCATCCAGGCCTGTTCCGCACCTTGGCGGGCATACTTTACGCCTGGGGTATGGACATCACCAAGGCCACGGCGTTCTCCAATCGCAGCGGTGTGGTTGTCGACACCTTCTATTTTAAGGACCGCTTTCGCACTTTGGAGCTGAATCCTCCCGAGTGTGAACGCTTCCAGCGGTTCGTGCGAGAGATACTGATGCGCGAAGCGTCACTCGATCGCCTGCTGGAATCGCGACTGAAGGCCGATCACAAGCCGGTGAAGCTTAGCGTCCAGACGCACCTGCGCTACGACGACGAATGCTCCTCTCGCAGCACCCTGCTGGAGATCGTCACGCAAGACCGACCCGGACTCCTCCATACCATCAGCGCTACCTTGACCACAGAGGAGTGCAGTATCGAGGTCGCATTGATCGACACCGAGGGGCCCGTTGCCCACGATGTCTTCTACATCACTTGCGACGGACACAAGCTCACCGCTGAAAGAATGCGGGCCATCGAGTGGGCACTCACAGCCGAACTGGCGGACACTCTGCCCTCCACCTGGTGAGACCGGGCTAACTCAAGACTGCTTTCCCTTTGCCGATAGAGATGGAGAGTTGCCATCGCCGAGTCTTGCTGCAGGAACCGGCCGGAAACGCAAAGGAGGCAACGCTGTTATGCCAGCCGGTTGGGACTATGCTGCGGCACTGGAGAGAGTCGACGGCGATGAGTTGCTGCTGATCGAGCTAATCGCCCTCTTCTTTGAAGAGTATCCCAGGTTTGCCGCACGTCTTACGCAATCGCTTTCGCAGAGAGATTTTGCCGGTTTGCGCGAGGCTGCCCATTCGCTCAAGGGTAGCCTCGGCTATCTGGGAGCAGCCGATGGCGAGACGCTGGCCTTCTCACTGGAACAAGCCAGCCTCTCCAGAGATTCAGTGCGGGCGGGTGAACTGGTCGCGCAGCTGATGGCTTACGTCGAAGCCCTGCGGCAACTAATGGCCTCCTCCGCTGGAGAACCGACCGATGCAATTCGCTTGCAGTGAAGAACTGCCGACCCGGTTTCCCCTGGGCCCACTGGACAATAGCAATAAGCTGAGTCGTGTGTTAGTGGCGGAAGACGATCCCCTGTATCGGCGGGCGCTCGAGCATTTCCTCGCCCGCCAAGGCTATGTCGTGCGGCTAGTGAGCGATGGTCTACAGGCCTTGCAACATGCTCTCTCGCCCGCCGCGCCGCGCCTACTGGTGCTGGATTGAATGATGCCTGGCCTGGCAGGTCCCGAGGTCTGCCGGCGTCTCCGCGCAACTCCACGTGACCACTACCAATACATCTTGTTGCTCACGGCCAAGCACACCACCGCCGACATTGTCGAAGGCCTCGACGCTGGCGCGGACGACTATCTCACCAAGCCGTTCAATGTTCACGAGTTTTTTGCCCGGATGCACGTCGGCGAACGCATGATAAAGCTTCACGATAGCTTGTTTGCGGCCCAGGAAGCGTTACGTTTGCAGGCCACTCACGACTCGCTCACTGGTATTTGGAACCGGAGAGCGCTCTTTGAACAGCGCGCCGAGGTCGAGCGCTCCCAGCGTAAGGCAAAGTCGCTTTCCTTGTTCCTCATCGACCTGGATCATTTCAAGCGCGTCAACGACCAATTTGGGCATCTTACTGGAGACGCGATCCTGCACGAGATCGCACAGCGGTTGAGCGCTGCGGTCCGGGCCTATGACGTTGTGGGACGTTACGGTGGCGAGGAATTTATCGTCGTCGCAGCCGACATGGGAACCGAGCGTCCCGATCAGTTCGCGGAGCGCCTGTGCCTGGCGGTAAGCTCGGCACCCGTTCGCACACAGAAAGCTGCAGTTACAGTTACTATCAGCATCGGCGTGGCTACTGCCAATCCCTGTGGCGATTGCTCTATCGAGAAGCTGATACAAAGTGCCGACGCTGCCCTCTATCAGGCCAAAGCCAACGGCCGAAATCGCGTGGAGACGGCTCCGGTATAAGGTCGTAAGGGGACAGGCGGCCGGACGCCGGTACCGCTCAATTCAATCGCTACGCCGTACGCGTGCGCACCTTTGGCCAGACAATCCAGATCGCAGACAACAACGCCAGCAAGGCGATGATCCCTTGCGAGATCACGCAATAAAGGCACCAGATTTGTAGAACATATTTTTCAATATCTGTAAGATGAACGGCAATCGGAAGCGCAAGAAGGATGGCAATGAGAAGGAGCTCCCTCTGGCGAAGAAACCCCAATATGGCAATCAACAAATATCCCATGATTCCGATTGCAGCCATTGGTATGCCATGAATCGTGGCGTATTCGCTATGATTCACGGTTCCGCAATCCCACTTATCATTGATGCTGCACGGCTCCTTGCCCGGGTCGTCGAAGTGGACCTTGAGGGCAAGGGATGAGACGACAATACCGAGAACGGCAAGAATTACGATTGCATAACGCACACGATTTCTCCGGCTGACGCTAAGTCGCGTCAGACTTTGTTTAGCTGTAGGTAATCTTCCATTGTAATGTCTGTGACGCCGATCGCCCACGCTGAGCTTGAGACGCACACGATCTGCGACGGTAAGCGTCCGTGTTAGCGCCTGCGCTGCGGATCTGGCCTGGCAACGTCGATGGTTGCACTCCACCCCAGGCGCAGCGTCATGATGTAGTACAATCCCTTTGCTTATGAGACGGTTGCTTGCCAGTCTGGTGCTTTTCCTGCAGCTTGCAGGATTTGCTCTGCCCTTCGTGCAAGCGCAACAGGCCGTTCCTGCATGTTGCCGGCGCGGTGGTCAGCATCACTGCGCCATGCCGCCACAAGGCGATGGCTTCCGCGCTATCCCTGCAAGCTGTACCTACCGTCATGTCACAGCCATCACTTCGCACTCGGTAACCGCGCTGGGCGTTCAGGGCAATACCCTTAATCGAATGTCGTCCTGGCAGGATTTTCTTCCCTTCGCCTCACCGGACATTGCTCGATTTGTCGAGGGCAACGCGCAGAAGCGCGGGCCTCCACTGTGCTGACCTCTTCGATCCCACGTTTCTGAAGGCCGGCCTCGCCTGATGTAGAGCGCGCGCTTGTTCGCGCGGCAGCGGCTTACCTTCGTCAGGAAACGCATTCTCCTGTAGCTCGAAAGCACGAGCACTGAGCAAAGCGATGCGCTATCAAGCCGCGCTCGGAGAAGTCATGGAAAGCGTACCGGCACCGCGATGAAATCGTTTCCCGGCAAAATGCGAGTTTGGGCAGCGCCGCTGTCTTTGATGGCTGTGGTGCTCTTGTTCGGGTCGCACTTATCGGCCACCGCCTTCGGTTCCGTTCGCGGCGTCGTTCACGATCCACAGCACCGTCCCATTCAAGGCGCACAGGTCACGCTGAAGGCCCAAACGTCGGACTGGACGCGATCCCAGGACTGTAGCGCCAGCGGAGAGTTTGAATTCCGCTCAGTTCCTATCGGGAGCTACACCGTCACCGTCTTGTCGAAAGGCTTTCTGCAAACGCAACAAGACGTGATCGTTCAGTCCGACACCAGTCCGGTGGTGCATTTCAAACTGGCTGTCGCAGGTACACAGGAGAACGTCGTCGTCTCGGGGACTCCAGTTGCGCCGACCATGGACAGTGTTACGCCGACGACGATGCTGAACCGCCAGGACATCCAGCAAACTCCCGGCGCAGATCGCACCAACGGCTTGGAGATGATCACAGACTATGTGCCGGCTACCTATGTCACCCACGACATGCTGCACATGAATGGAGGCCATCAGGTTGAATGGTTGATTGACGGCGTCTCCATCCCCAACACCAACATCGCCAGCAACCTGGGGCCGCAGATCGATCCCAAGGACATCGACTATCTCGAAGTTCTGCAGGGCAGCTACGACGCCACCTATGGCGATCGCACCTACGGAATGTTCAACATTGCGCCGCGAACCGGTTTTGAACGCGACCGAGAATGCGACCTCGTCCTCAGTGCGGGGAATTTCTACCAGACAGACGACCAAATCAGTTGCGGAGGACACACCCAGCGATTTGCCTACTACGCCAGCTTAAACGGAAATCGCAGCAATTACGGACTTCAAACCCCGATCCCACAAGTGGTTCACGATGCGGAGAACGGCTACGGCGGATTCGCCTCGTTCATCTTCAATCACGATTCCCAGAATCAGTTTCGCGTAGTCACTTCCTTGCGGCAGGACTATTACCAGATCCCTATCGATCCCGATCCCAACTCATCCGGAAATCAGATTCTGGAAGCGTCGGGGGAGATCCCCAGCTATGGGCTGCATGATGCCGAGCGCGAGCCCGATGGCTACGTCATCTTCTCCTGGGTCCACACTTTCAATCCCACTACTCTGCTCACGCTTTCTCCCTTTTATCACTACAACGCCGCCGACTACCAAGGTGGCCCGAACGACTATCCTGTCATCTCGACTGTGAATCAGGTTGCCAATTACGTCGGCCTCCAGGGAATCGTCAACAAAAGCTTATGGAGAAACGATCTGGAGGTCGGAGTCTACGGATTCTTTCAGCATCAGCACAACTACTTTGATAACCAGTACACCGATGGCACTTCAAACTTTCCTGCCTCATCCATCAGCGTAACCGGAGGGGTTGCGGAGGAATTCATCAGCGACCGCTTCAACGCGACGAAATGGTTGACCGTTATCGCCGGACTTCGGCAGACAGAATTCAGGTCGTCGATATCGGAGAACGCGACCGATCCACGCGTCGGCGTCGCAGTTAGGGTTCCCCGGCTGAATTGGGTCTTGCGCGCCTTCTATGGGCACTACTATCAGCCGCCGCCACTGGTGACGGCCACGGGCGCGCTTTTTGGTTTGGCCAACAGCCAGAATTTCACATTCGCTCCTCTAGAGGGCGAGCGGGATAAACAATGGGAGGCCAGTCTTATTATTCCCTATCGCGGCTGGAACCTTGAGGTCGATAATTATCAAACCAACGCGAGCAATTGGCTGGATCACAACAATATCGGAGAGTCGAATCTCTTCTGGCCGATCACGTGGTACCGCGCCGTGATTCAGGGTTGGGACACCACATTACGTTCTCCCATGCTCTGGCATCGCGCCCAGGTTCACCTCGTCTATGCCAATCAAATTGCCCAGGCAACCTCGCCGATCACAGGAGGCTTGATCTGTCCCACTCCGGTCACTTCGGCGTGTCCCCTCGATATCCCGCCAGGATTGGCACCGGTGGACCACGATCAAAGAAACACGTTGAACTGGGGCGTCAGTACAAGTCTTCCCTGGCACAGCTACGCCTCGGGCAATGTGTATTACGGCTCGGGGTTCACCAACGGGTTGTACGGGACGCCCTATGCGCAATACCAAGGGCCCTATCTTCCCAGCCACACCACGGTCGATCTTTCGCTTGGCAAGAGCTTCGTCGAGAACAAATACGCCATTTCCCTGACGGCGCTGAATGTAGCCAACCGCCGCGTGCAGCTGGATAACAGTCTGACATTCGGCGGATTTCACTGGAACCAGCCGCGGCAAATTTATGGGGAGTTTCGTTACCGCTTCAATTACTGACGCGCCTCTTACAGAAAGTGAAAATTGATGACCTTAACTTCGCAAATCGCCAGCTCAATCGAGGCCAGGAATTGAGCGCGTTGAGTGGGCTTCAACCCGAGGTCTTAGGCTTGCCATGGTCAAGCCCGTCGGCGCGGTGACCCGGCCTGCGCAGCACCGTCATCGACACATAGGCTCCAATCCAAGATCCCAGTGCAGCGAAGCACACGTAGATCCAGTTTCTGGTGTAACTGATGACTGCAAACGCGGACAACAGATACCACACGCTGCTCCACGTCGCCGCCGGCAAACGCCGCCGCGACGCGACCGCCGCACTGAACATCACGTACACGGCATCAGTCGCCGCCGTTGAAGCAACTACGCCCAGAGCCAGCCAAGGATGGACCTGCCACATTGTGGTACCTCGCATTGAGAATGAAGCCGGAGGGATAACAACCGTCGAGCATAACAGGCAGGCTCAGTGAAGCTCTAGCAGTGTGCTAAAGAACAGAACCGCAACCCGAATCAAAGGGGCGCAACTTTCTCGCGCCAAGGCTTGAATCGGTTGGCCTCCAAGTGTTCGCAAAGCGCAGCTCTATCCGTCTCATGCCAGTGTGCGTTGTTTGACCTGAGGTTCACATGGCGATATGATCGAAGTGCGGGGTGGAGCAGTCTGGTAGCTCGTTGGGCTCATAACCCAAAGGTCGAAGGTTCAAATCCTTCCCCCGCAACCAAATCCTTCCCCCGCAACCAAACAAGCTACGTAGATTCAACGGCTTCCAATTCGCGAGATTGGAGGCCGTTCTCGTTGATTGCAGTTAAGCTGACAAAATTCTCAGGTTTCTCAGCCTTTTCCGATTCAAGCTTTTGTACTGCTCGCTCGATTGCCGCTCCCGCTTTCCTTGCAGCGTTCAGATTCTCGTTCCATTGCGGCTGACCACCATACACGTCCAAAGTGAACGAGCCTGTGAACGCATGTCCAATACGCTCCTGAATCGTTTTCAGCGGCACCCTCAGAGCGTCAAGCAAAGAGACGTTGAAGTGTCGAAAAGCATGAAATCCTGTTTGTGAGATTCCCAAGGCCATGAGCAGTTTCCGCATCTTGCGATTGCGGTAGACGTTCATGTCCCAAGGGCTTCCCGTCGAAACGGAGAACAGGAACTCATGACCCTTTGCCTTCTGCCTTGCAATCTGTTCCCACAGCAGCGTAATAAGCTGGGGAGACAGCGCAACCGTTCTCACTGCATTGTCAGTCTTTGGTGCTTGTTCCTTGCCGTGCCACACCGACTGATTAACGGTCACCTGTTCGCCGTTAATGTCCGTTAGCTGCAACCCGGCAAGTTCCCCGGCTCTCAACCCCGCCTCAGCTGCAAGCCAATAAAAAACCCGATGGTCATCCTGAGAGGCCGCAATAATTTTGCTGACTTCTGTGAGAGTGAAAAACCTCGGTTTCTTTTTCGCTTTGCGTGGCAGCTTCGGTTTTGGAAGCATCGCATCAACGTATTTCTGTGCCAGAGCAGCATTCCAAATCAGGCTCACCGTACCCCACATGTTGCGGATCGTTTTCGGGTCAAGCTCTAACATGGACTCGGAGATGAGACGCTGGATATCGCCAGCATCAATCTGCCGCATGTCCTTTTTCCCGAATGCTGCCTTCAGACGCTTCAAGTAACTGCGCGTACTGGATTGGGTTGACGGTTTCGACAGTGACAGGTAATCGCGTTCCCAGATCTCTGCGAAGCCTCCAAACATTGCCGATTTACGTTCCCTGGCCGGCGCAGCGAGAGACGAGTTCACACGATCAAGATAGGGTTGCAGCAGCCTTTGCGCGTCCCTCTTGTGCATGATCTTGTCGCCCATTTTGACCGGACAGAGAACAACCTGATTGCGCTTGCGTCCCTCTACGCCGTGAGAGTCGAGGACGTATTCCGCATACATCCCGAGCCACAACGTTTTGGTTTTGTTGAGAAAAACACTGCCTTTTTGGAATCTTCGACGTGCCACAGATTTTCCATTCTGTGCCACCGAATCAATCGCCGTTAACATAACACTCGCGGCCGAGGTGTGGAACAACTTTCCATGGATTGGCGCAATTGCAGCATTTGGTGGTGAACCGCCGGAATCACAATATGCGTTTTCTTGCATTCTCGATCTCTCCTACTTTCCTGACGAAGGGCTCTCTGGCACTACACTGTCTCCGGTTCACTCTTCTCGTCGTTCGCGGCCCTCCTTTCCCTTTTGCAACCGCTCGGAGTTTAGGTTTCGGAGCGGATCCCTCCTCTTCAGAACCTCCGAGCGGTTCGCGTCGAGGCTTCGCCTACTCCCTGGCCCGCTTCCATCACGATGGCGGAAATGCGGGTAGGCCTTCTCGCTGCAGGTGCAGGGCACGGGCGTAAGCACGGCATGCTCGCGCTCCATGAGAACTCGGTAAATCTGCTTCCGATGTGCGCGAAGGTCCGGCAGTAAATGCTCCGCCTTTCGGGGCATCTTGTAGCGACAGGATTCACCTTCCAGCCAGAGCCAGCCCCCCGCGGACTCGACGGCATCGATGACCTCCACGGCGGTCATAGAGTGCCCTCCAAATCGTCATCGTTGTGCCCCATCACTTCTGGGAGGTTTTCATCCGGAACATCCGGAACAACCCGCGTATTTATTGGGGATTTCTCATTTTTTGCAACCGGAACATGGGGTTCTTGTTCTGGTCGCGAAAACAGCGTTTCACCCGCATCGTTATTGGGTTGTTCCGGCTGTTCCGTTTGAAAATCGCTGGAAGGGACCGGGGACACCAAATACCGATTCCAGGCATCCTCGAATGACTCTCGCAGGTAGCCTTGAAGCGTCTTTTCGCCCATCCGAATCTTCTTGGGGCGAATGTCGAAATCTTTCAATTTCTGTCCAAGAGTGTTTGTGGACAGCCCCCTGCCGCCATTCCAATCCGCCCAGGGGGATGTCTCAATTGACTTAAGGCGAGAAAGAAGGTCGGTAGAGAATATCTTGTCCTCATCTTCGCCGATGGCATCCCTAGTATCCCGCAGAAGTTGGACGCCGGTCTCATCATCCTCGGCGGACTCAGAGCCGAAGGTTTTCAACAGTGCTGCCCGGAGCCTGACGTCCCATCCCTGGCCGATGTGTTCTGCGATCGCCATGAGTGACTCGCAGACGTCCCACGCACGATCGTTGAGTTCTTCAATAGTCTGCGGCTGGTGGAAGGCTATGTCCGCACGCACCCCTGCCGCCCAGATCTCGGCCTGCTTCTTGATAACCGCGCCCTCGGGCTTGTACTTTCGGGACCGGAAGCGTTCAACCTGCTCGTTGCCCTTACGCTGGATTCGAAGGGGAATTGATCGGTCGGTGACTGTATCTGGTAGGCGTTTAATGGCCGCGATTGCCTTCGGACAAAATGTTGAGAAGTCCTTGGACTCTAGCGATGCTCCCTCTCCAACGCAGCGGGAATAGGTTCCGCCTTGCTCGAATCCCGAGTTGAGTACTCCTTGCAGGGCGCTTGTGTATTCGGCAGGACCCTTGAATGCCTGGTCGGCTTCATCCAAAATCATCGTGCAGTGTTCCTTCTCAATCTTGCGAGCCAGGGCGGCCACCGACACTGACTGGGTCTTCCAGGGTCGCGCCACCAGCACTCCCAGTGCTGAACACAAGTTCGACTTAGCACAACGCTTGGTCGGCGAAGTGATACTCAAGTAGGGGGTGTAGTCGAAGGCTTCAAAGACGTGCGTGTGCAGGGCCCAGATTGCGAGGATCGTGAAGTACATTTCGTCAAGGACAAAGTACCGCCGGAAGAATCCCGCAATCGTTTCGGCGACCTGTGCGCCGTCGATTGGCCCCGCAGCCGCGTATTCCAGTCGCTGGGCGCAGTCGGCTCTTTCCCGTTCGGTTTTTCGCAATCGTTCAGCGACTCCGTCTGTTATCGTTTTCTTGGAAAAGGATCCGCGTGTAGTAGCAGCGAGGCGTGCCATAAGGAATTCCCGCCGCAGATCGTCTGACACGTCCGCGACAGCGTCCATGGCCCGGACTGTCTCCCCCACCTTGCATTCCGCATTGGCCTTGCAAACCGCCTCAATGGCAGCCTCGGCGTCGGCGACCGCAACATCCAGCGCTGGCTGCGCCGTCTCCAGTACCTGCTGAATTGCCTCGTCGCCGCAGACTGCTATGTAGTCATCTGGCCCGTTGACGCCATCGAGCGAGAGAAGGTTACATAGGAAGACTTCCGAGCTACGCTTCTTCAGCTCGCGAGTTAACGCAGCACGCGCCTGTTGCACCTTGTGGTTGGTGGCGACATTCGCGTCGAGCAGCACGTATACCTTGCGTCCATCGCAGCAGGACAGATCAGAGATGGGGCCCTTTTCATCTACCCGCTTGCCGTAGGCGTTTTCCAGCTTTCCGATGCGTCCGCGCCATCCCCAGCAGCCTCCCGTGGCAACGGCCAGGAGGTTCCATCCGGTTCGTTCAGTCCAGGCGGTGAGAGCCAAGGCCGATTTCTCCGCTTCTACCAGCACGATGGGCGTGCCAGGGTCTTGTAGCTTGTCTGCGGCGCCAGGTGGAAAGAACAAGTGTTTGTGATCTCCATACGCAGACACATACTTGTTTTTTTCTTTGCCTTCCTCGATTTCGGGATTATCGCGGCGCAAACGTGCCGTTACACGGGCGCCCGTAGCGACGCTGAAGTATGGAAACACGATACCGCTCATGTCCATCGTTACCGAGCCTGTGACGCCATACACATCCCGTGCTTCTTGGTCCGTTACACGCCGGACGTGCGCCTGGTCAAGAAGCTCCGCTCCGATTCTTAACCGCTCGAACGCGGCCAAGTCGGATGCCGTGAGTTCGGTCCCGCCTCTGCTTTCAACGCAAGAGTCTGGACTGTATTGGTCAGCAGGGAGGCAGCGCCTCTCCACTACTGCCCTAAGTTTGGGTGGTTGCTTCGATGTGTGAGGAGTTATTGCGCTTTGCGGCTCTTTCTTTCTTGGCGCGACCTCGTGGGCCCCCGCTTCGGCAACATCTACTTTTGGCGTAACGGGCGGTGAAGCTCCACTATCCTGGTACGCATTGTCTGGCGAACAGTGGTACTGAAACACTTGTCTGTATCCCTCGGGTTCGAGACTGGCGAGGTCGGTATTCGGTTTCGCGTCATTCGTAGTTGTCATGCT
Source organism: Candidatus Korobacteraceae bacterium (assembly GCA_049511915.1). Lineage (GTDB taxonomy): Bacteria > Acidobacteriota > Terriglobia > Terriglobales > Acidobacteriaceae > Bog-257. Next base: position 60,597 of record JBEKXQ010000047.1, read on the forward strand.
CAAACTTCTATTCGATAATCTGAACATGGTCAATAGACATGATCGTGTCTACAATTCTGGGTCGGCCGTGTCCACAGGCTTGAGCCACAAGAAAACTCTGCGCCAGATTGAAAAACAAACGGTGGAACGGGCTGCTGCGCTAGGTGGTGCGTACCGAGCAGCGCTGGGCGTTAAGGACCGAAAGGCAATAGCTGAACTGGCCGTTGCCTACTTCAACAATGAGGAGCTGTCAGAGGATTCGATTCTCATAGTAGGGGAGGCAGCCGGGTCGTTATTTACCCAGTTCAAGGGGCTAGAAAGCATCATTGTGGCTTTGGGAGGGTTGCGGCGCTCGCTGCCCAGAGGATTTGAAGAACTGTCCGATAAGGAGATGCAGGTTGTCGACCGCGAGACTAAGAGGCTGCGGAGAGCGCACCGCAAGTTCCACGCGGCGGTTACCTGGTTATGTTCCGCTAAGAATCCAGACCAAGCGGTCTTCTCCCGGGACATTACTAAGAGTTGGGTCCGTCGTCCCCAGGTTGACCGCGAGACTGAAGGCTTTGTCAGATATTTCGAGGATCACGGGTTGAATCATTTTCGGTTTCAAATCTCCCTACAATATGGTTGCCTTCTACTGTTTCCCTCTTGCCGCGATTCTATTGACCCTTTCTGCGCGTTCCTGCTCCAAGAATGCGAAGGCAAACGACCGGAAGAGATGCCGGTCAAGTTATGCCCGCGATGCAACAGGTTATTCTTCGCACAGGGAGCCAAGAAATTTTGTTCATCAACCTGTCATGACAAGGCGTTTTGGACTCGGGAAAGAAGGGCCGATTACACGTACGTCGGCAGGTTCGAGAATTACTCGCCGTCAGAACTTCAAAAGAGGTTCAAGGAGGAGAAGGTTCAAAATCGTTTGCATGAGATTGAGGCTCGCTGGCCTGCCTGGCAAACAATTAACGACAAGATCAAAACCTTAAGACGGGTGGTTCGAAACGGCAGGAACACTTGATCCAGACGTGTTCAACCTTCCCGCTGACCAGCGCTGGCGGGCGAGATTCCATAACAGTGGTTCCGTCCTGTATGCTTCCGTGTTGCTGATTTATCGTCAACGGGATTCGATGTGGCCATGTTCTCCTTTCATTTACAAGGGAATGCCTTGCGCATTGAAGCAAAGATGAGGACATTAGCCTGCCAATGAAGCTTATCTGGGTTATCCTCTAGATACTTAATTACAATCTTGGCTATTTGTTCGGGACTGGACTCGTCGGGAATACATGGATGCTCCGGTTGTCCCGTATGGCTTTTCTGTTCAGCATCCAGTTGCTTCCAGGTTGACATTGCGTCAACCACTCCCCGGATGTAGCCTACACAGAACGACCCTTCACCAAACTCCGCTTGCGATGTCTGGACCTTAGCTTGAACCTTATTCACATTAGTGCAGAACTGTTGCAGTGTCTCACCATCGACCACCTTTTGTGCGGCCTGCATTGATATAGCGAGAGCAACCAACATCGCGATGGGCATCAGTAAAGTTTTCATGTCGCGCATTCTACTCTCACACCATCAGCAACCAAAACGCAACTCCAAGGACGAATCAGCCTGCGAACCGCGTCGGGAAGCCAAAGTTGTGCCGTTTCATTCGGTCATGCGCCGACAGTACCTTTATTTCTGCCAAATTACACCGCACGTGCCTGCCACTTCCGTAGCATCTGGCATATCAAATTGCACCACTATTTCTGCGCCCAAGAACTCTTCCAGTCCGACGACCACTTTGCGAACTTGGAGATTGGTGCCTTCCTTGTGCGCCAGCAAGTGGCCATACAATAAATTGTTGAAGTCTACTGCAGGGAAGAACACTGAGGAGAAATCAGTACTGTGTGACCAAACGTCACTCTGTAGCTTCCCGTCATCCAGTCGGTATTGCACATGCACCGATCCAGCTTGGCCAGTGTCAACAACTCCATCAACAAAGATATATCCATTGAGGAACTTTCCCTTGCTATGGCCGTGGTTATAAGTCCCGGGGATACACCTGACAATCATTGCAGGAGTCGCGCTTGGCGGAGCATGTCTGGGTGCGGTTAGGTACCTGCCCTCAAGCGAAAACTGCACAAAATGTGTCCCCCGTAGAGGGTCGGACTTTTCCTCCCGTAACCAACTTGGCTGGGACTGTGACGGAAACAGTGTTGGGAGGAGGACACTGACCAAAATTAAGATAGTCGGTTTCATGCTAAGCCTTTGGGTCCCTTAGATATTTTTAGAATAAGTCCCTATGTCAAGACGAAGTGGCAGAGCAGCGCTGTAGGCTTTGGCAGCCGTTTTCTTAGTAGACACTCCGGCCACGACGCAGTACGCTGGTTGTCCACAACAACGCTGCATGGAGGAACCAAATGCGCCACCCATTACGTAGTGGTTCAGCAGCTCCGGCTGAGAGGGGGTGGTGCATGCGACATATTCCCCTGAGCCGCAGGCTGGCCATTGTTGTCGTCGCTATTGCGGTTTCAGTTCTTGCCGCCGAGAGCAATCCCATAGAGAGCTGCTTTCTTGCGATTCCCTTCGGCAACGGCAATATAGCCTCCATCCAGCTAACGAACGGTGATACCAAGAACCAAACCGCGACAATAGAAAGATACTCCCAGGGCGGTAAACTCTTGGATACCGTCACCAGAGTTGTGCAAGCGGGAGAAAGCACCGAGGTGCGAATAGACCTGCCCTCACCCGAACCGGAGCTTGGGTGGATTCGAGTATTGTCGAATGCTAAGGCGCTCAAGGTGTCGGCGGCAGTTGACACGATTGAGGGTGCCACGCTAGAAACCGTCCCACAGCAAGCCGTCCCCAGACATCCATTGCTTACGAAAGGCCACCTTACAGCCTCACTCCACCGATGGACATTCGACGTCGCTAACAATCTGGGTTTCTTGATGTATTTTGTGAATTTATCCACCTACCCTGTCCAAGTGGCAATGTGTCAGGACGACGTGCCTGGTTGTACTAGTCCAACTTTGCCCTACTCCGTTTCGCCGATGGCGAGTATCTCGTTTCCCATTGACCAGTCTCGTCGCTATGCAGTCATTGAATCAACCCCCGGTTATTCAGCGGCAACGGGAGTGAGGGTTGCGGAGGGCGGCAAGCGGACATTCAAAGTATCCAGCTGCATCAGACTCGAAGGGAGCACCGCTTGTACCTCCGTGCCGATGCCAAAGGCCGAAACGACGCCGAAGTTCGTGTCACCTGTGGGGCAACAGCTCAAAACGAATGTAGAAGCTTCCCTGAGTTCCCCAGCAGCATCCGCAGCTGGGGCTAGAAGCCCCGCTGAACTCGCCGAGTTGATTAAGACTGGCAAGGCTTCCAGGTGTGTGATTGCGACTGAACCGCCGGGGGCTGAAATTTATGTGGATGGTTTGAAGGCGGGAGTTGCGCCGCTGGTGTTTGTGCTGTTGAAGAAAGGGGATACACCACGTACGGTTGAAATTCGTATGGACGGCTATAGGACGGTCGAAAAACACTTAGTCCCGGACGGTCAGCTTATTTCAATTCCGGTAACCCTTGAAAAGTAGCGAGAACTTACTCAGTGAGCACAACTGGGCCTCAGGCAGCGTTTGAGCGTGGTACCGGGGCATCTGGCACAGTGCGGCCAGAGAGAGGGCGGTACGGTACCCTTTTTGGCGTCAGTTGGTTTGGCGAGGCCCAGAGCGGTTCAGCGGAATGACCCCCACCCCCGCCTGATCGCGGTGCGCCAGATCGTCGGCAAGAGAATCATGTATGCTGAGCTAACCGGTAAGACACGGTGGATAAATTACAACCGTTCTAAGCTGACCAGTTACCGCCGATTGCCGAGAGGAAAGCGACCGAATGCCCATACCGGTTAGTCCAATCACCGACAAGCAGCTCCTAGAAGTGCTCTCATACACCGAAGGGCATTTCCTGGACCTCAAGGCGAAAGAAATCAAACCATCTAAGTTGACAAGGGCAGTCTCGGCTTTCGCCAATGCGGACGGAGGTGAACTTTACATCGGAATCTGCGAAAACGTCACGCTGCCGTTTCCACATAAATGGGACGGGTTTGGCAAACCGGAGGATGCCAACGCTCACCTCCAGGTATTCGAGGACCTGTTCCCTCTCGGAGAAGATTATCTCTATAATTTTCTATCACATCCAAACCAGACCGGTCTGGTTCTACAGGTCGTAGTCAAAAAGACAAAGACCGTCGTCAAGGCTAAAGACGGGATTCCCTATGTGCGGCGCGGAGCGCAATGCCTGCCGGTTGATAGTCAGGCAAAACTTGCTCTGTTGGAGAGGAATAAAGGAATCACCTCGTTCGAGAACGAACCTGTCTCGGTTGACCTGAACGAAGGTAACCAACTCGACCACAACCATCAAGTTCATCCTCGATGTGGTTCCAACCTCAGAACCAGAACTGTGGCTGAGGAAACAGGAACTTCTCAAGGACGATAAGCCGACTGTGAGCGGAATCGTTCTGTTCGCCGACCTTCCCCAAGCCATTCTTCCCAAGCGTAGCGGCATCAAGGTTTACCGGTACAAGACAAGTGCTCCGGAGGGAACGCGGGACACATTGGTCGGTGAGCCTATCAGTGTGGAAGGGTGCGCCTACGACATCATCAAGCAAACCGTTGAGATAACTAGGGAAATCATTGGCGGAATTCAAATTCTCGGAACGAAGGGATTGGAACCGGTCAGTTATCCGAAAGAGACGCTGCACGAGGTAATCACGAATGCCGTGCTGCACCGAGATTATGCAATCGCCGACGATGTTCATGTGCGGATTTTCGATAATCGGGTTGAGGTGGAAAGCCCCGGACGTCTACCCGCCCACATTACCCCCAAGAACATTCTTAAGGAACGCTTCGCCAGAAACGGCAATCTGGTTCGCGTGATTAATAAGTTCCCCGATCCTCCGAACAAGGATGTTGGCGAGGGTCTGAACACTGCTTTCGAGGCAATGCGGAACCTTCGGTTCAAGGAACCGGTCATCTCGGAACTCGATAATTCCGTACTCGTACAGATTAGGCATGAGCGACTGGCGTCCGCCGAAGACATCATCATGGAATACCTGAACAATCCAGATAACCGGTCAATCACCAACCGCGTCGCCAGAGGGCTAACCGGTATCAAATCCGAGAATTCCATGAAGAATGTGCTGTTGCGGCTTCGGGATCGTGGACTGATAAGGCAGGTTCACGGCAAGTCGGGTTTCGCATCAGCGTGGGAGAAAGGCAAGAGCAACGGGAAAAAGAAAGGGACAAAACAGTGAATCCATTACCGGGCATCGAAAGTTCCCGGCAAAACGGAATTTGGGCAGGCCCCTGTGGATATTTGTAAGCGAGGTGGGGGGCGTCCTGGGCCGGAGCGCCAGCGAAAGGCGGTACGGTAGGTTCAGCCGTGAGGGTGTTTATGAGACGTTGCAGCACTGCAAAGGCTTACATCGTATGGCGTCGGATAACACTCGTAAGATCACGTGAGGGCAGCATGGCAGCGCCCCAAAATGAAGCCCAGACAATCGAAATGTCATTCAGGAGTGGCGCTAGGGAAGCTGGCGAGCTGAGACTCCGTCGAGCATGTGATGAGTATGAAAAGGATCAGGATCGCTAACCAACCTTGCCCATGCGGGAGCGGCAAAAAGTACAAGAAGTGTCACGGTGGACGTGCGTCACGCAGAAAGAGAGGGGAGCAGAGGACAGCGAGATCGCCGTTTACTATCCAGCGGCCTAGGCCAGTCCCCGCAAATGAAGCCGCGCCGTTTATCGTTGAACGAGTCATTGCATCACGAGTGCCGCCTGAGGTGATTGAGAAGGCGCAGCAGCATTTCGCCGAGTTTCAGCGGCGCGAGCAGGAGCGTATCAGCCGGTTTGGTGACGTTCGTCCTGAAATCGCAGGAGATTTTCAAGGTTATAAGGTTATCGCCATCGGCAACCGGCTGATGTATATGCCGAGCCACAAGTGCAAGTTTTTCACAGATGTTATTCTCGCTTATATCCCGCAGCTATTTGGTCGTGAATGGTTTGAGGACGAAGTAGCAAAACCGCGAGACAACCGGCATCCCGTTATGCAATGGCGAGTAAACGGTATGAACTACATGAACTCGCAGCCAGCTTTGCCGGACGGGAGCAGATATGTGGAAAAAGCTACCGGTCATCTACTCGCGTATC
>JBEKXQ010000048.1:0-32505 GCA_049511915.1 Candidatus Korobacteraceae bacterium
TCCAGTGCCCGCAACACCCGCTCGCGCAAGTCCTGCGAATAGGATTGCATTCATGCCTCTCCTTTACCGGCAGAAGCATTATGTCACAAGACTGTATATACTTAAATTAGAAATGCTCTAGTAGCGCGGCTTTCGGGGCCCCAGAAACTCAGCGATTACGTTCACATCAATTTTCCTGCATTGTGTCAGGGCACGACTTCAGTCGTCCCGAAAAAGCCATTGATTGCCAGTAGCTGATTGCTAAATGCTAAGTGCTAACGCCTAACGGCCGCTTCTACCAGCGACCGAAACACCTTCGCGCCGTCGGTCATGCCAAGTTCCGGTTCGCTGGCGCGCTCCGGATGAGGCATCATGCCGAGCACATTGCGGCCTTCGCTGCAGATTCCCGCAATGTTCTCCAGCGATCCATTGGGATTGGCTTCAGGTGTGATCTCGCCCGTGTGCGTCGTGTAGCGGAAGACGATGCGGTCCTGATCTTTGAGCTCGACCAGGGTGCGCTCGTCGCAAAAGTAGTTGCCTTCCATGTGGCCGATGGGAATCTCCAGCACTTCGCCCTTCGTAAGTAACTGCGTGTACGGAGTGTTCGTACTCTCAACTCGAATGTGTACTGGCTTGCAGACGTACTTCAGCCCCGCATTGCGCATCAGCGCTCCCGGGAGCAGCCCGGCCTCACACAGGATCTGAAAGCCATTGCAGATGCCGAGCACCAGCCCGCCCTCGGCGGCAAACTTGCGCACCGACTCCATCACCGGCGAGAATTTCGCAATCGCGCCGGTGCGCAGATAGTCGCCGTAGGCGAAACCACCGGGAACGACGATCGCGTCACAGCCTTGTAGATCAGGCGAGTCGTGCCAAAGGAAGGTCACTGGCTGCTTCGCAACTTGCGAGATCACCCAATAGGCATCGTGATCGCAATTGGATCCGGGAAAAATGATGACGCCGAATTTCATAAAGCAGCCATTAGCAACTAGCAATTAGCTCTCAGCAAACGAACCTCATGGCACAGCGGTCATTGCCAATGTTCGCGAATTGCAATTGCAACTTCTGCCTGCACCAAGGCCCAAAAAGCCCAGGGTCAAGAGCTAGCTAATTGCTAGTTGCTAATTGCTAGTTGCTGATTCGAGTGTAGCATGGGTTTTGCGCCCCTCTCGACGGCCTGGCATCCAACAAGAAATGGCATTCGCACGTCACATCAGCATCACAGGAGACGCGCTGCGCCGCTGGTTCGTGGCGCAGTGTTACGACGCGCTCGGCGTGGGCGCGATGTGGTGGGCTGGGCTCTGGTATCTGCATGTGCCGTTCGCAGTGTTCTGGGCGGTGGTTGCGGCCGTCCTGCAATTCATTCCGCACTTCGGCCCGGTGATCGCGTTCTTCGGGCCGGCGCTGACGGCTTTGTTCACGGACGGTTTCGAGGGATTTCTGTATGTGCTCATCCTGTACGGCGTGGTGATCGTTGTCGATGGCCTGGTGCTGCAGCCGATCATCATGCGCCGGACGGCACGCGTACCCATCTGGGCGTCGCTGATCGTGCCCATCCTGCTGAGTTTGGTCTTCGGATTCTGGGGATGGCTGCTGGCTGCTCCGCTGCTGGCGGTGATCTTCGCCTACCGCGCCTACGTCAGATCGCGAGCGCCGATCCCCGTTCCCGTTCGCCGGCAGACGGCACCTGGACAAGTCATTACCGGCGGCCAGCTGATCTCGCCAGGAGGATCGAGTGACGAGGGGGCCGGCGGTGGCTCGTAGCTAACTGCTAATTGCCGCTTCCTTCGGCCGCACCAGCTTGTCGTAAATCCACAGCAGCACTGCCGTGATCACCCCCACCGCGACGATCACCACCCACATCATTTCCGGCTCATGTTTCACCTCGCCGAAGTAGTGGATGAGCCAGCCGCCGAACGGTCCGCCGATCAGCGACCCGATGCCCAGCGGCAGAAACGCAAAGCCCATGTAGGTTCCCTGCTGTCCCGAGGGCGCCAGCCGCGAGATGTATTCGTAGTAGCGTGGCGATTGCGTGATCTCGCCGAGCGCGACCGCAATCAGTGTAATGACCACGCCGACCACCGTCGGCCGCAGGATCAGGATGATCCATGCCAGCGACGTGATCAGTGTGCCTAGGATGATCGCGTTGAAGGCATGGAGCCTTTGCGTGAGCAGGTTGATCGCAACCGTGAGCGTGATCACCACCAGCGGTCCGGTCGCCAGCAGCAGCTCGGTATTAGCGCGGGGATCGACGTAGGCGTGAATATAAAGCGGTAAGGTGATGAACAGCTGCCAGTAGACGATCCAGTAGCCGGTGAAGATCACGAGGAACAGCATGAAGCGCGGGTTGGTGAGCACGGTCCAGAAGTTTCGTCCCGCCTGCGCCAGGCTCGTCGTTTCCACTTCGTCATGCCGGCGCGGCTCGCGGAAGAACAGCAGCACCGCGATGAACATAAGGAAGACACTAAGGGCGGCGACGCGGAAGACGTTCTCCACCCGCATGTGCTGGTGTACGTAGGAGGCAACCACAGGCCCGAAGAAGCCGCCAATATTTACCAGCGTGTAGTAAATCGAGTAACCGATGGAGCGGACATTCTCCTTCGAGCAGCGTGCCGTGGTACCGACCACGCTCGGTTTCACCAGCGCCACACCCAACGCAGGCAGCGCGAGCACGACGGTCACCAGCAACACCAGCGGCACGTGGTCGCGTACCGGAGCCAACCACGGCGCGCCCAGCGATCCCAGCATGAAATAAGCGCAGCTGAGGATCAGATAGGCGACGGACAGCGCGCGGCGAAAGCCCATGCGATCGGCGAGCGTCCCGCCGAACACCGGCAGGAACCAAACCAGTCCGCCGAAGAATCCGGTGAGCGTGCCCGTCTGCTCGATGGGGAAATGCAGGACCTCATGCAGATATCGCGCGAGCGAGGCGAAGGCCGCATAGTAAGAGAGCCGCTCGAATAGCTCGCTAAGATTGGCGACCCAGAAGGGCCGCTCGAAGCCGGTGCGGATGTCGCGCCATCGTTGCGCAAAGGTCATATCAGTTGCCAGTGGTTAGGTGTCCGTCAGACAACTATCTACCTCTTCGACAGCCTTTCTTCGACCTGCGCGGCCGACAAGCCTGCCACGCGAATCACTTTGTTGCGGCTGTTTTGCCCGGCGGCTATCGCAACCGACGAGCGCGGCACATTCAAAAGCTCGGCGAGAAACGCAATGCAAGCATGGTTCGCCCGTCCCTCGATTGGCGGCGCAGCCAGCGCCAGCTTCAGCGCGTCCCCCACTTCACCAACGATCGCATTCTTCTTCGCGCGCGGCTGCACCTTTACCTGAAACGTCGCACCAGCGGGAGTGTCGCGAATCGAGATCAAGCCTTACCTTAGCTTTCAGCTCTTAGCCATTAGCTCTTAGCAAGCTCTACCGAACGGTGCCCCTGATCGGATTGCTAAAAGCTAAGAGCTAATGGCTAAGAGCTGAAAGCTGATTCCCGAGTCGCTTAGTCACTCTCGCTTCAGAAACACGTTATCGATCATCTCGCGCATGAAGTGTCCTCCGTGGGCGCCGGCACTTGCCGCCAGGATCTGCAGAAAGGCGGCGTACACCTGCCCCCGGTTATGCGGCCAGCCGACCACGAACTGATAGTAGGCCAGGACCCCTGGGACGCCGATCCACACTAGTAAGAGCCATCTCCACGGCTTCTGCTTCTTCCACACGCCCAGAAGCATACTGAAGCCCACCACGCAGAGCGTCGTAAGCAGCGCGTCGTCTACCTTTTGGTTGACCCATCCCGAAAACAGGCCCAACCCGATCGCTATAGGGTATGCGAGAAAGTCCCTGGGCGCCGGCGCAGTTGTCGGGGACTCAATCGAAGGATGGACAGAGCTATGCAAACATCAGAGTGTAGCAGAGCATCGACTGTCATCACCGCTCCGCTTCCCAATGAGACTCCTGCGCTGCCAGCCACCGCCCCGCCAGCTAGTGGGCAGCCGAAACAATTGCTTCCCCAGCGCGGGGCACGCGCCTACAATGTCGGACACAACTCTAAGTTCAGCTTTTTCCGCGGCGGCGACGTCTCGCGTCACAATGTTTCCGCCTCGATGAAAGGATCGAGTATGCAGACGCCTCGAGAAAAGCAAGCGGCAGTGCAAGAAGGTTCCGTTGTCCGCTTTGGCCTGAGCCTGGCGAACTGGAGTGAACGCTGGTTTCCTGATCCGCTGATTTTTGCGTTGCTCGGAATCGTGGTCGTTTTTATTGTCGGCCTATTGCTTCATCAAAGTCCCGGCAAACTCGCCATCCAGGGAGGAAAGAACTTCTGGGCCCTGGTTCCCTTCACCATGCAGATGGTGATGATCATCATTGGTGGATACGTCGTGGCCTCGACGCCCGCGGTGTATCGCCTGATCCGCGCTTTAGCCGGAATTCCAAAGACGCCAAAGGGAGCGGTCGCGATGGTGGCATTGTTTTCGATGCTGACCTCGCTGATCTCCTGGGGCTTGAGCCTGATTTTCAGCGGACTGTTTGTTCGCGAGCTGGCTCATCGCGTCAAGGGAATGGATTACCGCGCTGCCGGCGCTGCTGCCTATCTCGGACTGGGAGCTGTGTGGGCGATGGGGTTGTCTTCCTCGGCCGCCATGCTGATGGCGACCAAGTCTTCCATTCCTGCTTCGTTGTTCAGCATCAGCGGCCTGATCCCGCTCACCCAAACTCTGTTCCTGTGGCAGAGCGTTGCGACGACCGCGATCCTGATTACGCTATCGGTGCTGATTTGCTACTTGTCCACGCCGTCCGCGGAGAACGCCAGGACCGCTGAATCCTACGGCATCGAATACCAACCCATTCGCTCCGCTCTGGAGCCCAAAAGCAAGCCGGGCGAGTGGCTGGAATACAGTCCGCTGCTGACGATCCTGGTGGCCGCACTCTTGTGCTGGTATCTGGTCGACGTGTTCCGCACTTCGCCCCAGGGCGCGCTGGCGGCTCTGGATCTCAATACCTACAACCTAATGTTCATCACCGTTGGACTGCTTTTGCATTGGCGTCCAAAACGTTTTATGCGTGCGGTAGCGGAGTGCATTCCCGCAACCGGTGGCGTGTTGATCCAGTTCCCGTTTTATGCGGTCATCTTCGGAATGATTGTGGGGACAGGCATCGCGGATGCGCTAGCGAAACTTTTCGCCTCCATCAGCACTCACAACACGTATCCCTTGCTGGTAGCGATCTATTCGGCGGTGCTCGGCGTCTTCATTCCCTCGGGCGGCAGCAAGTGGGTCATCGAAGCGCCGTATGTCTTGCAGGCGGCGAACCTGCACCAGGTGCATTTGGGCTGGGTGGTACAGATCTACAACGCGTCGGAAGCGCTGCCGAATCTGGTCAATCCTTTCTGGATGCTGCCTCTGCTGGGCATATTGCGATTGAAGGCCAGGGACATTGTGGGATATGGCATGCTGCAGTTGATCGTTCACGTCCCGGTCGTGTTTTTCCTCTGCTGGTTGTTTGCACACTACATTCCCTATGTGCCGCCGATGAAATAGAGTTGCCCTATTGCGTGGCTGCTGGGGTAACTCTTTGCTGAACCCACCTCAGCGGCTGAAGCCGGCTTTCTTTAATAAGGACCTTTTATGCACGCCGGAAGGCGTGCTCACCCGTTGTTGTAACAAGACTATGTGGACAATGACGTCCATACGACGTAAAGTCTGCCTGTGATCAGCCGCACCAGCCATCTTCCGCTAATTGCTCGTGCCGAACAGCGTGGCGAACGCACAGCTGTCGTGGATTTTCAGGGCTCCTTCACCTACAGCGAATTGCTCGATGCGTCGTCGCGTGTGGCGGCGGCGTTGCTCTCTGGCCGCCGAAACCTTGACGAAGAACGCGTGGCGTTTCTGGTGACGCCGGGATTCCCATGGGTCGCGGTGCAGTGGGGCATCTGGCGCGCCGGTGGCGTCGCGGTCCCGTTGCCGCTCAGCTCTCCAAGTTCTGAGCTGGAATATTTCATCGACGACAGCAAGGCTTCGACATTGGTGTACGACGCCCTGGCGGAAACAGTGCTGGCGGCGCTTGCAACTGCGCGCGGTATCCGAGCAATGTCTTGCGATCAGCTTCTGGCATGCGAACCAGCGGAATTGCCCCACATCGCCGGCCAGCGCCGAGCCATGATTCTCTACACCAGCGGCACCACGAGCCGTCCGAAAGGGGTGGTCTCAACCCACGCCAACATTACCGCGCAAGTCATGAGCTTGGTTGAAGCGTGGGAGTGGTCGGCGGACGATCGCATCGTACTGTTCTTGCCGCTGCACCACGTGCACGGAATCATCAATGTAGTTTCTTGTGCGTTGTGGTCGGGCGCAACGTGCGAGATGATGTCGCGCTTCGACGCAAATGCCGTGTGGGACCAGATCGCGTCCGGCAGCTTGTCACTTTTCATGGCAGTCCCAACGATCTACGTGAAGCTGATCGCGGCCTGGGAAGCAGCTTCTCCGGAGCGACGCGCGGCCCTCACTCAAGCATGTGGCAAGCTGCGGTTGATGGTGTCGGGATCGGCGGCACTGCCGGTGAGCACGCTGGAACGGTGGAAGGAAATCAGCGGCCATACGCTACTGGAGCGTTACGGCATGACCGAGATCGGAATGGCTTTGTCGAACCCGTTGCGCGGCCAGCGCGTGCCGGGCAGCGTCGGAAAGCCACTGCCGAGCGTCGAAGTGCAGCTTGTCGACGAGAACGGCAAATCGGTTGCGCCAGGAACACCGGGCGAGATCGAAGTCCGTGGTCCAAGCGTGTTTGCGGAATACTGGGGCAAGCTTGACGCGAGCAGCGATGCCTTCCGCGATGGCTGGTTTCGCACAGGTGATACTGCGGTCATCGAGAAGGGTGTTTATCGCATTCTTGGCCGGACCAATGTCGACATCCTGAAGACCGGCGGCCACAAGGTCTCCGCGCTGGAGATTGAGGAGGCGCTGCGCGCGCATCCCGCGGTTGCGGAGTGCGCAGTGGTCGGCGTCCCTGATCGGGAGTGGGGCGAGCGCGTCGCTGCTGCGGTGGTGTTGAAGGGTGAGGATGGTCTCGATCTGCCATCGCTCCGCGCCTGGGCCAAGGATTTTCTGGCGCCACACAAACTGCCGTCGAGATTACTTGTACTGGATGCGCTTCCACGCAATGCGATGGGAAAGACGGTAAAGCCTGCGATAGCGACGCTGTTTCGAACTGCCGGCGGCGAGCCCGACAGTTAGAACCATCGCTGCGCCCTTTCAACTGTCCCGGTATCAAATCGAAATAGCACTGATAAAGGAAATCAGGATGGTTCATGCAATCCTAGGAGCGGGAGCGATTGGCGGGCTCATCGGCACTGCGCTGGCGTCGCTCGGCGAAGATGTCACGCTGATCGTGCGCCCAGAGAAGCTGTCGGAGTACCCCGAAACCCTTACGCTGGAGCGGCCTTCAGGTACGCTCGCTGCAAAAGCAAAGGTTGTGGACAAACTAACCAAGCCCGCAGATGTGCTATGGATAGCAACCAAGACTTACCAATTGGAAGCGGCACTGGCGACGGTTGAAGCGACACCCAAAATGATCGTGCCGCTGCTCAATGGAGTGGACCATGTTGCGGTCTTGCGGGCGCGTTTCGGAAGCGATCGCGTAGTTCCCGCAACCATAGCCGTCGAGGCCGAGCAACTGGCATTGGGTCGCTTTGTGCAACGATCACCCGTTCTCCTGAACATTGCAGCCAGCGGCAAGCCCGTGTTGGGAGGCGTAGTCCAGCGCCTTAGCGAGATAGGATTTACCTGCAAGTTTGTCGCGGACGAGCTGAGCCTGCTGTGGGGCAAACTCTGCTTTCTGGAGCCGTTCGCTTTGGTAACTTCAGCTTCGGGTAAGAACCTGGGTGAGATCCGTGCTGACCCGGCATGGAAGGCCAAGCTGGATGCTGCCCTTGCTGAAGCGTGCGCGGTCGCCAAGGCGTCCGGGGCAGAAGTGGACATGGCGAAGATACAGGCTGTCTTCGATAAATCGCTGCCTACCATGCGTAGCTCCATGGCGAAGCATCTGGCTGCCGGACTGCGGCTGGAACTGGATGGCATCGCCGGTCCCGTTCTTCGTGGCGCGGCACAGTACGGAATTGCCATCCCGGTTACTTCGGAACTAGCTTCCAGGGTAGAAGCGCTAGCCGCTGCCCCTCGCGCCTGACACATGCGCAACACCCGTGGGAATAAAAATCCTCCTCGAAAGTTAGCCTAAAACGAGGACAAGTTGTCCATGCGAATTGCGGGCCAGCGAAATCCTATATCTCGCAAGGAGGACGATTATGAAAACCCTGAAGCTTGTTACGATCGGTGCTCTGCTGTTAGTTTCCGTGGCAACCGTGTCAGCACAAACCAGTCTGCCCAACCCGCAGGACGATGCGTGCTGGTCAAGTCTCGCCGCCCTGAGGGCCTGCCAACTGAAAACCTATGACCAAGCCGTCGACTACGCGCAGCGCTGCAGCTCGTATCCGGAGTACCAATGCAACGACTACTACCAGCCTCAGCAAAAACGAATCTCGAAATCCGAGGCCAAGAGTGCGCCGAATCCAACCAACACCACGCCGAGCGCTACGGCAAATAGCAGCGCCGCATCCGAAGCGACTGTCCAGGCCGGCGATGCGAATTAAGCACCGTGACAGTCGTTGTGCTGCGCTCCATCCCGGCCGATGGAGCGCTTCCTTTTTGCGCAGCTTTTTCGTGCACTTTTGTCATGCCGTGGTATGCTTCTGCGCGCGCCCATGAAGCTGTAATCGTGACCTAAGCCCTCACGCTTCGATCACTGAGCTGTCTCGCAGCTCATGACACGCAGCTTAGATGTCTTTTTTGCCTACTCGCCTGCAGAGGAGGACATCATGGCGAACAACGCAACCGCGCTTCCCGGACCTTTAACTCACACCGAGCTTTCACGCCAGCAGATCACTGGATTCTGGGGCGCCTGGACTGGGTGGACATTGGACGGCATGGATTCGGTGATCTATGCCCTCGTCCTCAGCCCTGCACTTACTGAACTGCTTCCGAAGTCCGGCATAAAAGCCACTCCTGCGACGGTCGGATACACGGGATCGGTTCTGTTCGCACTCTTCCTGGTGGGATGGGGACTGTCGCTAATCTGGGGCCCGATCGCCGACAAGTTTGGCCGCACGCGGGTGCTCGCTGCGACCATCTTCGTTTATGCGATCTTCACGGGCGCTGCCGCGATGTCGCAAACGGTATGGCAATTGGGACTGTTCCGCCTGTTGGCGGGCATTGGGATTGGCGGCGAATGGGCGCTGGCGGGCACCTACGTTGCCGAAGCGTGGCCGGAAGATCGTCGCAAGATGGGCGCGGGATATCTGCAGACTGGCTATTACGCCGGCTTCTTTCTGGCTTCGGCCCTGAACTACACCGTGGGAGCGCACTTTGGGTGGCGTGCCATGTTCTGGTGCGGCATGACTCCAGTCATCGTGGCTTTCATGGTTCTGTTCCGAGTAAAGGAGCCCGAACGCTGGCAACAAAAAGCCAAGGTCAAAACCGCCGGTGGACTTTCTTCCCTGAGCAAGATTTTCAGTCCTGTGTACAGGCGACGGACGGTGGTCAACACCGTGCTGCTGACTGCGGCCATCTGCGGACTTTGGGCGGCTGCGGTTTACGCGCCGACGGCAATTATCTACTTAGCGAAGCGCGCCGGAATGTTGCAGCCGCAAGCTGTACGCACGTCTTCGCTCGGCATGGGCTTACTGTCGCTGGGCACGATTCTGGGATGCCTGGCAGTTCCGTTGCTGGCCGAACGCTTCGGCCGCAAACGAACTCTCGCCTTTTACTTTCTGGGGATGGCAATCTGCATCCTGCTCAGTTTCGGCTGGGCATTCCACCTGCCGCAAGGAGGACTCCATCCGTTTATCGCGGTACTGTTCTTTCTGGGGTTCTTCGGCGGCAACTTCGCCGTTTTCACTCTTTGGCTGCCGGAGCAATATGGGACTACGGTGCGCGCGACCGCGTTTGCATTTACTACTTCGTTCGGACGCTTCCTGGCCGCTGGAGTCAACTTTGCAATCGGGGGGCTGGTCAACCACATGGGGACACTGGGCAAACCGGTTGCGTTCACCGCGATTGCATTTGGCATCGGACTACTGGTCATTCCCTTTGCAGTAGAAACCCGGGGCGAAGTCCTGCCCGAATAAACCTACGGGAGCTCTGATCAAGCCAGTTGGTGTTCCCTCAGGGGCTAAAGCCCATTCGCATAGGGGGCGTTTTACGGACGGCCTGAAGGCCGTCCCCTTCAAAACCCAGCTTAATCAGAGCTTCCCTAAGGCGTTCAGGCAAAGAAAAAGGGCGGCTCGCTGATGCGGGCCGCCCATTGGTCAAGTGGTTCCGGGTTAGAAGGTGAATACTGGACCGAACTCCGTACGCCAGTCGGTTGCGTTGCAGGTTGGCTTATTGCCGACCTTGGTGGCGTTGCAGACGCCAATATCCTTACCGGTGGTTGCGGGCACAGCAAAGCTCTCGTAATCGCTCTCTTCAAAGCCAAACTGCACCCAGGGATTCATCTTGTAGAAGATGGTCGCGGCTTTGATGGTGCTCTTGATGGGGCCGCCGCCGTCCGCGCCAATGTCCTTCGCATGATAGAAGTCGTTGGCATTGTCCGCGTCTATACCGTATTCGAAGTAAGCTTGCCATCCGGCATTTCTGCCTTTTGGATCAGCGTTGAACCAGCGCGAGAGTGGGAATCCGGCTTGAACGAATCCGCCGTAGCCGCGCACTGGCAGTTGCGGCGCAACGACGGCATGCCCAGCCGCGTTAGTGCCAAAAACCGCAGCATTGTAGTCGACGCCGAAGCCGTCCGCCACATTGGTCAACCCAGCCGCCTGGTTGTAGTACGACAGAGTCTGGCCACCGAACATGAACCTCAGGTCAGCTCCCATGTAGCCGCTGGCCACAACTGTCGCCCAGCGGGTTGGGAGCGAGACTGCTATCTGATTGCCATAACCGTTGCTGTTGAGGTCGACGCCGTTTGGAAACGCCGACGCATAGGCCGCCGGAACGCCTGAGGAGAGCACAGTCATCTGCCGGCCACTGTAGAAGCCGCTCCATAGGATCTGCGCAGGAACCACGCCGGGAGCTTTATCCAGTTGGAATTGCAATACTACCCTGGATTCCACGTTCGGTTTAGCATTGTCGGCTCCCTGGCGTTCGCCGTATCCGATTTGGCTGGCGAGCCCGAGGTTGGCCAGGGTACAAACCGCAGCCTCCTCACCCGGAGGTGGGGCAGGGCAAGTAATTCTGGTTCCCGGAACATTGCCCTCGGACGGCATCATGATGGCAAACTCTGGTGAGAGCTTCCAATCACGCGAGCCGCCCAGTTTCTGCACCAGGCCCAGGCGCATCTGTGGCGAGCGCTCGTAAACGTTGCCCCAGTAGGCGCCGAAGAACGTGGTCTCGAACAGGTTCATCATTGCGCTGGAGCCGAAGATCGTCCAGTCTTGTCCAGCTTCGAAGAAGACGTCCGAATTCGGCGCCACGGTCCAGTCGATTCGCCCGTAGGCCAGACGCAGAGACAGCATGCTGCTGCGAATGCTGGAGACGTTGCGGTTGTCGGATTCGCTGAAGTTGCCCTCGAAATCGGCTTCGACTTGTCCGGTGATGGTGATGTTCTTTGAGATATCAGGCCACTCGAACTTGGAACCCATACGTGTGGAACGCGCCTTCAAGTGGAATTCCGGATTGCTACCCGGGCCGGAATTGGTGCCGCCCGCCAAGAACAACGGCTTGATGAAGTCATCACCATAGGGCTGGTAGGAGTCGTACGCTGCGGTGGCCTTGATGAACCCGTAGGGCGACATGATTGCGCCCGAGCCGAGCTTGATGCCCAGCAGTCCATCTTTGGTGGGCGGATTCAGCGGCAGCACCCGTAATGGCGCGATGGCCGGAATCACCGTGGGGCCACTTGGCTCCGCGGGCTTGGTCTGTCCCGAAGCGGTGGTCAAGTTTGCAGTAGCCATGCCGGGTTCGATATCGACCAGGGAATGCATGGTGTCAGCGTCCGGGCTTGCGGTTTTCACTTCAGCCGCTTCCGTGTCGCTGACCACGCCCTTCGACTTCAGCAGAAGGAGCAACTGCTCCATAGCTGCGGAGCCGGAGGCATTGCGCAGGCTGCTGGCCTCTGCGCTCGTGAGAATGCCCTTCTTCACCAGCAGATCGACGAGAGAGGGACTGATTGCAGAGCCGGGACCAGCGGTAGTCGCCGCTGTTGCGGTCGCCGCTGTTGCCGTAGCCGTGGTGGCTGGCGCTGCTGTTGGATTAGTGGAATCGGCAGCAAATGCAGTTGCGGCCATCACAAGACATGCGGTGGCAACCCAGAACCCTGCCTTTGACCGGAAGGAGTTTCGCATCATTTCGCCTCCAAGAGTGGGCACATTTCTGTGTCAGGTGGGAAAGCCTAGGCGCTGGGATTAGTAACCGCGTAAAGTCCACCTGGTGAATGGCCCGGAGCAAAATTAACGGAGAGTTGACAGAGCTACATGTGACGTAGGACACACAGTGCATGTGACGAAAGTTGCAGAAGCGACCTCCGGCTCATCGCAAGTCATTGACAATACGGAAGATAGTTCAATAAAGATGAATTTCGGTGGGCTCTACCACTTTAAGGTCATGCGTCAGTATTGGGAGTTCCCGCCCTTATGATTGAGGCAATTCGCAGAGTTCTTGAGATCTAAGAATGAGGCGGAACTGCGGGATCATCGTTCTATGTTGATCGCGCGATATCACGTAAGATGACGTGATGCTGCGCACGGCGTTGTATAGGAGATTTCTTGTGAAAAAGACATACATGCTTTCCCTGTTGATACTGATCTCTGCGTTCTGGTTGCAAGCGCAAGATACCGGCCAAGCTTCCGGCAAGACGTCTGACGTTCCCACACTCCAAGGATGTTTGCAGAACTCGCACAATACTTACACGCTCACCGAGGAAAACGGGACGACCCATCAACTTGTCGGTGCCGTTAACAAGCTTGGCCATCAGGTCGACCGCCAGATTGAGGTGACTGGCAAGCCGGGGATGAGGATGGCCGATAGTACGCTGGCGGGGGGTGCGTCGAGCGCAACCGAGCAGGAAGTGTTTGAAGTCAAGACCGTGAAGCGTCTAGCGGACGAGTGCAAATAAGACTGCGCCTGAAGCGCTGATTATCGGTCAGATTGAAAAGTGGGATAAATGTCGCGGTTCTCCCTGTCGAAGAAGCTGTCTCCAAGGCCTACTCGAACTTCGCTTTTATTTGGCCTAAGTGTTGGGTATGCCGGACGCGGAAAACCGAGAAGCCGTTTTGATAAACAGTTGCCCCGGTATCAAGAATCTCCTTTGTCAGCGCTGAATCCTGTTGTTCATCTGGTCGGTGCTGACTAAGCTGGAGTGGTTTCTTCGACGATAGCGACTTTATCTCTGTCGTGCGTCCATCCATGGACTAGTTTCGTCGGGCGACCACATCATCACCACCAACCTTGAACATAACTCTGCCCGTCAACCATATGGTCCGCGACCATGGCGCCGAAGCAACCTTTGTCCCATTTGACAGCGCAGGGTTTGTCGATCCTGACGATATTGCCAAGGCGATGCGGCCAAACACTAAGCTCGTGATGGTTAACCACGGTTCAAATGTGATTGGCACAGTTCAGCCGATCGCAGAAATCGGCAGAATCTGCCGCGATCGCGGTGTGACATTTGTCGTGGATACAGCCCAGACCGCCGGCATCGTTCCCATCAACATGAAGGAGATGAACATTGACGTTGTCGCATTCACCGGCCACAAAGCTCTCATGGGAAGCATGGGCATCGGCGGGCTGTGCATTCGCAAGCACGTAGAAGTCAAGCAAGTGCGCAGCGGCGGTACCGGTGTTCGGTCTATCCACCCGTTCCACCTTGATGAGTATCCGTGGCGACTTGAGTACGGCACTCCGAACATGGTCGGGGTGGCATCGTTGTGGGCCGGTCAGGAGTGGTCGGAGGAGAATGGCGTTGAGAACGTACATGCACGCGAGATGCAACTGGCGCAGCGCCTTGTTGATGGCCTACGGCAGATCGCGGGCATCCAGCTTTACTGTTGCGACAGCCTGAAAGACCATCTCCCAACCATTCTCATGAACCTGGAGGGGGGCGATCCCGGCGATATTGGAGTCATGCTCGACATGGACCACAATATCGCCACCCGCACCGGCTTGCATTGCGCACCGCTGGTGCACACGCAACTGGGAACCCTCCAGAGAGACGGTGGCGTGCGATTCTCGATCGGCGCTTTCAACACAGCCCAGGAAGTGGGTGCTGCCATTGCGGGTATGGCCGACATCGCACAGTGGGCGCATGAGCGGGCGGCAAAGTCGCGTAGCGCGTTAGCCCACGCTTAAAGGCTGAGTACTGGTTTGGCCTGTTAGGGGCAGAAAAAGAGGTATCTGGAGGCATGACTGTGGACCCAATCTGGACCATTAAAAACATTTCGTATGCCGGCATATGCAAAGACTCGGGAGGACATCCGGCCCTACAGGCTAACTCCTATCGTGTCGAGCTGAGTTCAGGGAGAGAGCGCCTCAACGTGGAGGTTGCGGTAACGCACGTTGCTTCCCGCTATGCCGTGAGTTGCCTGTACGGCAACTCTCCCAACGATGAAACGCGCCTAGAAGCAGTCGAGCAGGATCTGGTCCGCTGCTTTGTAGACGAAGAACTCAGTGATGCAGACAGCGGATGGAATCCGGAAAGAACGCCGTGGCTAACTATCGACAGCAATGAAGTCCAGGCAATAGTTGAGCGCCTTGCGTGCTTGCAAGCAGTGCGATAATTCAGTGCATTATTCCTCCACGCTGAATTCCCACCCGCAGTAGCGGCCTTCCGGCGCTTCCGGAGGACAATGCAAGCACGTCGTACGGATGCGTGAGTCGATGGTTCGGGCAAAGGTCTCGAACTCGACCGCGCCTACACTTTTGCAGGGAAAATCAGGAAGCCCCTTGCGCCGCCGGGCTTCCTGAACACGGCAAACGTCCATGAAGAACCGCAGGCGCTTTCTATCCTCCGACCATTCCACCCGCTGCGCGTTGATGACGCTGTACATGCGCAATCCCAGCGCCCTTTCCAGCGCGTCGAGACCGCCCTGCTGCGGGATGTTAAACGTAGTCGTGATGCGGTGTGCTTCAGCCGCAGCAAATCGCTCCCAGGAGCGTGCATCCAGTTCGATTGCGGCTTCCATCCCCAACTGCTCTTCGGCTGCCAGGAACCAGCAGCCGTCGTGCGCCAGCCAGTTCTTGGCAAACATTTCGAGCGCGCGCAAAAGGTCCTCGCGGCCCATCGAATCAAAGGCTGTCTTCCTGTCATTACTCATATCGTTTTCACACTAGCGGCAGCGCGGTATCGCATGGCTTCCCTGTCGATTCTATTGGCCTTTGACGGTCGGGTAGCCCTGTTACACCCAGTCAGCCCCGAAGTTATCGGCGATGTACAGTACCTTCACGTTGGTGAAGCCCGCCTTGTGCAACTCGTAGTAGGCAGGGCGCACATTGGGACAGTGGCCCCAGGGACAGCACCCGCAATAGAGAACGATGAACGTATTATGCGGCAGCGACTTTACACGCCTGCGCAGAGATTCCATACCTTGCGAATTCGAGCTGGGACTGATGAACTCAGCACCGGGAATATGCGCCTGCTTGTATACAAGATAAGGACCGATGTTCAGCACCAATGGCTTCGGGCTTTTGGGCGACTGAAGCATAGTAACCAGGTCCTCGGGATTGATAAGTTCGGCGCTGCCCGGCGCCAGATGAGCGACCGCCTCAGCGTCGGTTTCCGGTGCCGAGCCTGCGTTGGGAGCAGTCTGGCCATTCGCCAGCGCTTGACGACCAGGCAACATTGTCGCAGCCGATAGTCCGAAGATGATGATTAGGAAGCTAGTCCTGACTAGGTTATTCATAGAGGCTCTTACGCTCAACCTTTCTTCAACAGCGCGGTTTGGCTGCGGCGGATGGACGGGCGGTCGACAAGACTGAGACCCGTTGAGGCCGCGGCCTGCAGTTCAGAATCGAATGCATCTGCCTTGACATGCCCACTGGGCTCAGCCAGTAAAACGGAAGCGCCGGCCTTCGATGCAGTGGCAACCTCGGCAAAGAATCGCCCCGCATCCGGAAATTCATGCACTACGGCAAATGCGAGGGTGAAGTCCACAGAACCTTGTAGATCAGGGATGCCCATCGACTCAGCAGGAGCGACCCGGGCTTCCAGGCGGCCGAGAAGGCCTGCCTTCGCGGCGCGACGTTGCAGCCGATCGACCATCTTCGGCTGAACATCCGCGGCAATCACTCGTCCGGATGGTCCCACGAGCCGCGCGAGCTCCAGTGTGAAGTAGCCCATACCCGGGCCGGGCTCGAGCGCAGTCATACCCGCTTGAACGTAAGGTGCGAGGAGTTCGTGAGGGCTGTGCCAAAATCGCCGCACTGGACAAATTAACCAGTACCCAAGCCACCATGGGCAAACGCGATGGGTCATTTTCCTCCCACACGTTGGCTCAATGATTACAGCACAAACCTCCATGCTCACTGGATACCGGCGAGTGCCTGCCGAATGATTCTTATCCACTGAGGTGGATTGTCTGCGCGACAATTGAAATCCGTCATGCCGAAAGCCTCGTCACGGCGACGCAGGAGCGCCACGATGGGAATCCCGGGCAGAACTTCCCGAAAATGGGCAATGGGTCGACTCGTTCTTGCCAAGGAGCTCCATGTCCGATCATGATGACTCCCACTGGACGACCGGATAAATCGAGGCTTCGCGCGGACCGCGACCCCAAAACAGAAACCACTGGATGCCCGAGCGATTGAAGAATATCTTCACGGATCAACAAGAGACTTTGGCGATATTCGACTTGCACAATGGCAGTAATGGTCACGACAGGCATCATTTCTCTAGAGGGACAGTTGAACGCCGAAGGTTGAGTCGTTGAGCCTTCCACAGCGGCTGGTCGATGGAAATCATCTCGAGCAGTCTTTATCCGTAGAAGGTGCTCCGCTCGCCGGTGAACTCGGCTCGTGAGCAGTTTCGCGTCGAGACTCGACGCGGGTTCGGATTCTTCACGTGGAAACACCAAGCTTCGGCAGAAGCCACTGCGTCAGGACCAGGTAGACAACAACAACCGAGACAAGGACCAGCCACCCAGGCATAGCACCCTCCCATTCGATTAGACGCCGTCGGCGGACTTCAGGCCAAGCTTTGCCAGGATCCACATTCCCGGACACCAGTTGGTGAATGCCGATTGCAACAGGTTTAGGCCTACGAATGCTGTGAACAGGTACTAATAAGGATTGACCCAGTACCCCAGCGCAAGCGAGAGCCCGCCATCAGTCGCAAACCACGTTCGATTGTCATGCGTGCACCTCCTGAGGGCGCACCGGAGCCGAGCCGCTGCCCGGCACCGGTCGCTTATGCTTTTCCACGATGTAATAGAGGACCGGCACTGCCATGCGCGACAACAGCGTGGAAGCCACCTCGCCGGCCATCAGAGAAATGGCGAGTCCCTGAAAGATGGGATCGAACAGAATTACGCTTGCGCCCACCACTACCGCCGCAGCCGTCAACAGCATGGGCCGGAAGCGCACCGCGCCAGCATCGACAACAGCATGCTCCAGACTCATGCCCTGCTCGCGGCGCAGCCCGATGAAATCCACCAGGATGATCGAGTTCCTAACAATGATGCCGGCGCCGGCGATGAAGCCAATCATCGAAGTCGCGGTGAAGAATGCTCCCATCAGGGCATGTGCCGGAAGAATGCCGACCAGGGTCAGCGGGATCGGCGCCATGATCACGAGCGGGACTATGAACGAGCGGAACCATCCCACGACCAGCACGTAGATCAGCACCAGTACGGCGGCGAAGGCCAATCCCAAGTCACGAAACACTTCGACAGTGATGTGCCACTCCCCGTCCCACTTCATCGCCAACCGGTCGGTCTCGCTAGGCAAGGCGACGTTGTACTGCTTGATGCGGTAACCCTCGGGCGTGCGGAGCTGGTCGATGGCTTTGCCCATCTTCTGGATAGCGTAGACAGGGCTCTCCTCTTCTCCGGCAACGTCGCCGAGCACGTAGACAACCGGACGCAGGTTCTTGCCGTAGAGAGTGGTGTCGATGTTTTTCTTCTCGACGTTGGTTAGCTCGCCGATCGAGACCTGGCCGCCACTTGCATTCGGCAAACGCAACGAGGTGAGCGAGTCGATGCTGGAACGGTCGGCCCTGGCCAATCGCACGCGAATGGGTACGTCTTCCCGCGACTCCGGCGAATGCAGCAGGCCGGCCGTCGCCCCATCCAAACCGATCTGCACCGTGCGGGTTACATCCGCAGCGGAAATCCCATGCAGCGCAGCTTTGCCGAGGTCAACTTTTACGTCGTACTTGACCTGAGGGTCTTCGACATACCAATCGACGTCAACCACTCCGGGTGTGGTCTGAAAGATCTGCTTGATCTTTTTTGCCAACTCGATCTGCTGCTGGTAGTCGGGACCATAAACCTCGGCAACGAGAGTTTCGAGTACGGGAGGGCCGGGTGGCACCTCCGCTACCTTGATCCGCGCTCCGTGACGGTTGCCGATCTCCACCAGCCCCGGACGCAAGCGCTTGGCGATATCGTGGCTCTGCCTGCTGCGCTGATGCAGGTTCAGCAGGTTCACCTGAATGTCGGCCTCATTGGGGCCGCGCCGCAGAAAGTAATGACGCACCAGACCGTTGAAGTTGTACGGGCCGGAAGTACCGGAGTAGATCTGGTAGTTCTGCACTTCAGGTTGTTTGCCTAGATACTGGCCCAACTCCTGCGCCACGCGAGTCGTCTGCTCCAGCGTGGTTCCGTTGGGCATGTCGACAATAACCTGGAACTCGCTTTTGTTATCGAAGGGCAGCATCTTGACTTTGACCAGCTTGAATGCCACCAGCGAACAGGCCAACAGCAGGAGTACGACCATGCCGCCGAGAAATATCCAGCGCCTCCCGGAGCTTTCAATGAGCGGGTTCATAATTCGGCGGTAGAGCCTGGTGGTCCAGCCCTCACTCTCATGTTGAAAGCCACTTTTTGTCGCATAGTGACGCAGCAGTCGAAGTGCAGCCCACGGCGAGACCACAAACGCGACGATCAACGAAAACAGCATCGCGGCTGATGCGCCCACCGGGATCGGGCGCATGTAGGGCCCCATCAGGCCGCGCACGAAGGCCATCGGCAGGATCGCAGCGATCACAGCGAAGGTTGCAAGGATCGTCGGATTGCCGACTTCATTCACTGCCTCGACGGCGACCTCCGATAACGGCCGGCCCCGGCTGTCCGGCAGCCGAAAGTGGCGCACTACATTCTCGACGACCACAATTGCGTCGTCGACCAAAATGCCGATGGAGAAAATAAGCGCAAACAGGGTGACGCGATTCAGCGTGTAACCAAAGAAGTAGAAGATGAACAATGTAAGCGCCAGGGTGACGGGAATTGCGATCAGCACCACGCCCGACTCGCGCCAGCCGAGGGCGAGCGCGATCAGGAGCGTGACCGATAGCGTGGCGAGGAACAGATGCTTGAGCAGTTCGTCGGACTTGTCCCTGGCGGTTTCGCCATAGTTCCGCGTGACCGTGACATTCAGGTCTGACGGAAGCAGATATCCGCGTAGCTGGTCGATCTTTTTTCCCGCTTTTTCGGTGATGACCGTGGCGTTGGTGCCTTTGCGCTTGGCGAGCGTAATCGTCACCGCCGGATATTCACCGCGTAGTGCATCCGGCGGCGCTCCGACAGCGTTGGCAAATAGCACGTAGTCCCGCGGCTCGGCCGGTCCATCCACGATTTCGGCTGCGACGTCGCGTAGATACACTGGTCTGCCCTGATAGACGCCAACCACCACCTGTTTCAGGTCGTCAGCTTTGCCCAGAAAGCGTCCGGCTTCGACTTCGAATTCCTGGTTGTCGTGGGCAAAGCTTCCGGCGCTGCCGCGCGTGTTGGCTTGCTGCAGTTGCGCCGTCACCGCGCCCGCGGTCATCCCGTAAGCAGCGAGTTGTTGGGTGTCAAGCACCACGCGCACCTGCCGTGGCAGTCCGCCGATGATCTTGGTTTCGGAAACGTCGTCAATCTGCTTGAGCTGGTTCTCCAGTTCGCCGGCGATCTGCCGCAGCTTGTAGCTGTCATAGTTCTTTCCCCACAGCGTCAGCGCCATAATCGGCACATCATCAATAGAGCGAACTTTGATGAGCGGCTGGGAAACCCCTTGTGGAATGCGGTCGAAATTGGAGTACAACTTGTTGTAGATCTTGACGACCGCGTCTTCTTCTTTGGTGCCCACGTAGAAGCGCACCACCAGCATGCTCAGCTCGGAGCTGGTGATGGAGTACACGTACTCCACGCCGGGAACTTCACGCAGAAGGCGCTCCATGGGAACGGTCGCGCGCTGTTGCACCTCGGCCGGCGACGCGCCGGGCATGCGCACAAACACATCGAGCATGGGCACGACGATCTGTGGCTCTTCTTCGCGTGGGGTCATCAGAATCGCGAAGGCTCCCGCCAGCAGCGCACCGGCGATGAACAGCGGAGTCAGCTTCGAATTGATGAAGGTGCGAGCGATCAGCCCGGCGATTCGAAGCGGAATTTTCCCTTCTGCCGCCATCGTCATTTCGCTCCGATTTGCTTGCCGCTGAATTCGCGCTCGCCCGGCTGCGCCACGATGCGCTCACCGTTCTCCAGCCCGGAGAGGACTTCGACCTGTTCAGCCGAGGGCTTTCCGAGGGTCACATATCGCAGGCTCGCGATCTCGTCTTTGCCCACGACGTACACGGCATCCAGCTGTCCGCGATGCAGCAGCGCATTTTGCGGGACAAGGACTGCCTCGCGCTCGCCGCGCGGGAAGCGCGCGCGGCCAAACAGCCCTGAGCGGATGAGTGGATTCACAGGAAGCTCGATCTTGACGGTGAATGTCCGACTCGCCGGATCGGCCATCGGCACAATCTCGACAACTTTGCCCACAATCGTCTGATTGCCGAGCGAGTCGAGCACAATTGGAACGGCCTCACCCAAACGGACCGTGCCAATCTGGTTTTCGTCCACCAGGGCCTCGAGGCGAAAGCGGCCAGGGTCTTCGATGGTCAGCAGCGGGACTCCCGGAGCCGCCATGGCGCCGGCGTCAGCGAGTTTGGCGACCACCAGACCGTCGAACGGCGCGCTAAGACTGGTAAACCCTATCGCGGTGCTCGCCTCCGTAACCCCGGCTTCGGCTTGAGTCCGGCCAGCGCGGGCGGCGTCGCGGCGCGCCTTCGCTGCCGCCAGCTTCGTCTTAACTTCGTCGTATTCTTGCGGGCTCACCGACTGCTTGTCGAAAAGCATCTGATAGCGGCTCATGGTCGATTCGGCCAGCGCGTAGTCGGCATCGGCGGCGGCGATGGTTTCCTGCGACGCTTGCAGTCCAGCCGTCGCGCTGTCGTAAACAGATCGCTGCTGGGCTGCATCGATGGTGATCAGCACTTCTCCGCGCCGTACGTGATTGCCTTCATGAACGTTCACTCGCGTGATGACTCCCATCACCTGGCTGGCAAGCTGCGCAGACTGCGCTGCGCGCACTGTTCCAGTCGCTTCAACGTAATCGGGGACGGTGGTGCGTTGCGCGGTGAAGAGGGCGATGCCGGAGACGGTCTCCGGAGCGGTAAGGGTTGCGGTCTTCTCGCCGGAGCAGGCAGTGAGGGCAAGCAATGAAAGAATAAGAGAAATTGTCAGTAGCGTAGGGGTCCTTCGACTCGGACTTAAGTCCTCGCTCAGGATGACAGGGGAACAAGCGATTGGTTGTTTCATTGCGTCACCACCGGAGAGGTCGGAGTCAGTGTGCCAGTCGCCAGTTCCACGGCGGCGTAGCTGGTTTGCACGCGGTAAACCGCCTGCCAGTAGTCAGCCTTGGCACGATGAGCAGCCTCTTCTATGCTCAGCAGATCGCTGACGGTGCTGAGACCGCCTTCGTAGCGGTTCTGGTTGATGCGCAGGCTTTCATCCGCCTGCGCGATCGCGCCGCGAGCGACCTCGACCTGCTGGCATGCGGCGTCGTATTCGTAGTAGGCCCTGCGCACTTCCAGCCGGATTTCGTCGCGAAAGGCATTACGCATGGCTGCTGCTTTCTCCTGCATAGCTTTTTCCATTGCAATGTGCGCGCGGTTGCTGTCGCCGTCGAACAGGTCGAGCCGCAACTCGGCGCCGGCGATCCAGTTGTTGCCGCCGTTCCACCCCGGGGAAGGACTGTCCGTCTCCCACGAGCCGAAGACGTTTAGCCGCGGAGCCAGTGCGCCCTTGGCCATCGATACCGTCTTGGCTTGGGCGCTGCGCTCCGACTCCACGCGCTTGAGGTCGGGACGTTTTTCCAGAGCGGTCGCTTCCAACTCCGCAGCCGTCGCAGTGGGGAATCGGCGCTCCGCCAATGCCTCTTGCGGTTGGTAGGCGGTATCGGCAGGCATCCCGAGAGCAAGCGCCAGTTGCGCGCGCGCCAGTGCCACGCCGTTCTGCACCTGGATCAGTTCCTGTTTACGTCTGGAGGCCACGACCTGCGCGCTCAACAAGTCCGAGTCCACCACCATGCCACTCTCCACCCGCACGCGACTGCTTTCCTCGATGGCTTGGGCTGTCTTCAATGCGTCTTCAGCTACCTGTTCCTGCCTCTGCGCCAGCAGCACTCCGAAGTAAGCCTGCACAGCCTGGTACACGAGTTGCTGGTCAGTGCGGTCCAGTTGGTGACCGGCCGCTTGCTGCATATATTTCGCGCGACTCACGCCGAACCAGCTCTGGAGTCCGTCGAACAGACTCCACTGCCCAGAGAAGCGGCTGGAGAAATTGCCGATTGGGGTTGGCGTGTTCAGCTTGTTCAGGGCGAAGTCCGCGGCGGTAAAGCTCTGCTGCCGCAGTTCGGTACCGAAAACGAACACCGGATCATTTCCGCGAACGGCGCTCTCGGTAAACATGATTTTCGGCATGAGCGGCGAGCGAGCCTGGCGGAGTGCGGCTGCCGAAATGCGGATGTCCGCCGTTGCCGCCTGGTGTAAGGGATTTTTTCCCAGCGCGATGCTTACGGCTTCGGGCAAAGTCAGCGGAGTGCCGGTCTGCGCAACCAGCGGCAGCACCAATATGGCAGCGAGCACTACGAATCGCGCGGCGTGTTTCAACGTTCTCGACGATCCTAACCAGCGGCTTTTCACGATGAGGGGTGCGCGCGAAATTCTCAACATCCCTAAGCCCCGACCAGTGCAGTTTCCATCGCCCGCACAATCTCAAACGTTGTATGCAGTTCGGCGCTCTGTTTGACCATCGCGCCTACGGCGCAGTACTTGTCCTCGGAGAGGCGAATGGCATCTTCCACCGCCTGCGCCGAAACATCGAACCCGCTCACAATGTGGTGAATGCGAACCTGGGTGAAGACTTGCGGCGGATTCGGCGTCTGGTCTGCTTCGACCTTGACCTCGTAGCCAGTAACCTGTTGGCGCTTCTTGCGCAGGATGTTGATGTCGTCGAACGCCGTGCACCCCGCCAAGGCGATGGCCACCAGTTCAATGGGTTTCGCCCCGGTGTTGCCGGCTGCGTCGTCAAGCAGGAGGTGATGTCCGGTACCGCTAGTAGCTATGAACTGGCGATGAGTGCCTTGAGGCTGAGTCAAAGTAACGCTGGCAGAAATCATCTCGTTCTCCCGTGCTCGAGCCTCAGAAACCGGACTCGGCAAAGCCCATTACATCGGGCTACAGATGAAACGCAGTGATGGGTGAAGGTGTTACAGGTTAATTTGCACCGGCGGCCGCGAGTGCCAAAATGGGAAAGCCGCACCAGCCGCCGCGAACTGTTCAAGCGAGACCGGTATGCCATATATCAAAATCTCGCAACCTCCATTTCATGCCTGGCATCATCCTGTCTACGGAGTTGTTTATGCGCAAGATAATGTTCCTAGTCGTAGTGCTGTTCGGCGGTTCGCTTTGGCTGCAGGCGCAAGAAGGGGATCCCGGAGCGGACATCTGGCTGGCCCCCACCGGCCCGAACACCGTCGACGGCTGCCTACAAAGCTCGGGCGGCCATTACACAGTCACGGGCAAGGACGGGAAGGTCACAGATCCCACCGGAAACACGGCGTGGCTCAGCCGTTATGTCGGGCACGAAGTCGAAATTACCGATAAGCCTACGGTGAGAACACTCGATACAACTGCGAAAGATGCTGCATCCACGGTAGAAGAGCTGCCCGCCCTGGAAGTAAAAAGCGCCAAGGAAGTATCGAAGACATGCGACGCGGCAGGGCATGGCTCCTGATTTTCAGCGTCAGCCACAAATGGCGAAGACAGGGCACGCAGCGGTTGCGACCAGTTGGAATGCCAGACTTGTGTGAAGATGCCTAGCGAATTGAGACTCGCCTTTGACTCCAAGCACAATCAGGCCGGCGGTATCGCCTCTGGCGCGCTGCAAAATCTCGGAGGCTTTCACCCCGTGCTCCAGTTGAGCCCCCGGTGAGCACCATGAGGCTTCGCCGTTGGGGAGCTTACGACGCACAGCGTCGCAGTACTGCTCCTCACGCCTGTGCTGCGCTTCATCGCTTTTATCGCCATGCTCGGACAGCAAATGACAAACCTCAAGACGAGCATGGAAGTCATGGCTAAGACCAACAGCGTAGGGTGCGGCCGCAGCCGATTCCGGGGTGAAGTCGGTGATATACAGAACATGTTCGAACGAGGCATCAAGTCCGATGCCTGCCGGCACGTGTCGCCCGACGGTGA
This sequence comes from Candidatus Korobacteraceae bacterium, assembly GCA_049511915.1. GTDB lineage: Bacteria > Acidobacteriota > Terriglobia > Terriglobales > Acidobacteriaceae > Bog-257. The sequence continues at coordinate 24,718 of JBEKXQ010000048.1, forward strand.
GGGTGGGACAGGGAGCCGTTAACAGCATTTCTTCGGCGTTGGAGCCGATCAAGATGTGGCCAAGGCCGCGATACACTCCATGTGTTCCCAATACCAGCAGATCCGGCTTGATCTCTTGTACTTTCTCAAGCAGGGCCTCAGGCATCCAGCCTTCGACTAGACGCCATTCCACGTCTACTCCAGCCCGGCGTACTCCGGCAGCGAAGGCTTCCAATCGGGTTTCGCGGCTTCGCCGGGACATGCTTGGGCCCTCGTGAAGAACCTCCACTTCAGCAGCGGCTTGCGGCATATGGAAGACGTGCAGGATTAGCAGCTTCGCTTGATAATGGTGAGCGAACGCGACGGCGAAGTCCAACGCGAGCCTTGAACTCTCCAGAAAATCCGTGGCAAACACAATTGTTTTGGGACGTAAAGAAGTGGTCATGCGTCAGGCCTTCCCTCGGCGAGGATAGCATGAGATTTCATCGTCACGCTGAGCACGATTCTCATTGGGATAAAGGCTTGCAGCCGAGTCGACCAACATCTAATTGCCGGCGGGGTAGGCAAGAATCTCTGGTTCTGTCGCGCCATGGATCGTGTCTAGAAATCGTTGAGCTGGAATCTTGCTGCCACAGGTGCTTACGAACGCAGTCATTCCACGTATAATGCTAAGCGAGGGTTTTCCTTGCCGAGCGTGAGCTTCCCCAGCAGACGGAACAAGACACTGGAGCGTTCGCTGTCAGTGTTTTTCGGTGTTTTGGTGTTCTTTTTTGCTTTGCATGCGAAGACAGCCGTCTACAACGGCGGTATCCCGGCGAAAGCCACTCCCTCCACCTCTTCCAAGCTATGGCTCGGCGGTCAGAAGATGGAGGTCCAGAGTTTAGAAACAATCAGCTACATGCTGTTCTGGACAGCCGCACTGTATTGGTTTGGGCTATATCTGCAGCGAGGTCACTGTGTCCCGAGCGTCTTGCTGACTCCTCCCCTCAGAAATCTTCCTCTTCGGCATCTGAATCGATTCTTGCGGCCTCCGCCCGTCCAAGACTAATTTTCTCTGGCGTCCTAATTCATTCTTTCTCAGGGTTTCGGTCTTTTTCCGGCCACACTGCTCATGCCACGCGGAAATACGGCTAAGGAAACTGCTTAAGTGGAAACAAGGAAGGCGCTATGCCAGCTCTGACTGAAGAAAAGAAATCTGCTCCCGCTCGCTTGAATCGCACGTGGATCGCGGTGGGGGCTGCTGTAGTGTGTCTGCTGATCGTCGTCCTTGTCGTCAAGCGGGTGCGGGCGGGCGGAAAGGCGCGTGCTGACGCGGGCACCAACGGTGAATCCGAACGCGTGTATGCCGCGGTCGCTCCGGTCCAGCGGAGGACGATTTCGAACTCGCTGTCTATCGCCGGGCAATTCAGTCCATACCAGAATGTCGAACTGCACGCCAAAGTGGCGGGATATATCAAAAACATCTACGTCGACATTGGGGACCGGGTGCATACCGGAGAAGTGTTGGCGGTGCTGGAAATCCCGGAACTAGTGGCGCAGGTGGACGAGGCAAAGGCTGAAGTACACCACGCGGAAGAAGAGATCCAGAGGGCGAAAAGCGAGGTACTGCGCGCCGAAGCCGACAATGTGGCCTTGCACTCCAACGCCGAGCGGTTGGTCAACACTGACAAGGTGCAGCCGGGATTGATTGCCCAGCAGGAACTCGACGACGCAACTGCCAAAGATCGCGCTTCACAGGCTCGTGTGGACGCGGCGAAGTCTTCACTGGCAGCCGCCAAGCAGCAACTCGCGGTGGCGCAGGCGGACCAGGAGCATTACGCCGCGCTGAGCAACTACGCCAAGATCGTCGCTCCTTATGACGGCGTGGTCACCTGGCGCTTCTCCGATACCGGTTCCCTGGTACAGGCTGGAACCTCGAACACTAGCGGGCTTCCCGTGGTCACCGTGGCACAGAGCGACTTACTGCGCCTGCGCATTCCCGTGCCCGAATCGCTGGCAGCGAAGGTTCGCATTGGCGATTCGGCCGATGTCCACGTGCAGGCGACCGGCGAGCATTTCACAGGCAAAGTCACGCGCTTCACCGACGCCCTGGATCCCTCGACCCGGACCATGCAGGTCGAGATCGACGTACCCAATGCCAACTATCATCTGCAGCCCGGGATGTACGCCGATGTTCAGTTGAGCGCCAACAGCCGTCCCAATGTCCTCACCGTTCCTATCGAGGCCATCCGGCGAGGAGACAACAAAACCAGCGTGCTGGTACTGGACGCAAACAACCGGGTGCAGTCGCGGGAAGTACAAGTGGGAGTGGAGAGCTCTGACAACGTTGAGATTTTGGCGGGACTCACGGAAGGCGAGAGAGTCATTGTGGGGAACCTGGGCAGCTATCAGCCCGGCGAAGTGGTGCGCCCAAAGGCTGGCATCTTCGATTCAGGGCCCAGCAACAAAGGGACGGAGTAGCTGGCATGTCAAGCTTTGCGATCAAATATCCGTTCTTCATTTTGATGTTATGCCTCGGCATCATCGTGGTCGGAGTGACCACCGTGAAGCGCATGCCGGTGGACTTGTTCCCGCAGATCGACATTCCTGTGGTGGTGGTTGCCACCTTCTACAGCGGAATGCCGCCGCAGCAGATCGAAGGGGACATCACCGATACCTTTGAGCGATTCTTCACCCTGGGCAGCAACATCGATCACATCCAGTCGCGATCGCTCACGGGCGTCAGTTTGATCAAGGTTTACTTCCAGCCGGGGACCGATCCGGACGCCGCAGTCAGCGAGATCGCCAATCTGGCAATGGCTGATCTACGAAGATTGCCGCAGGGCACGCTGCCGCCGGTGGTGCTGAAGTTTGACGCGTCCAGCATGCCCGTCTGCCTGGTCACGCTGAAGGGCGAGGGACTGACCGAAACGCAGCTGCATGACCAGGGACAGTTCAACGTTCGCAACCAGATCGCGAATGTGCCCGGCGCCTCCGTGCCGCAGCCCTTCGGCGGCAAATACCGGCAGATTCAGTTTTATGTCGATCCGGTGAAGCTGGAGGCGGCGCAGCTCAGTCCCATGGATGTAGTCGAAGACATTAACAAGGCGAACTCGATTCTGCCCGCAGGTGACGTTCGCATCGGTCCCTTCGACTACAACATTTACAGCAACAGCCAGATCCCTAACGTCAAGGAGATGAACGACGTTCCGCTGAAGGCGATCGGCAACAATGTGCTGCGCTTCGGCGATATCGGGCACGCCGAAGATTCCTCGGCGATCCAGTACAACATCGTTCGCGTGGACGGACAGAAGTCGGTGTATCTGCCGATTCTGCGACAAGGGGGAAACAGCAACACCATCCAGATTGTGGATGGTGTTCGGGACCGGGTGAAGAACCTGCTGGATGTGCCCAAGCGTCTGGTGGCATCGGTAGTCTTCGATCAATCGCAATACGTCAAAATCGCGGTTGCCAACGTGCTGCGCGAAGGGGGTATGGGTCTGGGTCTAACGGCCATCATGATCCTGGTGTTCCTCGGCTCTCTGCGAGGAACAATCTCCGTCCTGCTGTCCATTCCAATCTCCTGCCTGGCGGCGTTTCTTCTGCTCAATGCTTTCGGCAGCTCGATCAACACGATGGTTTTGGGTGGTCTCGCCCTAGTTTTGTCGCGACTGATCGACAATTCCGTCGTGGTGCTGGAGAACATCTTCCGCCATATGGAGGATGGCGAAGACCCTCGTATAGCCTCGGAGCATGGGGGGCAGGAAGTACAGCTGGCGGTTTTGGCGGCGACCTTCACCACTGCGATTGTGTTCTTTCCCGTAGTCTTCCTCAGCGGCGTGAGCAAGTATCTGTTCACAGCACTGGCGCTGGGCGTAGTGCTGGCGTTGGCGGCGTCATACCTGGTGGCGATGTCAGTTGTGCCTCTGTTCTGCTCGCTCTTCATCAAGTCGGAACACGGCAGTGAGGCCGAGGGCGAGCGCGAAGGCGGCCTGCTGCAACGCGTCCTGGGCCCGTTCAATCGCGGCTACGACTACGTGCTGGCCAAGTACGATGAGTTTCTCGACAAAGCGCTGGGCCGCCCCAAGATGACGGTGGCGGTCATTATGGGTGTATTCGTGCTCAGCCTGGCCTTGGCGCCGCTTCTCGGAGTTGCCTTTTTCCCCCGTACCGATCCCGGTCAGTTCGTTATCAATGTGAAAGCTCCGAGCGGCACGCGCATCGAGTTGACCAACGACTACATGGCGCGCGTGGAGGACGACATCCGCCAGGTTGTCCCCGCGGATGAGCTGCGCATGATCGTGTCGAACATTGGGGTCAATGCGGATTTGTCCGCCATCTATACGACGAACTCGGCCATGCATACGGCGTTTGTGCAGGTACAGCTGCAGAAGGAGCACAAAACCAGCAGTTTCGTTTACATCAATCGCGTGCGGCAGAAGCTGGCCAGCGATCTGCCGGAGCTTTCTACTTTTTTCCAGACCGGCGGACTAGTCGATTCTGTGGTGAATCAAGGCATGCCGGCGCCTATCGATATTCAGGTCACCGGAAATAATCAGCGCGAGGCTTATGACGTAGCCGCGGAGATGGCACAGAAGCTGCGAGGAATGAAGAATGTGAGCGATGTCCTGATTCCACAGGACCTCGACTACCCTGGCATCCAGCTCGATGTTCGGCGTGAAATGGCGGCGCGCCTCGGCCTCGACGCCCAAGACGTTGTGGACAACGTTGTGACTGCGCTCACCTCCAACGGCATGATCGCGCCGGGCTACTGGATCGATCCAAAGACCGGCAACAACTACTTTCTGACCGTCCAGTACACCCCCACACAGATTGGCAAGATGACAATGGAGGACTTCAAGCAGATCCCGTTGCACGCCAAGAAGAACGCCGAAACCACGATGCTGGAGAACGTGGCCGACATCAAAATGATCAACACTCCCACCGAGGTTGACCACTATCAGTTGTTGCGGGTCATCGATCTGTACGTTTCACCGAAGGGCGAAGATCTGGGCGCTCTGTCGAAACAGGTGCAAAAGCTCATCGACCAAACCAAGTTGCCTCCGAACACGCGCGTGCAATTGCACGGATCGGTGATCGCCATGCATGACTCGTTCAAGAGCTTCGCCATCGGGTTGTTGCTCTCGATCGTGCTGGTGTACCTGATCCTGATGGCGCAGTTTGCCTCCTTCAGCGACCCCTTCGTGATCCTGCTGGCCGTGCCGCCCGGATTTACCGGCGTGATCCTGTTCCTGCTGATGACGGGAACCACGGTGAACATCATGTCGCTGATGGGGGTGATGATGATGATCGGCATCGTGGTGTCGGATTCGATTCTGATCGTGGAGTTCACCCGCGAACTGCGGCGCCGCGGAGACCCTTTGCGCACGGCCATCAAGAATGCCTGCCACGTGCGCCTGCGGCCCATCATGATGACGACCTTCGCAACCTTTCTGGGACTGATTCCCCTGGCTCTGGCCCTGGAAGCGGGAAGCGAACAGTATGCTCCGCTGGCGCGCGCCATCATTGGAGGCTTGATGTTCTCGTTCATCGTGACCCTCTTCCTGGTGCCGGCGGCGTATTACCTGATGCATCGCGAAAAAGAAGAACAACAACCCGGACAGGAGGTGCAAGCTTGAGACGCAAGACACTTTGGCTTGTGATTCCAGTTGTGTTGGGCAGCCTTTCCCTGGCGGCGCAGACGGCATCACCCACGCTCCCGACTAGCGTACCTGCACAAACGAAAACATCACCGCCTCCGCCGCAGATGCAGACGTTGCCATCGGCGCCGGCCAATACACCGACACAAACGGCGACGTCTCCGTCGCGGACACAAACGCTGCCAGCGCCGTCAGGGCCGTCGGCCGCTGGGCCGCAAGCCCCGCCACAGATTCCCGCGACCGGCGCAGTCCAACGCCTGACGGTTCAGGACGCGGAGGCCCTGGCGCTGAAGAACAACCCGCAAATCTCTGTATACCGCCTGCTGTCGCTAGCTTCTAATCAGGTCACCCGCGAACAGAAAGCTGCTTACTATCCGAATGTGTATGGAAGTTTGACCGCCGTTGAGCCGAAGGAAGGCACACGGATCGCAGCCAGTATGATCAACAACCCCAGCGTCTACGAACGGGCGGCCGGCGGCCTCACACTTTCACAACTCATTACCGATTTCGGACGCACCAACAACCTGGTGGCTACGGCGGCGTTGCGGGCCAAGGCGGCTGACATGAACGCCGCCGCAACCGCCGAACAGATCAAGCTGGCGGTGGATCAGGCCTTCTACAACGCGCTGCAGGAGTTTGCGCTGCTAAAGGTGGCCCAGGAAACAGTCAATGAGCGACAAGTCGTGTCCACCCAGATTACGACCCTGTTCCAGAACAAGCTACGCTCGGAGCTCGATGTCAGTTTTGCTGACGCCAATGTGTCGCAAGCCAAGCTGCTTCTGCTGGACGCGCAGAACAATTACCAGGCCGCGCTCTCGACGCTTTCCGAAGTGCTGGGCTATTCCTCGCAGCAACAGTTTGAGCTGACCGACAGCGAAAGCCAACTGACGCCGCCACCCGATGCTGTCAGTCAACTGGTGGATGAGGCCTTCAGCAATCGCCCGGAGATTGCCTCGCAAAACTACGAATATCAGGCATCGCAGCATTTCCAGAAGGCGGAACGGGACTTGCTGTTGCCGAGCATCGAGGCTTTGGGCGTGGTTGGCCGCACTCCTTACAGCAGCACCATCGCCGGCGTGACCCCGTTCACGCCGTGGTATGGCGCAGTTGGAGTCAATGTCAATATTCCTATCTTCAACGGCTTTCAGTATGTGGCGCGTTCGCGCGAAGCGGGGTTTCGGGCGCAGGCCGCCGATGAGCAACTGCGCGACCTCAAAGACCGGATCGCCAATGACGTGCGCAGTAGCTGGCTGAGTGCCATCACCGCCTACAACCGGATCAGCGTAACCCAGCAGTTCGTGGAGGAGACGAACCTGGCCGTAAAGTTGTCGCAGACGCGTTATAACCTGGGGCTGAGTTCGATTGTGGAGTTGAGCCAGGCGCAGCTACAACAGACGGAAGCGCAAATTCAGTTTGCCGCCGCGAAATATCAGTACCGCATAGCGCAGTCGGTTTTGCGGTTCCAGATTGCGGCACCGTAGAACTGTATGAACCGGAAACGCAAAGACAAGCAGCAGGAGGACCAAAGTCAGATGGCCTTTATCATAGCCGCCATCGTTGCCTGCCTGGCGGTTGCCGTGGTGGAGGATATCTTATACTTTGCCACCGGCGTACCCTTTTGGAGCACAGGGTTCCATCCGGTCTCGATCTTTGCCGGCTCAGCAGTATTCTTGGGGTTGCTCTATTTTCTGCAACGCATGCACGATCGGAGACATGCCCTACAATACCTTGAGCCGTACTTTCCTCTTCTGGTCGCTACAGGCGCTAACGTTGTTTTGAAACTTAATACAGTGTGGCTCCTGCCAATCGCGCTGGCTTGCGTTTTCTGGAGCGTAGCCCAAATGCGAAAGATCCGAGCTCAAGATGGGATGACGCGCCGCCGTCCGTCAGCTGCCAAGTGAATTGCGCAAGCTCTTGGCCGAGTTCGTCCCCGCTAGGGCCGTCACCGCCTGCTGATACTTGAGTAGCAAGTCCCGTCGGAGCCGTTGGGCGCGATTCGAATCGCACCTGGGCGCATACGAGCGGCACTGCGCCACCGCATTTTTCAAGCTGGATAAGAATGCCTGGCACGGCTGGCAGTCGTGCAGATGCAGGTCCATCTCCTCGCATACCGCATCGTCGATGATGCCATCCATGTAATCGGAAAGCGCGGCAAACAACCTCCGGCAAC
>JBEKXQ010000049.1:0-31587 GCA_049511915.1 Candidatus Korobacteraceae bacterium
ACCGCGGATTTCCACTTTACGCACCGCCTCGACTACTACTGGAAAACAAAAATGCACGACCACGACAAAAGGGGACATTTCTATTGTCTTAAACAAGGGGACATTTCTATTGTCCGTTGACATCGAGTCAGTTTTCGCTTGACGGACAGATTCTGATGTCCTAAGCTTTGTGACAACTCATCCAAAGCAAAGCATGTAACAAGCAAATGGCCCTCAGGCCTGTCCTTCTCAGAGCACAGCCTTGTCAGGTATCTCGGGAATTCGCTTGAAAAGTGGCGAACGGGTTGGCAGAACAACCTTTCGCGCTCCCAAGGTTAGAGACGCATAACTACAGTTTGGCGAACCGTGTGCGGTGTTTTTGCATGTGGTGGGCGCCAGGCGTTACAGAAGATTTGTGTTTGAGGTGCCCGGGAGACGATCGTCATGACCTTGCGTCTGCACTCTCTGCGGTTCTATCTACGGTTATCGTGCTACTTGATGCCGCTGGTCGCGTTCGCCGCCGCGGCCTATATCAGGTTTGTCCCGCTGCGCTCCGTGCTCACGCAAACGGAGTATGAGCCCCGCTTCTACTTTGGTGTGTTATTGGTGACCACCCTGGTGTGGGCCATTGCGGCGGAAAACTACGGGCTTTGCGATATCGAGGAGTTGTTCCAGGAATACACGGGCCTGAAGAAGTCGGTATCGGCGTGTGTGACCACCTACGTTGTCCTCTCCTGCATCCTGTTCTTCTATCGGCAGCAGAATTTCTCGCGTGTATTTTTTGCGGTCAGCGCCATCATCCTGTTGGTCTGCACGATACTGAGTCGCAGCCTCTTTCGTTGGGCGTTGCGAGGCTGGCGGCAGCAACGACGGCCGCTACGGATTCTGGTGGTGGGCGCTGACATCTATGCCCGGCGGGTCGCGGCCAGGCTGGTCCGCATACCGTTTGCCGCCTCCAAGGTTGTGGCCCACATTCGGGTCCCGGAAGACGAAGAAGTCGCCGTGGTGGACGTGCCTGTTTTCGAGCTTTCCGATGTCAGGCGCGGAATCGGCATTCCGTTCGATGACGTCGTGATTGCTCTGCCCGCTCACCGCCTGTCGTCCCTGTCCGAGCTCTTCCGAATTCTCCAGCCGCTGTGCACCCCAGTGCGCGCCATTATGGATATCGGCGATATACCCGTGCTGCGCGAGAGACTGTTCCAGTTCGGCGATCTGCAGATGCTGGATTTGGCCAATTCGCCGGCCGAATCGCCCATGTATTTTGTCTTGAAGCGGGTGTTCGACGCCGTCTTCTCCCTGCTGGTTGTTGTTTTGGGAGGGCCGCTGATGCTGGTGATCGCCGCGATCATCAAGATTACTTCCAAAGGCCCGGTGCTTTTCTGTCAGGAGAGAGTGGGTCTGAACGGGCAGCACTTCAAAATGTATAAGTTTCGCACCATGAAGACCGACGCATCGGCAGAGAGCTCAACCCGCTGGACGACCGCCAACGATCCCCGCCGCACTCCGGTGGGACGGTTCCTGCGAAAAACCAGCCTCGACGAATTGCCGCAATTCTTCAACGTTCTTAAAGGTGAGATGAGTGTGGTCGGGCCTCGTCCCGAGCGTCCGCACTTCGTAAAGAAATTTCTCGAAGAGATTTCGCATTACGACACGCGGCACCGTCTGAAGGTCGGCATCACGGGCTGGGCCCAGGTGAACGGCTGGCGCGGCGACACCTCCATCGCCAAGCGTTTCGAATACGACCTCTACTATCTGCAGAACTGGAGCTTCTGGTTCGACCTGCGGATCGTTTGCCGGACGGCGTCCAGCCTGTTCCACAAGAACGCCTACTAGGACTCTAGCCGCCCCGTGCTGCTTCCTGCACGCTGACCGCAACCGGTTCAGTCGCGCCAAAAGACAAAGCCCGCTTTACGCGGGCTTTCTGCTGGCCAAGTGCTAATTGCTAATTGCTAACTGCTGCTTTTACCGGCTGCTGTTTGCCGCGGCTTCGCTTTGTTGTGCGGTCAGTCGCGCACTATTGCGCTGCGCAATCGTCTTCTTGGCATTGTCGGCCAACTGCTTAGCCTGCGGCAGCAGATCGAGCCCCCTCTGGACTTCAGGATCGGTTTCCGCGTGGACCCTCATGCCTTCCTGCTGGCCGAATTCGTTGATGAACAACTCGGCCTTGATGTTGGAGCGGATCCAGTCGTTGTTTTCCGCCAGATCAGCTTCGGTGAAGGTGATCTTCTGTTCGTCCAGGAACTTGCGGAACTCCTGCATCACGGCATCATCAACCTCGAATTGCTTATTGACCGTGTGATTAATCACGTAATGCTTGGCGAAGTTAAAGAACGCGTACTTCTCCAGCAGCGTGTCCTCGAACTTGTTGGTCTTTGGATTGGCGATCTTGACGTCCGGGGTGATGCCGCCGCCGCCGTAGACTGTGCGGCCGCTGTCGGTCATCTTGACTTCATGATTGCCGACGCTGCTGTCGCCGTTCTCGCGGTCGTTGTAGTAATAGTCGTACAGCGAGACGCCGGTATACTCGCGCTGAATCAGACGTCCGCTGGGGGTGTAATACTTGGCGGTGGTCAGCGCCAGTCCAGTGTTCTCCGACAGCGGATAAACCGTCTGCACCAGTCCCTTGCCGAACGTGGTTTCGCCGGCAATCAGGCCGCGATCATGGTCCTGAATTGCGCCCGCAACAATCTCAGCCGCCGACGCGGTACCGCGATTCACCAGCACCACGATGGGATAATCCTTGCCGCCGTTGCCGTGGGTCGCTTTGTAGACCTTCTCGGCTGACGCGCGGCCATGATGCGAAACGATGACCTGCCCCTTCTTCAGGAACTGGTCGGCCACGCCGACACCCTCGCTCAGCAGGCCGCCGGGATTCTGCCGCAGGTCGAGGATCAGGCCGTGAATGTCGCCGAATTCGTCGAGCGCGTCACGTACTTCCTTTTCGGTCGTCTCCTGGAAGCCGGAGACGTGGATGTAGCCAATGCCGGGCCGAATCATGAAATGCACGTCGACGCTATAGCGAGGAATCTCGTCGCGAATGACCGTGAAGTCGAGCGGCTTGTCGGAGCCCTCACGCAGCACGGTAATCTTCACGCTGGTGCCCTTGGGCCCTTTCAGCAATTCGGCTACGTCGCTGGTGCTCATGTTGTCAGTTTGTTTGCCATCGACGGCGATGATGATATCGCCCGGCCGGATGCCGGCCCGGTAGGCAGGTGCGCCGGCAAAAGGCGCAATCACGATGACCTTATTATTGCGTGGGCCAACCTGCATTCCCACGCCGTAGTACTTGCCGCGTTGCTCTTCGCGCAAGGCTGCGTAGGCTTTGGGATCGAAGAAGTTCGAGTGCGGATCGAGCACTCGCAGCATTCCCGGGATGGCGCCGTTGTATATGGACTTGTCAGGACTGACCGGCTCAGCGTAGTTTTCCTGGACTACGCGATACACGTCACTGAAAGTTTTCAGGCTGTCACGAACATCATTGTCGCCGCTGCTGGAAGATGCGCTGGAGGTCAGCCGCTGGCCAAACACCATACCCAGACAGCCGCAAGCGAGAACGATGGAGAGAATGAGAACAGCAGAGCGCCGCGAACTACTTGCCATTGTGCGTTTCCTTCGACTACTACCCCGACAAGCGTGAGACCGCTTTTAGGGGGCCTCAACTCGGCCGGGAATGCATCTTCAGATATAGGACTGGCGCACCGGTGTGAGACTTAACCGAAGTATAACATGCGCTCCGGCCGTCCCTAGCGCCCAAAGTCAGCCGCTATTTGGATGCTGTTGCCAAAAAGAAAGGTGCGAAATCCGTTGGCTTCCCGCCTCCCTAACAGACGGTACAGGCGATGGAACGTGAGCCGGGAACTTTGTAATGGGCAGCTTTGAATTTCGGTTCGGGTGATCGTGGGTGGAGCACGCCTTCAGGCGTGCATTGAGATCCTCTGAATGTCTCGGCTTCAGCCGCTGAGGTAAGGGGTAGGTCTACCTCAGGCGCTAAAGCGCGTATCAAATTGGGGCCGAAACTTGCACGCCTCAAGGCGTGCTCCACCCCAAACCATCGGGCGCGCGACCTTAACCGACCCACTAGCGCAAACCAAGCCGCTGGTGACCCATTGGCAGCCGGAATCGGCCCAAATTACGCCGTCTGCAAGTTCCGGTGGGATATTCGAACCCATTCCGGGGCGCCGCGCATCCATTCGAGTGGATTTCGTCACGGACGCAGAGAAAAAGGCAAAAATCGCTGGCGTTGGAGGACTGACCGTCAGATATAATCTCCGGATAGCTGAGTCCTGAATGTTGCGACTCCCCAATCGCCGCAGAATGCTCTTGACGGAACTAGCTCTTGGCTTGCAGAATTTTCTGCCCGGCAGCAAAACAATTTTGTACTCACTCCGCCTTGAAGGAGCCTTGGATGGCCATTAAAGCAAGTGAATTCGTTTGGCACAACGGTCAGCTAGTTCCCTGGGACGACGCCAAAATCCACGTGATGGCCCATGTGGTGAATTATGGCTCATCGGTGTTCGAGGGCATCCGTTGTTACCACACACCCAAAGGTCCGGCGATCTTCCGCCTGCGCGATCACTCTCTTCGTTTGATGCAGTCGTGCAAGATCTACCGCATCGATCTGGACTACACGCTCGATGAACTGGTCCAGGGCACAGTGGACCTGGTGGCGGCCAACAAGGTTGCGCCCTGCTACATCCGTCCGATCGTGCTGCGCGGATACGGGCAAGTCGGCGTCAACCCGTTCAACTCGCCCATTGAGGTTTACATCGCCAATTACGAATGGGGCAAGTATCTCGGCAGCCCCGAGTGCGATGACGGCGTCGATGTTTGCGTCTCTTCCTGGACGCGACTTGCGCCCAACACCATGCCCACGATGGCGAAGGCCGGCGCCAATTACATGAACTCGCAGCTCATCAAGATGGAAGCCATCGTGAACGGCTACAGCGAGGGCATCGCGCTCGACGTGAATGGCTATGTCAGCGAAGGCTCAGGCGAGAACGTCTTTGTCGTACACAAAGAGCGCATCTACACTCCGCCGCTGGGCAACAGCGTACTGCCGGGGATCACGCGCAACTCTGTAATGCACATTGCGCACGAGCTGGGCATTCCGGTGGTCGAGCAGATTATTCCGCGAGAGATGCTCTACATCTGCGACGAGCTGTTCTTCAGCGGTACGGCTGCCGAGATCACTCCTATTCGTTCGGTCGACAAGATTACCGTCGGCCGTGGCATCGCCGGTCCTATCACCAAGTCCATTCGCAAGGAGTTCTACGGCATCGTGAACGGTGTTGCCGAAGACCGCTTTGGATGGCTGACGGCGGTTCCGGTGAAGCAGCCGGTAAGCGTGACCGTGTAACCCAAGTTCAAACGCAAAATGGGAAAAGGGCGCCGCGATGGCGCCCTTTCTTATTTCTTATTTCGCGGATTCCTCTCAGCAAGAACTAGGGCAACTCTGCAGTTGCTGTATAGGGTGGAGCACCGCTTCAGCGGTGCAGTTTAGCTCACGATATAAGCCGGCTTTAGCCGCTGCGGTAACGGAGCACATTACCTCAGGCGCTAAAGCGCGGGGTTAGGAGCTGCGCGGCGTTCTGCACGCCTGTGAAAGGCGTGCTCCACCCATTGCTATACACCTACTGTTCAACCGCTCTCGTCCCGTTGCTTTGCGTTGCGGGCTGGAACTCTTCTTCCATCCACTTCTGGAAGGCAGCGGTGTTCTGCGGACGGCCCAGGAAGTTCTTCACCAGGTCATTAGCGGACATGGATCCACCCGGCTCCAGCACCGTACGGCGGTAGCGCATGGGAGCTTCGCCGGCCAGCAGATTGTTATGGTCAAACTGCTGGAAGAAGTCTTCCGCGATGACCTTGTCCCACATGTACGTGTAGTACTGGGACGAGTAACCTGCAAGGTGACCGAACGACGCGTACATGTGGGCATCAGAAGGTATAGGAACGTACAGCGTGTATTGCCGGAAATCGTGCGGACAAACCGCGTCCACGTCGATCTTGGCTGGATTGTCTTTGTAGAGGTCGTAGGAAATTGCGGACAGCGCGTTCTGCAACGACACGCCGTTGGCGCGTCCAAAGGCCGAGGCCCGGTTCATGCGCGCCACCAGTTCGGCGGGAATCGGCTCGCCGGTCTTGTAGTTCCGCGCGAACGAAGCCAGCACCTGCGGACTCTTCATCCACTCCTCCAGCATCTGCGAAGGAGCTTCCACGAAATCGGACTCCATGCTGATACCGGAAATCCCCGCCCATTGCTGCTGTCCGCCCAGGATGTGATGCATCAGATGGCCGAATTCATGGAAGAAGGTCACCGCATCGCCGTAGTTCATCAGGCCGGGATCGGTCGCCGTTGGCTGGGGAAAATTGCAAATCAGAATTGCTTCCGGCAGTTGTTTGCCGCGAATCCCATCCAGTACCGCCGACATCTCCGCATGACTGTACTTGCCGGGCCGGGGATGCATGTCGAGATAGAAACGGCCAATCATCTTGCCGCTATCGATCACGTCCCACGTTTCCACTGCGGGGTCCCACGCCGGTGCGTTCGGTTCCTGGCGGAAGGTGACGTGGAAGAGAGTCGCAGCCGTGTCCAGGACTCCCTTTTTCACCTCTGGATAAGGCAGGTAAGGACGAACACTCTCCGAGTTGAAGTCGTACTGCGAACGGCGGACCAACTCGCCCAGGCGGAAACCTTCGTAGCTGTAAAGCTCCGTTGCTTTCGGATCGCTTTTCTGCTTTTCAGCCAGCAGCATTGCGAACTCGCGTTCTGCCACCGGGCGCGCCGCGGTATTCAGGTCGGCGATGAACTTCGCTATGTTGTTGCCGTTCTGCATCATCTTGTCGGCGGCGTTGTAATCGGCCCACGAAGAGTAACCGATCAGGGTTGCGATCTGGTAGCGCGTCTGCATCATGTCGATGAGAACCTCGCGGTTCTTGGGATAAGCGCGCGTATTCCATGCTCCCCACATGCTGCGGCGGAGCCCGTCACTCTTGGCATACTCCAGTACCGGAAAAAGGTCGGGATAGTTGGTCGTGATCGTAATCTTGCCGTCGGCCCCGGGCTTGTGATTGTCGATGTAGTCCTGCGGAAGGCCGTCAAGTTCGGATGCGCTGGAAACCATCACACTCTTCTGGTCGTCGGAGATGTTGCGATCGAACATTGCCTGATCTTCAGTCAGCTTGTCTTGAAGCTTCTTGAGCTTCGCCCGCGTAGCATCGTCCTTGTCCACGCCGGCTAAACGAAACTCCAAGAGCTGCCGCTGAACATAGTAACGGGTTGCAGGATCGGACTTGGAGACATCCAGGGTCGATAGCGCCTGGTAGACGTCCCGATTCAGCGACAGGGAAGTAGCCACTCCGCTAACCTTGACGGCCGTCGCCGTGCCCCGATCGCGGAAAGCCGCATCCGGGTTTACCTTCTGCACCAAATCGGCAAAATAGGAGGCCGCATTCAGCTGTCGGATCGCTTCGTCGTAAGGAACCAGGGTGTTCTCGATGGTCCTCGGACCTTTGACGGCAACGATTTGGTCGATCGACTGTTGTGCTGCCGCGATCCGGCTATTTTCCATCTTCTCGAACGCGGCGATGTCAGGTTTGGCGTTCCATACGGGCGGCTGATTTTGAGGTGCCTCTTGCGCAGCGACGATTGTGGCGAGCAGCAGTAAGGCAAATCCGTAGATACCGCGAAAGACATGCGACATATTCACTTCCATTACCTCCGCCGTGTCCGGCCAAAGCAAGGCTGGACCACGGTTTTCCGCAGGCTGGCGAATCTTAAGCCAGGCAACTGCTTTTCTCAACTCATTCTCCGCGAAACGATCGTCAGGCGAGGCAGGCCGCGGGCCACGTTGGCGATTGTGATATGAGTCGCGGCAAACTCGAAGCCGATGCCGCATCGCCGCGGGTTGCGAAACCAACATCAGAACAGCATGGTGGTCAGCTCCGGGCTGACCAGCAGCGGCGCATCCGTCGCCCGCTGAACATCTTCCACCGTCAGGCCTGGCGCGATCTCCTCCAGCACCAGCCCGCTTTGCGTTACCCGGAGATATGCCATCTCGGTCACAATGGTGTCCACCACGCGCAAGCCGGTGATCGGCAGGGTGCAACGTTTCAGGATTTTCGCTGCGCCGTCGCGGGTGGTGTGCTCCATGGCCACGATCACACGCCGGGCGCTGGCGACCAAGTCCATCGCGCCGCCCATGCCTTTGACCATTTTGCCGGGGATCATCCAGTTGGCCAGGTTGCCTTCCTCGTCCACTTCCATCGCGCCCAGCACGCTCAGGTCGATGTGTCCGCCCCGAATCATGGCGAACGACTCCGCGCTGGAGAAATAAGAAGTACCCGGAAGCTCGCTGACGGTTTCTTTACCGGCATTGATCAGGTCGCCGTCTTCTTCGCCGGCCATGGGATACGGACCCACGCCCATCATGCCGTTCTCGCTCTGCAACACGACTTCGATGCCGGGCGGGACACAGTTCGCCACCAGCGTCGGCATACCAATGCCCAGATTGACGTAGAATCCATCGCGCAATTCGCGCGCTACGCGGCGCACAATGCGATCGCGCTTCTCGGTGTCCTTCTGTTTCGTGCTTGGAGATGTCGCCATGTCTTCTCTCGTGAACCTTGTTGAAAAGCTTCAATTCAAATTCTTGAACGTCTCCGACGAGCTCTCCCGCTTGACGAAGTACAGCAGCCGTCCCGGTTGCGGTTGGCTATCGAAAGTTCCGCAATTATTCCTCGTCAGCAGTCCATCATTCACAACGTCATCAACCGAATAGTCTTTCAAGGGAGCGTCAAATGCCTGCTCTCCGCACGTAACGTAACCGAACGGAGCTACGCGGAACGTCTTGGCGCCTTCGACATCGAAGTGCACCGCTCCTTGATCGTCCGTATGCAAGTTCAAGATGCTGCGTATCGGTCCGCTCTGGAACGCTACGTAAATTCCTTTTCCCGGACCAACCGGCTTGCCGTTCTTTCCCTGGAGAAACTGCACGCTGACGTTTTGGGCGCTCGCAAAATTGCCGAACATGAGAGCCGCTATTACGAGCAGCAACAATGCGCAGTTCGGCATGGCACATCTCGGCCGCACAGCTATGTCTTCCGCAGCGTCCGCCGCTCGATCCGCTTCTCGTACTCCGTTCCCTGGAAAATCCTGTGCACGTACACGCTGGGCGTGTGTACCTGGTCGGGATCGATCTCGGCCGGCTCTACCAGGTGCTCCACCTCGGCAATCGTGATCTTCCCCGCCGTCGCCATCATGGGATTGAAGTTTTGCGCCGTCTTGCGATAGACCAGATTGCCCCAACGGTCGCCCTTCCATGCCTTGATCAGAGCGAAATCAGCGGTCATGCCCAGTTCCAGCACGTAAGGACGCCCATCGAACTCGCGCGTTTCCTTGCCTTCGGCCACAACCGTGCCGAATCCCGTCGGCGTATAGAATCCCGGAATCCCCGCACCTCCGGCGCGAATGCGTTCGGCGAGTG
Organism: Candidatus Korobacteraceae bacterium; assembly: GCA_049511915.1. Classification (GTDB taxonomy): domain Bacteria; phylum Acidobacteriota; class Terriglobia; order Terriglobales; family Acidobacteriaceae; genus Bog-257. Next base: position 9,462 of record JBEKXQ010000049.1, read on the forward strand.
TGCCCTGCGGAATCAGTTCCAGATCGATGCGGCCAGTGAGCACCATGTCTTCCAGTAGCTTGTTCTCGCCGACGTAGCTGCCCTTATGCGAGGTGATCTGCCCGGCAGCCAGCATCAGCCCGAGGCCGAAGTCGTCGATTCCGACGTTGTTGCTGATGGTGTGCAGGTTCTTGACGCCCTTCTTGACCAGCGCGCGGATGAGGTTCTCCGGGATGCCGCACAGGCCGAAGCCTCCGACCATGATGGTGGCGCCATCCTGAATGTCGTGGACGGCCTCATCGGCGTTCGCAACTACCTTGTTCATTGGCATAAGCGTTTTGATTCCGACTGGCGATTGTACCGAGTAGGAGCGGGTCGGGGCAAAACATCATTCGTTTTGGCGCCGATCGCTAGGTCCGTGCCTTCGTTTTGTGTCAGGGCACGGCTTTCAGCCGTGCCGGACGGGCCACAAGAAACATTGGGCTTTAGCCCCTGTTCCGGATCGTGCAGGGGCTGAAGCCCCAATCTTCTCTGCAAGCTGTTCGGCACGACTAAAGGTCGTGCCCTGACACAAAACGTAAGAGTTCACGTGGTGCCCGCCACACTTACCACAGATTACCGACTACTAGCCCCTGACCACTAGCCACCGGCTACTGCTTTCCAAACCGATTCGCGCTGTCGAATATCTCGCGCAGCTCGGGCTCCCGCAGGTTCTCGCGCAGGTGCGCCATCTGTTGCTCGAAGTACAGCATTGCCTCTTCGATGTTCTGGGTGTTGGTCATGGCGATGTCGCGCCACATCGAATACGGGCTGTGCGCGATTCGCGTCATCTCGCGCAAAGCGCGGCCGCCGATCCGCGACACGACTGCGTCATCGCCGAACTCATCCCGCAGCGCTGACGCCAGCGCCGTGGCCATCATCTGCGGCAGGTGACTGACCCAGGCGCACAGCCGGTCGTGACGCCAGGCGTCGATGGCGATCACGCGAGCGCCGATCGAGGTCAGCAAATCCAGATATTCCTGCTGTCGCGACGTATATTGCACGCCGGCGTCGATGGGAGTAATCAGCCACACGGCATCGCGGAACAGATCCGGATCGGCGTGTTCGATTCCCCCGGCTTCCTTGCCGGCCATGGGATGTCCCGGCAGGACGCTGCCGACGGCGCTGTCGCCGAGCACCAGGCGCGCTCGTTCGACAAACTTTTCCTTGGTGCTGCCGGTGTCGGTGATCAGCGTATCTTTATCCTGATCCTGCGCAAGCAGGGGAGCGATGGCTTCCATCTGCGCCAGAATGCAGCCTACAGGAGTGGCAAGCACGATGACGTCGCTGCCGGTGATCGCGCGCTCCAAGTCGGCTTCCGCGCGATCGATGGCATTGCGCGTCGCGGCGATCTCCAGCACCGCGCGCCTGTCGCAGCCGACGATAGTGCCGCTGAATCCTGCCTGTCGCAGCGCAAGGCCGAGAGAGCCGCCAATCAAGCCGGTTCCCACGATCGTGATTTGCCGGATTGGCATAGCTGGGCTCTTTCTTGAATTGCGAGGGTGGAGCACACCTTCAGGTGTGCAGGGTGTGTCCTCCCTGCACTGCGCTTTAGCGCCTGAGGTAAGGTTCTCTCCGTTACCTCAGCGGCTGAAGCCGCTTTCTTATCCACCTTGATCTATGCACCGCTAAAGCGGTGCTCCACCCTGTGCGAACTGCGAGAGGCTGCTCACCGGAGCAGTCTAGATGCTGCGACCGACGGCCGGCGCGATCATGCGCAGTTGCGCCATGAGCTCGGCGAACTGTTCCGGGAACAGCGACTGCGCTCCATCGGACAACGCCTCATCAGGGGAGGGATGCACTTCGATGAGCAAGGCATCCGCTCCCGCTGCTACCGAGGCGCAGGCCATGGGAGCTACCTTGTCGCGCAAACCCGTCCCGTGCGAAGGGTCGGAGGTAATGGGCAGATGCGAGAGTTTGTGCACGATCGGAATCGCCGAGATGTCGAGCGTGTTGCGGGTGTAGGTTTCGAAGGTGCGGATGCCGCGCTCGCACAGAATGATGTTGTAGTTGCCGCCGGACATGATGTATTCGGCCGACAGCAACATCTCTTCGATGGTTGCTGCAATGCCGCGCTTGAGGAGCACCGGCTTGCGCACCTTGCCCAGTTCGCGCAGCAGGTTAAAGTTCTGCATGTTGCGCGCACCCACCTGCAAGATGTCGACGAACGGGAGCATCAGCTCGATCTGCGAGATGTCCATCACCTCGCTGATCACCATCAGACCGAATTGGTCGCCGGCTTCGCGCAACAGTTTTAGCCCGTCGAGACCTAACCCCTGAAACGTGTAAGGCGAGCTTCTGGGCTTGAATGCTCCTCCGCGCAGGACCTTCGCGCCTGCCTTGCTCACCAATTCAGCGCTGGTGAAAATCTGTCCGCGCGATTCCACCGAGCAGGGGCCGGCCATCACCACAACTTCTTTGCCGCCGACTTCGACGCCGTTCGGCAGGCGAACGATCGTTCCCTCAGGGCGAAACGGCCGTCCTACAAGCTTGTAGGGCGCGCTGATACGGTGAACGGTCTGCACGCCGGGCAGCACTTCGAGTTCGCGAGTGTCGAAGTCGATGCGCTTGCCGACGGCAGCCAGAACACTCTGTCGCGCGCCGGTAGTGCGATGAACGGCGAAGCCCATCTTCACGAGGTGGTTGGTGACCTCCTGGATCTGGTCTTCGCTCGCCGTCTCCCACATCGCTACGATCATAGTCTCGCTCTTGATGGGCTGCAGAACAGCACAGCTATTGGTTCTGGATGGACCAAGCTTAAAATCTCTATCTTTGGGACTCTATCATGGGCACAACATTTCACGCGGGAAAAGCATTGACGGTCAGTGTCGTACAGTTGTATTGTTTAACTGTTGAACGGAGCGGCACATGGATATTGTGACGGTAAAGAACAAATTTCAGATTGTCATACCTCAACATGTTCGGGATAAGGTGCATATTGGAATCGGCGACCTGCTGGAGGCAAAGGTCGAAGACGGGAAAATCATCTTCACCCCGAAGAGCCTGGTTGACCGGCATTTGGCCGAGGCTTTGGAGGACTTACGAGAAGGCAGAACTCACGGTCCTTACGCAAACGCACGAGCCGCGATTAAGGCGCTGGAAACCCGCGCCAAGCGCCGCGCGAAAAAGCGCATGCCATGAAGCTCCGCTTCACCGCAAAGGCGGACAAAGACTACGCCCGCCTGCCAAAGGCCGTTCGCAAGGCGTTTGGAAAACAGCTGCGATTTCTGCTTACGAATCTTCAGCACCCATCCCTGCACGCCAAGAAATACAGCGAAAGTATGGATGTGTGGCAGGGAAGAGTGACCAAGGGCTGGCGTTTTTATTTTAAGGTGGAGGGAGAAGAATATGTAATACTCTCCATCATTCCACATCCCAAGTAACCCACACAGCCACGAAATCAGGCGAGGAATGGTTCCAGGCTCTGCTTGATATCGGTTTCGTCGACCTGTTCGCCGCCATTGAGGCGATCGAGGATTTCGTCCACCACCTGCTTGGCTTGATTGCGTTCGCGGTGCAACAGAAAGCCGTCGAAGATGTGCTGGCCGCGCATGGCGTTCTCGATCTCGGTTTCCTTGTCGTGTTCGCCGAGCTCGGTGAAGTAGACGACTTTGTAGCGGCCGCCAAAATCGGCGTCGCGGTAGATTTCGAACATTACCTTCTTCGTGTCGGTGGTGAGGGGCATGGGCCTTGGTCTCGATGGGTTCGGGTAAAGCGGACCTTCAGGTCCGCGTCAAGCCGATATTTTGAATTTGTAAAGCCGGCTCCAGCCGGCGACAGACATCAGTTTCAATCAGCGGGCTAAAGCCCGCCAAAGATAACAATGATCGCTTAAACGCTGGCCTAAAGGCCAGCTCTACCAACTCTAATCGTCACCTGAAGCCGTCGCCGTCTCCGGCTCGTCCACGGTCTGCGGGAAGGGAACCAGCATACCTTCTCGCGCCACGGATTTGTGCGTCAACGACATGCGCAGCGAGCGCTCGTACTCGGCGAGCTGTTCTTCCAGCTTGTTCGCGGTCTCGGCTTTCTTCAGCAGGTCCTCGCGATAGCGCTTCAGGAAGTAGTCAATGGTCTCCACGCGAATCTTAATCGAGCCGGTCGGCTTGTTCTCGTCCAGATCTTTGAAGGAGAAGTACGGCGTGCCCGATTTTTCAATGATGTCTTCGATCACGCTGTAAATGGGCGCGTCATGTCCACACTTGAAGTTACTGATCTCCAGCGCCACCAGGTTGGGATGGCGCGCGGTAAACTTTGCCGCCCAGATTTTGATGTTGGTGCTGCCGGAATAGGCATTCTTCCACACGTCGCGAATATCGAGCGCGTGGGTAATTGCGCCCGAGCGCACCTCTTCACCGAAAAGGCGGTCGAGGATGTCCTCGTCCATGGGCAGGAAGCTCTGGGAGAAGACCGGATAGCCGAGCTTCTGGAACTCCTCCATGATCTCGTGGTTCAGGCCGGGATCGTGATGATAGACGCGGCCCAGCATGACGATGCCCAGGCGGTTCTCACGCTCCAGCGTGTCGAGCACTTCGCGGGAGCGCTTGCGCATGTTGCGATCATGTTCCTCGAAGGCCTTGAAGCCGGCCTCGATAGCGCGCTCATTCTCTTCTTCCGAGAGGCCGAGAAGCGGAGCCCACGTCTGGAACATCTGCAGCGTGAGCATCTTCCTGTCGTCGATATTCAGGATCGGATCGAGATACTGAATGCCGTTTTCCTTGAAGACATCGCCTTCCTTGATGAACGCGGCCTTCACCGCGTTGGGCGTTGCCGTCACGGTGGGACAGGCGTTAGCACCGCTGCAATTCTTCAGCGGCTGATTCATGGTGTCGATCATGGGGAAGAAGATGGCATCCAGCGGCTTCTTCTGGTGCTTCTGGAAGATGAGGTTGTAGACATGCGGAATGCCGATCTTCGATGGGAAACACGGATCGATTGCGCCGCGGCCCGCGCCCTGGCGATACATCTCCTGGCCGGTGAATTCGGAGTAAATCAGGTTCTCGGGTTCAAGGCCGAGGCTCTCGAGATAGGCGCTGAACAACGGGGTGAAGAGATACATGTTCAGCACGCGCGGCATTCCGACGCGCAGATTCTTGCGCTTGTTCATCAGCTCGATGCGCTGCTGGACGGATGCCTTCGCCTTGCCAAAATCCCAGCGGCCCTGTGTGGGCAGCGGATCGGCAACTTTCTGCGGGTTGCGCGAGCGCCAGACCTCGTTGGCGGCGATGTCGACAAAGTTCGGGTTTTCCTTCTTGATGGCGTCCAGTCCCGCCTTGATACCGCGCATCGCGCCCACATCTTCGACCTGACCTTTTTCGCAGGTGGAGATGATCAGGCGGCGCTCGCCGGCCTGCAGCGGAACTTTTGACTTGAAGACCGGAAGCGGGGAAGCCGGCTCAAGCTGGTCGCTCTTGCTGTCGCCGACGTTGACGTCGATGAAGGTGCGCAGGCAGTTGTTCTTGCAGAAGTAGCAGCGCGTGTCTTCATTGCGCGTGGTCTTGTAACCGATCTTCTCGACCGCCTCCAGGCCGATAAAGCTGGTGCGATGGCCGTTCTTGTAAATGCGGATCGCTTCAACGCCCGCGCCGATCGCGCCTGACTCGCCGCAGTGCTCGTGGACGATGACCTCGGGTTCGTGGCCGGCGCCGTGGAAGTGCCCGTGAATAAAGTCGACTTCGGACTTAACCGCTGCCAGGTTCTTCTGTGTCCCACCTTGCAGGATAAAGCGCGAACCGAGCTTAGCGAGGTTTGGAATTCCGGCAACGTACAAGAAGATGTTCTTGGGCAGAACGTTGGCGAGTCCGGCGAGAATCTCTTCGCCACGCCAGCCCTGGCGCTGGAAGTTCACAATGTCGGACTGCATGAAGACCGCGCAGCCGTAGCCGAAAATCGGCATGGTATTCGCAGAGAAGGCGATGTCGGCGTATTCCTCAACTTTGTAGCCAAGCGACTCCGCCGTGCCTTGCAGGAAATAGCCATTGCCCGCCGAGCACTGCGTGTTCAGCTTGAAGTCTTTGACGCGCCCGTCTTTCAGGACGATGAGCTTGATGTCCTGTCCGCCGACGTCGACGATGACGTGCGGATTCTTGTAGAACTTCATCGCCGACTCGGTGTGGGCAACGGTTTCCACCAGCGCGACGTCGGCCTTCAGCACATCTTTCAGGACGTCCTTCGCGTAGCCAGTCGTGCCAACGCCCAGGACTTCCAGCGTCGCGCCCTGCGACTCCACCTGCTGGCGGAGGGCAACGAACATGTCGATGGTGTCTTGGATGGGGTTGCCGCCGGAAAGCTGATAGGCCTTGCACATCACGTCGCCGCCCTCGGAGAGCAGCACGGCTTTGGTCGAGGTCGAGCCGCCGTCAAGGCCGACGAAGCCGCGAACGGTTTCGCCGACTCCGAACTTCGCGCCGATGAACTTTGGAACCTTATATTTCTCCTTGAACTGCGCCAGCTCTTCTTCCGAAGTGCTGAGACCGGCGGCGCCAGACTTCGCCTTCTCGGCTTGACGGCCAACGGTGATGTAGTCCTCGAGGCACTCGGTGCCCAGGTACACGCCAACTTCGTCTTCTTCATCCTTGCCGAATTCGACCGCGCCGAGGGCGGCGAAGTACTGCGCGTTGTCCGGGACTTTGATGAGATCTTCCGGCTTGGCGCCTTCCGGCAACTGGACCTTGCGCTCTTCCCAGGTGCGAGGAATGTTCTGCTGCCAGGCTTCCTTCATGCCGCGGATGAAACTGTTGGGACCGCCGAGCAGCAGTACATGCGGCCGCAGCGTGTGGCCGCGCGTCAGAACGGTCAGGTTCTGAAGGACGATGGCATCGAAGAGCGACGCCATGAGCTGATCGGGCGGTATGCCTTGCTTCTGCAGGCCGTTGATGTCAGTCTCGGCGAAGACGCCGCATTTACCCGCGACGGGATGCAGCTTGATGCCGATGTAGCCCTGATCGCAGAGCTCTTCGGCGGGAATCTTCAGCTTGGCGTTGATCTTATCGATGACCGCGCCCGTGCCGCCGGCGCACTTGTCGTTCATCGAAGGAATCTTCTTCTTGCGGCCGGTGTTCTCGTCTTCCTTGAAGACGATGATCTTCGCGTCCTGGCCGCCCAGCTCTATAACCGAGTTCACTTCGGGATGGAGTTTCTCGACGGCGAGAGAGACAGCCGTGACTTCCTGCACAAATTTTGCGCCGACCAGGTTGGAGAGCGCACCGCCGCCGGAGCCGGTAATGAAGATGCGGCAGTTATGTGGAGCAATGCCGACTTCGTCCTGCATGCGCTTGAGGAATTCCAGCAGCTTCTCCGGCTGCTTGGTCTCGTGGCGCTGGTAGTCCTGCCAGATGATCTGGTCGGTTTGAGTATCGACCACAACGGCTTTTACGGTGGTCGAACCCACGTCCATGCCGACCGTGTAAGCTGGTTTGCGGCCGGACTGGGCCGCAACCTCACGCGATCTGGCGAGGATCCGCGCGGGCAGCGACTCCGCTACCGGCGCGGGATTCAGCAGAGAGTCGAGTTGAACGTCAACTTTCTCTGGGCCGTGCTCACATGATCCGTGCTGGTGCGAGTGACTCACTTTACCTCCGAAAACCTGAGGGGTTTAGTCCCCTTCTATTATTCAGTACAAACTCCCAATTGGTTGCGCAAAATCCAGTGTACCGTCCCTACGGGACTCAGTCTTCTTTATCGCGTTACCCAGCGCTCCGCCTTCGGCTGCGTGCTGGGCTAGACTGTTTCGCGCCTACGGCGCTCTTTTCGTTACCGTTTGTTCCCCGCTGCAAACGCAAACAGCCTTTCATAGCAGCCTCTGAAGCGCTGGGCTAACCTGTGTCGCGCCTCCGGCGCTGAGCGCTAATCCCCGAAGTTGCCTTCAACCCTTCTGAACCCATGCTTCGCCTGCCGTAACAACCACTCGATCACGCGCTTGTCGTTGTAGCAGAAGGCGAGAATGTGATTCAGCGTGGAGAAGCAGCTCTTCTGACATTCCTTCTTCATCTCTTTGAGCTGCCTGGTTTCAAACTTGTGGTTCTCGATTGTGCCCCAATCGTATCCGGCCGAGTACATGGGGAAGCATGGCGCCAGGGTACCGTCCACGCGCACGATCAGCGAGTTGTGTCCCGCGCGGCAGCCCCAGTCGTGCAACTCGCCCTGCACGAAGTTCTTCATCTGCGCCAGGCGCTGCACGGAGTTCACCATGTGATAGCCGGACTTCTGCTTATCAATCAGCCAGTCGATCAAGTCGCCGGCAGCGGCATGGTGCTCCTCGCGGATGAACGTCGGGTTCGAGTACAGGTGCTTGAAGTGCGGTTGCTCGGTCATCGGCGACTCGCAGATGTGGTAGTCGGTGGCGATGCCGTTGTCGTGCGCCAGTTCCGTCAATTGCCGAACATCGTCCATGTTGTTGGCGCAAATATTGATGTTGAGGAACACTGAGTAGCCGTACTTGTACTGCTTCTTCACCAGGTAATCGAAGTGGCTGCGGATGGGCACCATAGCCTTGGGCAATCCTCGCCCCGCCACATCGTCCCAGGCGTCAACCGCCAGGTTTACGACTCCGACGCCGGCATCGGCGATCTTGTCGATGACCTTGGGCCACATCAGCCGGCCGTTGGTCGGCAGATAGACCCAGAAGCCCTTCTTCACGGCGTAATAAATGATCTTGTGCGCGAAGTCGGGACGCAGCAGCGGCTCACCACCCATCAGCGCCAGCACACCGGCGCCGGAGTCGCGCAGCCAATCGATGGAGCGCTTGGCTGTGTCTTCGGTCATGCCGCGCACGCTGTTGTCGAAGGCCCAGCAGTAGTGGCAGTCGAGGTTGCACTTCCACTCGTTGAACAGATAAGCAATGATGGGGTGGAAATCGCCGGGCAGCACGCGCGAGCGAATCCACGGAACCGCCCAGCCCCGCATCGCGCGATAAATGTGTTTAGTAGACCACGAGCGCTTGCCGTTGACGGGGAAGTAGTCTTCGTCGCGAGCATTCATCAGCTCGGGATGCTGCGGGAAAACCGGCGTGGGCAGCTTCTGCTCGTTGCCGGGTGAAGGCTGGGGAAGAAGCCGCGGTTGCTCCGGCGGCTTCATCAGCAGCTCGTGTAACTCCACATCAAGCCGATATGACGGCGCAGCTTGCGTGCCTTCCGGCACCTGCACATCCGGCATAGGACAAATGACCTCCGTTGTAGCGTTCAAGCGAAAAAATCAACTGCCACTAATCGCCGAAGGCGGCGGCCGGTGCCAGCCTGCGCGCGGGTATCGGCGGCACGCGCTGGAGGCGCGCCTTGCCGTTTATCAGATCGCTGACATGCAGCACGAAATTCGCTGCGATGCCGGCGTACCCGTGACGGTGCGGCACAGGATAGAACACATTGCGTAACTCGGGATGCTCCGCGACGTAGTCCTTGATATCGTCCAGGCGCTTGCCAGTGGACTTCAGCGCCTGCTCGAACTCGATGCGAGCTTTCACCTTGGCTTCGCCCAGCGCCATCTGCACCCGGCTGTGAGCGTTGATCTCGCCTTCGCCGGAGGTTTCGATGGGAAGGAAGATCATCTCCTTGAAGTGATTGGCAACGGCCGATTGCACACCGTCCGACTGCGATGAAGGCATGCAGCCGAAGGGCTTCAGCGCCAGCACCATGTGGCAAAGCTGGTTCTTGGTGTAGTAAACGTTCTTGCCGACTTCGAGGTGACCTTCGCCGCCGCGCGCGAACTGGTTATAGAAGGGATTAGCCATGTCGGCCATCATCTTCTGGTCAACGAGTTCATGCGCGATGTTGCCCAGGCCCTGCACGACGCGCTGATATTGCCGCGCGTAGACGCGCTCGCCTACGCCCCACATCCACTGCTTCGAGCGGAACTTCCATTCGTTGGCCGCGACCTTCTTCAGCTCGTACCATTTCGGGTGCTTATACGGAGCGTCGAGCGAGCGACGGGCCGCGGCGCGCGCCTTGGCCTGATACATCATGTACATGACCCAGGTGCCGATGGGCTCAACCAGGACCTGCGCGCCTTCGCGCTCCAGGAACTCGAACATGTGGAAGTTGCCGTCACCCTCGGTAATCTGGGCCCAGAATTCGCCGATGATCTTCACCACCGGCTTCACCCGCAGGCGATCGACTTCGATGGTGTTCATTTGCTCGCGAACCGCAGCCAGCGCGTCTTTGTAAGGGTTGCCGTAAAGCTGCTCGCGCACTTTGAGCAACGAGTTGACCCAAACCTCCCACTTCTTGCCTTTATTAGCGCGGACCTTTTTCGCCATCCACTCCGGCAGATCGTCGTGGTCCTCGAAGGGCTTGCGGTCGCGCAGCAAAGTGCAGAGCTTGTCGATGGAGGATTCGAAGACCGCATCGGTCTTGCCCTTTTCCACTTCGTAGGGGCGGATGCGGTAGATCATCTCGTTCATGATGTCGCCCAGGTTGAGCGCGTTGAACATGCCCATGCCGAAGTCGACCGTGAACTTCAGTCCGGCTTCGCCCGATGCGGCCTTTACGCCGTCGTTCTGCTGGAAGAGCAGCACGCGGAAGCCGTCGAAGCCGGCGTTCTGCAGCGCGAGGCGATATTCCGACTCATACATGCCGAAGCGGCACGGCCCGCAGGATCCGGCGGTGAAGAAGATGTAGTTATCGATGATCTCCTGCTTGGTGAGACCGCGCGTCGTCTCCAGAGTCTGTAGGTGCTGCACAAGGTTTCCCACGGTGAAGTAGGTGGGATTGCACTGACCGTTATTGCCGTACTCTTTGCCCAGTTGGAATGCCGAGACGTTGGGCACCGGCATGACCTCGCAACGATAGTTGCAGCCCTGGAAGACCGCCTGAATCACCCGCTCGTGCTTCCAGGTGAGGCCACCGAAAAGGATGGTGACCTTGCCGCGCTCTTCGGCGTTGAAGGGGCGTTCCACGGGACGCTTGAAGTGACGGACCGGGCCGCTATCCAGGCCCATCATGCTCGCCAGTCGCGCGCGCTCCTGCGCCAGCTTGCGTTGAATCTCTTCCTCGGTCCGAGGACGTGTCAGTTCGTCAATAGGGAAATCGATGCGAGTGACAGGCATAACAGTCTTCCTCTTTTTCGAGTTGAATTGATGATTCTTTGTTTGTCAGTGACCAGCGAACATGCACTCGGAAGGTGCGGCGCAGACGGACTACGAGTGGGTAAATTGCAGAGACGGCCGATAGGGGTGAAAACTCTCACGGCGTAAGCGATCTTTGCAAGCAAACAGTTTGTTACAGCAAAACGGCGGAAGTACGACCTACCCCAAAGCTTGCCGACCATTATCAGGCAAGGCGCGATCTACATCAAGGGCAGAGAACGAATTCTTGGTAATTCAATTGCTAACCCGTCAACCGGGCACCTGAGTGCCAAAACAAGCTATGTCTGCCACCAGACGAAACACGAATTGGCGCACATAACTTTCCACGTAGATGCGGTACGAATGCTTCAGGCTTCACCAAATTCCTTTGTCGCTGCCAGTGATTCTGAAGGCGACCGCCGCTGCCGATGCCAGGTAAGGCAGCAGCGAAAGTCGCAGCGTGGCAGGCACGTCGCCGCGTAAGGCCGTATGGGTCACCTGCCGGGTGTAAAGGTCAGCGCCGTTGGGAACGATGGGCACACGCAGGAACTTGCCTCGGGCAAAGATCGCTTCGCCCCCAAAGCATGCCGCAGCCAACACGGGTTGCAGCAATTGCGGAGCGGTACCGCGGTATTCATGGACGTAATCGCAGACAATCTTCAGGAAAGTCGCGACGCCGGGCCAGACGCCGCCCAGGTCGGCTGCCTTTTTCAGTTCAGCGAAGTCGAGCTGGTCGGTTTCAAGCAGCGCAGCGGTGTTGACGAGGTCGCAAACGCGAAAATAAAAGTGCCGGTACATGCGTTGCAAGGTGGCGACAATGACCCGCTCCTCCGGCGCTGGAACCAGGAAGGTGAGGCCGTCAACGGTCTTCGGGACGCGCCGGGTGACGAATCGGCGTGCCATTGCCCGGTGCTCGCCGGTTTGACCCAGGCGCTGAGCGTGCACCTCAACCGACTCCGGCAGGCCAGGCAAGGCAAAATTCCATTTGTTGGCCAGGCGATCGCCCCAACTGCGCGGCTCGATATGCGCCCCCAACCGGTTGAGCATAACGTGAACCACCTGTCGCTCATGGGCCGTAGTGTAGAGGTCGAGATCGTTGCCCAGATCCGGCCAGTGGTCCAGAGACTTCATCACGGTTGCCGGACAACCGGCACGCTCCAGTTCATCGCACACGTAATGCAGGAAGGTGATCGCGTTCTCGATGCGCTTCTGCTCTTTCGCGAGAACGCCGGTAGCCCAGGCGGCGAGTTCGGTGTTGTTGCACGCCTGCTGAGCTACCACCTCGACCGCTCGTATGACGACATGGTTTGAATCGGCCAGAGCAACGAGTCTTTCGCGCCCCAGATTATCCAATTGCGGAACGTAGTTCAGGGCCGCGGTCGATTTCGCCGGGACCAGGGTCAACTGCAAGAGCGCATCGAGTTCCGGTGGCGTGCTTTTAGGCGAAATAGGCATCGTGTGTCCTGACTGGTTGGGTTAAGGGTGGTGCGATCTGCGAGGATCCCCTCGCCTAAAGCTTGGATGTAAGGGGCGGCCACGGAGTTGGGTGTGATTTGCCCGTGCAGGGAAATGCTCTACACTCTAGTTTGAATTGAAATCCCTGGGCGATGCCGGTTGGAGGCACGATTCGTGTCGAGATTCGCCGAGCCGATGGCTCGACTGATTGAAGAGTTTAAGAAGCTGCCCGGCGTGGGCAGCAAGACCGCGCAGCGCTTCGCGTTTCATCTTCTGCGGGCCGGCGACGATGATGCCGAGTTGCTGGCCGTCGCCATCCGCGACGTAAAGGCCAGCCTTCGCCTGTGCTCCATCTGCAACAACATCACCGACGTCGATCCCTGTGTTTATTGCACCAGCGCGACGCGCAACCAGCGGCTGATCTGCGTAGTGGAAGAACCGACGAACATCGGCGCCATCGAGAAGACGCGCCACTACAACGGTGTGTATCACGTGCTGCACGGCGCGCTATCGCCGTTGCATGGTGTCGGGCCGGACCAGCTGCGCATTGCGAATCTCGCCAGGCGGGTGGAGGCAGGCAGCGTCGACGAGTTGATCGTGGCGACGAATCCCACGATCGAAGGCGAAGCCACAGCGACGTATCTTTCGCAGCTGTTTAAGGCATCGGGGGTGAAGGTGACGCGCATTGCGACCGGCGTGCCCGTCGGCAGCGATATCGAGTACGCCGACGAGGTGACGATGCAGAAGGCGATGGAGGGGCGGCGGGAGTTGTAGGAAGGCCGCGGTTCGCTCTTCGCTCTTCGCCCCTTTCGCGCCAACAACATCAGCGGCATCAGGGTGGAGCACGCCTTCAGGCGTGCAGCAAAGAGGGCTTTGATCTTTGCGCTTTAGCGCCTGAGGTGAGACTTCCATTACCTCAGCGGCTAAAGCCGGTACCGCATCTCACATCTAAATGCCCGCTAAAGCGGTGCTCCACCCATTCTTGCGCCGCCATTCCCTTGCTCCACCCGACCCATTCTCCAGGTGTGCAGCGATTCATTTGGGACTTTGGTTCCCTCGCAGCTTGGCGAAGTAGCCGTTGATCGCGTCTTCCCATTCCTTACCGGCTTTTTTGTCTCCTTCGGCGAAGTGCTGGACATGTTCGTTGGCTGCGGCAATCAAGGCGGTGCGTTCGTAGAGAACGGTTACGCCGGTCTTCTGCGCATTGTCTCGGGTGAGGTGGATGTCGATCAGCGTCGCCATGGCGTCATTCAGGACGTAGGTATATTGAATGTGCCCGACCGCAAGATCGAAAGCCGTGTTGATCCATACGGCAGAATGATCGCCGTGCTCGACGCGGAAGACCATGCCTGGCTGGTCGTGCGCGGGAACGGGATAGAGGAATTGCGGATTCCACTCCGGCGCCCACTTGCGTTCTTCGTCTGCGCCGAAGAGCGGCGCGGCTTGTTCGAGAGGAGCGTTCACCACGAAATGGAACTCGGTATGCGTGTGGGTGAGCGCAGGCCCTGAATTTGTATCTTTATTTTGAGCGGACACCGCGCAGCAGACGGCAACTCCCATCAGCAAGGTCAATGTGATGTTCAGCAAAGTGAAAACCTCCGGCACATAGCAAAGCTACGATTGTCGCATCTTTCCTGAATACGCCCTTACGAATTTCTTACGAAGAATTTATTCGCGGTTTATGGAGCATGATGTCCAATCTATTGAGCGCGGAAAGGCGCGCCAGGAAAAATATGTCAACCCAGGAAGTTTTCGTTCAGCAGTTTGCCCGGCTATTTCACCACTACCATGAGGCGTTGTCGCCGGAGTCCGAGCAGACTACACAAGCCCAGTTGGCGGCGTGGAATTCGGTTCCGTCCGAGGAACGTGACCGCATGATGGAAGCGGCCCGTCTGGCGATCGTGGAACTGGAGACCAACGCTCGTTTGGAAAACGATTCGCGCAAGTATTTCGCCAAGCCCGGCGAAGCAGAGTGGGGCTGCTGAGGGAAGGTCGATTCCTAGCGGGCTGAAGCCCGCTCGGAATAGCAAGAATTAAGGGTTTATACGCCGCACCTAAAGGTGCGCCCCTTCAAACCCGTCGACCGTCGATAAAAAACGGCGCCCAACCGGACGCCGTCACAGGGAAAACCAAACAAACTATTACCGCGACGCTCCGGCGGTCATAGCTGCGCCGCCGTTGGAAGCGTTGGTTACATCGCTCTGCTGTTTCAGCCACGCCGACAGCGGTCCCTGCTGCTGATCGCGCAGCTGCACGCAATTGTTGATCGACTCGATCGCCTGCTTCTGGTTGCGCTCGGTGCCCGGGAAGGGATGCTGCTGGAAGAACTGCTGCACCTGGGCGGCTTTCTGGGCGTCGCAGAAGCTCTGCGCACCGTAGAGGAATATTCCTACTCCACCGAGACCGCCTCCGGTTTTCTTCATGAGGTCGTCAAAGTGCGCCTGCATGAAGTTCCACGTTTCGTCCTGGCTCTTAGGATTACGCAGCAGCGGGATCACGATGTAAAGATCCTGACCACGCACGGCTGGCGTGAGGGTTGAATCGAGCGTTTCCTTGGTTAGATCCGGCTGAGGAAATTGCGATAGCGCGTAGAAGTACCCGTAATACTGTTCCGGCGAAGCAGCTTTCTGCATCTGCGCCTTGAACTCGTTGTAGAGTTCGGCGTCGCCGTGCCGCGCCGCTACTGCAATCACCGCATGCGCCAGGGTGCCATCTACGGAGCTCGGGACTTTCATATATTCCTGCACCATGACCCGGGCCTGCGCGATGACCTGAGGGTCATCACCCATAATTCCCAGACCCTCGAATAGGAGAGCGCGCTTCTGTTTCTGTTCGGGAGTGTCATTCGGCCGCCCGTTGTATCCCAACTGTTGCAGGACGGGAGAAAACTGAGTGCGCAGCCAGGCCTGGAAAGCGGGACGGTCGGCGTCGGTTACCAGGTGGTCGTCGATCTCCGTTAGACGTTCACCGAACGAGTCCAGCAGCGCAGAGCCGGGCGTGTTTTTCAACTGCGCGCCCAGTGCCAGATAATCGCCGACGCTGTGCTTGTCGACCCGCATCAGCGCCCATTCGTTGCCCATCAGAGCGATGCGCTCTTCCGGCGTGAGCGCCGTGTCGACAGCGTTGCCCAATTGATGCAAAGCCACGTTGTCGTAATCAAAGCGGTAATAGCCCATGGCGCTGGAGTCGGGGAAGACGAACTTCGAACAGCCCTTCAAGGTGAACTGCTGCTCGCGCTGGGTCAAGAGGAAGCACTGCTGACTTCCGGCTGAAGTGCCATTGATGCCCTTGGCGCAGACCGGAATCTGCCAGATCTGCTGGTCGGGCTGGTTGAAGGCAGATGGGGTGTCGAAATAGCGCTTCTGCGAAAGTTTCAGGGTCGTGTTTCCGCCGTCGCACTTGGCCTCGACCCCGACGTACGGTACGCCGGGCTGCAAAACGAAGGTCGGCATAATCTCGTCGACAGGCTTTTTGGAGGCGCGCGCCATCGCACCCCAGAAGTCGGCGGCGGTAGCGTTGCCGTAGGCGTGCTCTTTCAGATAGAGGTTGACGCCGGAACGGAACGTTTCCGGTCCCAGATACGATTCGAGCATGTGCAGCACCGAGGCTGACTTGCCATAGGCAATACCGTCGAAGAGTTGCTCAATTTCGGCGCGAGTCTCAGCCGTCTGGTGGATGGGGCGGGTGTTCATCACCGAATCGCCGGCCATCGACCGATCGATCTGGGACACCGTCTCCTGGCCTTCCATCCATTCGGGCTTCCAGTTGGCGATGGGGTGCGGCGTCATCCAGGTGGCAAAACCTTCGTTGAGCCAGATGTCGTCCCACCATGCCATCGTGACCAGATCGCCAAACCACTGGTGCGCCATTTCGTGAGCAATCACTTCCGATACTTCCTGCTTCGCGTCCACCGATGCCGTCTTGTCGTCGATCAGCAGAGCGCTCTCGCGATAGATAATCGCGCCCCAGTTCTCCATTGCGCCCGCCTGGAAGTCAGGCACGGCGATGTTGTCCAGCTTGGGCAAGGGATACTTGATTCCGTAATAGCTGTCGTAATAGTGAAGGAATGCCTTCGAAGCGGCGAGCGGGAACGCGGTCAGGTTCTCCTTGCCCGGCACGGTGCAGACGCTAACCTTCACGCCATCGGTGTGATCGGAGACGCACTTCCAGTCGCCTACCGTCAGCGCGACAAGATAACTCGACATCTTGGGCGAGGTGGCGAACTTGATGGTGTGCTTGTCGCCTGGGCCCGGCGTATCGGAGACAATCTCGCCGTTGGAAATTGCCGTGTCAGCCTTGTCGATCATCGCGGTGAGGTCGAAGGTCGCCTTGTACGACGGCTCGTCGAAACAAGGGAAGGCCACGCGCGCATCGGTCGACTCCATCTGCGAGACTAGATACTTGCGGCCCTTGTAGGTGCTCAGGTAGAAGCCGCGAAGCTTGTCGTTGAGATGTCCGGTGTACTTGATGTGGAGCGACGCAGCACCAACAGGAAGTTGATTGTCGAAGGTAAGGGTCGCGGTCTCGTTCTTCTCGTCAAGCGATACCTTCGCGGTCTGGGTTTGCCCGCCGGAAGTCGCTGTAACGTCGTGGAAGTCAATCTCAACCGCGTTCAGCGTGATGGTAGTACTCGGCTTGCTGAGCTTGAGGTCGATCGTTTCATCGCCATCAAAGGTGTTGTTGGCGAAGTTGACGTTGACGGCGAGGGAATAGTGATCGGGAGACGCACCACCGGGCAGGCGCTGCGCAACCGCTGTGCAGCAGGCAAGCAGGCTCGCTGCGAAGATAAGCAGGATTTTTTTCATAGCACACTCTCAAGAATCGGAAGATACCCAACCAGTATGAAAGGCAATACGGGACGAAGGGAGTGATAGTTCCCAAAAACTCTTGTGAACTATATTAGACGACTGCGAGTAGAGTGTGTGAGCGGGTGGGATAATAAGCAGATTTGCGTGGTGTCCATTTCCGTACAATGCGGACAGTAGTGAGTAGGTCATCACCCCGTAGGTCAGCACCCAGGGCTGGGCGCAAACGCTGATGTTCAAAGACCAGTGTTGATTTGGCGGGTAGTGAATCAGTCTGAAATTGTGGCCAAGTGATCTTGGGTGGAGCACGCCTTCAGGCGTGCAGTTGAGATCCTCTAAGTGTCTCGGCTTCAGCCGCTGAGGTAAGGGGTACATTTACCCCAGGCGCTAAAGCGCGTATTGAAATTGGGCCTGCAATATGAACGCCCCAAGGCGTGATTCACCCGACACGGAATAAGCGTATTTGGCGACGGCCTTGGCCGTCCCGGAGGCAGTCTGATAGTCTGCAGGATTGGTAAGTTGCGGATTCCCATCCCATTACCTGAGGGCCGTGACGGGCGACACAGCGTGGTACTTATAGGTTCGTTTACTTTTTCCATGGAACATCTTTTGGAGGCACTTTGACGCAATTTAATAAGCAGGTTTTCTCTCTCATACTGGTGGCTGGTCTGCTGGCGCCGGCAGCGTTTGCCGGCAGCAAAGAAGATCATGACTTGCTTTCGAAATCGTTTCAGCAAGCCGACATCTGGCAACAGGGGCCGGTGAAGCTGGTGGCGAAGGTGCGGATGCCCTTGCCCAACGGGCAGGACTTGAGTCTGGACTACACGGTGTCGTGGGCCGGTCCGGATAAGTGGCGCGCGGAATGGACCGCGCCCGGTTTGGAGCAGGTCACCGTTCTGAACGACGGCAAACTGTCCTACAGCACGAATCAGCCCTCGCCGCTGGTGCGTGCCATTGAGTTCGAAGCGGCGATTGCTGCGCTGGATGGAGTCAGTCCGGTCGGACCGTTCTCGTTCTCGCCGCTGGAGTATCAGAAGGCGAAGTTCGACGTTACGAAAAAGAAGATCAATGGCGCGGATGCGAAGTGCCTGGCCTTTGGGCAGCCGGCGATGTCTTTCTGCATCGATCCAGCCAGCGGCCATCTGCTGACCGTCGATGGCGACCTTGGCACCTTTGAATACGGCGACTACATCACGGTGGGAAGCACGGCTTACCCACAGTCGGTGAAGGTCAGCTATGTAAAGACGCTGGTGAACGATGCCAAAGTGACGGTGACGCGCGGCGGCAAATTCGAGGACGCGCTCTTTGCTTCGCCGGACAAGAGCACGACGGTGGACTTTGCTTCCTGCGCTGATGTGGACAAGAACTTCACTGCGCCGCGCCAGAGCAAGACCGTCACTGCCAAAATGCCGGATGCAGCCAAGAAGGCCGGCAAGTTTGGCCTGGTGTGGGTGCTGGTCTCGGTGGGGAAGGATGGTTCAGTGCAAACTTCGACGGTGCTCAGCGGCGACCCTGCTCTGACCACCGCGGCAACCGATGCGGTGAAGCAGTACAAGTTCACTCCCTACATGCGCTGCGGCCAGGCAGTGGCGTTTCAGGATGTGCTGGTGGTGCCGTTCGCGCCGCCGCCAAAGGGGCCTCCTGACATAAGTGTGCCGACGAAATAATTGTTCCCACCCAGGCGGAGGTAGCTTGGGTGGGGCCATCTGACCGCCGGGCGTATTGCTCGCCCAATGACCTGGTTACAACAATTGAGGCTTCCTGCTTTTGCAAAAATCCTCAGACGCAGCTACCAAGCCCTCCGAGAACTGTCACGTCCGCGATACAGGGTCTTCGGTATTGCTGTTCCCCGTAAGTTCTGCTTATACTCTCCAGCACGGGCGTGCCACCGTTCACGAAAAGGCATCAACCCACCCTTAGGTCGATAAGTAGTCGGGACTCCTAATTTTCAACTTACCTGAGCATCTCAGAAGAGGAGCCTTATGAAACACTTCGCGTTTTTCCTCGTCGCCTTTGCCGCAATAGCCGGAGTTGTCGCCTTCGTTGCCCCTGCCCCAGGGCACGCAGACGGGGGAGCTGCCCCTCCCTACGTTACCGAAATTCCTCACGGGTATCGCGACTGGCAGTGGGTTTCCTCGGCCCATGAAGCGGGCAACCTCAACAGTTTGGGTGCCGTCCTGGGCAACGACGTAGCGATGAAAGCCTATCGCGAAGGGAAGCTCCCGTACCCGGACGGCACAATCATTGCTGCTTTGCATTTCCGTAACGTCCCGTCAGCGGAAAACAATAAAGTCTTCGGCCAGGCCCAGTCTTTCGTTCCCGGGGCTCCCACGAACGTTCAGTTTATGGTCAAGGACTCAAAAAAGTACGCCGCAACCGGAGGCTGGGGGTTCGGTCACTTCCAAGACGGCAAGCCTGCCGACGCGGCTTTCATGAAACCCTGCTTCCCGTGCCATGAGAAGGCCACGGGGACCGACCTTGTCTTCACCCGTTATGCGCCTTGACGCTGAAAACTAGAGCAGAAAGAACGCGACGATGGCCACGCACAAATCAGATCGAGTCGCGTGCCTGTAATGATTGGCGTTACATCGCCGTTCCACTTCAGAGAGGAGAGCCAAAATGACAAAAAAAGGAAAAGTATTGGTGCTAGTCTCGAGCGGTCACGGCTTGCCCTTGAAAGATGGCAAGGTTTATGCCGGCGCTGGCTACTACCTCAACGAGCTGACGGTTCCGGTTCGCGCCCTGATGAAGGACGGCTACGAAATCACCTTCGCCAACCCCAAAGGCAACACGCCGCAAATGGATGTCAATTCAGCTATAGCCCAGTTTTTCGGTGGGGACGAGGCTAAGCTTCAGGACTATCTAAAATTCCGCGACAGCCTGACTGGGCTCAAAAATCCAACTCGTATCTCGGATGTCATCGCATCAGGCCTGGATCAATATGACGCTGTTTTCGTCCCCGGCGGCCATGGTCCGATGATGGATCTTCTTGATGATCCCGACGCTGGCACCGTGATGAGACACTTTCATAAAACATCGAAGCCTACGGCAGTGCTCTGCCATGGCCCGATTTCACTACTCTCGGCTCTTCCGAATTCGAAGGAGGTGGTCGCCGCGCTGGCGGCGGGCGATGCCGCTGGAGCGCGGGTAAAGGCTCAAGGTTGGATCTATTCTGGATATAAGATGACTGTCTTTTCGACAGCGGAAGAGCAGCAGCGGGAGCCGCTTGAGATTGGTGGTAAGGTTCTCTTCTACCCGGACTTCGCCTTGCGTACGGCGGGCGCTGACGTAAGTGTGGTCGCTCCGTGGGGGAGCTACGTCCTTCAAGATCGCGAGGTCATCTCAGGTCAGAACCCGTTCTCTGATGAAGCGCTTCTGAAACTTCTTCTACCGGCACTCAACGGGAAGAAAAAGTGATTCGGCCGGCTCTGGCTTAATCGGCATATACATTAGGCGGCGCAAAGGCGCAAGGAAACAACGACAGAGGAGGACGCATATGAGCAAGACAACGAGCTTCGCAGCGGACATTCGCCCGCTTTTTGCCGACCGAGACATTCAGGGAATGAAAAAAGGCTTCAACCTGGCGAGTTATGACGAAGTAAAGGCACACGCATCGGCCATCTACGACCGAATTCGAGGAATTGGTGGTGCGGTTATGCCGCCACCACCTCCACTAGGAGAAGGTCCCTGGCCTCAATCTCGCATTGATCTATTTGCTAAATGGCTGGCGGATGGCTGCCAACCCTAATGCCTAATCCAAACGAGCCGGGCGCCGGTTGCGGTCGCGAAGGGACGTCGAGATCGACCTTTTAGCTAAAAGCGCAACGTCGGCAGCGTCAGCGCGACGGTGCCGCGTTCGCAAGCGAAGAGCGTCGACAACCGGCCGCGGAAAGCAATTCAATGAAAACTGGATCGGAATAGGAGTCGTCAATGAACAGCGTGCAAATCGAACAGAAGAGCTATGAGATGCCTCCGCGAGAAGGGATGAGCATCTCGTGTTTTCTCACCGTCGCCGACATCGAGCGATCGGCTCGCTATTACGAAAAGGTCTTCGGCGCTCGCATTCTGAGCCTGGGTGATGGCAACGCGCCTGGGTACCTTCAGCTTGCGAATATCTGGATGATTCTGAACGTTGGAGGCGGGCCGACCCCGGATAAGCCGACGGTAACGCTCAGCGTCCCCGACCCCAATCACATCAACAGCTTTATGAATTTCCGCGTTGCGGATATCCAAGCGTGCTATGAATTGTGGAAAAGTCGAGGAGCCGAGTTCATCACGGAGCCAATACCCAAGTACGGCGAGATTCGCTGCTACATCCGCGATCCTGACGGTTATATTATCGAGGTCGGACAGAGCACCGAGCTCAAGTACGGTTAGCGCTCGGCCCGGATGGGATTCGGATTTAAACGGTTGCGGATGTTCTCTCGAGGCCTTCCGGGCTGCAGTGTCGAGCCAGTACTTTGGTCTTGATCGATACGTTCGTCTAACGGATTCGTCGTCGCGCTTCTGCCAATTTTGCTTTGAACAGTTGCTCGCTCTGACATCGAAAGGAGTACCAAATGGACGGCACAAATGG
This sequence comes from Candidatus Korobacteraceae bacterium, assembly GCA_049511915.1. Classification (GTDB taxonomy): domain Bacteria; phylum Acidobacteriota; class Terriglobia; order Terriglobales; family Acidobacteriaceae; genus Bog-257. The sequence goes on from JBEKXQ010000049.1 coordinate 31,369, forward strand.
ACCGAAAGAGACCACGCGCGTGACCGCGCCTGTCGCGTCGAACACGCTTAGTGTGAACGTTTTTACGGCCCCGGGAAAGACTATGGTCGGCGAGCGGCCAAAGCCCTTCGGCGAAGCGCTCGGCTTTGACCCGATCACGTCGACTTTAATCTTCGGCGAGTACGACGCGGTGCTGGTGGACGCAATGGGGACAGTGGCTGAGGCCGAGGCTCTCGCGGA
>JBEKXQ010000050.1:0-31572 GCA_049511915.1 Candidatus Korobacteraceae bacterium
AGTCATAGAGATCCGAGGTTCCCTCATGTCAGGCCATTCCAAATGGGCAACAATCAAGCACAAGAAGGGCGCGCTGGATGCCAAGCGCGGCAAGATTTTCACTCGCCTAATAAAGGAAATCAGCATAGCTGCTAAGAGCGGTGGCGATCCTGAGAAAAATCCGCGGCTGCGTGGCGCCGTGGCCGCCGCCAAGGCGGAGAACATGCCCGCCGACAACATCAAGCGAGCCATCCAGCGCGGCACCGGCGAATTGCCTGGCGTTTCATACGAAGAGATTACCTTTGAAGGCTACGGCCCTGGCGGAGTGGCCATTCTGATCGAAGTCTCGACCGACAACCGCAACCGCACGGTTAGCGAGATCCGTCATGCCTTCGGCAAGAATGGCGGGAACATGGGCGAAGCCGGTTCGGTAGCGTGGATGTTCCATAAGAAAGGCGACATCATTATTGCGAAATCAGCAGCCAAAGAAGACGATCTGATGAACCTGGTGCTGGAAGCCGGAGCTGACGACCTGAAAGATGACGGCGACAATTGGGAGATCCTGACCGATCCTTCGGCGTATGAGTCGGTACTGGAAGCGGTTAAGAAAGCAGGCATCAAGCCTGAGGTCGCCGAGATCGCCATGGTGCCGCAAACCTACACCAAGCTCGAAGGCCACCAGGCCGGCACGATGATTCGCTTGCTGGAAGCCCTGGAAGACCATGACGACGTCGAGCACGTCTATTCCAACTTTGATATCGACCAGAAACAACTGGAAGAGGTTGCGGGGTAAGCAACTAGCTGCGGGCAGCTAGTTGCTCCGCCTTATACCGCCCTGCGACCCGAGACCAGGTTGATGATCAACACGACCACAGCCAGTACCAGCAGGATGTGGATCAAGCTTCCTGCGACGTGAAACCCAAATCCCAGCAGCCACAGAATCAGCAGGATCGCAAAAATCGTCCAAAGCATTTCGGTTTCTCCCACGGCCAGTAAACCGGCACGAAGGATAGGAGTGCGATTTCCTAGGCCGGAGTTGTACGGACGTTCGCATCTTTCAGGAAGCGGCCAAAGACCTCGTTCGAGAGCAGCCGGCCGCGCGGCGTCAGCCGCAGGCGATCGGCGTCGCGTTTCAGCAGGCCAACTTCTACAACTTCGGCAATGATGGGACGGTAGCTGTCGAGCACGTCTTCGCCAAACTTCCCTTGAAACTCGCGGAATGAGATGCCGCGGGATAGTCGAAGTCCCAGGAAAAACGATTCTTCCAACGCCGCTTGGGTGTCTACCGACGTGCGGGACGCCAGAAGCTGTTGCACCCGGAACGACGACTTGTCTGTTGCGGACGAGTATCCATCCAGCGAATCCGGAGTTGCGAAGCGTACCGCGTCGATGCCACGGGCCTTCAGTTCAGGTGCGGCCATCAGCATCGAGTGCGCGTCAGCGCCATATCCCAGGTAAGGCTGGCGCGTCCAATACTTCAGGTTATGGCGGGAGTCGCGCAAACCTATGCCGTGAGTTACTGGTCGGGCGAAATTGGATATCTCGTACTGGTGCACGCCGCCTTTTTCCAGGCGCTCGCAAGCAGCAAGGTAGAGGTCGGCGGTGAGGTCGTCATCAGGAACGAAATGCGCATGGTAACGGCTCCCGCCGGCCAGCAGTTCATTGCCGAGGCGCGAGTCCTCATCGACCTCCAGCATGTAGACGCTGACATGCGGCACGCCAGTGGCCAGCGTCTCGCTTAGAGAAGAGCTCCAGCTTTCTTCTGTCTGGTGTGGCAAGCCGGCGATCAGGTCAAGGCTGATGTTGCCGATTCCAGCCGACCGCAGACGAGCGATGTCGGCAAGCGTGATCTCCCGCGTATGCAGCCGGCCGACGGAAGAACTCTCCTTGTCAACGAACGACTGCACGCCGAGGCTGACGCGGTTGACGCCGCAACTAAGCAGCCCTTCAAGAATTTCATTGCTGACCGTGCCGGGAGCGCACTCCACCGTGATTTCAGCCGTCGGCTCGACATCGAAGCCGTTACGAACAGCTTGAAAAATACGCTGCAGTTGTTCGGGCTCGAGTACCGATGGCGTGCCGCCGCCCAGGTAAATCGAATCCACGCCCGCTTCGAGAACGCCCCCAAGCTCACGCGCGATGTTCTCCGAAGCTTCAATATCGGAGCAAACCCGCTGCACGTACCGATCGAACACCACGCGCGAAAACACACCCGAGGCGAAGTTGCAGAAGCTGCACTTGGTGCGGCAAAACGGGACGGAAATGTAAATTCCCTGTGACAAATGCAACAATTAGCAACTAGGAGTTAAGCACTTAGTAACCGGTTCCGATACCCAAGGACCTGGATATCTGGTAGCCGATCATCACTCAGATGCATCTTACCCCTTTCCGCAATAATCGCTCGGGCCGTGTAAGCTAAGTGCTAACTGCTAAATGCTAACTGCTCAAACGAAACACCGCGTCGTCATCACCGGGATGGGCGTGGTCAGCCCCAACGGCATCGGCAACGAGGCCTTCTGCCGCGCTATTCTGGCCGGGACCAGCGGTGTGCGGCGCGTCACCAGCTTCGACCCTGCCGATCTGCCGGTGCAGATCGCGGGCGAGGTGCAAGGCTTCGACGAGTTGGCCTGGGTCGATGCCCATGAGCGCAAGCATGTTTCGCGAGTAGTACCGCTGGCGCTGGCTGCCTCAACCGAAGCATTGCGGGATGCCGGGATCGAAACGTCGCAACTATCGCTGGAGCAGCAGCGTAAGATCGGCGTTGTCCTTGGTTCGGGCGGCGGAGCGCAAGAGTTTTCCGAGGAGCAAGTGCGGCTGTGGCTGACCGGCAAGGTGAAGCAAGTGAGCCTGTTCTGCATTCCCAGCGGCACGATGGGCACCCTCTCCAGCGAAATCAGCATGCGTTTCGGGCTGCGAGGAATGAGCCACGTCATCACCACCGGCTGCACCTCCTCGACCGACGCCTTCGGTTACGCGCTGCGGCAGATTCAGTTCGGCTTCCTGCCGACGCTGCTGGTCGGTGGCGTCGATGCGCCCATCGCGCCGGGAATCATGAAGGGATTCACCCTGATGAAGATCATGACGTCGTCGTGGAACCACGCTCCAGAACGGGCGTCACGGCCGTTCTCCCTCGATCGCGACGGCTTCGTAGTGGCCGAGGGGTCGTGGATGTTCGTCCTGGAGGAGTATGAACACGCTCGCGCGCGTGGGGCGAAAATTCTTGCCGAGGTCACCGGATATGGTTCCACCTGCGAGGCCTTCCATCGCGTCCGCTTGCAGGAGTGCGGCGAGGAACCAGCCCGTGCCATTCAGATGGCGATGGAGGACGCCGGCATCGGCGCCGCTGACGTTGACTACGTGAACCTGCACGGCACTTCAACTCAGCTCAACGATCGCATCGAGACCCGCGCGTTGAAGCTGGCGCTGGGCGACAAGGCTTACCGGATGCCGATGTCGAGCCTGAAGTCGCAGATTGGACATCCGCAAGGCGCGTGTGGAGCGGCGGGCATTGCGGCAACGCTTGTCGCGATGCATCATCGCCAGATTCCGCCGACCATTAACTTGGAGAAGCCTGATCCGGAGTGCGACCTGGACTATGTTCCGGAGACTGGACGGAGCGTCGAGATCGAGCACGCGGTGTGCAATTGCATCGCTTTCGGATCCAAGAATTCTGCGCTGGTGTTGCGGAAAGTTGGGTGAGGTCTTCCGCTTTGCCCAACGAGATCAATGATCAACAGACTGATACGAAACGGCGGGTTTGGCGTCGCGTACAATTGAAAGCCCATGGGCAAAATCAATTGGCCCCGTGTGCTCGGCTGCGGACTGCTAGCCGGGATCGTTTGGATCATCCTCGGCTCCGGGGTGACCGCCCTGCTCGGGCGGGACTTCGCCGCTCTGCCTAATAACCGTCTGGGCGCCCCCACCGTCGGCTTCGTCATCGTCAATGTCGTACTTGATCTGGTGGAGGGCATTTCTATCCTCTGGCTCTACGCTGCCATCTGTCCGGTCTATGCCCCCGGTGCGAGGACCGCAGTCATCGCGGCGTTCGCATGGTGGTTTATCGTCAGCTTGGGGGACGCCACCTGGTGCTCCTTCGGCTTCTTTCCGCCGCGCACCGTCATCCCGTTAATGCTCGGAACCCTGCCGGCGCTCATCCTTGCCACGCTCGCTGGCGCCAGGTGGTACAAGGGATGACTCTGTACTGAACAATGTTGTGGGACATAGACGTGATGCAGCTATGTGCGAGCATTGTGCGAGAACTGCGGCTCTTTTTTCATCCTGCCTCACCCCGTCCGCGTCTATATGACTTCCGGCGTTCGCTTACAATTTGTTAAGGGCTCATGGCAATTCAGGAAGAAGAGGTATTAGGCAAGGCATACGACGCCAGGCTGATGAAGCGCCTGCTGACGTATCTGCACTCCTATCGCTGGCAGGTCTCGGTGGCGCTGGTGGCCATCGTGCTGAAGGCGGCCGCCGACGTTCTCGGGCCCTATCTCACCAAAGTTGCCATCGATAAATATCTCGCCAGCCACAAAGAGGCCCATTCGCTGCTCGACCGCTTCCTCAGCCCGCGGCCGCTGACCGGCATCGCTCAAATCGCCGCCATGTACGTCGGCCTGCTGCTCTTCAGCTTCCTGCTGGAATTTGCCCAGACTTACATCATGCAGTGGACTGGGCAGAAGGTGATGTTCGATCTGCGCGCGCAGATCTTCCGCCATCTACAACGGTTGCACATATCCTTCTACGACAAGAACCCTGTAGGACGCCTGGTGACGCGCGTTACCAGTGACGTGGACGCGCTGAACGAAATGTTTACCGCAGGCGTGGTGTCGATCGTCGAAGACATTTTCGTCCTTCTCGGCATTCTGGTCATCATGCTGAATATGAGCTGGCGGCTGGCGCTGATTACCTTCGCCGTGCTGCCGCTCATCTTCTACGCCACGTCCATCTTTCGCCGCAAAGTGCGCGACAGCTACCGCCGCATTCGTGTGGCTATCGCCAAAATTAATGCCTATCTGCAAGAGCACATCACCGGAATCGTGGTGCTACAGCTCTTCAATCGCGAGAAGAAGGCCTACGAGCGTTTCGAGACCGTCAACCGCACCCACATGGACGCGTTCAAGGACGCGATCATGGCCCACGCCGTCTACTACCCAATCGTGGAAGTGCTCTCGGCGATTGCCATTGCGTGCGTAGTGTGGTTTGGCGGAAATGAGGTCCTGCGCAACTTCGTGACCCTGGGCGTGCTGGTCGCCTTCATACAATACGCGCAGCGCTTCTTCCGGCCCATTCAGGACCTGAGCGAGAAGTACAACATCCTGCAGGCGGCGATGGCGTCGAGCGAGCGCATCTTCAAACTGCTGGACACTCCGGCCGAGATCGTCTCGCCCGCAGTTCCAAAGGTGCCGCAAGGGCCGGGGCGGATCGAGTTCGATCATGTGTGGTTCGCCTATCGCACGCTGGCGCAAGCAGCGGCCGAAGCTGCCAGCAAGGGCGAAAAGCTGAAGCTGAACGTTGTTGCCGCGGCAAATGATGACGCGAAAGCCGCACCAGGCCAGATCGATTTGAGTAAGGAATACGACTGGGTGCTGCGCGACGTGTCGTTCTCCATCGATCCGGGAGAGACAGTCGCGATCGTCGGGCACACCGGCGCAGGCAAGACCACGATTATCTCGCTGCTGCTGCGTTTCTATGACGTGCAGAAGGGCGCCATCCGCGTTGATGGCATCGACATTCGCGATATGGATCTGAGCGAGTTGCGGCGGCGTTACGGAGTGGTGCTGCAGGATCCGTTCCTGTTCTCCGGAACGGTGGCCGACAACATCCGGCTGGGCACGCGTTGGATTGAAGATGTGTCGGTGGAAGACGCGGCTGAGCAAGTCAATGTTGCGGACTTCATCCGTTCGCTGCCGGGCGGCTTCGCTGAGGAAATGCGCGAGCGCGGCAGCACGCTGTCGACCGGCCAGAAGCAGCTTATTTCGTTCGCCCGCGCGCTGGCGCACAACCCGAAGGTCCTGATTCTGGACGAAGCCACCTCCAGCGTCGATACCGAGACCGAGTTCCGCGTGCGGGATGCCCTCACGCGTATGGTGGAGGGCCGCACATCGATCATCATCGCCCACCGGCTGAGCACTATCCAGCGCGCCAACAAGATCATCGTCATGCACAAAGGACAGGTGCGCGAGGTCGGCTCGCACCAGCAACTGCTGGCGCAGCGCGGGATCTACTGGAAGCTGTATCGACTGCAATACAAAGACCAGGAAATTCCCGCGCCGTCGAGCATCCCGCCTGGCCAGTACGCCACGCCCAGCGTTCACGTTTCGGCGGACGATTAGCCTCGGCGTTTTCCTCTAGCGCGCATTCGGCAAGAAATTTTCCCGCCCGCGTTCCAACTTCGCTTTTTTGACTTGCGGAGGATTGACATGTTTCGCCGGACGCGATCCTCGCCCCATTTTCGCTGTCGGGATCACAGTATTTGGCAGACTCGGAGGTGCCATTGGCGCTCGTGGCGAGACGGCGCGACGTTCCGTGGCGAGCGCCGTGAAACGCTCCGTGTTGTCGGCAAGGCGAACGCTTTCATAGCCTTTGCGTCGCGCCATGATGCGATAGTCGAAGGCGATGTTCGCTGTGCCGCCGCCTAGTTCCCGCAACCTCAAAGCCGTCAGCAGTTTCGTTCGTGACGTAAAGGCCCTTGCAATCTCCTTTCGGCGTCAGAAAGACGTGATATGCCACGCCGCCATTTATGGTTTGCGCGAACGTCGGCTCAAATCGGACAACCGCCGAGCCGTGCGACAAACGGGCAGAGCCGGCGTCCTCAAACCAGTTTTCCGGAGCTTCGACCGCATAGAGCGCCACTTGGCGAGTGCCGCCGTCGACCGGCACGACTGCGGACTTCGTGCCGTTGCACGCCAGGTTGCCGCTAACATCCATCAAACAAATCCCCGCGAAGTGGGGGCCGTGTGTCGCCAGCACCGGGCTGCCAATATTGGTTGTCTCGTCGTTCTGGAAACTCCCCGTGGCGACGTTGGCATTGTTGTATCCCGCCACGGCGATCGTGTCATCGGCTGTACCCAACACGCCAATGCCGCCCTCCTGGTTGGTATCGCCCCAGGCTCCCAGGGGACGGTCGGTTACCGTGCCGCCTTCTTCGCTCGCACCGACACCGGTGCCATAGACGCCGGTGCCCTCCGGGCTGCCCACCATTCCCGCCACGCCATAACTACCACCTTCTGTGCTGGTCGCATTGCCCACGACACCAAAACCGGTGGAACTTGCAGTTTGACCCACGACGCCAGTGCTCGCGCCGGTGGTCGCCTGGGCTTTCCCTGCAACGCCGAAGCCGCTTGTACTCATGGTTTCTCCAATAACGCCGTAAGCAATGCCCGTCGTGCTGGTGTTGCTGCCGCCCATGCCGCCGCCGGTGGGACTAGCACTGTTGCCGACCACACCGTACGCTCCCGCCGAGGTGGTTGTGCTTGCGCCGAGTATGGCAACGCCGGAGGCGCTGTCGCTGACGCCGTAAACACCAATGGACATGCCGCTCTCGCCCGTGTTGTGGCCGTACACCGCTTGGCCCGCGGGACTAGCGGTCGTTCCGTAGACGCCTGCCACGTCACCGCTGGTGTCGGAGGCTTCGCCATAGACGCCGGTGCCCGAATCGCTGGTGCTGACACCACGCACGCCCGCTGCGTTGCCACTGGCCGCCACCGCCGATCCGAGCACGCCATCGCCCTCGGAACTTTGGACAAGGCCGTAGACGCCGGTGGTGTCGCCGCTGCTGGCCGAAGCGTTGCCGTAGACGCCGACACCCTCCGGGCTGTCGCTGTCGCCCTGGACCCCGAAGTTACTTCCGCTAGTCGACGAGGCACTGCCGGAAACCCCGATTCCATCCGGGCTCTTGGTGATACCCTGAACCGCGACCGTGGTCCCTGTGGTGGCACTGACAAAGCCGTAAACTCCAACACCCGCGTCGCTTGCCGAATTTCCCTGCACCCCCACCGTGTCGCCTGTCGCGGATATCACGGTACCTTGGACGGCGACGCCAGCATCGCTATCCGCCGTGCCATACACGCCAATCGTATCGCCCGTCGAGGCGAGGGATTCGCCGCGAACGCCGATGCCCGATTTGCCCTGGGTCTTTCCCAGCACGGCGGTGCCGCCTCCACTGGTCGAGTAGGAATACGCGTTGACCCCGATACCGCTGCCGGCCTGAGTCACCGATATGATCGCTCCCGTGTTATTGCCACTTACCGTAAGCGGGTAGCCCGGCGACGTTGTCCCGATGCCGATATTGTTCGAGCTCTGATACATGACCGAGTCCCCCAGGTTGGTGGAGGAGGTCCACAGGGCAATGTAGTTGGTCGTGCCGCCGCCGCCCGCCGGCGCCTGCTTACCATTCCTGCCGAGAGTGGTGCCGATGCTATTAACGCCCGCTCCCGAATTCAGCGCCGACATATAGGCTGAAGGTGGTTTGCCGCCGAAGGTCTCAGCATCGGCTGCCTCCAGGGCGTAGGGCACGCTCAGCAGCATGATGCGCGGCTGCTCGGCTTGACCTTCCTGCCGCACGCCCAGCCACTGCGCCTGGGCAGTGTTGAATAGCTCCACCGGCAGGCCCTCCGGTCGCGTGGAACCCAGCTGCACCGTGTAACGCCCCGTGTTGTCCGCCCGGACATTCTGCACCTCCGACCACAGCGCGACACCGCCCGTCTGCTGCGAGTAAAGAGAGAAAGTTACTCCGATAACGTTAGTGGGCACGCTGGCGCTATCGCGAGCCACAATTCCACTTCCGGCCTCATTGGCTGTGAAGTTCTGCACCGTGCCGCTGAACTTCACCAGCCGCGGCACCTGAGGAGCGGTTGCGGCGCTTTGGGCTCCCGTCTGGGTTGCCGCGGTGGTTGTTGCAACGTTGCCGCCCGTTGTCTGGGCGGATATCGACGAAACAATCGACAGGTAGGCGAGCGCAAGACAGCCAAGCTGTAGCTTCACGGAATCTCCCGTGACCGAAAGTAGTTTCAGACAAAGGCCGGGACCGCGAGATTTCTGACAGGGCTATCTACGTCCCAGGGCAAGAGTCAACCGGCCAGTTGAGCTCTCGCATGGACTCTATAGTTCTGCACCCTGCCTTGGGTCAGCAAGCGGCATTACGGGACATTGTGGGACATCAAAGTATTAGGGAGCGCAGCCGGAAGAGCAATGGGGAAAAGGTGCTACTCAACGGCCACAACGGTGGCCTACGAACGGGAATCCGTTCGGCCGTGGACTGTCGCGCAGTCAGCCAGCGGCGCGTAGCCGATATGTGCAGAAGACGTGCCCGGCTGCTTGTTTACGGCTGCCAGCCCGCACCTGTCATAATCGCAAGGTGCGAATCCTGATCTCCGCGGGAGAAGCTTCTGGCGAATTCTATGGCGCAGAACTGATGAAGGCGCTGCGCCGGCAAATCTCGCGCAAGTCGCCAAGTGACGGCATCGAGTTCTTCGGTGTTGGCGGAGAGCAGATGCGCAGCGCCGGCTGCGAATTGCTGGTCGACGCGCGCGAGATTGCCGAGGTCGGCATCGTCGAGGTCATCAAGCACATCCCCATCATCTACCGGCGCTTTCGCCAAGTAGTGGGCGAGGCCCGGCGGCGCCGTCCTGACGCTGCGGTGCTGATCGACTTTCCCGACTTCAACCTGCGCCTGGCGCACGAGCTGCACAAGCTGGGCGTGCCGGTCATCTACTACGTCAGCCCGCAACTGTGGGCCTGGAAGCAGCGGCGCATTGAGCGGGTGCGCAAATATGTTCGCCAGATGCTGGTGATCTTCCCCTTCGAGGAGAAGTTCTATCGCGAGCGTGGCATTGCCGCGAACTTTGTCGGCCATCCCCTGGCCGACCTGGCGGCACCGTCGGTCACCCGCGAACAGTTCGCAAGCCAATACCAGGTTGATCCCAGTCGGCAGTGGATTGCCTTGCTGCCCGGCAGCCGCCGCGGCGAAGTGTTGCGGATATTCCCAGTGCTGTTGCAGGCAGCGCAACTTCTCGGTTCGGATTACGTTTACACAGTACCTGTCGCGTCAACTCTGGATGCAGCCTGGATGGCTTCGTTCCTGCGTGACTATGCGGGACCGCCAATAACGTTCACGCGGGATGCCCGCGCAACCGTGCTGCACGCGCGCGCGGCGGCTGTCGCCAGCGGTACCTCGACGCTGGAGGCGGCGCTGATCGGCACACCGTTCACGATGGTTTACCGGGTCGCGCCGCTCACCTGGGCGCTGGGCCGCCGTCTAGTAAAGGTGGACCGCTTCGCCATGGTGAACCTTATCGCTGAGCGCGATGTCGTACCCGAGCTGGTTCAGACGAATTTCACGCCACAAAATGTCTGCGACGAGTTGCGGCGCATCATTGCAGATGGACCAGCGCGCCAGGCAATGATGGAGGATTTTCTTGAGGTACGGCGGCGCTTGGAACCCGGTGATTCTGGTGGAAACGCATCCAATCTGGCGGCACAGGCCGTACTTTCCACGGTGGGACAGTCGGAGTGGGACTGAACTTTGAGTTAACCACGGAGTGCACGGACCTCACGGAGATAAAGACGCCGAACGGATTTCCTGGGGATTTCCGGTTTGTATCAGGGCACGACCCTTCGGCTTCGCTCAGAGAAGGCTTTTAGTCGTGCCGAATAGAGCGCAGAAGTTAGGGCTTTAGCCCCTGCAGGGAAAATCTCAGGAGCTAAAGCCCAAAGTCTAAACCCGACCGGTGCGGCACGGCTGAAGCCCCGCCCTGATACAAAGCGGTTGCCGATATCGGCAGTCAAGATGTTCCGTGCTCGCTCGTTGAAGCAAGCACTCATAGAAGCAGCAAACTGTGAGTGGCGCACCTTTCCACGCGGATTTTCCATCGTTTATAGTGACCAACAGAGGAGTTTTCTCCCGAATGCGTAATGCGGCAAGGTCTCTGGGACGAGTTCTGGTACTTGGTGTGCTCACCTTGGTTTCCACCTGCTTCGCGGCGGAGAAGCCGCGCATCCAGGTCAACGACTACATCATTCATGTCGTCGTGACGCCGCAGACCCACCAGCTCAAGGCCCAAGCCCGAGTCAAGTTCACCGCCCTCGAAGACATCAACATCGCGATCTTCGAGCTGCACAACGCGCTACGGCCAACGCGTGTGATCGATACCAATGGCCAGTCGATGCCCGTGGAGCGGGTCAGCTCGGATTCCACGGTTCGCATCTCGCTTCCCAGCACGCTCAGCAAGGGCACGTCCGATACGTTGATATTTGAGTACGAAGGCGCCGTCCAATCGGCCGACGATAGTCCGGTGCCGGGGCTGAAGCTTGCCTACATTGGCGATCCGATTACCTATCTTCTTTACGCGGGACGCTGGTTTCCCATGGCCGGATATGGCACCAACCGCTTCACCTCCACCATCAGCGTGAGCGTTCCGGCCGGGTACACCGTGATTGCGAGCGGCAAGGAAAGCGCGGCGCCCGGTCCTGAAGTCGAAGAAGGCGCGCCTACTCCACGCAAGGGCCAGCCGAAAGACGCGATCACTCGGCTAGCTACACCGGGCGGCGGACAAACCCTCACCTTCACCTATGAAGACCGGCCGAGCTTTCCCGGTACCGTCCTCATCGGAAAATGGGTGCAGACCAAAAGCACAGAAGGCGGCCTGAACATCAACGTGTACACCACGGCAGAACATAAGGCCGCGGCCACCAGTTACGTCGACACCGCTACCAAAGAGTTTTTCTTCTTCACGACGCTCTATGGTCCGCCGTTCGGCCAGAAGTTGAGTGTGGTGGAGTTGCCGGATGACACAGTGCCGTCGGCTTGGGCGCCGGAGATCGCTGCTTTGGCCGGACGGCATTTTACCGAGAAAGGGAATTACCGGCTGCTGGCGAATACTATTGCCCACCAGTGGTTCGGGACCATGGTGAGCCCGGCCAGCAAGAACGATTGGTGGTTGAGCGATGGCGCAGCGCGCTACTCCGAGGCGTTGTACGTGGAGCACGTCGCTGGAGAAGCCGGTTTTCAGGAAGTGACGAAGGACATGTCCGTCGGAGCGCTGGCGTATGTGTCCGTGCCGCTGGCCGACGTCGGCAGGCTGGACACCTTCTCGCCGGAGTTTCAGTCGCTGGTAACCGACAAGGGCGGCATGATCCTGGCGATGTTGCGCTGGATCATTGGTGAGGAAGCTTTCGACAAGACTATGCGAACGTTTGTGTCGCAATATTCGGGCAAAACCGCAACCGTGGATGATCTCCGCAAGGGAGCCGAACAGGCTTCGGGTCAACAGCTCACGTGGTTCTTCACCCAGTGGCTGGACTCCACCGGAGCGCCCCAGTTTAAGAATAAATACACGGTGTATCGCACGGCGAAGGGCTTCCGAGTGGTGGGCGAGATTTCGCAGGACATGGACCTGTTCCGCATGCCGGTGGAGTTGAGGATCGACACCGACGGCAAGACCGAGAGCAAGCGCATTGAGGTGGAAGGAACGAACTCGGCTTATTCGGTCGACACCTTCGGAAGGCCGCGCCGCATCACCATCGATCCTAACAATCAAGTGCTGCAGAACTCGCAGGACCTGCAGGTGCGGACGTCGATCATGCGCGGTCAGCAGGACATTGAGCAGGGCGACCTGACCGAAGCGCTCAAGGAATTCCAGAAGGCCCTCGACATCAACCGCAACAGCTCACTGGCACACTATCGCATCGCCGAAGTGTTCTTCCAGCAGCACAACTACCAGTCTGCCGCGAACGCCTACCGCGAGGCGCTCAATGGCGATGGTGAGCCGCGCTGGACGGAGGTCTGGAGCCACATCCAGTTGGGTATGATCTTCGATCTGACCGGGCAGCGCGAGCGCGCCACCAACGAATATCGCCAGGCATTGCAGACCAACGACAACACGCAAAACGCTCTCGATACCGCGCGAAAGTATCTGCAGACGCCGTATCAGCCGCAGAGCAGCAACGACAAGCCAGGGATGCAGTAGAGGTAGAGCCGGCCTTCAGGCCGGCGTCCAAGATCAAGATAAAAGAGGCGGGAGCGAACGCGGCGCTAAAACGCCGCTCTACTCCTAGTGCGCCAGCTTGAGGCCGCCCAGTCCCGCCGACTTTTCGTGTGCCACGTTGTGGGACATCAGCAGTACCTGGAAGGTCTCTCCCATGCCCGAGGGCGCAATCAGGTGCTTCATCTGTAGCGCGACCTTTGTATGCTCCTGCGGCAGCTTGCAATCCTGGAAGGCATCGGCGAATTGCGTTTCCTCCCCAATGCCGATGAGGAATTGCGACTGCGTTAGGAGTGCCATCGGTTCGAGTCCGCGCTCCACGGCGCGCGCTTGCAACGCGGTGAAGTTGACGTGCGCCGTGATGTCCTGCTCGCCCGGAGCCTCGTAAGGTGAGGCGCTCGCGGTGTGTTGGCGATAGCTCATGATGGTGTCGCGATGCCGCCCGGCAAACTGCTCCTCGCGGGTGTAGCCGTAGTCAATGAGAATCAAGAATCCGCGACGCTGGTCAAACACTCTGGCAATGCGCTCCATCCACCCGAGCGACGCGAGGGAGATTTCGACGCGCTCGCCTTCTTCGGGACGCACCCCATAGCGATCCAGAAATTCGTCTTCAGCGGCCGAGAGCGCAACGAAGGTCTCTGTGAAGCGCCCGTTCTTATGGCCGACCCGGACAGCGCCACGAGAGTCGATGACGTCAACAGGCAACGCGTCGAAGAACTCGTTCGCGAACACGACAATGTTGTCGCAGGCGCGCGAGGCCGACGCTTCCAGCGAGTCGAAGATCTCGCAATCTCCGGCTGCGATGTGCTCCTGAAGGCGTTCCCGCAACTTCGTTCGCAGATGCGCAGACTGCTCAACCAGCGCATAGTGCAGCGCACGCGAGAACTCCGGAAACTGCTTGGCCGACCAATCGAGCACGTCGCGCGCGAAGAGCCCGCGGCCCGGCCCGAGTTCGATCAGATCGATGCGCGCAGGCGAATCCAGCGCGCGCCACATCTCTTCAAATTGCCGCGCCAGCAGTCGGCCAAACACCGCGTGGACGTCGCTGGAGGTGTAAAAGTCTCCGGTCTTGCCAAACTGCTCGCGGGCGCGTGAGTAGTAGCCAAGCTCAGGTTCGTAAAGGCAAAGCTCCATGTAGCGAGAGAAGGGAATAGGGCCACTGCGACTGATCTCCTCCGCAATTCGTTCGCGGAGGCTGACACTCTCGCTCTCGTTCCGGTGCAGGCTCACAGCTTGCCCTCGCGCTCCATCTGCTGGTGTTCCTTGCGATGCTGAGGAGTGCGGATGAACATCTCGACCAGGTAGTCGTGCAGGCAGTCAAAGATCTGGCGCTGCAATGTCCACTCGAACTGCGCGTCGTCCAGGTCGCGGGGATGCAGGTCGAAGTAGTAGGTGTGGACCGGAGGGTCGGAGAAGCGCGGACGAATGATGATCTCGACGCCCTCGCCTTTCACTCGTGCATCGAACTCGACCAGCGGGTGCTCGTAGAGCCGCAGTTGCTGTTGCACGCGCTCCAGGCGGGATAAAGTCATCGCGGCGATTGTAACAATTGGACTGCGCTGCCGGTGTGAACGTGAGCCTGCTCAGCTCCAGCGGAACCAGCGCAACGCCAGAACAAACGACACGCCGCCCCACACCGCCAGTACGGCGATCCTGCCCATCTGTGAGTTCAGCGAGGCTCCTTGCAGAGTGACGGCTCGCAGCGCGTCGTTAAGTGCAGTCAGGGGCAATGCCCGGATCGCAGGCAGGAAAATCTTCGGAAAGCGCTCGTAGGAGAAGAACACTCCTGAGAAAATCCACATCGGCATCATGACGACATTGATTAACCCACTGACGCTTTCGATCTTCTGCGCGCGGCTGGCAGTGAGCAGGCCGATGCCGCCGAACGAGACAGCGCCCAGTGCGCCAATCAGCAGAATCGACAGCAAGGAGCCTTCGACACGAACATGAAAAACGAGCACACCGAACAGCAGCAGCAGACCAACTTCGACGATCATGAGCACCAGGCGGCTGCTGACTAGCGCGAGAAGAAAATCGGAGCGACGCATCGGCGTTGCTACAAAACGTTTCAGCAATTTCCGCTGCCGCATTTCCACTAGCGCAAATCCGATGCCCCACATGCCGGAGTTCATAAGGTTCATGCCCAGCAGGCCCGGAATCAGGAAGTCGATATAGCGCGCGCCCGGCTCGCTCGACGCTTGCGTTACCGTGTTGATGGGATTTCTGCGTCCCGCGGCGGCCTGTAGCGTGTCATCCACCTGTGTGCGTGCCAGCACGCTTTCGGGACGCGCAGGATCGTAACGGAAGCGAACTCCCGAGTCGTCCATGGTTAGGACCAGGGCGTACTTGCCAAGCCGGAAGCCGTCGAGTGCGGCGGAAGCGCTCACCACATCGGGCTGAATGCCGGCGTGTTCAGGCGAGCGTTGCAGCAGGTTGACGACCTCCTGCGCTTTCGGCCCCTCCACCACCGCAATCGGCGTAACATCCGGCGGCTTGCCGCGAAAGGCAATGCCCAGTCCCAGTGCCAGCAGCAGCGGAAAGACGAAGACCCAGAAGATGACCTCCGGCTCGCGCCACAACTCCAGCATGCGCATCTGTAGCAGGTTCAGGTAGCCGGACCATCGCCCATTCGTCCGACCGGTCTGCTCGGGACCCGATATCGCCGGCGGCTGCTCAATCGTTGCCATCAATCCTCCCGTAGATGCCGGCCAGTCAGTTGCACGAAAACGTCTTCCAGACTGGCCTGTCGCGTGGTGAGATGGACTAATTGCGCGCGTTGCTTTTGAACTTCAGCCAGTAGCGCCGGAATGGTTTCATGGGGCTCGTTGACCTGCAGTGAGAACAAGCCGTCATCGCTGCGAACCGATTGCACTCCCGGAAGCTTGGCCCATGCGGTTCCGTTATCTGCGCTGTGGCCGGAGATCGCGAACTCGACGACATGATGACCGGTGAGGCGCTCGATCAGTTCGGCGGGCGTTCCGGCCGCGATAATCTGGCCGTGATCAATGATCGCGATGCGATCGCACAGCCGCTCCGCCTCGTCCATATAGTGCGTCGTCAGCAACACCGTGCCGTTGCGCTTCTGGAATTGGCGGATGATATCCCACAATTGCCGGCGGCTTTGCGGGTCAAGGCCTGTAGTCGGCTCGTCGAGAAATAGAATCTTCGGATCGGCCACCAGCGCGGTTGCCACAGCCAGGCGCTGCTTCTGGCCTCCCGACAATTTGCCGACTAACGCATCGGCCTTTTCCTGCAGCGACAGTTCCTCAAGTACGGCATCGACCGAGCTGGGATGCAGGTAAAAGCTGGAGAACAATTGCAGCGTCTCGCGAACGGTAAGCTTCTCGGAGAGCCGCGTCTCCTGCAGTGAGATGCCCAGCCATTCGCGCAGTTCGCGCGCGTGCGACTGCCATGTCCTCCCGAGGACTTCCACCTCGCCAGATGTCGGCTCAAGCAGCCCTTCTAGAATCTCGATGGTCGTGGTCTTGCCCGCCCCATTCGGCCCCAGCAGCCCAAAACATTCCCCCATGTTGATGGTCAGGTCGAGGCCGCGGACGGCTTCGACCTTACCGTCGTAGGTCTTGCGCAGACCGCGACATTGGATGGCAACTTCCATTCGTAAATGATACTGGAGAATTGAGGAGCGGATTTGTTCACCACGGAGATACAGAGGCACAGAGAAGAAGGGAATGGTTTGTATCAGGGCACGGCTTCAGCCGTGCAGCAACTCGCCAAGTAAATTGGGCTTTAGCCCCCGTTGAAGATTTGCAGGGGCTAAAGCCCGACCTCTAGCCTGTCCCTTCGGCACGACTAAAGTCCTGCCCTGACACAAAGCAACCCTGATCAGGGAATCCGAAAAGGCGCACGTACGTCATTGGCTTAAGGTCTGGAAATTTGCTCACCACAGAGATTACGGAGATCTCTTGCAAACAAAAATCTGTGTCTCTGTGGTTAATTCACGACATCGGCTTCAGATCCTGGAGCATGGTCGGAATCAACTCTGACACTGTGGGATGAATGTGCATAGCTCGCGACACCACAGTGTAGGGGGCCTTGGCGTACATCACGTCCAGCAGCGAGTGAATGACTTCGTCGCCTCCGATTCCCAGGATGGCCGCACCCAAAATCTGTTTGGTCTCGGCGTCGACCATCACCTTCATGAAGCCCTGGGTCTCGCCCTTTTCTTTCGCGCGGCCCACATCCGACATCAGATATTTGCCGATGAGCGCCTTTCTGCCTGACTTGCGCACATCAGCCTCGGTCATACCGGCGCGGCCCAGCGGCGGATCAATGTACAGGGCGTAAGCGGTAATGCGATCGCTGACGCGGCGGGGATCGTTGTCCAGCAGATTGGCGGCGACAATTTCGAAGTCGTTGTAGCTGGTGTGAGTGAATCCTCCGCGGCCGTTGCAGTCGCCGAGCGCCCAGATTCCCGGCACGTTGGTTCGCAGTTGATCGTCAACGATGATATTGCCGTGTTTGTCCTGCTTCACTCCAGCTTTGTCGAGACCAAGATCGTCTGTGTTGGGACGGCGGCCCGTTGCGATCAGCACGTGCGATCCAATTACAGGCGCTGGATTCGCCGTGCAGTCGACTCCAGCGACTATTTGATTGCCGCGCTTCTCCAGAGTGATGCACGTGGCGTTGAGCCGAACCGTGATGCCCTCGCGCTCCACGATGTCCTTGATCGCATCGGAAATGTCCGGGTCTTCACGAGGGATAAGGCGCGACTCTCTCTGCAAAATTGTGACCTTGCTGCCAAAGCGGCGATACATCTGGCCGAACTCCAGCCCAATGTAGCTGCCGCCGACGATGATGAGATGTTCAGGCAGGAAGTCGACAGCCATCATCGAGGAGTTATTGAGGTAGGGCACCTGGTCGAGGCCGCGGATGGGAGGAACGCTGGCGCGGCCGCCGACATTGATGAAGATCTGCTCCGACGTAAGGTGATCGTCGCCAACGGCGACGCCATGCGGCGACTCGAAGCGCGCTTGACCCTTGTAGACATCGCAGTTCGGCTGCTCGCGGAGACGGCTCTCCGCGCCTTCTTGAGATGGCCGCTGTATCGTGTCCTTACGCGCCTTCACCTTCTTCATGTCGACGGTGACGGCGCCAGCGTTGACGCCGAACTCGGCGGCGCGGCGTGCTATGTACGCTACGCGGGCGCTGGCAACCAGGGTTTTGGTGGGAATGCAGCCAGTGTTTACGCAGGTCCCGCCAAACAAGCCGCGCTCGATAATGGCGACCTTATGTCCCGCCTTGGCCAGTCGTATCGCGAGGAATGGGCCGGACTGTCCGGTGCCGATAATGATCGCATCGTAGGATTTGTTCATCACCCCTCCATCTGTGCAAAGAAGATTAATACGGCAGAGCGGGGCGCGTCACGCAGGGCGGAGTTTGCACGTCCCCGCGCGAAATTGTAGATGCGGGAAGCGGCGCTATCGACGCTGTTTCGCGGGCTCGGCAGCGTCATCCCACGTCGTTTCTGATGCAGGCGGGATGAAGCTCATGGCGCGCTCGGTGAGGGCGGTGATGGTGAGGCTGGGATTCACGCCTAAATTGGCTGCGACGACCGAGCCGTCGCAAACATACATGTTCCTGTAGCCGAAGACACGGTTGCGGTAGTCGACGACGCCGTTGGCAGGTGAGTCGGCGATGATGGCCCCGCCCAGGCAGTGTGCCGTGCCGGGAACGTTGAAGAGAATCTCCGGCAGCATACTCATAGCGGTGCCACCCGCCAGTCGTGCGAACTTCTCCGCGAACTCATTGGCCGCCGGGATAAACGTGGGCACCTTCTGGCCGCGGCTCACCAGGAATTTGCGGAATGGCCAGTACACGTGGCGACCCCAATGCATATCGATGTGGCCCTCCTGCGCCTGCATGCAGAGCAGGATCACGCACTCTCGCGCCCAGTGGAAAGGCACCAATAGCCGCACCGTTCTGAAGGGATGCAACAGCAGCGCGACCGTGAGATTCCGGAGCCATAGCGCAACCCGTCCCGGCCCCGGGTGACCGCCGGTCAAGATGGTGGCGAGCGCGCCCATGGTGTCCGAGCCTTCGGGATAGCGCACCGCTTCAAGATGTGTGTGCTCATCGATGTACACACCCGAGCCAATCGCCACGCCCTTCGATAGATCCTGTTTCGAGTGCGGCACGCGCACTCCAATCAGCGATTCGGAGTTGGTGCGCACATATCGACCAAGCTGGTTGCTGATCGCCGGCAGGGAGCCTTTGTCCTTCAGATGGAAGAGCAGTTCCATCGTGCCCAACGATGAGGCGGCAAAGACCACGCTGCGACAGGTGAAGCGGCGAGGATGCCGATGGAAATGGGCAGTCGACTTTACGGTACGAACTTCGTAACCGTTGCTTCCGTCGGCGATGCCGTCGAGCGGACGAACATCCACAACTTTGGTCTCGGCGAAAACTTTGGCCCCGCGCTTCTCGGCAAGATAGAGATAGTTCATGTCGAGCGTATTCTTGGCGCCGTGACGGCAGCCCATCATGCAGCCGCCGCACGCCGTACAAGTGGTGCGCTCCGGTCCCTCGCCGCCGAAAAATGGATCAGGAAAGGTTATTCCTCCAGGCTGACCCTCCGGCGGCTCGAAGATCGCGACCCGAGTGCGATAAAAGCTGTCGCCGACTCCAACCGCATCGGCAACGCGCTGCAGCAGACGATCGGCCGGGCCAAGAATTCTGTTCTCGATAACGCCCAGCATGCGCGATGCGGTGTCGTAATGGTGCGGCATTTCGGACGTCCAATCAGCCAGATCCTTCCACGATCCGCTGTCCCAAACCTTGTTGGGCGGACGCAGCAGGGTGCAGGCGTAGGTAATGGATCCACCGCCAACCGCGCAGCCGTGCAGGATCGTGACATGCCGAAAGAACCTCATGCTGAAAAAACCGCGCAGGGCCAGGCTTGGCCGCCAGAACCAGCGGTGCACCGACCAGCTGGTGCGGGGAAGGTTTTCCGGCGACCAGCGGCAGCCCATTTCTATCACCGCGACGCGGTAGCCTTTTTCGGCGAGGCGGAGAGCGCTGACGCTGCCGCCGAATCCGGAGCCAACAATGATGAAGTCGAAGTCGTAATGGTGCGTGCTTTGGGGCAAGGCGGTTTCCGGTTCCGGATGCAGCTCCATTGAACCTGCTCGCGGGGTGGAGCACGCCCTCAGGCGTGCACGGATGACGGCAGTACTCCAGCGCGCTTTAGCGCCGTGGTAACGCTTTATAACCTCAGCGGCTAAAAGCCGGGTCTATCTCTCCGCTCTTTGAGTGCATCGCTAAAGCAGTGCTCCACCCACGCTCGGAAAAACCCTAGAGCGAGAGCCGATGTGCTTACTTCACCATCTCACAGAAATCGGCCCGGCTGCGGTGATGCGAGCGAGGCTTGGGAGTGATTCCCGAAATGGGAATCACTCCCAAAATGGTCATTTGTCACTGCGGCCATGTTTGCGGTCAGGTCATCATGGAAATGCGAAGTGCCGCTTTCGCCCATCTCAGCAGGGAGTCATCATGCCGGAGTCTCAGCCAAACAATTCTTTCTCCTGGGCAGACGCGTTGTTCCTGTACATCGAACGTCCCGGCCAGCCGCTCAGCATTGCCAGCGTCAGCATATTCGAGGGCGCGATCCCGCTAAAAATTTGTCGCGACTTTGTCGAGTCCAAGCTTCCCCTGCTCCCCCGTTATCGGCAGCACGTGGTTTTCCCTCCATTCAATATTGGCTTGCCCAGCTGGCAATTCGACCCCAACTTCGACATTCGCAATCACATCCACCAGGTGAATTTGCGGCACGGAACCGAGCTCGACCTGAAGGCTGTGGCGTCGAAAATTGTGAGCACCCACCTTGACCGGCAGAGACCGTTGTGGGACCTGACGCTGGTGCGCGGCCTCGAAGGTAATCGCACCGGACTGGTCGTCCGCATTCATCATTGCCTGGCTGATGGGATGGCTGGCCTGGCCATCGTCAACGTTCTGATGGATGCAAGCCCGGAGACGTCACCTCTGCCTCGTAAACAGTCGGCTTTGCCCCCTCCGCCGGCACGCGATCCGGGCGCTCAACTACTTGACGGCCTCATGAAGTCGTACTTCGCCGCGGTCAAAGGCGCGCTCACTCTGCAATCGGAGGCGCTCCACATCGTACAAGAGCTGGCGAACCCCAGTGGGCCGGTTAACGACCTGATGAAGGTAATGCCGGAGCTTGCCGCGCCCGCTGAGAGGCTGCCCTTCAACGTCATCTGCCGCGGACCACAGAGATTCGGCTGGACAGAGTTCCCGCTGGCGGAGATTCAGGCCATCCGGCAACACTGTGGCGGGACCGTGAACGATATCATCCTCACGGTGATGACAGCCACCATCCGGCGTTACGCGCAGCTGCGCGGCGTGCGCCTGAAGGGACGTTCAGTCCGGATCATGATCCCGGTAAATGTACGGGGCAACGGTAACGCCAAGGAGGAATTGGGTAATCGGATTTCCTTTCTTCCCGTGACCATCCCGCTGGACATTCGCGATCCGTTGAAGTTGTTCGCCTTCGTGCGCGAACGCATGGAAATGCTGAAGCGATGCCACGCCGCGGAGTTAGTCGGCTTCGCCGGCGGACTGTTCGCCACCATTCCCAGCGCTATCTGGGCCGCCCTGGGGCCGGTTGCCAGCCAGTTGCCGCTCAGTTTGTGCAACACCATCATTACCAATATTCCCGGACCGCAGGTGCCACTGTATCTGGTCGGCCACAAGATGCTGTCCTGGTATCCCTATGTGCCGATCGGCGGCGAGATGGGCGTCAATTGCGCCATCCTCAGCTACAACGGTGTCGCCTATTTCGGGTTCACATGCGACGTCAATGCCGTGCCTGATCCCGAGAACCTGGAGAAGTTTCTAACCACGAGTTGCGCCGAGCTGCACAAGGCGAGCCAGAGCGTAAAGGCGCCGCCTCCGCAGAAGACTTCCGAGTCGGCCACACGAGCGGAAGAGAAACGACCGAAGCGCAAGCGGCCCAATGCGGAAATACCGGTCACGCGCAAACCTGCACGAGCAAGCCGCAGAGAGATCCCGGTCTCAGAAGTTGCGAAGCCGGCGGTGCAGAGAGCCCCTCGCGCAAGAGCGACTCCAGAACCGCCAATGGAAGAGGTACTGGCTGCGGCTGCGGTCGGAGACTGACGAATCAATCTCCTGATTCTTTCACAGCTGAGTCATAGGGTGGAGCACCGCTTCAGCGGTGCAGTGGTGGTTAGGATATTGAACCGGCTTTAGCCGCTGAGGTAGTGAGAACATTACCTCAGGCGCTGAAGCGCATCGTCAAAGCGGGCAGTCTTTATGCACGCCTGAAGGCGTGCTCCACCCATCCCCCCGTTATAGCTTCTCCGGCTTCCTTAGCTTGTCACCAACGCCTTCCGGGTGCATTCCAGCGTGTGGGTGAGCGATTCCTGCGGCAGCTTGCGGATAATCGGCTCGATGATCCATCCCAGCCCAAGCGGTATGTCCCGCGTAAGCGAAATGGCGCGGCACTCGATATAGACTCCTTCACTGCGTTGCGCGCCGATCTTCTGGTCGAACTTCCAGTGCGAGTAAAGGCGCCACAGGAAGCCATAGCCGGTGTCCGGTACCAACACCTTCTCCTTGGGCGTGCCCGCGTCTTCCACCTCGGCAATGCGCGTGGTGCAGGAGCGACAGATCCAGCGATTCGCGTCGATCTCGGAGTAATGAACATCGTGGTCGGTGTCGAGGACCACGGTGATGATCTTCTTTTTCAGCAGGCGCATGAAGATCTTGAAATCGTTGCCCTCGCGGCTCACCAGCTTTGAGTCGATCACCTCCGGCGTGTAGATGTTCTTGTGATTATCGTAATTCTGGACGAGGGACAAAGCCTGTTCCGTGGTGGCGCCCGGCACGTATACAGCTCCGATCCAGTCGTGAATCAGGCCATTCGGAACCTTGACCGGGGCATCGCCTGCCCACAGTTGGGCGACGATTTGTCCTTGCCGGAGCCCGTGCGCTCGTTCGGAGTTGCCATCGGACCAGAGGAAAGCGCTGTCGCCATGCAGCGATGGCTCCATCCCTGTTTCCGCTTCGCGAATGTAGTCCTCGAATGCCTGGAGCGTTCGGGGCTTCAACTGCACGACGTTTGCGGTCTGAGACATGGAATCGCTGGCGTATAGCCGGTTCAGGTTTGCCGTATTCGAGAGCGGGTGGAGCACGCCTTCAGGCGTGCAATTGGGACAGGATCACCCGCGCGAGCGTGTTGGGACCATAGTCCGTCGAGACGCCGATTCCGCCTCGCGGGATTTGCCGTTTCGTGGCGCGGCGACAGTGCCTTTGCTGGTTCCATTATCCGAGGACAAGAGATAATTCTCGATCTCGTCGATGCGCCTACCGGCGTCGTGGTAACCAAGGTTGATCAGTTCACGCGTGTACTTTGGCGTGAACAGCAGATAGCTCATCAAGTCCGAGCACGAAGCCGCATCCCGTCCCAGACTATTGACGAAATACTGAATCAGGTACGGCATATCCTTCTGGTGCTGCGCCGCCACTTCGGTCAAGTTTACCGAAGGAGCGACCTGCAGCACCGTCAAAGGCCGCATCTGCTCGCACCCTTCAACGCCAGGCTGGCTGATGTGGCCGATAGTGAGCAAGTGGTTCAACCGTTCCAGGTGCTCGATGTCGGTAGCCAGATGATCAAGAAACATTACGTTGAAAAGAACTCCCATCACTTGCGCCAGCGAAGGGTCTTTCTGGTCAGTCGTTTCTTCCTGATGCTCGAGATTTTCGCAGCGCACACCTATGGCGAAAATCTTTTCCGCTCCCAGACGAATGATCGGACTAAGCGGTTGCTGGAGACGCAAACAGCCGTCGCCAAAGAAAGCCGTGCCGTGCGCGGTATCGAGCCGTACCGGTTGAAACACCATCGGGATGGCGGCCGACGCGCAAACATGCTCCACCGTGATTTTCGTCGCCAGGGTGACGCGTCGGCTCCGGTTCCACATCGGATGGCCCTTGGCTCCCTGAATGAAGAGGTAGCTTTTCCCCGAGCTGTAGTTGGTCGCCGAGATGGCAAGGGCGTAGAGATTGCCTCGCTTGATGTTCTCCTGGATCCGGGTGCAGTCCAGATGGGACTTGAGAAAGTGACGCAGAGGAGTCGCATCCAACAACGACCGGGCGTTGCCTCCACCGAGAGCTCCACCAAATGAAAGGTCAAGTATCCAGATGAGGGAGTTGTGGGCCTGGGAGACCAAGTCACAGCGAAAGACGTCGGAAGGTTTGAGACTGGCCCAAAGCGCGGCAAGACGCGTTGTCACCAGGGCGAAGTCGTCGCTGCCTGCCGCCAGCGCAGAACCGTTGATCGCCCCGGCGGATGCGCCACCGATGATGGGAAAGGGATTGCGTCGATTCTGAAGCCGCTTGATCTCCCCGATGCGTTTAAGAACGCCTGCCTGATACGCCCCGCGAGCTCCGCCACCTGTCATGGCCAAACCGAGCACTTTTTCCATCGTTCCCCTTGTGGCCGGCCGTAAGAGATCAGCAGTGACTATCCCTCACGGCGCTGGATCCAGTGAAACCTGCTTTCCACGGCCATCGTTCGCGCATCATGCGGCTTCGGTGCCGTACCTGTCTCTTACTTTCGCCACGCCGGACCCTAAGCGAATCGTGTACCCGTACTCGGCGATTGTCAAGTTACCCGCGCACAAGAAATTGTGTGTTGTCTCACACCCAACGCTGACTCTAAACCTACCGCTTTTTGCGGCTCCTCTTGCTGGGCGCTTTCGACTTTTGCAGCTGCGCCTCGAGCTCCGCAATGCGCTTGCGCATTTCATCCAGTTCCTGACTGCCTTCGCTGCCCTTCTGCTGCTCCGAGGTTTGGAGGAAGTTCTTGACCATCTGCAATGGAGACAACGCCGCGGACTGCATCTGGCTGAAGCGGTCTTGTAACGAGCTTTGCACTTTCTGATAGCTGTCAAAGGCCGACTTCAGATACCACATGATGAATTCCTGGCCAACGTGATCGGTGGTCACGATGAGTTGCCGCAGGAGTTCGAGCGGGAGACCGGCGGGCCGGTCCTTGGCGTCCTCTACGATGATCTGGGTCAAGGTGACACGCGTGATGTCGTCGCCGGTGCCTGCGTCGACGACCTGCACCTCTTTCCCATTTCGGACCAGCAGCGCAATATCCTCGAGATTGATGTAACGGCTGTTGGAAGTGTCGTATAGTCTGCGGTTTGCGTACTTCTTGATCACTACCTTACCGCTGTCCACCCTGTTTTGCTCCCTGTTGCGATGCAAAATGGATAACATAATACTTGACATGGAACATATAGGATACTACATTCTAGGTGATGCTGCACTGCAGCAAATCGGAGGTTGTAATGCCTAGAAATGGTAAGCCCGAGTCCTCCACAGTCCATATCGGGGATTCATCCTTTGTTTCTCTCCTGTCCGGATGGGTGCAGCAGGGGGTAGAGAATTTCTTCGCCACCCAGCGCATCCTGGTAGATCTGGCGATGACCCAGAACGCCAATGCCATGAATCTGGTCCGCGGCCGCTTCGCCGATCCTGAATTTTGTCCGGTTTCGATCGCCAGCGAAGTAGCCGGCGAAGCGATGTCAAACTTCATCGAGGGCCAGAAATTACTCCTCAATCTGGCACAAAAAGAGCACGAAATCATAACCAACGGCTTGAAGGAACGCGTTGCCGGCTACACGCCTGCCGTGGCCATCACCGAACTAGCGCAGCGGGGCTTCGACAGCTTCATCGAAATGCAGCAGGACATCCTCAAGATGGCCAGCAAGCAGACCCACACCTGGCTGACGGCAGTCAAAGAGGGCAAGGGCTTCGAGGGCGAAAGCCTGGTCGAAATGGCCCGCGAGGCCATGGACACCTTCGTCCGCACTCAAAAGAAGTTCCTTGACGTGATCGCCGAAGAGACCACGAAGGCAACCAGCGGCAAGGAAGTAAAGAAGATGAAGAAAACGGAGCTCACCGAACTTGCCAAAGAAGCCACGGAAGCATTCATCGACGCACAGAAGAAGATGATTGACGTAGCCGGCAAGCAGGTGAACATTGCCATGCGGGCAGCCGGAAAGACGGTAAACCTGATCGCGCCCTTTCCGTTTATTCCGATACCCGATCTAACCCGGGAAGGTGTCAAGAACTTCGTCTCGGCGGAAAAGGCCCTGATCGATACCGTGATGCATCGTCCCGAAACCAAGCACGCGAGCAAACCAGCACCTCATCGCAAACGTCCGGCGCGGACGATCAAGATGCCGGCGCACGCGGTCGTGTAAGCACACGCGTGCGTACGCTGTCGGGTGTCGCGTTGACTCCGAACCGGGAGCCGCGAGCACCTAATTGACGTGCCGTCAGCAAAGGCGGCACGTCATCTTGTTTCCAGGTCGAACCGCTCGGCCCGCCAGTTGCCTGCAAAACAGCAGGTACCTTGAGGGTTTCAGAGGCATTAAGGAATATGTCATGAACTTGGCTCTATGGATCGTCCAAGGTATTTTGGCGTTCGCATTCATCGTCGTCGGCTCGATGAAGGTGTTCGCCTACGAGAAGTACAAAGCTCTAACGGAAAAGAACGGACCGACCGGAGTCACACGCGGCCTCGCAGCGTTCATTGGCATCGCTGAGCTCGCCGGAGGCGTCGGAATCATCCTGCCCATGGGCATCAACATTGCTCCCTGGCTCAGCCCCTGGGCAGCAATCGGACTCTCAGCGATCATGTTGCTGGCGATCGGCTTTCACCTTCGCCGCAAAGAATCGCCCGTACCGCCCGCCGTCCTTTTCTTCCTGGCAATGTTTGTGGTGTATGGGCGGTTTACCCTCGTGAAGTAATGAGGGGCTAACGCTAGCCTCTGCCCGGATGACGGGCAACTCTTCCCCAATCCCGGTTCAAACAGCTAATCAGCGAATAAAATTCTTGTTGGCAACCCCCGCCTCCTGTATCTACACTAAAAACCCGGAAGCTACCTTAGGCTCGATTGCTCTCAACAGAGTTATTCGGCGAACTTGGGGTGGGCAGTTCCAACCCAACGAGACAGGGAGAGCACAGCTCGCCTATGGCCCCGCCGCCAGCCCGAACCTTTCAACAGGAAGACGCAGAAGCCGACATCACCATCTGGAAAGAAGCTCTCTTCGCAGCCGACCTTCTGCTGCTGCACGCTTCTCCGGTTTACTACGGTCTAGGTATTCCCCGCGGCGACGGCTCCGCTATTGTTCTGGTGCCGGGCTTTCTGGGAACGGATGCTTATCTCACCCAGATGCATTCATGGCTTGGCCGTATTGGCTATCGGCCATATTTTTCGGGGATCGGCTTGAATGCGGAATGCCCCAACCTGATCATCCAGCAACGCCTGCGAGACAACATTGAGCGAGCGCTCGCCGACACCGGGAGAAAGATCCACCTGATTGGTCACAGTCTCGGCGGCATTATTGCGCGTTCCGTGGCTGGTCAGCGACCACACGACATCGCGTCGGTGATTACTTTGGCGTCGCCGTTTCGCGGCACCGTCGTTCATCGAAGGATCTTGCAGGCAGCCGACTCCGTGCGCAAACAGATTCTGCAGGAACACGGGCCGAGAGTCCTGCCCACGTGTTATACCGGGCGCTGCACCTGCGATTTTCTTGCCTCACTTCGCCGCAAGCTGCCCGGCACGGTGTTGGAAACGGCCATCTACACGCGCAATGACGGAGTTGCCGATTGGCGATACTGTATGACCGGCAATTGCAATAACGACTTCCAGGTTCCCGGTACACACATAGGTCTGGCCTTCAACGCATCCGCGTATGCCATCATCGCCAAGCGACTGTCCATGGCCCAACCCGCGAAATAGCGCAGCAATTTCCCAGCCAGTCCCCACTACTGCCGCTTTACCACAAAAGTCGTAGGATTAAGGCTATATTCCTTGTTGCGACCAAGTTACGCTCCTGTACCCTTAGCTGGATTCGACTCGCTCATGCCGGACCAATTTGGGAATTTATTCGAACATTTGCGT
Source organism: Candidatus Korobacteraceae bacterium (assembly GCA_049511915.1). Classification (GTDB taxonomy): domain Bacteria; phylum Acidobacteriota; class Terriglobia; order Terriglobales; family Acidobacteriaceae; genus Bog-257. The sequence continues at coordinate 27,941 of JBEKXQ010000050.1, forward strand.
TCTTGGTTACTGAATCGGTCGCGGCAAGAGGAGCATACTGAATCAGGCTCAGTCGATTTTGGCGGGTTTGTAACCTTGCAAGAAAGATCTGTATGCCAGATCGGGAGCCTAACCCAAAATATTTGTTGGCCGACTTCCCGAACCTAGGGCGATTGGCAAGGAGATTTTTTTCATGCGGCCTAAGACTCTCTCCGCCGTTGTTATTGTTTTTGTTCTTCTAACTGCTCCTACTTGTTTCTCGCAGCAAACTGAGGTTCTCCGCTACTCGGCTTTCGGCGCTTTTTCGTATCTCAGCACGCCGTCGTTGAATCTCACGCAACGCGGCTTCGATGGCGACTTTGGCGTCAACATCAACAGTTGGCTGACGCTGGGTGGCGATTTCAGCTACAACAGCGGCCACTCTTCGCTGTATCCGAACAAGCTTTCCTCCACCGCTCAGGCGCAATTGGCGCCGATTCTGCCCCTTTTGCCACCGGGCTTCGTCGTGGCGGTGCCTTACAATTCCTCGACCTACACATATGAGGCCGGGCCACAATTCAATTATCGCCATTTCAAGAAGGTCACTCTTTTCGCGCGCCCAGCGCTGGGTGCGCTGCACGCGAGTTTTGCCGCCAAGCCGGACAACTGCACTCAGCCGGAACTGGAATGTAGCGAGATCCTCACGAAGATTGTCACCAGCCTGGTGGGGCCGAGTTTGGGGAAATCTGACACCGTAGTGTTTTACGGCTTTGGAGGTGGCGCTACCTGGGAGATCACGCCGAACTTCGGTCTTCGTATCGCCTCCGATTTTGTTCACTACAATTATTTCTCGGGCTTGCTGGATGGCGGTCGTAACAGCGTGCGGGTCGTGGTGGGAACGAAGTTCAGTTTCGGCAAGAACATCATCAAGTGATTGCTGGTTTGATCATGGGACTCGAGCGCGTTCCTGGAGATCAGGGCCGCGCTTTTTCGTTCCTGGATTTTGCGATTGGCGACGATGCCTGCCTGATCCCGCGTCAGCCTTCTGCGCGCTTCCGCAAGAAAGCCGGAATCTCCAGATCATCAGTATCGTAGCGAATCTCGACGCTGCTGCTCACGGTGTCCATCGGCTCCGGCGCAACGCTCTGCCGTCGTAAAGTTTCCTCTAACGGCTCGGCATGTCGCACAATCTCCGAATCGATGTCGTCGAAATTGTCAGGAAGATAGGAAGCCGCTCGCGGACGTTCCGGCACGGGCATCTCCGGCTCGGGTGCTTTCATGGGTTCGGGATTCGCGGGCGTTTTCGTCTCCCGCATTGCCGCCACTTCGTAGGTCGCGTTCACACTAGCTGCCGCTGACCGTGCGTTGTGCAGCGCTGCCGCTGGCTCGGAATGCTCGCGCCGCGGGCGAACTTCCTTGAAGCCGGTCGCGATCACCGTGATCTTCACTTCGTCCTTCATCTTCTCATCGAGCACGGCGCCGAAGATGATGTTCGCATCTTCATGGGCGGCGCTTTGAATGATGGTAGAAGCTTCATTCACCTCGGCCAGCCGCAAAGAACTTGAACCGGTGATGTTGATGAGGATGCCGCGTGCGCCATCGATCGCGCCCGCCTCCAGCAGCGGCGAGGCAATCGCGGCCTGCGCCGCCAGGGTCGCGCGGCCTTCGCCTTTCGCGGTCGCGGTGCCCATCACCGCGTAGCCCATGCCTGCCATGATGGTCTTCACGTCGGCGAAGTCGCGGTTGATGATGCCCGGAATGGTGATGATGTCCGAGATGCCTTGTACTGCCTGCCGCAGAATGTCGTCAGCCACGCGAAATGACTCGAAGAACCCGGCGTCTTTCGCGACCGCCAGCAGCTTCTCATTCGGAATCACGACGGTGGTATCGACCGAGTCGATCAGCTCCTGTAATCCGCGCTCTGCCTGGTTCTGGCGGCGCTTGCCCTCGAAGGCGAACGGCTTGGTCACGACTGCGACCGTTAGCGCGCCCATCTCGCTGGCCAGCGAGGCGATGATTGGGGCCGAGCCGGTGCCCGTGCCGCCGCCGAGACCCGTGGTGACGAACACCATGTCCGCGCCTTCCAGCGCTTCGATGATTTTGTCGGCATCCTCCAGCGCGGCCCTGCGGCCGACCTCGGGATTGGCGCCTGCGCCAAGCCCGTTCGTCAGCTTCACGCCGAGCTGGATCTTCACCGGCGCCTTGGATCCCTTCAGCGCCTGCAGATCAGTGTTGGCCACGACGAACTCAACGCCTTCCAGGCGCGACTCGATCATGCGATTGACCGCATTGCCGCCGCCGCCGCCCACGCCGATGACCTTGATCTTGGCGCTGTTCAGCAGCTCTTCGTTGAAGTGAATGCGAATGTCACTTTCCGGCTGGTTCTTGTCGTTGAAATCTTCAATCATCGCTAACCCCATTCAGCGCCGCACGGCAGCGCTGTTCAAATCGAAAGGTTGTTACACGCCCTGCCTGGCAAACAGGGCTTTGATCTTCGCGCCCAGTCCTCGATCAAGATTCATGCGCGCCTGCCGGGCCCGGTGTCCATACAGCACCATGCCGATCACGGTTCCGAACTCCGGCTCCAGCAGTTGCGACGGCAGCTTGGCGATGGGCACAGGATAGCCCTGGCGAATCGGCCGCCGCAGTATGTCTTCCGCGACTTCGAGCAGGCCATTCAGTCGCGAGCCGCCGCCGGTGAGCACCAGCCCCGCGCCCAGCAATTCGGAAATGCCCGCCTGCCGCAGATGATCCCGCAGCAATTCCATCAGTTCGCGTCCACGCGGCTCCAGGATTTCGCCCAGCATGCGCTGCTGCATCAATCGCGAAGGGCGATCGCCGACCGAAGGCACTTCAATCTCGTTGCTCTCAGGAATACGGGTGACTATAGCGCAGCCGAACATCTTCTTGATGTTCTCCGCATCAGGCAGGGGGGTTTGGAAGCCGACTCCGACATCGTTGGTAAAGTGATCGCCGCCAATCGGAATGGCGCCGGTATGGATCACGACGCCCTCGTAGTAGACGATCAGGTCGGTCGATCCGGCGCCGATGTCTACCAGGCAAACGCCCAGCTCCCGCTCGTCGGTTTGCAGCACGGAGTCTGCGCACGCCAGGGCTTCGAACACGGTGTCATTCACATGGATTCCGGCGCGGTTGACGGCGGAAATCACGTTCTGGGTCGCGGTGCCTCCTCCAGTAACGATGTGCACTCGCACTTCCAGCTTTCTTCCCATCAGCCCGGCAGGATCGCGCACGCCACCCTGACCATCGAGGATGAACTCCTGGGGCAACAAGTGCAGCACCTCGCGATCGTCGGGCATCGCGATGCTGCGTGCCTTCTCGACTGCCAAACGCACATCGTCGCGGCTGATCTCCCGCGAGCGTGAGCCCAGAGTGATGCCTCCGTGGCTGTTCACGCCGCGAATGTGCGAGCCGGCCACGCCCACCACGGCATGCTCCACTGGCACCTGCGCCACGTTCTCGGCTTCTTCCACGGCCTTCTTGATGGAGTCCACCGCTTTATCGAGATCGGCAATTACGCCCTTGCGCATGCCGCGCGAATCGGAGATGCCATGCCCGCGATAGCGCAGCGCGTAGTCGTTCACCTCGGCGACGATCACGCACGTCTTGGCGCTACCGACGTCGATCACCGTGAGCAGATTCTCTGTTTGGCT
>JBEKXQ010000051.1:0-31490 GCA_049511915.1 Candidatus Korobacteraceae bacterium
CTTTCATGATTGGTGAACTCTCCAGCGCGCTGCCCGAGGAAGGCGGGTACTACGCATGGGTACGGCGCGCCATGGGCAACTGCTGGGGGTTTCAAGAAGCGTGGTTGTCGCTGGTGGCCAGCATTTTCGACATGGCCATCTATCCCACCTTGTTTGCGCTGTACCTGGCGCGTCTTTTTCCCTGGTTCTCAGTCGGACATCGCGGCGCGCTTGCAGGTTTGGCGGTCGTAGCGGTCTGCGCAGGATTGAACATCGAGGTGTCAAGGTCGTCGCGACCACGTCGGTCTGGCTCTTCTTTTTTCTCACCGCGCCGTTCGCAGTCATCGTGCTGCTGACTCCCTGGAAGTACGGAGCGCTGGCGCACGCGGTGACCACGCCGACCGCCTCGCGCATCGATCTTATCGCGGACTACTGGTGGCGATGTGGAATTACATGGGATGGGACAACGCTTCCACCATTGCGGCCGAGGTGGACCAGCCTCAGCGAACTTACCCCCGGGCCATTATGGCCGCGGTGCTGCTGGTGGCCATCTCGTACGTTCTTCCAGTTGGCGCGATGGCGTTGACGCGCCTCAGCCCATCAGCGTGGGAGACGGGATCCTGGGCAGAATCTGGCTTGTGTTAGGTGGAATGATGAGCGCGTTCGGAATGTTTAACGCGCTGGTAATGAGCTATTCGCGGTTGCCGTACGCCATGGCGCAGGATGGAATGCTTCCAGGAATTTTCGCTCGAGTGACCAAACGCGCCAAAACGCCATGGGTTTCAGTTATCGTGCTGGCAACAGGTTGGGCGCTCTGCCTTGGGTTGGGCTTCGAGCGGCTGGTCACGCTCGATATCCTTATCTATGGGGCAAGCCTGTTACTTGAGTTTGTGGCACTGGTAGTGCTGCGCGTCACCGAGCCCGATCTGCTCCGGCCCTTCAAGGTTCCAGGTGGCATGTTCGGAGTGGTCTTGACCGGCGCACTTCCCATGTTGCTGCTGGCTTTCGCAATGGCGCGTAGCAATCGCGAACAGATTCTTGCCATGAATAGCTTTGCCTTCGGTGCATTAATGATCCTGGCGGGCTTCGTTGCGTACTGGCTTGATAAGTTCTTCGCGAAACGTCTGCGCTAAGGCCGAAACATCGGGAATTCAGCGGAGCACCAGAAAGAGAACTGGAGACTTGCTGCATCACTGGCCGGATCTCGCGGTTAATAAGTGAAATAAAGTCGCTGGGTTGGCGACTTCCTTAGTCAAGCCGCGATGCGGCTGGCAGAAAGGCATGGGAGGTGGGGAAATTCCGCGCATTCGCGCACCATTCGCTATCAGATCGCATTCCGTTCGCCTCGGATGAGGCGCAGACCGTACTCCGATTTTGGCGTTCAGAGAAATTTGAGGGATTTATGCTCTAGTAAACTGGTAGAGAGTTTCTCTGGTACAGGTCGGCGCAGACTGGCGCGCCACTCACCCTCAGTGACGACACCGGCGGAACTTGGGCAGACGCTCCGTGTGCTCCAGACCGCTCGCACTCCGGTGCATTTCCGTCTGTTAGATTACTTGTATCCCTCATCGGTTACGGATGTGCACTCGTGGCTAACCCGCAGCCGCCCAACCGATGTGGAGCTAGCTCTTGCACTCAAACCTTTCACTGCTCGCGACCTCCGCATTCCTGTCATCGCCGCACTGGATGCCGTGCTTGATGCATCTGGCGCAACCGTTGAGGAATTACTAAGCTTCGATCCCTCGTCTTCATGCCGCCCACTGTGTGACAGGCTAGCCAAGTCCTCATGGAGAAACTGAATGCCTACCATTGCGGTATCACTGCCCACCGCCCGGGCGCTGATCAAGTGCCATCGCTTGATTAGGAACACCCGAATGCGCTATCTCGGCTTGGTTATTCTTTCGTCCGAGCGAATAAGGTCACCGGATTTCAGCAGCTGGCTCAAAGTGTTTTCTAGCCGACGTTGGATGTGACACCAGTGCGATCAAATCCGAAAATCCGCGCCACCATTACGAATAGCTTATCGTTGGGAATACTCAAAGCGTCACCAACTACGTTCGTCATCGCGAGAGCAAGTTCCTCCTCGCTGATATGTTCGATCTTCCTCTTGGACTCGGCATCTTTCATGTCAGGTGTACGAACCAAGACTTTGAAGCTGCAATCTGCAGGTTGCAGGAACCCGGCTCCTATTTTGATTAGGCCCTGTCGCCTGCTCTCCTGTCTGGTCTCCGACGAACTCGCTCGGCGTAGTGAGCGCTTACTGGAGCGGCGGACAAGGCAGGCGCAGTTCCGCGACTCCCAGAAGACCCTGGACAACTTCGACTTCACCTTCAACAAGAAGATGAATCGCAGCCTGGTCTTCGACCTAGCCACCGGCGCCTTTATCGCCCGCCACGAAGACGCCCTGTTTCTCGGTCCGCCCGATCCTGTGACATTCTGCTGCACCTCACTAACCCATTGAAATTAGGAGCGGTTGCTCGGCGTCGTTTCGAGTTCGTGGAACACTCGGCCGGTTCTTGATGTTTTCCACTGCCTGCAACACGGCTGCGCTCTTTAGTGCCTCGGCAAGAATCTGCCACGGCGCACACGCTATAACTTGACTTGCTGGAAGCAACTTCTGTCGGATCATACGCCTAACACTGGTCGCACTTACACCTAAACGATGAGCGGTTTCCTCCAAAGTCAACATGTCCGTCGGTGCTGTTTGTGGATCGTAGGCTGGCAGCGTGTGGTGGTGCCGCAAACTAGAAACCCGCTGTTCATTCCAGTTATTGCCTGCTCCCGTTCGTAACTTCAGCCGGTTCAGGGTGGCCGCAATCTGTTCGTCGCTGAACTTACCAGCCATCTGCCGCACGACCTCAACCGCCGCTAGACTCGTACACCGCCGATGCTTACCCAAGCCGTTTTTCTTGACCCGCAACTCGGAGTGCCGGCCCCCAGCCCAGTGGATCAGTAGAACGATTTGCTGCTTATCCTGTTCCACATCCGCGACGATCTCGCGCACTAGGATGCGCACGATTCGCTGTTTCAATCGCATGTCCGTGCTCGGGGAGTCCCATACGGTAGGAAGATCCTGGGCCAGACTAAGGAGGATTTCTTTGTCGGGAATCGCTGGCAGCTGCATGCCAACATCAAACTCTCGCAGATTTTCTTCCAGTTCGCGCGCCTTCTCAAGAGCTGCATTCCAGCGTGCCTCCAGTTCGGCTGCGACTAATCGGTTGTCAGGGTCAACTGCTTCATAGCGGCGAGCGCAAAGTTTCGCTTCATAGCGGGCCTGCTCCAGCTCCAACTCCAGCGTGTTGCGCTGCTGTTTCCGTTGTTCTCGCATCCGCTCCGCCGCTTCCAGGGCCGCTTCGACTGCGTTCCCACCAATCGCGCCCAGCAGTTCCTGCGCGACCGCCTGATCGGTTCGCAAGCTGCCAAACGAGATACACCAGTCCTCGCCGTGGTTGACGTGCGCTCCCTTGCAGTGATATCGAGCAACCGCTCGTCGAACGCCACCGTATGAAACCAGCAACATCCGTCCGCAACGCCGACATCGAAGCAGGCCGCTGAGCAAGGCTTTTCCACCACGACCCGCCTTGGGTTGCATGCGTGATTTCATATGGGCGTTTGCCGCAATCATCGCTTGGTTGCGTTCGTACTGCTCCCAGGAAATGTACCCAGGGTGGTGGTCGTGAAGCAACACCGTCCATTCCGTTCGTGGCTTTTTGTGCCCTGCGGTTTTGCGCGCCCGCCCCTCGACCATCCTGGTTCTCACGTGCGTCTTGCCAAAAGCATAAGCGCCAGCGTACATGGGGTTGGTCAGCAGTTTGAGAACGCTGTTGTAGACGGGAAGATTCCACACCGTTTGACCACCCGGCGAATCAAAAGCCCGCATCGGCAGCGGAACGCGTTCGCGGCGAAACCATAACAGCACCTGCCGCACGCTGCCCAGTTCGGTCATCTTGGAGAACACCAAACGCAAGGCCTGCTGGACGCGCTGATCTGGATCCATCTCCACCTTGCCATGAGCCGCCCACAGATAGCCCACCGGTAGACAGAACCGCAGTTCACCGCGCCCCGCTTTCTGCCGGATCGCCTCAAAGGATCGCTGTCGGAGCAAGTTTAGCTCGAACTCGCTCATTGTCCCCTTCAGACCCAGTAAGAGCCGGTCATTCACAATCGCAGGGTCATAGACGCCATCTGGATCTATGACGACCGTCCCAGTCATGCCGCATAGCTCGATCAGATGGTGCCAATCCCGTCCGTTGCGCGCAAGTCGCGAGGCTTCGATACAGAAGATCGCACCCACCCCGGCGCTGCAAACTTCCCCGACTAGGCGTTGGAATCCCGGCCGTTCCACCAGCCCAGAGCCGGAACGGCCCAGGTCATCGTCGATGACAACAACATCCTTGAAACCCAGTTCGCGAGCACGATCCACCAATCCATACTGGCGCAGCTGGCTCTCTTGATGATGGAGAACCTGGCCCAGCGAAGACTGTCGCACATACACGATGGCTCGTCGACCAAGCCGTTCACTCGTGAGTTTCGGATTCATCTTGGCCTCCCGATAGTTCAGCGGCGATTAGGGTTTCGCTGTTGGCTGCCTGTAGCAGAAGTTCCATCAGCGCCACCGCGAGTTCTTCTTCCTGACCATCGGGAAGGTGGGTTGGCGGCTGGTTCAGGAGCGAGAGATGGAGTTGTCGGTGCCTTGGCTCCGGCTGAAGTTTCATACTTGCCCTCCTGGGGCATTATCTTCAGCGAAGCCGGGCCGACTGGCGGCGAGGCGCGCAATGCCTTCAGCAAATCGCGTAACTCAAGCCGTGCTTCGACCGCAACGAGGGGCTTGCCAATAACCAATTGCGTGCAGTCGGAACGGAACATCCAGGTGGGGAGACCACAGCTAGTCTCGTTGGGAAGCCGCACGAAGACGCGCTCACCCTGCCGGTCTTTCTGCCTCTTGCAGACACGAAGCGATTGGCCTGCGAACGGATGCCACGGATAATAAACCGTGACCTGCTCAAAACTGTATGCACTATGTGACTGCTTCGCCGGGATCCGGCAAGACGCATGTGGTGGAGGCGATGGCAGAGTCGCTCTTCGGCGACGCGCACGCGTGCATCAAGATCGATTGCGCGGAGTTCCAGCACTCGCACGAGATTGCCAAGCTGATCGGTTCGCCTCCGGGATATCTGGGGCACCGCGAGACCCATCCGCTGCTGACCCAGGAAGCGCTGGACCAGTGGCACACCGAGAAACTGAAGCTCTCCATCCTGCTGTTCGACGAAATCGAAAAGGCCTCGGACTCTTTGTGGCAACTGCTGCTCGGCATTCTGGACAAGGCCACGCTGACGCTAGGCGATAACCGCCGCGTCGATCTTTCGCAATGCGTCATCGTGATGACCTCGAACCTTGGTGCCGCTGAAATGAACGAGATGATCAATGGGTCGCTGGGTTTCGCGCAGACGCCGGCCAGCATGGATGCCAAGCTCGACCAGAAGATCGATCGCACAGCCGTGGAAGCGGCGCGCCGCAAGTTCTCGCCGGAGTTCATGAATCGCATCGACAAAGTCGTGGTCTTCCGCATGCTGCGGCGCGAGCACCTCGAGCAGATTTTGGAAATTGAGCTTGGGCTGGTGCAGCAGCGCATTCTGCAGGCGACCGGCAACAATCAATTCGTCTTCAGTTGCACCCTGCCGGTAAAGCAATTCCTGCTGCGCGAAGGCACCGATCTGCGTTACGGCGCGCGGCATCTGAAGCGGGCCATCGAGCGCAACATCGTCTTTCCGCTGGCCAATCTGGTGGCGACCGGACAGGTGAAGCTCGGCGACTTCATCCGCATCGACATCGACCCCTCAGGCAAGCTGACCTTCGTGAAGGAAGCGGAGGGCGCGCTGGTGCCGGTGCTGCTGGAGCGTTATGGGCCGGAAGCCAGCGCTCAGGCCGCCGCTGCCAGCAAGTCCGGCAGGAGCACAGTCTCCGGCCGCGGCCGAGAGCTGGCGACCGGCAGAGACAAGAAGTAGGCTGATTAATATTAACGGCTAGGAGTGGTGCGGCTCTCTTGGGAGCAGTCTCCCGGTGTATGGGCGACGGGTGGGGCACGCCTTTCAGGCGTGCATTGCTGATGCGATCTGTGGCGCTGCGCTCTAGCGCCTGAGGTAATCCCTTCCTTACCTCAGTGGCTAAAGCCAATCCTTCTTGTGAGGGTAACTGCACCGCTGAAGCGGTGCTCCACCCTATATTCCAATAGCGAAGTTGCTTTAGCCTAGGCTGGGGTCGAGACGGGGAGCCGAATTGATGCCCCAGAATACGATCCCATGTGTATTACGATTTGAGGCATGGATTCCGATCTTCTGCGGTATTTGGAAGGAATGGAGAAGCGTCAGCGCGAGTACATTGAGGAACGCACGCAGGGCTTGGAAAACCGCCTCCGCGAGTACATGGACGAGCGCAGGCACGACTCGGAAACTCGCATCGTCCGGACATTTGGCGCTTATCAGGAATCAGCAGGCGTGCGTATGCGGAAGATCGAAGCTGACGTCTCTAATATCAACTGAGATCTTGTCCCGCTGGGACAACATATCTAAGCCCAGCGTTTCAACGCTCGGTAGCTTTCCATTTTTCATGGCGAGTCCCGACGGGGACGGCATATGCTCATCCGAAGACTTATTGCGGATCTTTGGCCGGAACCGCGACTATGTCAGCCTAGTCGCCGTCACGCTGCACCGCTACGGCCATCACATCTCCCGTTGACGGAACACGATACAATTCCTTCGGCTGCCAGACTGCCAGGAGACTGTATCCATGGCCACCGCTGCACCTGATCTCGAAACCAAGTCCCTACCCGCGAATGCCTATCAGCCGCTGAAAGAAGGCGAACTCTATGTACCGCTGGTGCCCACCAGCATGAGCGTGCCGGAAGTCACCTGGCGCGCGGTGCTGTGGGGGACGCTGCTGTGCATCATTTTCAGCGTGGCTTCGGCCTACTCCGCCCTGAAGGTCGGCCAGGGAATGGAGGCGGCGATTCCCATCTCCATCCTCGCCATCGGACTGGCGCGCGTTTACCGGCGGCGCTCCACGGTGCTGGAGAACATGATCATCACCGGCATCGGCGGGGCCTCCGGCAGCGTAGTGGCCGGCGCCGTCTTCACCGTTCCGGCGCTCTACATCCTCCACCTCGATCCGCATCCGGTGCAGACCATCTTCATCTGCCTGGCCGGCGGGTGCCTTGGCATTCTCTTTCTAATTCCACTGCGCCGTTATTTCGTACGCGAGCAGCACGGCAAGCTGCCATTTCCCGAAGCCACGGCCATCACCGAGGTGCTGGTCACCGGCGAAAAGGGCGGGGCGCAGGCCCTGCTGTTGATCCAGGCCACCATCATCGCCGCGGTTTACGATTTCTTCGTCACCACCTTCCATGTGTGGAAGGAGTACCTGAACTTCCAGTTTGTGCCGGTCATGAAGTCGCTGGTCGATCGCCAGCGCATGGTCTTCAACTTCGACGCCATCGGCTTCATTCTCGGACTCGGCTACATCATGGGCCTGCGCATTGCGTTGATCTTTTGCGCCGGCGGTGTGCTGGTCAACTTCGTGATGGTCCCGGTGATCTGGTTCATCGGCAGCCACATGGGCGAGGTCACGGTCTATCCGGCCACCATTCCGATTTCTCACATGACGGCCACGGAAATCTACCGCAACTACGTGCGCTTCATCGGGGTGGGCGCCATCGCTGCCGCCGGGCTGGTCGGGATCCTGAAATCGCTGCGGGTGGTGGCGGGGTCGTTCGGCATCGCGCTGCACGCCTTCCGCCACGGCGAAGCTCCGCATATGGAGCGGACCGACCGCGATATCCCGATCATCGCCATACTCCTCGGCGTGGTGGTAAGCTCCGTTGCTGTCGCTGTCTTCTACGGACAACTGCATGTCACCTGGAGCGTGCTGGCGCTGGGCCTGGTGCTGACGCTGCTCTTCTGTTTCTTCTTCACCACGGTGGCTGCCAACGCCATCGCCACCACGGCGAACAATCCAGCCTCCGGCATGACCTTGCTTACCGTGATCGTCTCGGCAGTGGTGCTGCTGAAGTTTGGCCTTTCCGGAACTACCGGCATGTTCTTCGTAATGGCTCTCGCGGGCATGGTGTGCGTCGCCCTGTGCGCGTCGGGACAATTCATTACCGACCTCAAGGCCGGCTACTGGATCGGTTCCACGCCGTCGGCGCTGGAGAAGGTGAAGTTTATCGGCGTATTCGCCGCGGCGATTACTGCGGGCTTGACCATCATCCTGCTGGCCAAGGCCTTCCAGTTCGGAGAGGCTGCGCCCGGAGATGTTCGCCAGGTGCTGGCTGCGCCGCAGGCTTCCGCCTTGAAGGCCGTGGTCGCGGGATTCATGAGCGGCCAGCCGGTCGCCTATGTGCTGTTCGGCATCGGCGCAATGATCACGGTGGTGCTAGAGATGCTCGGCCTGTCGTCCATGGTTTTCGCCCTGGGAATTTACCTCCCGCTGCAACTGACGACGCCGATCCTGGCTGGCGGATTCCTCTCGCACCTGGTGAACAGGCGCGCGGACAAGACGGGCGACGAGGGTGGCCGCACCATCCGCGAGCGTGGCGTCATTGTCGCAGGCGGACTGATGGCAGGCGGAGCGCTGGGCGGAGTCTTCGGCGCCGCGCTGCGCCTGTTCCCAAAGTTTAGTGAAGACATGGTGCACACGCCTTTCTACGCTAACGAGCCGGTCTCGCAGACAGTCTCGGTAGTGATGTTTATCGGCTTGTGCCTGTATGTGTGGTTTAGCTCGATCCAAAGAAAGAAGGATGCGTAATGGACCAGGTAGGACGATTTGTTGCGGATGCCGTGCTGGGCATCGACACACTGTGGGGCGGAGACGTGATGTGTCCGTCAGGAACGGGGCGCTTCATTGCCGACTCGTGGTTTTCCGATGAGCCGTTGCCCATTGCGTACACCGCGGCGTCGGCCGCGCAGGTGCGCGAAACCGGCGGAGTTGCCGGCAAGAGCGTTGACCGCGTTGCGGTGGAAAAGTATCTGCGCGAGGTGAATCTTCCGGCGGCAATCTCCGGAGTTCGCAAAGAGGCTGACGCACTTGGCGGGCTGCGTGGCCAGTACCTGGCCGGCATGGCCAACTGCCTCGAAACCATGTGGGATCTGGCAATGGAGATCCTCGGCATGGGCGAGGCGGTTCCATACGCGCGCAGTGTCGAATCATCGACGGGCCGTCCTCCGGAGCCGTCCAAGCCTGAGGCCAAGCGCGATCGCGTTGCTGAGTTGCTGAATCGAGCGGGCTATCCGACCTCCGGCGACGGCGGCTTGCTGGGAGCGGTGGACGCGTGGCGGCGCGAGCGAGTAACGCCGATGGGATCGGTGCGCGCGTTGAGCGACGCTGTCATCGCCTACTTCGACAAACTGAGCGCAGCGAACCTGATGCCGCATCTGCCGGGCGAGCTGGCGCCAGTGCCGCGCGCGAATATCAACTTTCTGCCGATCAAAGACGCGTGGTTCTCCGGCTCGATGAACTACCTGGGGCGTGAGCGCAATCCCGACGGCACTCCTAAGTACGAAGCCAGCTACGAGATCAACGCGTCGCTGCAAATCAGCTTCCCCGAGTTTCAGCAGCTCATTAGTCACGAAGTTGTTCCCGGCCACGTGACGACCTTCGCCTATCTGCAGAATCTTTATGTCCGCGGGCTGGCGGGCTTCGAGGCCACGGTGCTGACTATGAACACACGCGCGGCAACGCTGTTTGAAGGTCTGGCCAATAATGCAATCCTGATCGCGCACGGCGTCACCGAGATCGAGCAGTTGCCCGATGAGGATATGCAGATCGGCGTTCTGCTGGCGCTGCTGCAAGACGATGCCAAGAACCAGTCGTCGTATCTGACATGGGGCGAGGGTAAACCGCAGGCAGAGGTTGCCACGACCTTGCGGCGCGATTTCCTGGTCAGCGAAGAGCGTGCCGACAAACTCTCGGGCGCGTGGGGAAGACATCCGCTGCTGGGAAGAATGTATCTGCCGGCGTATCGCGCAGGAACGGAGAAAGTCGCGACATTGAGGCGGACATTCCCGCCGGAGCGCGTGTTGCCCGCCATCTACGGCTGCTTCGGAATGGTGGATATCAATACCGTGGATGAGGTGCTGCGGGCGAAGGCGTAGAAGATTCACCACGGAGACACGGAGGACACGGAGCACCCGAGCGGCTCGATCGTTTTCCAGCCCGAGCTTTGGGCGTTTCGACTAAGCGCGTTGTGTCAGGGCACGACTTCAGTCGTGCCGCGGTGGTTAAGAGAAGGTGTGGGCTTTAGCCCCTGTAATCGTCGTGCAGGGGCTGAAGCCCTTAACTTTTGCATCCCTTTTCGGCACGACTGAAGTCGTGCCCTGACACGAAGCCAGGTTTTCGCGAGTTGAAGTTCACACCGCTTGTCCGGCGCAGAATCCGGAGGCCCAGGCCCATTGGAAGTTGAAGCCTCCGAGATGGCCGGTCACGTCCACTACTTCTCCAATGAAGTACAAACCGGGAACTTTCCGCGACTCCATGGTCTTGGCTGACAGCTCGTCGGTGTCAACGCCGCCGGCTGTGACTTCGGCTTTCTCGTAGCCTTCGGTTGCGACAGGCAGCACTTCCCAGTGGTGAATCTGCCGCTCCATTTCTGCGAGGTCCGCATTGGTCCATCCTTGCGGCGGATTCAGTTCCAGCCAGCGTTCGGCGAGGTGAATCGGCATCGCCGTGTGAAGCGCGGACCGCGCGGCGGCAAGATCGCGGCGCGGACTGTCGCGTAGGGCAGTCGTGATCTGCTGGCCGGGCGCCAGATCGATGGCGATTGGCTGGCGGCCGTTCCAATAGGACGAGATTTGCAGGATTGCGGGCCCACTCAGTCCGCGATGCGTGATCAGCATCTTCTCGCGGAACTGCTGCCCGCCGAACGAGGCAATGATCTCGCTGGAAACGCCAGCCAGATCGCAATATCGCCGGCGATCGTCTTCGCTGAAGGTGAGCGGCACCAGGGCGGGACGGCATTCGCGAATGCCGATGCCGAACTGCCTTGCCAATTCGTAACCGAAAGATGTCGCGCCAATCTTCGGAATCGACAGGCCTCCGGTTGCGACTACCAACGCGGGAGCGTGGAATTCGGCAGCGTCACTCCGCACGAGGAAGTCCGAGGTTCGGCGCACTTCCTGCACTCGTACGTTCGTGATGATCCGGACCCCGGCGTCGTCGCACTCCTGGGTGAGCATCGCAACAACGTCCTGCGCCGCTCGATCGCAGAATAGTTGCCCCAAGGTTTTCTCGTGATAGGAGATGCGGTGCTTTTCGATCAGCGCGACAAAGTCAGCGGGGGTGTAACGCGCCAGCGCCGATTTGCAGAAGTGCGGATTGGCCGACAGGAAGTCTTCCGGGCGGCAATGCAGGTTGGTGAAGTTACAACGCCCGCCGCCGGAGATAAGGATCTTCTTGCCGATGCGATCGGAGCGTTCCAGCACGGCGACGCGGCGGCCGCGCTTTCCTGCTTCGATAGCGCACATCAGCCCGGCTGCGCCGCCGCCAAGCACGATTACGTCAAAGGTCTCGTTGTGCAAGTCACGAGTTTCCGGTGTCGCGTGGCCGGTTGTCAAAGATGGAAGGTGCGCACCTTCAAAACAGGTCGAGCCGAGGCCTTGGTGTCGCCGGCTGAAGCCGGCTCAAGATGACAGGATAAACAGCTTGTTCGGCACGACCGAGGTCGTGCCCTGACACAAAGCGTGCAGAGCAAACTTTTTCCGCAGTGTTCAGGCGCTGCTTTGCATCGGCGTGGCGGATTGCGTAATCACGGCTTCGGGCCGATCGTGTACCGAGATCAGCAGAAGAGTGGCATCGTCGGTAAATTTGCCCGCGGCATGGGCTTCGACATCGTTCATGATTTGCGCGTAACGCTGCGGCAACGATTCCCCCGGCGCACCGGCCATCAGTGCGGCCAGACGGTCGGGACCAAACTCTTCGTCGGAACCGTTCGCGGCTTCGCTGACACCGTCGGTATAGAGCAGGAGGCGATCGCCTACGCTCAGCGCAAGGTGTTCAGCGTGAAAGCCCGCATCCAGCATGAAGCCGAGCACGGGACGCGTGGGCGCGAGCGATTCGATTGCGCCGTTGTTTCGCCGCAGGATGGGAGGACAGTGTCCGGCGTTCACAAACTGCAAGACACGGGTCCGCAGATCGAGCACGCCGTAGAAGATGGTGACGTAATGGCCTTCGCCGAGTTGATTTCGCAGCGTCGTCTCCACCTGGGTCAGAACAACTTCCGGACTGTTGCTTGAGGACGACAGCGTGCTGACGGATGCATACAGCATGGCGGCAATCAGCGCGCCCGGCGTGCCTTTGCCGGAAACGTCGGCAAGGCAAAAGTGCAGCATGTCGGGAATCGGCTGCCACACTCCGAAGTAGTCTCCGCCGACCACGCCTGCGGGAATGCTGTTGCCGAACAACTCGACTCCCTGGGCCACCAGATGCCGCTGGGGCACGATGCGGGTTTGCAACTGTTGAGCGTCAGTGCGCTCGTAGTCGGAGACGCGCTGCGATGACCGGAGTTCCTGGGCACGGCGGATTAGCGATTCAACTTTCTCCACTAAGGCGGTGTTGCGCCACGGCTTTTCGATGAAGTCGGAGGCGCCATGTTTCATCGCACTGACTGCCAGATCGACATTGCCCCACGCGGTGAGCGCTACGATAGGCACGGTGGCGTCGATTTCGCGCAAGTGCTGGATCAGTTCCAGGCCTTCGATGCCGGAAGTGCTGTCGCGCTGGTAATTCATATCCAGCAGGGCGAGGTCTGGCGGGGTCTGCCGGGCCGCCGCCAGCGCTTCATTGGGCGAGGCACACAGCACGACCAGGTAGCCATGACCGCGAAGCAGCATAGCGAGGGCTTCACGAACGTGCTCCTGGTCTTCAGCGATGAGGATGGTGGAACTGTCTTTATCGGCGGTCATGGTCGGTCACACAGTTGATGTAGCAGACGGATTGCCAGACGGAGAGGGCGGCTATGATGCAGGAAACAGGGGTGGTGGCGGCCGATTCCCGATTTGGGACTCGCCCACAATCGGGAATCGGCTGTCCGAAAATGGGCATGAGATCAAGTCTAGCCTATGCTTTGAGTTGCGGCCGAAGGCAGGGCGGACATTTCCCAATTCCGCAGCGCTCCGTGTAAAATTGAGATTCAACCTCGCGAGCAGAAATGTTCCACGTGGAACATTTCATCGCTTTCCATGAAATACGCCTCCGCTGAACGCGGTCCCAAATGCGTCGCCGGTGCGTGACGGGAACAGCAGCTCTCCCAAGAAAAGCAGCCCAGAAGGAGTTTTAGATAGCATGGCGATTCCAGCCACCCAATTGCGTCCGGGCATGGTCATCAAGCACAACAACGACCTGCACTCTGTGTTCAGCGTGGAGCACCGTACCCCGGGCAATCTGCGAGCTTTCATCCAGGCCAAGCTGCGCAATCTGCGCACCGGGGCGATGTTCGAACACCGTTTCCGCTCCGGCGATCCGATCGAGAAGATTATTGTCGACCAGGTGCAGATGGAGTTTCTCTACGCCGACGGCGACGACTACTACTTCATGAACACCGAGAACTACGAGCAACTACACCTAGGCAAGGACATCCTGGGCGATGCCGTCGATTACCTCATCGGGAATCTGGCGATCAAGGTGGAGTTCTTTGACGGCAAGGCCGTGGGGATTGAGTTGCCGCAGACTGTGGAGCTCACCGTGGTGGAGACCGAGCCAGGGCTGAAATCGGCGACGGCCAGCAGCGTGACCAAGCCCGCCAAGACTGAGACTGGGCTGGTCGTGCAGGTGCCTCCGTTCATCAACGAAGGCGAAAAGATTCGGGTGGACACCTCCGAGGGCGCATACTTGTCTCGCGCCTGAGGCAGCGACGCGGGTCACTTTCTTTTGCCCGGAACCGCGCCCCATTGACAAATCGGGCCGTGTCGCCGATAGTTGTACCCGTACCAGTTACGCCAAAATTCACGGTTCTCGATACGTGTGTTCACCGACCACGGTACCGATCCGCAATGGCTGCTTGGCCCTCTCGCAAGTTGAGAGCGGACGAAAATAGTTTTAAGTTCCAGGATGCGAAAAGGAGAAGCATACGAAAATGAAAACCTTGACTAAGAGAGCCGTGCCTTATCTGCTCATATCAACACTCGTCTTGTTGGCGATGCCTATGTGGGCGGCCGACAAATCGAGCGACGAACAAACCCTCCGCAATGCCGCCACCGTGTTACAGGCAATGCTTGACAGTAAGGACATTCCGGCCAGCGTAGTGGCAAAGGCCGATTGCATCATGATTCTGCCCAGCGTGAAGAAGTTCGCCGTGGGCATTGGCGGAACCGGTGGACGCGGTCCGATGAGCTGCCGTTCCGGCAAGAACTTTAGCGGCAAATGGTCTACGCCCGCTATGTACAGCATCGGCGGCGCCAGTGCTGGTCTTCAGCTCGGCGGCACGGCTTCCGATATCATCCTCCTCATCATGGCCCCGACGGCAGTGGACAAGATTCTGGACAGCAAAGTCAAAGTAGGCACCGACGCGACCGCAGCAGCCGGTCCCGGAGCCTCGGCCGGCATGTCGGGCAACAATGCTGACATTTTGACCTATTCCCGCACCAAGGGAGTTTTCGCCGGCATATCCATCAATGGCGCTTCTCTCGATCCTGCCACCGACGCCAATAAGCGTCTGTACGGGGAAGATTTCACCGCCCGGCAGATTGTCACTGGCGGCGAAGTCAAAGCTACGGCTGCTGGCCAGGCCTTGGTTTCGCTGCTCAACAGCAAGGGCCCAAAGCATAGCGACTAAGCAATCGGGCCTTCAAATTTATCAGTTGGCAGAGTGTCGCCCAGGCACACGTAAGACGATGCTAGGTCGCGAACTGTCTAGTTAACACAACGCGGAACTGGTTTATCCAGCTCCGCGTTTTTTCTTGCCAGAATATCTTGTTCCGACAGCAATCAACCCTACCGACGAGCTGCGGTATGATTAGTTGCTAGTCGCTAATTGCTTCTTTTTCTCATGGCTGCTCTCGAAACCCGCCGCTATGTTGTATCCGGACGCGTGCAAGGTGTCGGCTTCCGCTGGTTCGTGGAACGCGAGGCGGCGCAGCTCGGCATAACCGGATGGGTCCGCAACTGCGACAATGGTGACGTTGAAGTCATGGCTACGGGAACCGGCGATCAGCACAGTGCGCTGCGCCAGAAGCTGCAGCAGGGTCCTCGCGCCTCACGCGTCGATCTCGTCGGCGAAACCCGGGCGACATTCTTAGAAGCGCCATCATTCCGCATCGAAGGAGTCTGGTAACTCATGCAGCCGAAAACGGCGCACAACTGCGACGATCTCAAGAAGCTGATCCGCGAAGTCCCTGATTTTCCCAAGCCCGGCATTCTCTTCTACGACATCACCACTCTGCTCAAAGATAAGCTCGGCTTCGCTCGCCTCATCGACGCGCTCACCGAACACTACATCAACCACGACATCGACCTGGTGTTAGGCATCGAAGCCCGCGGCTTCATCTTTGGCCCGGCGCTGGCTTATCGCCTGAACGCCGGATTCATTCCCGTGCGCAAGCCGAAGAAGCTGCCGTCTGAAGTATTGCAGTGGAAGTACGACCTCGAGTATGGCCAGGACACTCTGGAGATCCACAAGGATGCCATCAAGCCCGGTCAGCGCGTCATCATCTGCGACGATCTGCTGGCCACCGGAGGTACGGCGAGAGCAGCCGCCGAAATGGTGAAGGCGCTGGGCGGAGAAATTTGCGGCATGGGATTCGTGGTCGAGCTCGACGGCCTCAAAGGCCGCGACAAGCTGAAGGGCTACGACGTGTTCTCTCTGCTGCACTATGAGATGTAATTGCGGCGGAAATCACCAGATCGTCTTCAGTAGCGGACAATCCAGCATCCGCTGATCGGCAGTCACCAGCGGCAAGTTTTCTGCGCGCGCCGTAGCGGCGATGATGCGGTCCATGGGGTCGGACGGAAAATCGGGCGGGAAATAGACTGTCAGTAGTGCGACTTCCAGCGTGATAGGTTTGATCATTACGTCGGCGATCAAGTCTTCAATGGTGGACTCGATGCTGCCACGCAAATCCACCTTTCCCAGACGAAGAAGCCCAGCAACCTCTACCAAGGTAATCGCAGAAATCGCCAGCCCGTCCGATGCTCTGGCCCTTCGAATCGCCGAAGCCGCCGCACGTGACAGTTTGTTCGCTCGAAGCTGCGACCACACCAGGACATGGGTATCGAGAAGGATCATTTCAACATGTCGTAATCTTCCAGTGGAAACACTGGCTTGATCAGGTCATCCGGGTCGCCGTTAATTGTGAGGATGCCCTCCCAGCGCCCGATGAAGTCATCTTTCTTCGTGCTTTTCTTACCGCTGCGGGGCGGACCCACCTCGACCAGCGGCTTGCCCCGCATCGTTACCAGCACGGGCTTCCCGGTATTGGCGATCTCGCGCATCAGTCCCAGGCACTTGGCCTTAAACTCGCCGGCAGCGATCTCTCTCGTCTTGCCTGCGCTGATGGCTCTGGCCGTCTTTTTACTGGGGGGAACAATCTTTCTTTTTTGTGTAACGCTACTTAACGCCATATGGTCACCTCCAGATGACCATGGTCATTTTAACATGGTCATCTCGCAATTTACTTCGTGACCACCCGCCGCCCCTCGATCCTGTACTTCCCTTCCAGCACCGTCCTGATTGCCTCGGAGTACGCAATGTGCTCCTGCTCCAGGATGCGCGCGGCCAGCGTGTGTTCGTCGTCGGAGTCCAGTACGGGCACAACTTTCTGTACCAGGATCGCGCCGTGATCAAGGTTTTCGTCGACAAAGTGCACCGTGCAACCGGACACCTTCACGCCGTAGTCGAAGGCCTGCTTCTGCGCGTCGAGTCCGGGAAACGCCGGCAACAGCCCGGGATGAATGTTGAGGATGCGATTGGGAAACTGCTGCACGAACCACGGCGACAGCAGGCGCATGTATCCGGCAAGGCA
Source organism: Candidatus Korobacteraceae bacterium (assembly GCA_049511915.1). Taxonomy (GTDB): domain Bacteria; phylum Acidobacteriota; class Terriglobia; order Terriglobales; family Acidobacteriaceae; genus Bog-257. The sequence goes on from JBEKXQ010000051.1 coordinate 16,983, forward strand.
GACGAGGTCGACTTCGTGCTCGCGCAGAACTGCGACCACCTGGCGGTCGTGCTCCTCGCGCACGATGCCTTTCGACGGAATGACGAACGCGTTCAGGCCGCGGCGCCGCGCCGACTCGACGCCCAGCGCGTCCGCGCGGTTGGAAATCACGACCGTAATCTCCGCCTCGAGTTTGCCCGACGCGACATTGTCGGCGATGGCCTCAAAGTTCGACCCTCGCCCGGAAAGAAGGATGCCCAAGTTTTTCATGATGGTGAATTGTGAATGATAAATGGAGAGGCAACAAAAATCGGGTAGTGGCCGAAATGTGCGTTGAAGAAAAACAGCTAGCGATTGCTTTTCGCTAACGCCAGCCGTATCGTGAAGGCATGGCAAAGCAAGAATTGACCGCCCTCAAGAATCTGCTCGAACAAGCCGATCATACCCTCGCCACTACTCCGCCGTTGCCTGAAAACCGGACGGGAGCTTGCCGAGAACTGCTAGCGAGTGCCCTTGCCATCACTGGCGACTTGCTAAAGCAATCAGATACGCCTGCTGCGCTTATGGGGTCCAAAGGCGGAACCACGACCGCCCGAAGGCATGGCGTAGAACATTACCGCCAGATGGCCGCCAAGCGCAAGACCCACGGCGGCGGCAGACCCCGAAAAAACTCTGAATAACTGACTAGCTCCCACCATCCCGCGACAAATATTTCTTCATCGTCGGGCTAGGATGGAGCACGACACCGTGCTCTATCAACGATTGCTCAATGACGGTTCCAATATCAAGTAAAGACCTGAACATTCTCGGCTTACTAGCGGCGATGCCATGAGTCTTGTTGTTGGCGATGCGAACGACGCCATATGCCCAGCCGTGCTTTGGGATTATCTCATTTTCGTTTTCGGCTAATTCGTTTGTCCAGAATCTGACCTTAACCTCAATCATCTTCTCGCCCCACTTCGCTTCGCGCGCAGCGATGCTTCCACTCTTTGCCATTGGAATGAGCCTCCTTAAACGGTCAACGAAAGATAACAGGTAGAATGGGGGTTCTGAAAACGAAAAGCCCGGCGCGATGGCCGGGGCATTCCGATTGGACTTCGACACCCCAATCGTAGCCTCTCCTCGCGCCTGATGCAAGGGTGCGAATGGACGACACCGATAGACCCGATCTTGGCGAACAATTGTTCGAGGACATCACCGTTGAGATGCACCACCAGGACGAGATTTATTGGGCCGAATTGCACAAGCTAAAAGTGATGAGAGGAGTATTGGGCCAGTCTCACCCACTTATCGGCCCGCTATTACCAGCTCCGCCACCTCCCAAACGTCCAATTCAGCTTTCGACAATTCTCCGCCGTTATGCAGACGCGTTGTTCTACATAGAAGCCAGTAAATACCCGCCACACGGCTTCCCGCCATTCAATGCACATTTCGGCCACTACCAAAAATCGGTACCGATGGACGAATTGTGCTAGCGATGATAGCATTGATTGCATGGCTTCGCTGATGATTCGCAAGCTTGACGAGAAGACTAAGTCCCGGCTCCGCGTGCAGGCAGCACATCACGGACGCTCGATGGAAGAGGAGGCGCGAGACATCCTGCGCTCCGCCTTGACCAGATCGCAGCAGGAAAAGGGAAGCCTGGCGAAAGCCATCAGACAGCGGTTTGCTGCCTTCGGAGGCGTCGATCTTGAAATCCCACGGCGTGGACCAACACGTCGGCCTCCCGACTTTGGCGCATGATCGTTCTTGACACGAACGTGCTCTCAGAACTGATGCGACCCAGGCCCTCCGCTGCCGTAATCCAATGGATTGAGAAGCAGCCCACAATGGAGCTGTTTACCACCACCCTGACTGAGGCAGAGATCTTCTACGGAATCGAACTAACAGCCAAGGGCAAGCGCCGCGACGGACTGCTGGCGGCAGCGGAAGCGATCTTCGCCGAGGACTTGGCGGGGCACGTGCTTGGTTTCGACTCTGATGCCGCGCGGGCCTTTGCCCGTATCGCCGCTCGCCGTCGTACCTTGGGCAAGCCGATCAGTCAATCGGACGCGCAGATCGCGGCGGTGGCTCAAGTACATCGCGCCGCGCTCGCCACGCGTAACGTGACTGATTTCGAAGAATGTGATGTTCGCCTGATTGACCCTTGGCGGGCTTGAGCCGCCTAACAACCCGCGTCGATCATGCCAAGCGCATCGACAGCCACACCTATTACTGCTGTGATGGCACCAGCGCATGGGTCACGGCATGGACGGACAAAGCAATTCGATTGGCGACTCCCACCTTGCGCAGAAGCTGGGCCACGTGCGCCTTGACGGTGCGCTCAATGATTCCCAGCTCGCTGGCAATTTCGCGATTCGAGCGGCCCGCCACCAGCAGCAGCAGCACCTGGCGTTCGCGGTCGCTGATCTTGCTTTCGACCCGCGGCCGGACACGGCGCAAGGAAATGGTGGCGCGCTCAATGAACAGTGCCAGGACGCGCCTCGGCAACCAGACTGACCCGAGGTGAACTTCGCGCAGGGCCTTCTTGAATTCATGGGCCGGAGCGTCTTCCGAAACGTAACCCTTGGCTCCAGCGGAGACCGCTCGCAGGATGTCCTCGTCGCGATTCCCCGGTCCGGTCACGATGATACGAATGTTGGGGCGAACCGCCTTCATGGCCGACATGCCCGCATAGAAGGCCGCGCCGCGATCGACCGCCATCAGCACAACATCGTCGTTCGGACTGTGCAGGACCGAGCTTACTGTCGCGGCGCGCAATTGGACATCTGGGTCTGAAGAGAAAATCGCGCGCAGCCCTAGGTAGCGTACGGGGTCAGTTTCCACGACCGCGACACGAATGTTGCTCCCCGGCGCCGGCTTCATGGACCGCCCTGATGTCTGCTCACGCACCGTTATAGCACCTTTTTCCTAAATAATAATAGCATTAACATGGGGCAAGTTAACCCATCGAGCTGGCGCGATCCGAACGTTCGCGGTCAGCCGATGGTCTCGCCCGCCGCGGGAGTTGTCTCCCGATGACGAGCATGATTCTACGCCGCAAGGGCAAGCTGAAGCTGTGCCGAACCCTTTGCAGGGTTGCGTGAAATCACCTGGCCTGTGACAGGATGAGTGCGAGCGATGCAGAATAGGCATGTGGCGTAGGAGGCAGGACTTCATGGTGACCAGTTTTTCTCGCGGTGCTGGATTGCGACTTGTCTTGATTCTTAGCTGCATCGGGCTCCCGGCGGTCGCCGCGCCCGCTCAGGCCCAGGCCGGCCAAGTGCAGACCGGCCCGATCGACGAGCCACGTGCGGCCCAGCACGAACCCATCGGCCCTCCTATTGTTAAGGGCGCTGCGGCCATCTCGCAACAGGACGCGAAGTGTTCCAAGCGGATCGTCATCAACGCCGACGCTTTGTTTAAGCCTGGCCGCTGGACGTTGAATCCCGATGGAGCGGAGACCATGAGCGCGCTGGCTCCGCTGGTCGTGAAGGCCGGTAAGCATCCGGTGCGGATCGAAGCCTTCATTGTCTCTGATGCCCCTGAGCACCAGAATCAAGTCGTGGCTCAGCGGCGCGCCATCACTGTCCGGGGCTGGCTCAGGAACAATGGATACGTTCCCGTGGACACTCCCGTCGAAGGATTCGGCAAGCACATTGCGGACACCACCACCCCAACCACAGCGAAAACCACCGGCGAGGGAAACTCCGCTCGTGAGACTGACGATTCGGCCGATCCCGCCGGCGCGTCGAAGGATCAGCGCGTGGAAGTCGTTTTCGACACCTGCCATTAGGGAAATTCTTTTGAGTCGGCTCGCCGAAGGGGACGGCCTTCAGGCCGTCCGTTGTGCCGAGATATCAATGCGGCTTTAGCCGCTGAGGGACTTCGCTTTGACTTGACCAGGATTTGCTTAGCTCACTTCCCCGGCGAGTCCGAGGAACCTCCGCCGAAAATGCCTCCTCCATTCAGCCGAGGATTCTGCTCGTCGAAGCTCCATCCGCGCCATTCGCTGCATACTCGCTTCACTCACGGGAGTGAGCTACGACACTGCGGTCGGGTGGTAATGCACGCGACAATTCTTCTAGCGAGGAGCGCGGCGGTGCGCCCTTCATAACCCGTTTCCTAGAACACCATTCATCCGCCGTCGCGCCTACTCCACTCCCAGAGGTGAGCACAAAGCGTGAGCACTCAGCTTGTTTCTCCGGAAGTCACTCTTCCGCCACCGCCGTCCGACACAAGACGACCGGCTTCGTCACTCCAGAAGCGGCCAGGGCTGCATATTCTGCAACCGGAAGTGACCTACACCGGCGCGCCCATCAAGCCGCTGCAAAAGGGCTTGCCCAAACAAACCGAGTCGCTCTGCCCGGAATGCAAGAAGGTGATCCTGGCCGATATCTTCGCCGACGGCGGGAAAGTCGTGATGGCGAAGTGTTGCCCCGACCACGGGCAGTTTCGCGACATCGTCTTCAGTGACGTCGAACTCTACCTCAAGATGGAGGAGTGGAACTTCGGCGACAATCTTGGATTGTCGAATCCGCAAGTCGAGGGCGGCAAAACTTGCCCGGACGATTGCGGACTGTGCAGCATGCACACTTCGCATACCGCCCTCGCCAATGTTGACCTCACCAATCGCTGCAATCTCACCTGCCCGGTTTGCTTCGCCAACGCCAATGTTGCTGGCTATGTTTATGAGCCCGACCTTGAGCAGGTCCGCACTATGCTGGCGACGCTGCGCGGCGAGCGTCCCGTGGATGGCCGTGTGGTGCAATTCTCCGGTGGTGAGCCCACCATTCATCCGCAATTCTTCGAAATTCTGTCGATGGCTCGCGACATGGGCTTCACCCACATTCAAGCCGCAACCAACGGCATCGAACTGGCAAACATCGAGTTTGCGCGCAAAGCGAAAGCTGCCGGATTGGCCACGCTCTATCTGCAGTTCGACGGCATCACCGATGACATTTATCGCCGCGTTCGCGGCGAGTCGCTGCTCAACATCAAGATGCAGGTCATCGAGAACTGCCGCGCCACCGGCATGAAGATCGTCTTTGTCCCGACGATTGTGAAAGGGCTGAACGACGATCAGGTCGGCGACATCGTGCGCGTGGCCATCGAGAACGTCGACACCGTCTCCGGCATCAGCTTCCAGCCTGTCGCCTTCACCGGACGCATCGCCAAGCACGAGTTGCTGGCCAAGCGCTTCACCCTGTCCGACCTGGCGCGCTGTGTCAGCGAGCAGACCGGCATCACCGATCCGCGCGCCGACTGGTTTCCGCTGGCCTGCGTCACGCCGTTCTCCAAGCTGACAGCGGCGCTCCGCGGCACCGGTGTGCCCACCATCTCGTCGCATCCGCACTGCTCGCTTGGCACCTATTTCTTTGTCGACGAGAAGTCGAAGAAGGCAGTGCCCATCACGCGTTTTGTTGACGTGCCCAACATGCTTCAGGACATGGAAGAGCTGTCGCGCTCGGTGGGGAAAGCACGCTTCAAATTGTACAGCAAGGTGAAGACGTGGAACGCGCTACAGAAACACTTCAAAGCGCAATTCGCGCCGCCGGGACTGACGTTCACGAAATTCCTGCAAACCCTGCAAGGCATGACCAACAAGAAGCTGGGCCGCGACGGCAAGGACGGCACCTTCACTTATCGCACGCTGCTGGTAGCAGGCATGCACTTTCAGGATGCCTATAACTACGACATCGAGCGCGTAAAGCGCTGCGTGATTCACTATGCCACGCCCGACGGCAAGCTGTATCCCTTCTGTACCTACAACTCTGGCCCATGCTACCGCGAGAAGATCGAGCGCCAGTTTTCGACGCCGTTGGAGAAGAAGCAGTTAGCAGTTAGCAGTTAGCAGTTAGCAGTTAGCAGTTAGCAACTGGCTACGAGCGACTAGAACTCACCCCTCGTTGTCAGGGCACGACTTTATAATCTGCGGAAAAAGTCGATTTCGCCCTGTTTTGAAGGGACGCAGCTTTAGCTGCGCCGCTACAGTTCTTTGAATTTGTCATCACGAGGAGGCCTTTAGGCCGACGAGGGATCTGCTTTTGAGCTTTCCCGCGGCCTGCTTAGCCGTGCCGTACGGATCGACAACAGACTTGTTTTTTTCTTACTTCGCCGGAACCAACTTCGCCTTGGGCCAGGCTGCGTCCTTCGTGTGCGCCTTGCGCGGTCCGCAGGTGGTGCTGCGGACTAGCTCGGGCGCGTGGTCGTCGTCGCGCTTAAAGATGTAGGCTCGGATTTTGTAGCAGACATCGTCCGTGGGCGACAGCGCGTTCTCGTCGCGCGTTTGCGCTGGAGTCAGTTGGAAAGACTGCGGCTCGCCGTTCGGCGACGTAAGATTCTCAGCGGTTGCGACCATCGCTGAAGGTTGTGCTGGTTGGGCAGCAGCCGCCGACAGGATCATCGACAGCAGGAGAAAACCGGCTAGAGGCATGGTCAGCCCTCCTGTCGCGAATCATAGCACCGCAGCCACGCCTTCGAGCTGCATTTGGGACGGGTTGCAACAGCCGGATTCTAGCCTTACGCCGCTGGCTTGCGGCGCGACTTGGCCTTTTTCGCCGCTACTGCCTTCACTTCCGACTCACGCTGCGCAGCCTCCACGCGTTGCGGAGCCTTCTTCGGCACCTGCGCCAAGCTTTCCTTCAAGGCAGCCATCAGGTCCACCACTGGAGCCAGCTTCTTAGGCTTCTCCACCGGCGTAACCTCTTCACCTTCCAGACGAGCTTTGATCAGGGTCTTCAGGTTCTCCTCGAAGCTGTCGTGATACTTCTCGGGCTCGAAGTCCCCGGCCAGCGCTTCAATGAGCTGGTGCGCCACTTTCACCTCGGCGTCTTTTAGCTCGACATCGGGCCGGCCAAAGTTTTCCAGGTCCTTCACCTCGTCCTTGTAGTACATGGTGTGCAGCATCATGCCGCCCTTGTAAGGACGCAGAAATACCGTGTACTCGCGGTTGTGCATCGTCAGCTTGGCGATGGCGACGTACTTGGTCTCTTCCAGCGCCTTGCACAGCAGCGCATAGGGACGTCGTCCGGCCTCTTCCGGCACCAGAAAATAGGACGACTCGAAGTAGATGGGATCGACGTCGTCGGCCTTGACGAATTCCAGGATCTCCATGGCCTTCGCGGTCTTGGGCTCGATCTTCTTGATCTCTTCGGGCTCGATGATGACGTATTCGCCCTTGCGATACTCATAGCCCTTCACAATCTCGTTGCGTTCCACTACCCGCTCGTCATGCGGGCACCACAGCTGCTGCTTGATCCGCGTGTTGTCATCGCGGTGCAGCATGTGGAACGAGATGTGGTTACCACGCGCGCCGGAGAACAGCCGTACCGGCATGGAGATCAATCCAAATGTCAGGTATCCAGACCACACGGAAGATGCCATAAATTCGTCCTCACTTTTGACTCAACTCATGCCCCGATTGCGTGCCGACGGCATGAACTCACCACACAGCACACTGAGAGCACGGAGGAATGAACGGAAATCTACTCCGTGATCCCCGTGTCCTACGTGGTGAACTCGAGCCCAATTGTCGCCCGATCCCAGCCTTGTGGAAAACTGGGGGACAATATCATCCGGCGCTACCCCAAGCTTCGTCAAGAGCTATTCGTCCCATCGGCGGGGGAACCAGACTGCTTACTCCCCGGATAAATACGATGCCGTCGGCTCCCGCCGGTGCCGCTTGGCACCGGGCGTCACCTTTCCCCGGTGGCCATGCGATACTGAGCTGCGCGTGACCACTCTCATCCATGCCAGGAGTTTGCCTGCCGCGGTTGTGGCCGTTGGATTCGCCCTGCTGGCTCGCCTTATGGGCACGGTCACGGACGGCGGCGCAATGGCGGGCGTACTGGCGGCCTTTGTCCTGATGCTGGCGGGCGGATTTGCCGGATTCAGCCCACTGCTGACCCTCTTCCTGCTGACTATGCTCTCCACCCGCTGGGGTTACGCACGCAAGCAGCGGCTGGGAGTGGCCGAGCGCAGACGCGGCCGGACTGCGTCGCAGGTGATCGCCAATCTCGGCGCGGCGACTGCCTGCGCGCTGGCGGTAATTTGGTTTCCGGAGATGGGAGACCTGCTCCTGGTCGGCTCCATGGCCGCGCTGGCCGAGGCTGCCGCCGACACGGTTTCCAGCGAAGTCGGCCAGGCCACGGCGCGCGGAGCTTACATGATCACTGACTTCCGCGACGTGCCCATCGGCACCAACGGCGCTATCAGCGTGGAAGGCACCGTCAGCGGATGCGTAGCTGCCTGCATCGTTTCCTGGGTGAGCGCCGCCTCAGGCCTGGTGGATTGGCGTTGGACTCCCGTGATTGCTTTCGCGGGCATCGGCGGCATGTTCCTCGACAGCATCATGGGCGCCACCTGGGAAAACGGCGGCAAGATAGGCAATGACACCGTGAACTTTGTCAGCACAGTGTTCGCCGCCGACCTCGCACTCATCGTGACCATGATCGTGGTAAGGGTAGGCGGCTAGTCGAGAATGCTGTTGCGACCGCTTCGCCTCTAGTTCTGCGAAGCCGTGCTGCCGGTGCTGCGATGAGAGCCGGACTTGGTTTTAGCCGTCTTTGACTTTGAAGAAGCGCTTGCCGCCCAATCCGAAAGCGCCACCCACTGCGAACAAGTGCCGCCTGACTGCTGTGCGCACACTTCGAAGTTGTACACCGGATGGATCTCCCAGCCGGACAGCCGGCTCGGGTTGTCGCTGGCGGAGAAGCCCTGCTCGCCGCAAATCTTGTGGTCCGCGTCATACATAAGCTGACCGGACACCCGCACCAGCGTGCTGTTACCTATCTTCTGGAGATAGGTTACGTTCCAGCTCGCAGGCCGATAATGCGGGATCATCTCGGCGCTGTTGCTCAGGCATTGGTTGGTAACTCCCGGCTGCGGCGCCAAGGCGATGTGGATGTCGTTGGAAGCCTCGTCGTCTTTCACTTCGCAATTAACACTCTCGCCACTGGTAAGGTCCGCATAGTGGGCCTCCACCACGTAGCCGATAAACTGTACCGCCGTACCTTCACCTAAGCTCACAAAGTCCGCCCGGCTGGTCGGCATGTTTTCCTGGTCCCATTGCAGATATCCCGGAAGCGCGGCTACTTTGGTCTGTTTGCTAAGAATGTCTTGTTGCGTGATGGCCTGATAGGTCGTGCCCGCGCAAAAATTGTTCTTGGTCTGGTTCTGCAGCGCCGATCCGCCTTTGCCGGTGCCTGTAAGCCCGCAAGAACTGTCGATCGGGTGCTGCACTTCAATGGCCTGGAATGGATGGCAGGTCATGGGAAACTTGTTTTGCCCAACCGCAAACGTGCCCAGCACCATGGTGATTGCCACAAGCCATTGCAACCTCATAAAACCTCCTAAAGAGCAAGGCCCCTGGTTTGGCCTGGATCAGTCGCGGTAAGCATACCAGCTACCTAAGACCCCAGGGCACAATTCGTAACAGGCGACCATCCGGGAGACTCTGCTAAGTCACAGCCATACTCCCGGAAAGTGAGGTGATAAAACCATGTTGAGATAGTCAGACTCTGACGTTGCGGAACCCAATTCGGCCACAATTTTCGCTGCGCCTGTTCCGATCTTCGTTGCCGATTTCGGGGTACAATCTACGGCAGTACCAGCTTCGCAGCGAGGTTCCCGCAGATGAAAAACTCCCTTCTGACAGCCCTTGCACTCCTTCTTCTATCCACGTTAGTAGCTTGTGGCGGAAGCAGTACTCCACCTTCCCCTCCCAGTGTAAACGTATCGCCGGCGACCGCGAATGTGCAGGAGGGTGGCACGCAGCAGTTCACAGCTTCGGTGACCAACACCACCAGCTCGGCTGTGAGCTGGCAGGTCAACGGTGTTGCGGGCGGTAATTCGAAGATAGGAACCATCACCAGCACCGGACTCTACACCGCTCCGGATGTCATTCCCAGTCCAGCCAGCGTAACTATCACCGCGGTGTTGCAAGCGAATTCGGACTTTTCGGGCAACTCCATCGTCACTGTCACAGCCGTGCAGTTCAACAACTCCTCGCTGAAGGGCAACTATGTCTTCAGCCTTAGCGGTATCGACTTGAGCGGAAATGCTTTTTACGCGGTCGGAGCGATTACTGCTGACGGCAACGGCAACATCACCGGCGGCGAGGAAGACTATAACGATGTTTCGTTGGGATACACATTGGCGCCCTCTGTTACCGGAACTTATACCGTGACCTCCGACGGGCGCGGCACACTGAACTTGACTGTTCCGGCGATTCCCCCGAAGACCTTCTCCTACGCCATCGCCATCCGGGCGCTCAACAACGCCGTCCTGAACGAAATCGACAACAATGTCGTCAACGCGAGCGGCACTCTGGAGGCCCAGACCAGCGGTACTCCGCAACCTTCAGGGAATTATGCTTTCGGCTTCGCCGGAAGCGGCGGCGGCTGTGGTCCGCTGAACTCAATCGGTATTTTCAGCATGACGAGTGGCAGTGTCGGCGGAGTGCAGGACGTGAACTGTGGTGGCACGATCTCTCAGAGTCAATCGCTCAGCGGTGTTTACGGCAATATCGACAGCCTGGGACGCGGTAGTGGCAGATTCTCCCTCACCACTGGCCGGTCGAACTTTGTCTATTACGTAGTGTCGGCCAGCCGCTATCGTTTCCTGTCTCTGGGTGCGGGCGTATTCTTCTTGGGCAGCGCCGATTTGCAAACTCAGTCGACGTTCGCCAGCACTGACTTCAGCGGCAGCTACGTCATTAACACCTCGGCCAATACTCAGGCAGGAGTCTCCTACGCGCTAATCCAGTTCAACGCCTCGGGAGGAAACATCTCCACCGGCTACTATGATGTGAACGACACCGGCAATGTCGGAAGCAGTTCATTGACAGGCGCGTACACTGTCGCATCAAACGGCCGCGTACTGGGTTCGTTCACGGCAAGTCCGCTGACGCTGCCCTTTGCCATGTGTATGGTTTCGCCGGGCCAGGCCTACTATCTGGATGAGCGGACGAGCGTGGTCGGCGGCGGAAATGTCTTCGCGCAGAGTTCGGCGGTGACCACCAACGCGGCCTGGGCCGGCAGCTACGCCACCAGGCAGTTCGGCTATTTTGTCGTTACAGTCGGAATTCTGCCGGGAAACAGCACCAGCGTCAGCGGACAGATTTCCGCCGACGGCAATGGAACGCTGGCTGGAACCCTGGACATCAACGATCCCTCGGGCGTCTTCCCTGGCCTGACCCTGCAAGGCACCTACAGTGTGGGCAACGCGGCGCCGGGCCGTACTTCAGTCAGCATCACGACCACGGAGGGCACGCGCAACTACATTGCCTACATCGTCGGGCCGGCACAGGTGTTGCTGTTGGATGTCGACAGCAATCTAACTGCAGGCGGCGATGCCATCCGGCAATTCTGAGAAGAGCTGCCGTACGCATTTCGCGTTGCGCTTGCCATGAAGCAGCCAATTCGCATTATTGGCGCCGGACTTGCCGGCTCGGAAGCGGCATGGCAATGCGCTCGCCGCGGTGTCGCCGTCCAGTTGTTCGAGATGCGCCCGGCAAGCTCCACGCCTGCTCATCAGACTGCACACTTCGCCGAACTCGTCTGCTCCAACTCGCTGAAGTCCGACACTGAGAACACCGCGCCCTGGCTGTTGAAAGAGGAAATGCGGCGTGCCGGGTCGCTGTTGATTGAGATCGCGCAACAGACTGCCGTCCCCGCGGGTCACGCGCTCGCGGTCGATCGTGAAAAGTTTGCCGAAGCAGTTACAGCAGCGATTGAAAGCGAGCCGCTCATCCAGGTTGTCCGCGAGGAAGTAACAGCCATCGACGAAGCTGGCGCGATCACTATCGTCGCCACAGGGCCTCTTACCTCCGACGCGCTCGCTCGCGAGGTCCTACGTCTGAGCGGAACCGAGCAGCTTTACTTCTACGATTCCATCAGCCCCATTGTCGAAGCCGATTCCATCGATATGTCGCGGGTATACATGGCGGCGCGTTACGACAAAGGCAGCGCCGATTACATTAACTGCCCGATGACCAGGGAGGAATATGACCGGTTCCTGGATGCGCTGCTGGATGCGCAATCGGTGGAGGAGAAAGAATGGGAAAACCTGAACTACTTCGAGAGCTGCCTGCCGGTTGAGGAGATTGCGCGCCGTGGCCGTGACACCTTGCGCTTCGGGCCGATGAAGCCGGTTGGGCTCCGCGATCCGCGTACCGGGCAGATGCCCTACGCTGTGGTACAACTGCGCCAGGAGAACCTGCGGGCCGACTCCTACAATGTGGTAGGTTTTCAAAACCACCTGAAATTTGGCGAGCAGGCCCGCATCCTGCGCCTCATTCCCGGCCTGGAAAACGCGAAGTTCCTGCGTTACGGGCAAATTCACCGCAACACCTACATCAACGGACCTGCGCTGCTGCGCGAGAGCCTGCAGATGAAGGAGCATCCCAAGGTGCTCGTCGCCGGACAAATCTCCGGCGTTGAAGGTTACGTTGAATCGATCGCGACGGGCCTGCTGGCAGGTATGCACGCGGCCGCCCTGGCCGTGGATGCCGAGCCGGTGCCGCCGCCGCGCGCAACCGCGTTCGGCGCGCTGGTGAACTACATCTGCCACGCCGAGGCAAAGAGCTTTCAGCCCGCGAATATCACCTTTGATCTGCTACAGCCCCTGGACGAGGAAACGCGCCGCCGTGTCCGCGACAAAAAGCAGCGCCATGCCATGGTGTGCCGGCGCGCGCTGGAAGAGTTGGAAGCCTGGCTGGATGCTGAGAAAAGAACCAGTCAAGCTCCAGTGAAGGCTGACTGAAAGAACACCAGAAGCTGCGGCTTGGCATGGCGCGCCTCGCCTGCCCCGAGACCAGCGAAGGCACCGTCCGAACTGCTCTCAGAAATTCGGCCTCTCCAGCGGTGGCTGCGAGGCCAGGAAATCCTGCCGCATCCGCTGGACGTAGCTCTGGAGCAGTTCCTGCACTCGCTTCGCATCGGGGGATTTCACAATCAGTCCCACGTGATGTTTCTTCTCGTCCATTCGCCACACAATCTCGGGATCGTTGTAGGCCGAAGTGTCGGGATGCTCCTGCCGCGCCAGCGAAACCAGTAGCCCGGCGAAATCTTTCCTCGGCGGCGGCGGCTGGTAAGGCGCTTTGCCTCCAGCGATTTCCACCTTCGCCCATTCCGCCCACATATTGATGCCGGTCGCGGTTTCTATCAGATCGACAATGTGAGCTCCGCCCACCCGCGCCGAGGTCTCCAGAAAGTACAATTGGCCGTCGTCGCGGCCGCGGATGAATTCGCTGTGCGAGACGCCGCGTACCATCCCGAAGGCCTTCATCACCTTGCGGTTCATCTCGATCAGCGGCTGCGCTTCCTGCGAATCCAGCCCTAATGTCCTGGTGGTAAAGATGTCGCCCTGTTGCGACACGTCCATCGGTGGCCGTCCGTAGCGGCTGGCGATGGAGAACAACACTTGGCTTTGATAGAAGATCGAGTCCACGTGATAGATATCGCCCGGCACATAGCGCTCCACAAGATAGAACGACTGCCGGTCGCCCAATTGCTCCAGCGCTGCCCAAAATTCATCGACACTGTGAATTTTCTTGATGCCAATCGAGCCGGCCATCGACCGCGGCTTCAGGACCCAGGGCGACGGCACGCGATCCAGAAACTCGTGCAGCCGCGCATGGTGCAACACGTGGAGGAAGTCGGGCACCAGCAGACCTCCGTCGCGCGCCTTGGCCCGCATCGCCAGCTTGTCGCGGAAATAGCGTGCAGTGGTGTCGCCCATGCCGGGCACGCGCAGGTGCTCTCGCAAACTCGCGGCCGTCTCCACGTCGAAGTCGTCCAACGCCACAATGCGGTCGATGGTCTCGTTGCGCGCCATATAGCTGACGCCCAGCACCGCGTCTTCCAGCTTCCACTGTTTCTGCACGTCGGGCATGTAGAAGATTTCGTCGATACTCTCACGCGGCCACGCTTCATCCTTCAGACTGTGTGAGGTCAGCAGCAGAGTTCGGCAACCTTGCCGTCGGCACTCGCGGATAAACTCAATGCCTTTGTAGTAGCTGGCCAGGCATAGCACCGTGAGCTGCCTGCCGGTCGAGGATGATGGTGTGGTTGAGGACGACATACATTGCCTCCCGCGGCTGCGGCCTGCGCGAATCCTTTCGCCTCCGCCGCAACACTATAGCAGGCAGATGCATGGATTACGTTCCCACGATGCTCAATGCTCTCGATAGCGTTGCCGGTCTCGCCGTTTCCCCGCCGTTTCCCCGCTATTGACACCGTCTTGCCGCAGAGCTATAAGCGAATAGTCTGGCAATTGGGAAGGCGGTTAGAATCCGCCACTGCCCCGCAACTGTGAGCGCGGAGGTCCGACCAGTAAGCCACTGGAGCGAATGCTCTGGGAAGGCGGTTCAGGACCGGTGAGGCGCAAGTCAGGATTCCGGTCAGGCGCTTACCTATTGTCCGAGTTGGCCTCGATGGGAGGGCCAGTCGGCGTCTTGACGACCTGCTCGCCAGGTCATCTGGAAGATTTGTAGCACGAGGTTCCCGTCCGATACGTACTTGTGCGCGGGATGAAGTATGTTTGAGC
>JBEKXQ010000052.1:0-30974 GCA_049511915.1 Candidatus Korobacteraceae bacterium
GGCAAGGCTGTCGCCGCCGGTTCCGACAAAGCTGCGGTTTGCACCGACTGCCACGGCGAGCATGACATCCTGGGCGCTGGCGATCCCAAGTCGCCCATCAACAAGTTCAACGTTCCCACAACCTGCGCCAAGTGTCACAACGATGTAAAGCTACAGTACGTGCAGAGCATTCACGGGCAGGCCATCGCACGTGGTAATTGGCAGGCCCCGGTCTGCACCGACTGCCACGGGATTCATACGATCAAGGCGCCGAAGGATGCCAATTCATCTGTTGCCAATGGCAACGTGCAGAACACATGCGCCTCCTGCCATGCCAGCGTGATGCTATCGAATGAGTTCGGCGTTCCTGGTGGACGCGTCTCGTCCTACCTGGCCAGCTATCACGGTATGGCAGAAAAGGTGGGTTCCAAGACGGTGGCCAACTGTGCCAGCTGCCACGGCATACACAACATTCTGCCGTCCAGCGATCCGCACTCCACCGTTAACCATGCCAACCTGGCGAAGACCTGCGGCCAGTGCCATCCCGGCGCCAATGAAAAGTTCATTAGCAGCAAGGTTCACCTCGACGGCACAGCCAAAGCAGACTTCGGCAGCAAAGTGATCGGCCTTATCAGCCGCTTCTACATCTGGATGATCGTCGGCGTGATTGGCGGCATGGTGCTGCACAACCTGATCATCTTCCGCAAGAAGCTGATTCTGCACCGCATCGGTCAGCCACGAATCCTGTTCCGCATGACGCGGGCTCAGCGCATCCAGCACCTCACGTTGCTGATAAGCTTCTTTACCCTGGTCTTGACGGGCTTCGCCTTGCGCTATCCGTCGTCATGGCTGGCCGCCATCTTCGTGAACGAAATTGTGCGCAGCTACATTCACCGCATCGCCGGCGTTGTGCTGATCGCGGTTAGTCTCTTTCACGTGTGGTACGTCATCAAGACTCAAGACGGCCGCAGCATGATCAAAGACATGTTGCCCGATTGGAAGGACGTCGCCGACGTACGTGACGCATTCCGCTATTACCTGGGTACCAGCGATCAACGCCCGTTGTTTGGCCGGTTCAGCTACGCCGAAAAGATGGAGTACTGGGCGCTGGTTTGGGGCATGTTCGTGATGGCCAGCACCGGGCTGATGATATGGTTCAAGGGCGGAGTCGGAGAACGCGTTCCCGGCTGGTGGATTGATGTTGCGATCACTGTCCACTTTTACGAGGCCGTGCTGGCAACGCTGGCCATCATAGTCTGGCACTGGTACGGAGTCATCTTCGATCCCGATGCCTATCCCATGAACTGGTCCTGGTTCGATGGCAAGATGTCGATTGAGCAGTATCAGCACGAACATCCACTGGACTTGGGGGCGATTGAGAAAAGTGCGGGCGCCGAAGCCGAAGCAGAGACGACACCGGCAACTGAAGAGGAACCCGCGGAGACGACTGGCCAGCGCAAGTAGCGGTTGCCGGTAAAATCGAAATGCTAAGTTTGGTTTTGCGTCCAATGAATACAGTTCGCGTTGTAATCCTGGTTGCTTCAGACATCATCGTGGTAATTTCGGCAACACTGCTGGATCTTTGCACTCAGGCAAGCCTGGGAAGGGACAACTAAGTCATGACTGAGGACACGGAGAGGCCGGATCCTCTACGCGATCATCCGCCGGTTTCAAGAAATCTCATCAAGAATCCGATCAGCCTGATCGGACTGGCGCTGGCCGCAGTTGCCCTCGCCAACATCGTTCTGTTGATTGCGATTGACCTCCTCGCCAGCCAGCCATCGCCCTATATCGGCATTCTCGCCTACATGGTAGCGCCGGGAATTCTGGTGTTCGGCCTGATTTTGATACCCGTCGGCATGGTGGTGGAGCGCCGACGGAGACTTCGCAAGGTGGGTGCGCCGCCTCATTTCCCGAAGCTCGATCTCAACAATCCTGCCCAGCGCAGCACCCTCGCCTTTGTCCTCAGTTTCGTGGTGATTTTCTCCCTCATGAGTGCAGTGGGCAGCTACAAGGCTTACGAGTTTACCGACTCGGTAGATTTCTGCGGACAGTTATGTCACACCGTCATGCATCCTGAGTTCACTGCGTATGAGGCTTCGCCGCACGCGCGGGTGCCTTGCGTGGAGTGCCACGTCGGATCGGGAGCTAGTTGGTACGTAAAGTCCAAGCTGTCAGGTATGCGCCAGGTTTACTACACCGCTTTAGGTACCTATCCCCGGCCCATCCCTACGCCCGTGCAGAATCTTCGTCCCGCGCAGCAGACCTGCGAACAATGCCACTGGCCGAAGAAGTTCTGGGGCGCGGAACTAAAGGTCTTCACGCACTACGGAAGCGATGAGCAGAACACGCCGCGCGTGCTTCGCCTGCTCATCAAGGTCGGTGGCGGCGATCCCTCGCTCGGACAAGCCGGCGAAGGTATTCACTGGCACATGAACATATCCAACAAGATCACCTATTTCTCCAGCGACGAGCAACGGCAGGTCATTCCCTGGGTGCGTATGGAAGACAAGAGCGGCAAAGTCACCGAGTACATCGTGAAGGACAACCCGCCAACCCAGGCTCAGATTGACCAGGCCAGCAAGCGACGCATGGACTGCATCGATTGCCACAACCGACCCACCCACATCTATGTGCCGCCCGATGTTTCGGTGGACCGCAGCATCACCGGACACGCCCTCGACATCACGTTGCCTTACATCAAGCAGCAGGGCGTGCAGTTGCTGACCGCCGACTATAAGACCACCGACGAGGCGGAGAAAACGATCGCGGAAAACCTCAACAAGTTCTACCAGGGCAAATATCCGCAGATAGCGTCCAGCAAAGCAGACAGCATCAAGAATTCAATCGCCGAACTGCAGCGCATCTATCGCACCACTTTCTTCCCTTACATGAAGGTGGACTGGAAGACCCATCCCAACAATATTGGCCACCTCTACTACCCCGGCTGCTTCCGCTGCCACGATGGCAACCATGTCAGCAAGGACGGCAAGGTCATCAGCAAAGACTGCAACTCGTGCCATACGGTGCTGGAGCAACAGGAGAGTGGCACGCAGCTCGCGTCATTGCCCGTCCAGACCTTCAAGCACCCGGTCGACATAGGGGACCTCTCAGCGGCGAACTGCTCCGACTGTCACACCGGAGGTGTAGGGCCATAACAACAGCCTCAGGGGCTCGTGGTCGGTTGCCAGTGTCTTGTCAGCTCGCGCATCAAAGCTGACGGCTGATAGCTGACGGCTGACAGCTAACTGCCGAGTGACGCACGTCACAAGCCCACGTGATGCCACTCACGGCCCTTCGGGTCGTCGAAATCCTATCTTGGAGGCATAGCAACGAGCCGTAGTTGAAACAGGGGGAGGAACAAAGCAATGACAGCAGCTGACAGCAGCACCCATCCCGCGAGCAAAAAAGAATACACGCCGCGCCTGATCTTCTGGGAGGTCACCAAGGGCTGCAACCTGCGCTGTATCCATTGCCGCGCCACGGCCACCGAACTGATGTCGCCGGCCGATTTGCCAACCGCAAAGGCGCTGAACATCATTTCTCAGATCGCCGATTTCGGCAGTCCCATACTCGTCCTCAGCGGCGGCGAGCCGCTTTACCGGCACGACATTTTCGAGCTTGCCGAGTACGCCACCAGCCGCGGACTGCGCACGGCCCTGGCGACAAACGGCACGCTGGTGACTCGGGACATCGCCGAGAAAATCAAGAAGGCTGGCATCAAGCGCGTCTCTATTTCACTCGATGGTTCCGACGCCATCACGCACGACACTTTCCGCGGTATTCCCGGCGCATTTGAAGCAGCGGTTTACGGCATGCGCAATCTGCAGGAGCTCGGCGTCTCGGTGCAGATCAATACGACGATTGCGCGCCACAATGCGCATCAGTTGCCCGAGGTGCTGGAGTTGGCGCGCCGCCTGGGCGCAGATGCGTTGCACACCTTCCTGCTTGTTCCGGTGGGCTGCGGCGTCGACATCGCTACCGAGCAGATGGTCGCTCCCGAAGAGTACGAGCGGATGTTGAACTGGTTTTACGATCAATCTCTGACAGGTGACATTGAGTTGAAGGCGACTTGTGCGCCGCATTACTTCCGCGTGGCGCGGCAGCGCCGCGCTGCCGATCGCAGGGCCGACCGTGAACCGGCGCCGGTTGCGTCGCATCCCCGCGAAATTGGCCCAACCGACATCACGATGCCGGGCTCGACCGGAATCTCCCTCAAGCCAAACGGCGGACCGCCGGTAGGACACACGGGACATCCGGGTGGACATCCCGGCGACATGAATGCCATGACCAAAGGCTGCCTGGCAGGGACTGGCGTCTGTTTTATCTCGCATGAAGGCGAGGTCTTCCCCTGCGGATATCTGCCCGCGATCGCGGGGGATCTGCGCAAGCAGAGCTTCGCTGAAATATGGAACGACTCGTCCGTCTTCGGACAGCTTCGCGACGACGACAACCTGAAAGGCAAATGCGGCTGCTGTGAGTTCCGCCATGTTTGCATGGGATGCCGCGCGCGCGCCTATGCTGCCACCGGAGACTTCCTGGCTGAGGAACCTTTCTGCGTGTATGAGCCCGGAACTTCGAATCAGATGGTCCGCGAGATCGCGACTAAAAGGGTCGGCTGAGACTTAAGTCATATCGCGCAAGGCTCGGCAGAAGTACGATCCAAGTATGGCAGCGCATATCAGTGCCGTTCCAGGTTCCCGACTCAGAGCGATGGTGGTCCCGCGCGAACATGGTGCGTGGGGCATGATGCTCGTCCCGCTGGCGACGGGCTCGGTGGTGGCGGCGCGTACAGCCGTCAATGGCGCCGCGTTGATCATTCTTTTCGTTGCGGCCGTATCGCTGTTCTGGCTGCGCACGCCGTTAGAGAGCTGGCTGGGTACGTCTCCCATCAAGGCGAAGACAGAGCAGGAACGGCCGTTTGTTCTACGAGTGATTCTGGGCGTCGGCCTGCTGGCCGCAGTGTGTGTCGCTTCGCTTTTCTGGAACGGGCACAATTGCGGGCTACTGATCATCGGCTCGATCGCGGCCCTCGCCTTCGCGATACAGGCTGTTGTGAAGAGGCTTGGCCGCAACGGCAGGATGCCGGCGCAGATGATCGGCGCTATCGGGCTGACTTCAACGGCAGCGGCTGCCTATTACGTCGCCACCGGCCGGCTCGACCGCACCGCCATTGCCCTGTGGCTGGCGAATTGGCTTTTTGCCGCCGACCAAATCCACTTCGTCCAGGTGCGTATCCACTCCAGCCGGGCCTACACACTTAACGAGAAACTGCAGCCCGGCCTCGGCTTTCTGGTGGGGCAGATCGCGCTGATAGGAGCGATTTTTGCTGCCTGCCGCTTGGGCTTTTTCCCCGCTGCGATTGCGTTTGCCTTCCTGCCTATCCTGCTACGAGGGACAATCTGGTTCACTCGCGGACGCCAGACGCTGGATGTTCACAAACTGGGACTCAGCGAGCTAGCGCAGGCGCTGCTATTTGGCGCGCTGCTGTGTGGGGCATTCCTGTTGTAATCTCAGCGGCCATTCTCCCAGCGCCATGCAGCTTTTCAGGAACGCTCTTTGCTGTGACCGTAATACGTAACCTCGCCGTCGACCACAACCGCGACGAACTTGTTGCTCTCTGCGTCTTTGATTTGCACCACTTGACGACCACTCCGAGCCAGTTGCCCCCATCGGCTCGGCTTCTCAGGGTTCTGTTCGATGGCCTGGTATTCGTGGTCGCCCAACTTGAAGGCCGCTGTTCTGAGGCGGTGCTGGCTGGTGCGGCGGACAGGTACAGATTTCCCGTCAACCTTCAGTGAGGGGCTGGTCATCAACTGTGCCGCGATCGACTTCAAGAGTTCCGCGTCAAGCATCGTACAGACCCCGCCGTGGACAGCAGTTTACAAATTGTTACACACGCCATGGAGCAGACTCGTTCGCGATTTCGTATCTTCGATGAGGGCGGTTGCGCCCGAGACTCGAATGGCAGCATCGAATCCATTACAGATGAGCACATCGTCAATTTCACAGGCAGTGCGAACTGAAAACCTCTGCCGCTATTACACCATGGGCGGGAGCAACATTCGTGCCGTAGACGGCATTACGCTCGCAATCGAGCGTGGCGAGTTTGTGGCGCTGCTGGGCCAATCGGGCTCGGGAAAATCCACGCTCTTGAATCTGCTCGCCGGTCTCGACCGTCCCACCTCGGGCTCGGTGCAGGTCGCGGGGCGCGATCTGGCAAGAATGTCATCGGAGGAATTGGCGCGCTATCGCCGCAACGATGTTGGCATGGTCTTCCAGTCGTTTCATCTGATTCCGGCGATGACCATCACCGAAAACGTCGAACTGCCTATGCGCTTTGCCGAAGTGGAGCGATCGGAGCGGGCACAGCGTGTCCGCGAATCGCTCGAGCGTGTCGGGTTGGGCAAGCGGCTGGAGCATCGGCCTTCGGAGCTTTCCGGCGGCGAGCAGCAGCGCGTCTCGTTGGCGCGCGCGCTGGCCAATCGGCCTTCAATGTTGCTGGCCGACGAGCCTACGGGCAATCTCGACAGCCGCACGGGAGAAGATATTCTTAACCTGATCCGCGATGTGAGCCTCTCGCTCGGCATGACCGTGGTGATGGTGACGCACGAGCGCGCGTTGGCCGAGCGTTTCGCGCAACGGCTCATCTTTCTTGGCGATGGCAAGCTTCTTTCGCAGGAGGCGCTGGCATGAAGGGCTACGACCTCCTCGATCTGGCGGTGCGCAATCTGAGGCAATCCAAGCTGCGCAATGGATTGACGACCGTAGGTATTTCGGTCGGCGTGGCATCCCTGGTCGCGATGCTGTCCCTCGGTGTGGGACTTCAGCAGCTTGCGACCAGGCGGCTCGCCGGATCGGGCATGTTCGACACCGTCTTCGTCACATCGAAGCAGGATTTTCGCGGCTTCGACCGCGAACAAGATCAGAAGGACCAGCATCCAGAAAACGCTCCTGTGCTTGATGATGCTGCTCGCGACAAGATGGCGCACCTGCCGTACGTCACCGAGGTCGAGCCGGAAATCCGCGTCATGGGCGAGATTGTTTACGGCGGACAAACCCACTATGGGTTTGTTACTGGCCTTCCCATGTCGGCTCGCGAGAACGAGGCCTTCGACAATCTGCAAGGCAACTTCTTCTCCCGCTCCGACGCCGATGAGGTTATTCTGCTGAACGACTTCGCCAAGGAACTCGATCCCACCAATCCCAAAGCTCTTATCGGACAGGAAGTAACGCTTCGCTATGGCGAGCATCAGCCGCTGGCTACCGATTCCGACACGCCCGGGCGGCCGCAACTCTCAAGTGAACAGAGCGACGGCAGCAACTCGACTGGTGGCGATAGCTACGGATTCACGGTTGTGCGCAAGACGCAGCAGTTGAAGGTAATGGGCATCATCGACGAAGAGCCTTACGGCGGGATGCGCACCGTGTCGCGCGGACGCATCTTTCTGCCCGTCGACCTCACCGCGAAGTTGAACATGGCGGAGTTCAGCGACATGCGCAGTTCGCTGCGCGGGCATGGCAAGACTTATATGACGCTGACTGTGCGCGTCAAAGATCCCGCCAAAGTCGCACAGGTGCAGGATGCGATCAAGCAGATGGGCTTCCGCACGTTCTCTGTGCTGGATGCGACCAAGAGCTTGCGCCGCTTCTTCACAGTGCTCGACTTGTTCCTCGGCATCTTCGGTTCGCTGGCGTTGGCCGTGGCGACGCTTGCCATCATCAATACGCTGGTGATGGCGGTGCTGGAGCGCAGGCGCGAGATCGGCGTGATGAAGGCGATTGGCGCCAGCGATAGCGACGTGAAGCGGCTTTTCTTCGCTGAGGCCGGCGCGATGGGCTTCTTCGGCGGCGTGCTCGGCATTGCGCTGGGCTTCGCAATCGGCAAAGCCATCAACATCGGCACGGGAATTTACCTGCACAATCATCAAATGCCGGCCGAGGCTGTATGGATCATGCCTCCATGGCTGATCGGCGCGGCCATTGCGTTTTCCATCGCTGTCAGCCTGCTGGCTGGACTGTATCCCGCCAGCCGCGCGGCCCGGCTCGATCCGGTGCAGACACTGAAATACGAATGAAACGTCCTTCCCGTCTTACCAGACTCGCCTGCCTTTTCTGTGCTCTCGTGTTCGCTCCTCTGCTGCACGCCCAGGGCCGCGCGGAGTGCTCGGTCATCAAGTCGCAAATTCTGGCCCGGCCAGTCCACTATTGCGCCTTCCTGCCGGCCAGTTTTGATCAGGACAAGACACGGCGCTATCCGGTCCTGTATTTCCTGCATGGGCTGGAAGACAACGAGGAATCGCTGCTCAACTTCGGCGGATGGGATGTGGTCTCAGAGCTGCGCAGCAAGGGCAAGATTGGCGACTTCGTGATTCTGGCGCCCAGCGCCGGACACACGTTTTACATTAATTCTGGAGACGGCAAAGTTCGGTATGAGGATTTCCTGATGAAGGAGTTCATGCCGGAGATGGAAAAGAAGTATCGCGCGGACGGAACGCGCGCCACTCGCGGCATTACCGGCATTTCCATGGGAGGTTATGGCGCGCTGCGGCTGGCGTTCAAGTATCCCGACAAATTCGCCGCTGTCAGCGCCCAGATGCCTGCGCTCATTGCTGATGTGCCCATGGACATTGGTGCGAGCGCACAAGGAGGTCCTGGGGCGTTGCTGGGTAACGTGTTTGGATCTCGCGACTATTTCGACCGAAACAATGTCTTTTACTTCGCGCGCACCGACAGCGCCGCCAGCCTCAAGCGCATGAAGATCTATTTCAATGTGGGGAATAATGACGACTATGGCTTCGAACAGGGCGCAGAGGAGTTGGACAAGCTGCTGAAGTCGCGCGGCATCCCGCATGAATTTCATATCTACCCTGGCGGCCATGCCGCGGAGTTCGTCCAAAGCCACTTCGGCGACGTGGTCCTGTTTCAGTGGAATGCGATCGGGGCAGGGAAGTAGGGCTAGCGGCGGTCGTTCCTTACTTCGTCGTGTCGAACACCCACATCGAATGGTCCAACACCTCTCGCGGCGGATAGGGCCACAACCAGTGATAGCCGCCGTAATCGTCCAACACCTGTCCGGAAAGACAACTCGCGCCCACAACGACTTTGCCAGTCACCTGCTCAGCGGGCGGCAGAGGTGTAGCCTTGACTCCATACAGCGCAGGATCGACGGAGCCGAAGTAGGCGAGTTGCAACCTTTCATCCGGGTGTTGCTGTTCGTAGGCGCGCAATGCGAGCAAGCCCTGTCCCCAATCCAGATTGCTGTCGGTGAGCAGGCGCCAGGAGTTTTCCGGCTTCACGAAAATGTTGAAATACGCCAGATAGTCTGGCGCGTAGCGAACGGCGTCGGCGGCGTTGAGACAAAGCGCCAGAATCACAAATGCCACAGCGATGCGATATTTGCGCGCATGTTCCCAAATGCCGCCTGCAATCAATAGTGCAAAAGGGTACAGCGGCAGGATGTGCCGTTCGCCGATGTCGAAGCGCGACTGTACGGCGAACACCAGGTACACCGCCGCGAACAGGCACAGAATGAGCAGGTCGCCTGGTGCCCGGCAGCTCTTGCGAACTCCCAATAGCAAACTCGCGAAGAACAGCAGCAGCAGAATCGTCGGCCACTTCAGAACGATTGCGACGGGATAGTAAAGCTTGATGCCACCTTTGGGATAGATCCTCCCCATGAACCATGCCGGCCGTCCGTGGCGATTGCTGAATGCCACGTCGCGTAAGCCTTCCAGGAACTCTCCCGCCGGAACCAGCGCGCTAATGTGCACCTGCGACTTTGTCGCCCAGGTTTTCAATGGCCGATTAGGAAAGCTTGCTTCCACCTGGCCGTTGCCGATCTTGAGGTGTGCGACATGGAAAAAATATCCCGCCCACAGTGTGAGCAGCGCGATGCCGAGCGCAGCCAGGACGGGCTTCCAGTTCCAGCGCCTCGGCCCCAGCAAGCCCCGATCGCGATCGAGCACCAGCATCAGCAGCACAGCGAGCAATACCAACGGAGGCGCGTAGAACTTGGTCAGCAACAGACCGCCCAAGGCCAGCCCTAGAAGAACCATCTGCACAGGGACCGGATTGCGTCGCCAGCGCACCAACTGACAGGCGACTGCGAAGATGAATAGGGCGCCGATACCGTCGGTAGTAGCGATGGAAAAGTTGGCAATTAGCGAAGGCGTGAACGCATACAGCGCCAAGGCCACGTTGGCCGCGCCCGTCGAGAAAAACTTGCGGGCCGCCAGCCACAACGAAAGCCCCAACGCCAATCCCAGCAAGGTGTTCATGGGGCGCGTGCGCCACGCCAAGGTCTCCGGTCCGGGAGTCATGGCGGTGAACACAAACCCGTTATTCAAGGTCGACCATTTGAAGTCGGTAGGTGTGGCGATTAGCGGGAGGGTGAGCCACAGCCTGCCTAGCGGAGGGTGATCGTTCCAGTGCTCGAAGCGGCCTTGCTGCCACGCCTCTACGCCGGCGACGATATGGGCCGGCTCGTCATACGTCAACGACTGCGTCTTGATGAACCACAGGGACTGAGCAGCAAACAACAGCAGAAGAAGGGCTGGAATCCACCAGTGGCGCTCGCCGCGCGAAGGCTCCTGCGCGGGATTTTCTGGAACGCTGGGATCGCTCATCTGGACTCGACGATGGAAGCAACGGGGGAAACTAGTGTGCTGGACGCTTGCCTACGGCAGATCCATAGCGCCCGGCGTTTTCAGCATACGGTCAATCGCCAGCGCCAATCCAAAATAGAAGAACAGGATCATAACCAGCGGCTCTTCGCCCAGGTTGTAGTGCACCAGCGAAGTTGTCTGGAACGCCACGAAACCCGCCAGTACGCCGCCCACAACGCCGGAGGCAGAGCGGCTGTGCTCCCGCGTCCGGTGCAAAAGACGAACCAGAAACACCAGGTACGCCACCACAAACCATAACCATGCTATCAGCGCCGGCAATCCGCGTTCCACGGCGATCTGCAGCGGCGTGGAATGAAAATGACTTTGCACGTGATAAAGGGCGAAGCCGCGGATATTCCACTCCTGCCAGTGCAGACGAACCGTCTCCATGCCGACACCGAACCAGGGATGCTGGCGCACCAGGCGCGCTCCGTCTTCCCACATCAGCCTGCGGAATTGCGTTCCCGGGTCATGAGTATCTTCCAGGCTCAACCCGCGCACGTGATAGATCCAGAGGCCGCCGGCCACACAGCCCAAGGCAAGCAGTGAAGTTGCCCAGATACGCGCTCGTTTCCCGGCCAAAGCCCAAAGCGCAACGAAGCATCCAACCGCAAGCCCGGCCAAGGCAGCACGAGTCTCGGTGAGCAACAGCGCGGCCGCCAATGCTGCAAAGGTCACCGCAAATAGAAGCCACAATCCTCGCTTGCGGGGCGCTGTGCTCAGAAGCATCGCCCAACTCATACAGGCAAGCTGCATCAGCATCTCGGCAAACACGACGTAGTGACCCAGCGTGCCCTGCGCGCGAAACGGCCTGCCTCGGGCAAATTGCAGCCAATAAGTGCGAAAGCCGCTCTTCATTATCTGTTCGCGCGTGACGAATGTCTGTTCCTTCTGAAAAGGAAATCCACGCAAGTAGTCGAGGCGAAACAGTTTGCCCGGTGGGCTCTGCTGAATGATCCGTTCCAGCTGCGCCGGAGTGTGCACGCGATGCCCGTTGATGTGGGTGATGATGTCATCGTGATGAACATGCGCTTTGTAGAGCGGCGATTGCGGTGCAATGAGCGAAACCCTGACTCCCACGCCGTAGGTGTACTGCCATGCAGTGAAGGCGGCGACGGCCAATCCCGACAGGACCAGCAGGACGACCAGAGTCCGCACCTGCCTCAGCCGCTGCAAGCTCTGCGCAACCACAATGCCCGCCAGCACCAGGCACACAAGCTTCATGCGGTCCCAGCTCAGGTAAGGGTCGGGACTGAGCGCGGTGGAGATTGCGCTGAGCGTGACGAACACCAGCAGCGGCCCTGAAAGCGGCTGCGGAAATGGCCGTTTCCGTTCCACTGCCAGCTTCACCAGCCAGAACAGAAACGCAATTTGCCATGAGTGTTGCGCGCCCTTGATGGAATGGGGCAGCAGAATCGCAAAAAGGCAAAGGAAGAAGAAGATTGAGCCTTCCAGAAATCCGATCAAGGCGCTTCGATCCGGCCTCTGGACTGCAGCTTGATTTGGACGGGAGGCGCCTGCTGGCAGCATTTCCGGCGGGGACGATTCTTCTCTGGTTGGCATCGATGCTTGTACGTTACTCAGTAGCCTACACTAGTGGCATAAGGGCGAGAAATCCTGCTAAAGTTAAGCTTCGAAGTGCGCGCGTGGCGTCAAGGCCATATCCGTTCCTTCTGCGCCTGCTTCGCTGACGTCTCCCACGGGTGCGGCCACTGGATGGGTCGTTCCGCGACCTTTCGATAAACGGCATTATTGTGTTCGATCGACGATCCAAGCTACTAGGTACGATCACCCTGCTGCACGATCTTGGGGTGACCTGCGTCGCCTTCGTGGCGGCATACCTGCTGCGAATCTTTCTGGTTCACTCTGCATTTTTCAGCGAGCACTTACCAGGAATTTATCCTTTCAGCCATTACCTTCCCCTGATGGTTGCCTTCCTTGTGGTATGGGCGATCGTCGGATATTTTTCTACCTTCTATCGCGATCTGGAACTCAGCAATCCCATCCAGCTCATTCTGAACATCGTCAGCCAGCTTGCTATCGTGCTGGTGGTCATCTACGCCGGCCTGTATCTATTACGCCGGACCGACATCAGCCGCACTTACGTCCTGCTGATCGGCGTGGTGGATTTCGTTCTCCTGCTGCTGGGACGCAGCCTGTCGTATTGGGGCGTCTCGCTGATGCGCGAACGCCTCCGCCGCTATCACTACCTTCTGATTGTCGGCTGCGGACCGCGAGCCCGCGAGATGGCGACGCTCATCGAAGAGAGCCGTGGCATGGGCCTGCGGCTGAAGGGCTTCGTCGATACCGAGGTCAGCGAAGCGCCGCCCGACAAACTCGGCGGCTACGACGTTTTCCCGCTCGATTCGGTGGGAGGCATTCTGCAAAACCATGTCGTCGACGAGGTCATCTTCGCCGTCAACCTGCAAGAGCTTGCCCGCCTGGAGCCGGTGATGCAGCACTGCGCCGATCTTGGCATCCGCACCCGAGTGCAACTTGAGTTCCTGCCGCCGGCGTATTCGCGCATCTACCTGGAAAATTTTCGTGACGTCCAACTGCTCAGCCTGTCGAGCGCACCTGACAGCGAGTTGCGCCTGTTCTTCAAGCGAGTGATCGACGTCGTGCTCTCAGTTGCGTCGCTGGTGGTTTTCTCGCCGCTGTTGCTGACCATCGCGGCCCTGATCCGGATCACCTCGCCCGGCCCGGTGCTGTTCCGGCAGACGCGCTGCGGCCTGGGCGGACGGCGCTTCACGCTCTACAAGTTTCGCTCCATGATCAACGATGCCGAGCAGATGCGCGCCGAACTGCATCAGCTCAACGAACTCGACGGCCCGGTGTTCAAGATCAGCGATGATCCGCGCATTACGCCGGTGGGACGCGGGCTACGCCGCTTCAGCCTCGACGAGCTGCCGCAGCTGTGGAACGTGTTTCGCGGGGACATGTCGTTTGTCGGGCCGCGCCCGGCGGTGCCCGAAGAAGTGGAGCAGTACGAAGATTGGCAACGGCGGCGGCTGCGCATGAGGCCGGGGCTGACTTGTACATGGGTTCTGGAGGGCCGCAGCCATGTGGACTTCAACCGTTGGATGCAGCTCGATCTGAAGTACATCGACAACTGGTCGCTATGGCTGGACGCCAAAATCTTCCTGCGGACGATTCCTATCGTGCTCTCCGGAAGAGGAGCGTACTGAAGCCACGCTCAACCGAGCGCTTCCCAATCATCCGCATCGATGTGAGCTTGAGCGAGGATACTGCGTAGGGTGCCGATCGGGATCTCGTGCTTGCGGGGAACAATCGCGATGTCGGTGGCGTTTTCCGCGTGTCGAACAAACTTGACGTGGCTGCCCTTTTGACTGGATTCCACGAAGCCTGCCGCCTCCAAACGCCGCTTGACTTCGCGGAACGAGAGCGGCCTAAGCCGCCCCAATCTCGACCTCGACAGTTCGGATCTTGGGCGGCCGAGTCGCGTGCGGCGGCTCGAAGTAAAGCTCAAGGGCTTCCTTCAAGTTCTCCAGCGCCTCCTCTTCGGTCGCACCTTGACTGGCAACGTCCACATCAAGACATTGCGAAACGTACCAATCCCCCTCGCGCCAAAGCGACGCTGAAAATACACGTTTCATGGACTCTATTGTTGCACACCATTGGCCTGATGGGTGCCGCTCGGTGGTCGAGGGCCGCAGCCATGTGGACTTCAATCGCTGGATGCAACTCGACTTGAAGTACATCGACAACCGGTCGTGGTGGCTGGACGCCGAGGTCTCCCTGCGGGCGATTCCGATAGTGCTGTCTGGAAGAGGGGCGTACTGACAATACCCCCGATAAACGTGCCGTTCACCAATTGGGCCTCATGCTCGCGATTGAACTGGCGCAGTTGAACATTTCCACGAAAGACATCTATTGAAAAATCGTGTTTGCTGTCGTGAAATCGCCAATCCGTACGCAACTCGCCTAAACTTAATCCTGCGCGCAACCGGGCGCACTGGCATCAATGGTCTCCGTCACCATCGTCACCTGGAATTCGGAGCAGTATCTAGCAGAGTGCTTCGCCGCGCTTTCGAGCCAGGACTATCGCGATCTCGACGTCGTCATCGTCGATAATGCCTCCGAGGATGGCACGCGCGCGCTGCTGCGTCAGGTCGAGACGAAATGGCGGGTCATCTACAACGAGAAGAATGTCGGCTTTGCCGCCGGGCAGAATCAGGCAATTCGCGCCTCGCGCTGCAATTACGTCTTGTGTCTCAATCCGGATGTCGTGCTCAGCCCGAACTTCATCACACAGCTGATGGCGACGTCCGGCGAATCTTGTTTTGACGCCGGCGTATTCTGTGGCAAATTGCTTCGCTGGGATCCGACGACGGAGAATCACAAGACCAACGTTATCGATTCAACCGGAATCTACTTCACGCCCAACATGCGCCACCTCGATCGCGGCGCCGACGAGATCGATCGCGGCCAATACGATCGCCCGCAATATGTCTTTGGCGCGACGGGAGCGGCGGCGTTTTTCCGGCGCAGCTTTATCGACGATGTGTCCGTTGAGGGCGAGTTCTTCGACGAGGAATTTTTCGCCTTCCGCGAAGATGCTGACCTGGCTTGGCGCGCGCAGCTCATGGGCTGGAAATGCCTATACACGCCCAAGGCGGTAGCCTGGCATGTGCGCCGAGTTACGCCGGAACGCCGCAAGGATCTGCCGCTCATCATCAACTGGCACTCGGCCAAGAACCGCTTTCTGATGCGCGGTAAAAACGCATCGGGATGGCTGTGCTGGCGGCTGTTCCTCCCGGTGGCGTCACGCGATCTAATGACCTTTGGCTATGCCGTTGTGCGCGACGGGCGATTGTGGTCGGCGGTAACGTATTGGTGGAAGGCGCGAGATAGCATTCGTCGCAAGCGCGCGATTATTCAGGCCCGCCGCCGCGTCTCCGACCGCGATTTGCTATGGTGGTTCAGCAACACACCGCGCGCGGTTGATGCGGAACAGACAGTAGCCAGTAGCCAGTAGTCAGTAGCCAGTTGCCAGTAGCCAGTAGCTTGTGACAAGACAACGCCAACTCGTTTATTGGGGAATCGGATGTTTGATAGCTCCCCCTATTGCATACGGCGTCTTTGAGCTGACTATTCGCTATCGGATCGGGAATGGTCGCACGCTGTCAGGCAGCCTTCTCCTCACGCTTTTTGCGGGTGCGGTTTGCGGGATTTACTTCGCTCGACATTGCGAGAACCTGCTGATACGGATTGCCGCGTCCCTGCTGTCAGCTATGGAATTTTTGTGGGCGCTGGCTTTCTTCTGGGCTGCGACGGTCGGAGTTGGTTAAAGAAGAGCTAATTGCTAACTGCTAATTGCTAATTGCTGCTTCCCATGAACATCGCCATCGTTGGAACTCGCGGCATCCCCAACCGGTACGGCGGCTTCGAGCGCTTTGCCGAGCAGATTAGCTCGCGCTTCGCCGACCGCGGCCACCGGGTCACCGTGTATTGCCGACGCGCTTTCACCCGTCCTGACGATGTCTACGATCTTCGTGTCCGTCGCGTGATCGTTCCCAGCCTGCATCAAAAGCATCTCGATACCTGGGTCAGCACGTTCTTCGCCGCCGTGCACGTCGCCTTCAGCGACAACGATGTGGTGCTGCTGTGCAATGTCGCCAACAGCGCTCTCGCTTACATTCCGCGCCTGTTTGGCAAGCCGGTAGTGCTTAACGTCGACGGCCTGGACCGCAAGCGCGAGAAGTGGAAGGGCCTGGGCGCACAGGTGTTGCATTTCTGCGAATGGATGTCGTCGTTCAGTTCGAGACAACTTGTAACCGACGCCAAGGCAATTCACGATTACTACCTCGCCAAGTATGGCAGCGAGTCGGTCGTCATCGGTTACGGTTCGGAGATGCCGGCGGGCTATTACAACCTGAATGGGCTCGATCTCGACTCGGGCCGCTACGTGCTTTACGTCAGTCGACTGGAGCCGGAGAACAACCCCGACCTCGTGCTGCGCAGTTGGCGCAACGTGCGCAGCGATTGGCCGCTGGTGATGGTCGGCGACAATCGGTATGACTCCGGTTATATCGAAAGGCTGAAGTTGCTGGGCGATGAGCGCGTGCGCTTCACTGGAGCCGTTTACGGTGATGGTTACTGGGCGCTGCAAAAGCACGCGGGGGTTTTCGTCTTTGCCTGCGAAGTTGGCGGCGTTCATCCGGCGCTCGTCGAAGCCATGGCGGCAAGCAACGCCGTGCTGTATCTTGACACGCCAGAGAACGCCGAGACCGCGGCCGATGCGGCGATTCGTTATGAGAAGTCTGAAGCCGATCTCGCTGCAAAGCTGCAGGTGCTGCTCGACGACGCCGACGCCCGTCAGCGGTTAGCCATCCGCGCCAAGCAGCGTGCCGATGCGCTCTATCGCTGGGACGCTATCGCGGAGAAGTACGAGAAAGTGTTTGCGCGGTTGACTGGAAAATAGCGCATCGATTCCCGACCCTCGACTCTCGCGGATCGGCGCGGACCTGAGCCGGAAAATCACCAGCCGGATTTCTTGCCGCAAGACTTTCGACCGCAAGACTTTCGACTTGCAATCCTTCAGCAGAAGTATATGCTTGCTTGGCCGAAAACGGCGGCAGCATTCTGTAACCACGCCTGGCGTGGTAAGGAGGGCAGATGACGTCAGCAGTTGGATTGTCCTTGCTACAAAACAATGCGAACGGTGTCCTGGGATCGCTATTTGGCGGAGTCATGCTGTTTGTCTGGCTGGCGATTTTTGTTGTGGTTATCGCCGCCGGATGGAAGGTATTTGAGAAGGCTGGTCAGCCAGGATGGGCAATCATCATCCCAATCTTCAACATCTACATCATGCTCAAGATCGTGGGCCGACCCGGCTGGTGGCTCGTGCTGTATTTCATTCCGGTGATCAACGTTGTGATTGCGGTGATCATCTCCATGGACATGGCCAAGTCGTTCGGTCAGAGCGCAGTATTTGGCATCGTGCTGCTGTTTCTCTTGTGCGGCATTGGCTATCTCATACTGGCCTTCGGCAGCGCTCGCTACCTGGGACCGGCGGCGGCAATGCCGCAGGCGCGCGCCGCGGGAGCCATGTAGCGGCGGCTACTGGTATTCAGTTTCCGCGGCGAGGTTCTCGAAGCGCGTATAGCGCTTCACGAAGGCCATCTTAATAGTGTCGGTGGGACCGTTGCGTTGTTTGGCGACGATGAGTTCGGCCATGCCCTCCAGGTCGGGATCGTCCTTCTTGTAGACTTCTTCGCGGAAGATGAAGGCGACAACGTCGGCGTCTTGCTCGATGGAGCCCGACTCGCGCAGATCGGAAAGTTGCGGGCGATGGTCGCCGCCGCGACTCTCGGGAGCGCGACTGAGCTGCGATAGCGCGACCACCGGTACCTTGAGTTCCTTTGCCAGACCTTTCAATCCGCGCGAAATGGCTGACACTTCCTGGGTGCGATTTTCAAACCTCTTGCCGCCGATGGGCACCGCCGACATGAGCTGCAAATAATCGACGATGAGGAGGTCGAGTCCTTCCTGGCGCTTTAGCCGGCGCGCCTTGGCTCGCATCTCGCTCACCGAGATGCCCGGCGTGTCGTCGATATACAGCTTCGATTGCGAGAGCTGCTCCGTGGCATGGGTCAGCTTGCGCATATCGTCTTTGGTCAGGAAGCCCTGACGCAGATTTTTCGAATCCACCTGGGCGTGCGAAGCGAGCATGCGCATCAGCAGCGCCTCACGTGACATCTCGAGCGAGAAGACGCCGACCACTTTGCCATCGGTGACCGCCGCATTCTCGGCGATGTTCATGGCGAAGGCAGTCTTTCCCATCGACGGCCGTGCCGCAATTACGATCAAGTCCGCAGGCTGGAGTCCGCTGGTCAGCTTGTCAAGCAAGGTGTAATGCGTGGCCAGCCCGGTGATCTCCTGGCCGCGCGCGTACAGCTCCTCCAGCGAGCCGAACGAATTCTGGATGATGGCAGGGATGCCCATGAATCCCTGCTCCATGCGGTTCTCGGAGAGCTGGAAGATGGCTTGCTCGGCGCGTCCCAGGACCTCTTCGGCTTCCTCGGAGTGCTCGATGGCTTCGGCGATGGCGTTTTGCGCGACGTTGATCAGTCCGCGGAGCAGCGCCTTATTCTTGACGATGCGAACGTAATGCTCGATCGAGGGGCGCTCGGGGACACCGTCGATCAGCGAGGAGAGATAGGCGACGCCGCCGATCGCTTCCACCTCCTTGCGGCGGTCAAGCTCTTCGACCAGCGTGATCATGTCGACTGGGCGGCCCGTCTCCTGCAAGTCGCGCATGCGCGAATAAATGCGGCGGTGCGCGTCCAGCGAGAAGTGATCGCTGGAGAGATGTTCGGCCGCCTGGTCGTAAAGGGAATTGTCGAGCAGGACCGCGCCCAGGATGGAGCGTTCAGCTTCGATGCTTACAGGGAGTCCGCGTTCAAGACTGTAATCGGTGGTGGCCATCGCGTTCCATCAATTTAGACATTGGGAGAGGAGCGTGGCAATGCCGAACCAGGTTCCGCGGCAAGACAAAAGCAGATTTCGTTCGAAAAGCTGTGAGTGGCTGTGCAAGACAGGACTAAGCAGATCCCTCGTCGGGCTAAAGCCCTCCTCGTGATGACAAAAGTAAAGTGGTAGTTATGGCGCGGTTAAAGCTGCGCCCCTTCAAAACACATCGGGCAGGGGATGAATGTGACCTGTGCCGCCGCTGCGCGGCTCGGGCTCGCTTACAACCTAACCCGGGGCTTGCGCCCCGGGCTAACTTCGCTACCGCCGCTGCGCGGCTGGTTTGATCGCTTCGCGATCGGCATATCCGACCACAAACCAGTTCGTGAGATAGATTTCCCTAAACCGGCTCATGAGATAGATCGCGCTAGATCGCGGCGCAGACGGTTTTCACTTCGGTATACAGCTCCAACACTTCGTGGCCCATCTCGCGGCCCCAGCCTGACTGCTTGTAGCCGCCGAAGGGCAGCGCCGCGTCGAAGACGTTGTAGCAGTTGATCCACACGGTACCTGCGCGCAGCTTATTGGCGATGCGATGTGCCTTGCTGATGTCGCGCGTCCAGACCGCAGCCGCCAGCCCGTACTCGCTCTGGTTGGCCTCGGCCACCAGCTTGTCGACATCGCTGAACGGCATGGCGCACACCACCGGCCCGAAGATTTCCTCGCGGACGACCTTCATGTTCGGATTGGTCTTCACCATCACCGTGGGTTCGACGAAGTACCCCTTGCCCTCGCCGCGCTTGCCGCCGACGACGGCTTCCGCGCCTTCGCTCAACCCCGCCTCCAAGAAACTGCAGACGCGATTCAGCTGCTCTTGCGACACCAGCGGCCCCATGTCGGTATCGGCGTCGAAGCCGTGGCCCAGTTTGATTTTCTTTGCCCGCTCGGCGACGCCCTCAACCACTTCATCGAAAATCTGCTGTTCGACGTAGAGCCGCGATCCGGCACAACAGCATTGGCCGTGGTTGAAGAAGATGGCATCCGCAGCACCGGGAATACTAGCCTTCATGTCGGCATCGTCGAAGACGATGTTGGGCGATTTGCCGCCCAGCTCGAGCGAAACCTTCTTCAAATTTCCGGCAGCGGCTTGCAGGATCAGCTTGCCAACTTCGGTTGAACCGGTGAAGGCGACTTTGTCGACATCGGGATGCGACGCCAACGCAGCTCCGGCGGTTTCGCCGTAACCCGGAACAACGTTGACCACGCCATTGGGAAATCCTGCTTCGGCAATCATTTCAGCCAGCAGAAGTGCGCTCAGCGGAGTCTGCTCGGCCGGCTTCAGCACGACCGTGCAGCCGGTCGCCAACGCAGGACCCAGCTTCCATGCGGCCATGAGCAAAGGGAAGTTCCAAGGAATGATCTGCCCGACCACGCCCACGGGCTCGCGGAGCGTGTACGCGAAAAACCTGGTGGAAAACGGAATGGTGTTGCCTTCGATCTTGGTGGCCCAACCTGCCATGTAACGGAACAGATCGACGGCCAGCGGCACGTCGGCCACGCGAGCCACGGAGAGCGGCTTGCCGTTGTCGAGGCTTTCGAGCTGCGCGAACTCCTCCAGATGTTGCTCGATCAGGTCGGCCAGCTTCCAGACCATGCGGCCGCGCTCCGACGCGGACATCTCCGGCCAAGGGCCGCCGTCAAAGGCCTTGCGCGCCGCTTTCACGGCGCGATTGATGTCTTCGCGATCGCCTTCAGCGACCTGCGCCATCACTTCGCCGGTTGCGGGATTGTAGGTGGGGAAGGTTTTCCCGGAGGCCGCTTCCACCCACTTGCCATCGATAAACATCTTGCGCGGCTTGTCGAGGAACTCTTGCACATGACTGTGAAGTTGTGAAGCACTGGCTGTAGCGGACATAAGAACCTCCTGAAGAGAGCAGGGATGGAGTCAACAAATTCTGAAGCGTGCGGACAACACGAGACGGGCTCCGCCCACCCACATCACGACGGAGAGTCTATCAGAGAACGATGGTATATGGGACTGCGGCGAGGGCCGTCGACCTATGCTTTTTTTACGTGGGACAGCGCCTGCTCTACCGTGGGAACAAGCACAAACAATTGATCGACCTTGGTGACCTTCAGCGACGTGAGCAGACGTTCATTGGCTCCGACCAGCACCAGCTTGCGGCCCGAGTTCTCGCGCGAGACGTGCGCTCCAACCAGGCAGCCGATCCCGGCCGAATCAATGTAGGGCATGTCAGCGACGTCAACGATGAGCAGACCAGAGTTGTCCGAACGGACCATGGTCTGGAGCGGGAAAAAATTGCCCAGTAGCAGCGGCCCGTGCAGGCGAAGCACCGTGGCCCCGGGAAAATCCTCGATCTTCTCTATCTCCAACGGCTTTTCTTGCATAAACTCTGATTCTATAACGCCACGGATAACATGCAATGTTAATTTCCAGTTACCGCTCTCGCCACAGGCAGCCATGCTTCAGCGGCGAGTGGGATAATTCGTAACATTCGCGTCCGAAATTAGAATCATGGAGACGAAAGAAATGCCTGATATCCGATCCGAGTATGTAGAACTGGTGGTTGCGGATGGCAGCACCATGCGCGCCTGGCACACGCGTCCGACAAAGCACGCCGGGCATGCTGGACTGATGCTCTTTCAGGAAGCGTTTGGCGTGAACTCGCACATCCGATCGGTCGCGGACCGCTTCGCGAAAGCGGGCTACGTGGTGATTGCCCCGGAGTTGTACCACCGGGCTGCGCCGGAATTCGAAGGCAAGTACGAGGACATTGCTCCGTCGATCGCGCTGGCGCGCCAACTCAAGCGGGAGGACCTGGAGCACGATGTTCGTGCAACCTACGACTTCCTGCAGCAAAGCTCGGGAGACAAAATAGCCTGCGTCGGCTACTGCATGGGAGGTCGGGTGTCATTCGTGGCGAACATCACGGTTCCGGTGAAGGCTGCGGCTTCGTATTACGGAGGAGGACTCGGCGACATGATTGGCCGCGCCTCGGATTGCTCTGCGCCGATGCTGTTCTTCTGGGGCGAGCAGGACCAGCACATCCCCGGCGAGCAGCGCCAGAAGGTTGCCGAGGGAATGCGCGACTCCAGGCATCCGTCCGTGCAGGTCACCTTCTCCGATGCCGGGCACGCGTTCTTCAACGATCAGCGTCCCAGCTACAACGAGGCGGCCTCGAAGCTTGCGTGGGAGCTGACGCTGTCGTTCTTCGAACAGAATCTACAACGCTAGAATTCGCGACGGTTGAATCTACATCACGGGCGGAACAGTGATCCCCATGACCGCCAGCACCCTGATTAGCTCGCGATGGACCAGCGCCGCAGTCGCCAACAAGAATCGCTTCCGGTCTCCGTCGGCCTCGGTGAGGATGTGATGGCGGTGATAGAAATTGTTGAACTGCTGCGCCAGTTGGAAAGCGTGTTTGGCGGCGAAGGCCGGCTCGGTCGTCGCAATGCATTGTTCGACGACGAACGAAGTCTTACCGGCCAGCAGCCATAACTCCCATATCTCGGTGCCGCTGGTGTCGGAAAAATGGCGCGCGTAGTCGACGTCGGCTGCGAGAGCCTGTTCAGGAGCAACTCCCGCCTTGCGAAAAATGTTGCTGGCGCGAACAACGGCATATTGCGCGTATGGGCCGGTCTCGCCTTCAAACGCCAGCGCTTCTTTGAAGTCGAAGGCGATCACCGACTGCTTGGTGAACTTCAGCATGAAGTAGCGCAGCGCGCCGATGGCGATCTGCGTGGCGATGCGGGTGCGCTCCGCATCGTCAAGCTCGGCATGACGGCTGTCCACTTCCGTTTTCGCAGCGCCAATCAGCTTGTCGAGCAGGTCGTCAGCCTTGACGCCGAAGCCCTTACGTCCAGATACCTCAATGTAGGACTTGGCGCGATCTTCATCGCTGACCTCGTAACCCAGCTCCAGCGCGCAGCGTGGGGTGAGGGCGACCATCTCGTAAGAAAAATGTGTGTAGTGCGCGGCCTGCTCGGTGTAGCCGAGAAGACGCAGCGCCTCGATGACCGTGTTCTGCGGATCGGACTGGCGGGAGTCGATGACGTTGTAGATTGCGGCGACGTTGCCAAAATGCGGATGGTCAGGCTCGCCGTGCTCGGCAGAGATCCAGACTTCGTGATGGTTGGGATACTCGTAGAACCTAAGGTAGCCGAAGTCGCGCCCCAGCAGGCCGAACTTCCACAGGTGATAGGCAATGTCCTTGCCGACATAGCCCACCGTGCCGTTGGAGCGGACAATGACCTTGGCGTCTTCGTCGGGACCACTCTTCTCGTCGGATGGCTCAGTTGGGTCCGGGTGCCCCATTTCAGCGCCTTCCGTTGGCGCTGAAATGGGAGACGACTTCTTCGATAAGGGCCGCGTCATAACCCAGCAACCCTTGTTCTTACCCTCGGTCTCGAAGTAGAGAACGCCCTTCTGCTTCATCATCTCGAAGGCCGAGTCCCAGAAGTGCAGGCGGAGGATCTCGCTCTCGCGCGGGAGAAAATCGTATTCGATGTCGAGGCGATCCATCGTTTCCAGGTGGCGTCGCAAGACAGCCGTCGAGATCAGTTCGGCGATCTCGGCCATTTCGTTGCCGCCTCGCTCGATGGCGTGCAGCGTGTCCTGGCGCGACTTCAGGTGCTCCTTGTCCTGCTCGTACCATTGCGAGACGCGCGCATAGAGGTCCCAACAGTAGTAATCGAAGCGCGGAGTGGAGGCGATGAGATCGGCGATGTCCTGCTTCGATTTCTTCTCCAGCTCAACGAAGCCGACGATGACATCAGCAACCTGCACACCGGTGTTGTCAATGTAGTTCTGGATGTCGACGGCATGGCCGGCGGAGCGCAGCAAACGCACGAAGGTATCGCCGAGGATGGCGTTGCGCAGATGGCCGATGTGCGCAGCCTTGTTGGGATTGATGCTGGTGTGCTCGACCAGGATCTTGCCGCTGACGTTGGCCGCGCCTTCGCCGGCGTGGCTGAGTACGGCGATGCTCTTGCCGCTCGCTAGCACCCGCGCTGCGACATCGCGCTTCAGACGGGCATTGATGTAGCCCGCGCCGGCGACCTCGAGCTTCTCGAAACCATCCGGTAGCGGAAGCTCGGCGACGATTTCTTCCGCAATCTTGCGTGGAGCTTTGCGCAGGCGTTTGGCCAACTCAAACGACAGCGGCAGCGCGAACTCACCCATCTCGACGTTGGGTGGCTGATCGATGACGATGCTGGCCAGGTCGAGGTTGTACTTCTGGCGCAGGAAGGCGCGTACTTGGCTAGCCAGTTTTCTTTGCTGTTCAAGGAACATTTGGCTCCTGGCTCTTAGCCTTCAGCTCTTAGCTTGAGAATTCTCCGTGGCCTCAGTGCCTCCGTGGTGAATACAAATTAGGAGAGGACGGTCACCGTGAGCAACCAGCATAGCAAAGGCCAGCCCTGGGGCATCTACTAAAAGCTAAAGGCTAAGAGCTAAGAGCCCACTCGAGAAGCGCAGAGCGGTTTCGCACGCTGGCCCACGTTTGACGCTCTATCGACGGGTTACCTATGATGAGAGTTCTGCCCCTGTCGAGTGCTCCCCATGCGCATAGCTTATCTCGATTGCTTCTCCGGAATCAGCGGCGACATGTTTTTGGGCGCTCTGCTGGACGCCGGAGTTCCGGTTGAGCTTTTCGAGAAGACTGTCGCCGGGCTGAACGTTGGCGCAAAGCTGGAGCGCTCGCGCGTGGACCGCGGCGGCATCTCGGCTACCAAGCTTGACGTCATCGTGAACGGCGAGAAGGACATGCCGCGCGAGGAGTTC
Source organism: Candidatus Korobacteraceae bacterium (assembly GCA_049511915.1). Taxonomy (GTDB): domain Bacteria; phylum Acidobacteriota; class Terriglobia; order Terriglobales; family Acidobacteriaceae; genus Bog-257. The sequence continues at coordinate 24,886 of JBEKXQ010000052.1, forward strand.
TGGGCGGCGCGGCACGCGCATCCAGATGCGCACCGTTTCGAGGAGGGTCGAACCGCAGATCCCTCCGCTCCGCTGCGCTCCGGTCGGGATGACAAAACGGAGGGGCTTGCGACGGCGGATAAGGCCGAGATCCACGCAGACCATCTCCAGCACGATGCCGGTCCTGTGCACTCCTATCATCCCAATCACGCTCCGGTGCGCGGGCTCAACGAGATTCTGAAGATCATTGCCGGCGCTGCGATCAGCGAACGGGCGAAGCAGACGGCCAGCGAGATCTTTCTGGCGCTGGGTGCAGCCGAGGCCAAGGTCCACAACTCCGGGATCGACGACATTCACTTTCATGAAGTCGGCGCCGCTGATGCCATCGTCGATATTGTCTGCGCCGCGGTAGGCGCGGAGGCGCTCGGTGTCGAACAGTTCCTCTGTTCGCCGCTGAACGTGGGAGGCGGAACGGTAACGTGCGCGCACGGCGTGATGCCGGTGCCGGCTCCGGCGACGCTCGAATTGCTGAAAGATGTGCCCATTTATTCCGGCGACGTCCAGAAGGAATTGGTCACACCGACCGGCGCAGCCATCGTGAAGGTGCTCGCTGCCGGCTTTGGACCGCGTCCGCTGATGAAAACGGAGACGATTGGTTGCGGGGCGGGATCGCGCGATTTCGCCGGGCATTCTAATGTTTTGCGGATCAGCATCGGCGAAACGCAACTTTCCGAGACAGCTCCTGCGGGAGATTCAGGAGGGGCGGAGACCATTGCGATTCTGGAAGCGAATCTCGATGACCTCAGTCCGCAGCTCATTGGATACGTCGTGGACCTGGCGCTCGCCGAGGGAGCGCTCGATGTATTCACCACGCCGGTGCAGATGAAGAAGAACCGGCCGGGCACGCTGCTGACGGTGCTGGCGCGTCCCGAGAATGAAGAGCACTTGCGGAAGCTGCTGTTCCGCGAGAGCTCGACGCTGGGCGTGAGATCGCGTCATGAAAAGCGTTACGCCCTGCCGCGGCGGCACGAAGCCGTGACTACGCCGTGGGGCGAGGTGCGCATGAAGATCGCGAGCCTGAACGGCACGATTTCGCAGTACGCGCCCGAATACGAAGATTGCCGGCGCATCGCCGCCGAGCACCACGTCCCTTTGAAGACGGTGATGCAGGAAGCCATCCGCTTGTACCTGGACCGAAAGCATGGATAAAGATAAGCCCGAGAAGTTCTACATCACCACGCCCATCTACTACGTCAACGCTCGACCGCACATCGGGCACACGTACACCACGGTGGTGTGCGATGCCATCGCGCGGCGGCAGCGCATGATGGGTATGGATACGTGGTTTCTTACCGGCACCGACGAGCACGGGCAGAAGATCGAGCGCTCGGCGGCGGCGGCGGGCTGCTCGCCGCAAGCGTTCGCCGACAAAGTCTCCGGCGAGTTTCGCGCGCTGTGGGAGCGGATGAAGATTACTAACGACGATTTCATCCGCACTACGGAACCACGGCACATGCGTGGCGTGCAGGCCCTATTCACGCGCCTGCAGGAGCGCGGCTACATCTACAAGGGCTCGTATAGCGGGCAATATTGCGTGTCCGACGAGCTGTACGTCGACGCGGTAGGCCCGGGCGCGCTTTGTCCGGAGTGTGGACGGCCGACGGAAACCGTTCATGAAGAAAATTACTTCTTCAAGCTCTCGGAGATGGGTGAGCGGCTGCTGAAGTATTACGCCGAGCATCCCGACTTCATTCGCCCAGAGACGCGACGCAACGAAGTGATTGCGTTTGTACGCAGCGGGCTGCGCGATCTCTCGGTGAGCCGGACGTCATTCAAGTGGGGCATTCCGGTGCCTGGCGATCCCAAGCACGTGATCTACGTGTGGCTGGACGCGCTGGCCAATTACATGACGGCGCTGGGTTACGGCTCCGACGATCCGGCGGATCAGCAGAAGCTGGAGCGTTACTGGCCGGCCGACGTGCACATGATCGGCAAGGAGATTGTGCGTTTTCACTGCGTCTACTGGCCGGCGTTTCTGCTGGCGGCCGATCTGCCGCTGCCGCGCTCGCTTTTTGCGCACGGCTGGCTGCTGTTCGAAGAGAGCAAGATGTCAAAGTCGCGCGGCAACATTGTGCGCAGCGAAACCATTCTGGACACGCTAGGACAGGACGCGCTGCGCTATTTTCTGCTGCGCGAGATTGTTTTCGGGCAGGACGGCTCGTTCAGTTTCGATGCGCTGGTGCAGCGCTTCAATGCTGACCTGGCTAACGATCTGGGAAATCTTTCCAGCCGCACGCTGAGCATGATCGCACGCTACTTCGAAGGCGAGATTCCATATCCTTCCGCAAGCGCGCGTTCGGATGCGGACGATGCCATCAAAACGCTGGCGCAGCAGACGATTGAGGATTTCCATGAGCAGTTCGAGCTATTCCAGTTCTCGCGCGCGCTGGAGACCGTATGGGCGCTGGTCGCGGCGGTGAACAAGTACATCGTGGAAAACGAGCCGTGGGCGGTGGCAGAACGCGACGACAAGGACTCGCGCGCGCGCCTGGCGACCATCCTGCACACGTCGGTGGAGGCGTTGCGGGTCGTGACCGTGTTGGTGCACCCGATCATTCCGGAGGCCACGGCCCGCATCTGGGATCAGCTTGGGTTGGGCGAGATCCAGCAACTGGATCTGCGGCAACTGGCGTGGGGACAAATACAGGCAGGAACGATGCTGGGCAAGGTTGAAGCGGTGTTTCCGCGCGCCGACAAGAGCATGATCGAAAGGATGCAACAGTTGGAACAGCAACGCTCAGAGACCGCCCCTTCGGCAAGCTCAGGGCAGGCTCTTGCGCCAAAAGAAGGCGAAAAGGTTGAGGCACCCGGCGAGACGAAGACACCGGCGGCGGAATCGCAGCCGACCGCTGGTGCAACCGGATCGGCAACCCCGGCGGTTGCTGCGACTTCGCCCGCCGCGCCCACTGCGGTACCGGCCGCCGACGGCAACAAGATCAGCATCGACGACTTTCTCAAGGTCGAGCTGCGCGTAGGTGAGGTGAAGGTCGCGGAAAAAGTGAAAGGCGCGGACAAGTTGCTGCGGCTGGAAGTTGATATCGGAACAGAGGTGCGGCAGATTGTGGCGGGGATCGCCAAGGCGTATGAACCGGAAAAGTTGATTGGGCGCAAGGTAGTCATCGTCGCGAATCTGCAGCCGCGCAAACTTCGCGGACTGGAATCGAATGGCATGATCGTAGCTGCATCGCTGGGTGAGGATGGCCAGCCAGTGCTGGCGGGATTTCTGGAGGATGTGCCGGCCGGGGCGAAGCTGAAGTGAAGCAGTGGCCAGTGGCCAGTACTCAGTTGCCAGTCGATTGCTTGTGATAAGGCCTGTTTCAGCACTTATCCCAAAACAAGCAAGAAAAAGGAGTCACCCGGCACTTCGTCCGAGTGACTCCTTCTTTTCCTTGCCATACGGCGAAACGTGGCGGGCCAGAGCAAGCGAGACCAGGACCATAGTCCCGGCCATGAGTCGAAGTGCACGTTCAACAGTCATGAATCCGGGTCGAGTTTTTCCGCAGCCTGTCTAGCCACTTATCTGGGCGTCGCCACGAAACCGTGCCAGACTCCGTCGGCGGACTGATAGAGCCCAGCTACACGCAGGTTATTAGTGATTACGAAGAGATCCGTCTGCACCTCACCCGGCACATTCCAGTCTTCGATGTGGCCGCCAATGATCTCGAATCCGGCCCAATTGCTGCTGGAATTGAGTTGGCCGGACCCGTTCATTATGCCTTCGTCGTTGATGCCTTGCACCCAGCTATTGAACGCTCCGGGAAAGTCAACAGAGGTAAAAATATTGCCAATCATGTGGTGGACAAATCCGTGCTGAACGCCTTGCGCATCCCAATAGGCGCCCACCGTGACGCCCAAATCGTTGGTCATGATTGGGATCGTGCCGACTGCGTCGGGAAAGCCGAAAACCGCGCCACGATAGGGGAAAATCGGGTTTCCCAGACATGCCCAGGATACGCCATTAGAATCAACAACGTAGGAGGTTACCTGTCCCCAGTCGTTGATCCCCACTGCAACCCCGTACGTGTATTCAGCCGGACACGGATTATTGACGTAGGAATAGTGGCCTTTTTCCCAGATCGCCAGATGCGTGACACCGTTCGCGCCCGAGTATGTCAGAGCGATCTGTCCTTGTGAGTTGGCGTTCGTCCCTGCCGTGTTGGTGGCTCCAGGCACGTCGATGACTTTCCATCCATCCTCAAGGAGAACAGCGGTGTGCATGTTGCCATCGATTCCGATATACTGCTGGCTTACCAGCCCGCTGTTGTTGACCCAGGTCACAAAATTACCGTTGTCGACCTCCTGGTAGAGGCCCGGTGAATCAACGGTCGTGAAGTTATAGTCGTGCGGAGGCATAAAGCGCCCTAGCTTTTCCGCGTCGTAGATCGTTTGGGCTCTTAAGAAGCCGCTGCTGGTTAGGGTGATGCAGGATAGAAGAATCAGGAGGGTGAGCATTTTTCGTAACATGAAAAATCTCCTTATCTGGAAGTCTCTACTTGATTGGCGTCGGAACACAGAAGCCAAGCCAAAACCGAACGGCGGCCTTGAGCTGGCGGGCCGAGAGTTCGGCCAAAAAGAACATCTGGGAGAGCAAGGTGGCTCAGCAGGACTATAGGCAGAAATCGGAGAAAAGACCAGTGACGGAGTTCACATAGCGATGTGATAGAACGGGCGAGGGCGCGGTGTTCCCCTTCACCCTGAGCGGAGGTTTCGGACTGGAGATTTCGACCTATGTCACAAGCGGATTATTTGGAAGTGGTTCTCTCGGCCAGACGCCACGCCTCGAGGTTCAACGCTCAGCCACTGCGATCGTTGATCTCAGTCGCTGATTTATTTTGGCGATTGCTAACGCAGACCTGAAGGCCTGCTGACACATTGTAGGAGGGCCGGGGCGACGCGGGCCTGAAGGCCCGCTCTACCACCAATGATCCACAATCGACAACTCACAACTGACCACTGACCTTCACTGCCGGAACATATTCCTAGCGATGAACAGGACGTTCGCCGGGCGCTCGGCCAGGCGGCGCATGAAGTACGGATACCACTCCGACCCGAACGGGATGTAGACCCGCAGGCCGTATCCCTCGCGCACTAACTGCTGCTGAAGATCGCGGCGCACACCATACAACATCTGAAACTCGTATGCCGATGAGGGAATATTCTCGGCGCGCGCGAACTGCTTCAGCTCGGCGATGATCTTTTCGTCATGCGTGGCGATGCCGTGGAAGACGCCGCTCTTCATCAGGGTGCGCGCCAGCTTCAGATAATTCGCGTCAACGTCGGCTTTCTTCGGGAACGCGATGTCCGGCGGTTCCTTATAAGCGCCTTTGCACAGCCGAATTCGGATGCGCTCCGACAGCAAGAGATCGACGTCCTTCTCACTGCGGTACATGTAGGACTGGATGACCGTGCCGACGCGGCCGGCGTGTCCGGGCTCGCGATGCAGGCCGCGCACGAAGTCGATGGTGCGCTGGGTGTAAGGCGAGCCTTCCATATCGACGCGAACGAAGTTGTTGATGCGCACGGCGTGGTCCACCAGTTCGGTGACCAGTCCAAACGCCAGCTCCTCACTGACGTCGAGGCCCATGTGGGTGAGCTTGAGGCTGATGTTGGCGTTGAGCTTGCGCGCATGAATCTCGTCGAGCATGTGGTGGTAAAGCTCGGCGCTGTGCTTGGCTTCGTCGGCGTTGGTGACGTTTTCGCCCAGGTTGTCGATACTGACGCCGGCGCCCCACTCGTTGACGACCTGCGCCGTGCGGATGGCGTCACTCACGTCCATGCCGGCGACGAAGCGCTGCGAAAAGCGCAGTCCCAGCGGCGATTTTTCCGCGAAGCTGCGTAGGGACTTGCTTTCAGAGAGACCGATGAAGAGCGACCTTAACATGCCGCCCTCCCGCTTTTGCCCCAGATAAGGACCGGGTAGAGCTGGCCTTTAGGCCAGCGTCTAAGCAGGTTGTTTCTCTCCTGAGCCGGCTTTAGCCGGCGAAACGGAAGTGCGGAGCCCGTGCTCCGCCGAACGGAATGGCTCATAGTTGGCTCGTGCCGGCTCTGCG
>JBEKXQ010000053.1:0-30963 GCA_049511915.1 Candidatus Korobacteraceae bacterium
GCACCCGTGACGCGCTCTGGGATCAGTTCGGCCAATTCCTAGCCAGCTTCTCGCCTAAGGAGTGCGCCAACTATTTCGCCTCTTCCGGATATGTATACACTTAAATTGAAAATGCTCTAGCCACGGCGCGCCAGGACCAAAAGAGAGGGTCTCGCAACTACGACTGGAATTACCGTTGTAACGAAGCTGACATGTATGGGCTCGAACTAGCCGCAACGCGGCGGAATGAGGTTAGACAGGGGCGTGAGCCCCCGTTCAAGTTGGGACGTTACCCTGAGCCGCAGAGCGGCGGCACCAAACCGCGCCTCGGATCTTTCTGTGTGTCTATGGTGAACTGGCTGTAGGCTACGCCTTGTCCCGCGCCAGCGCCTCTGCCTTGCGAATGGCGGCTTCGTGCAGATCGTAGGCTACCAGCGCCTTGCGCGCGGCTTCGCGGGCCATGCTGGTACTCATCTTGCGTTCGGCTTCTGCGAATGCCTCCTCCGCATCTTCATGCGCGTTGTACGCCTCGTCGTCGGCTTCCGCGATGCGCTTCACTGCAGCCAGCGCCTTCGCGTCAGCGCCACTGGCTCCCGCCGGCTTGTGGTCTTTGGTCTTGCGCCGCGGGCGCTTCGCGTCGCCGTCATCGGACACAACCTGGTTGTAGGCAAGCTTCAGATCGTCGCCCCACGTGAGCTTCACCTTCATCTCCGAGTCATCGAGCGCGGCGCGGGCTTTGTCGGCCAGCGCCCGCACTCTTTTCTTTTCCGTCAGCCATTTCCATACGCCCCATTCCGTGCCTTCCATCATGACGGCGCGGGCGTCCTCAACAGCGGGAAGCTTCTTCATCAGCAAACCTCGTGGAAACAAAAATTATCAACTTCGAGAACCAGCAGGACGCGCCTGGGCTTCCTGAAGTCCGATTTTGCGTAACTTCTCATCGTAAAGCCGCGAGGCTGGATTCAAGTCTGCGAGAGCGCTCGAGTTTCCGTTAATTCCCACTTTGGGACCGACCGCGTAAAGGGTGGAGCATCGCTTCAGCGGGCATCAACGAAGCGTAGCGATTGTCCGGCTTTAAGCCGCTGCGGTAATTCGTCAACTGGAGATCCAGGTTCATGGAAAAAGAAGCCTCACGCCCCTAAACATCGCCCCTGTCGGTGTGTCTCAGTTTGAATTTATGGAGATATAAAAGAACAAGGCCGCTCCAGCACACACCGTAGCGCCGAGGCCACGAATCAGCCACGATGGCATTCCCCTCAACGGATGCCAGGAACCCTTCTTGAACCAATCAGCATAACCATCCATGATCGTTTGTGCCTTCGTAGGGCGAAGGACCATAAATAAGCCCCAAACGAGCCAAATTGCGCCCAGCACGGCAGCAGCTTTAGCGTCTTTCATTCCGATGATTCTATTAAGTTTGCGAGTAGAGCGAATCTCCTCCAGCGACCAAACGTGATCGGTAATGCCAGCAGCCATCGCGGGCGTAATTCGGAGAGTCTTATGGACTCCGGCAAAATTGTAGTGCATGAAGTGAGCGCGACCCCCTATTGCTCCCCTGCGCTTCCGCGCATCTCTTGATACAGTAGAAAGATTCGCCGCTTTCATGCCCTCAGCAACTGACAGCGCGCCTGCCGCCCAACTATGCCAAAACTGTGGGGCTGAGCTTGCTCAAGGTGTCGACCGCTGTCCGGCATGCGGTCGAATCGCAACCACCCGCTCCGCCAGAATCGTGCTGGCGGTCACGCTGGTTCTCATCATCGCGGGCTTCGCATTCACGCAATACTTTGTGAACCTGCACCGGCAGATGGAATCCGACCTCGCCGTGCGCTGGTTCACTCGCGGCGAACAGGCCATGCAAGCCCAGTTACCGGCGGCTGCGGCCGAGGACTATCGCAACGCGCTCTCCTACGATCCCGACAACCGCCAGTATCGCCTTCGTCTTGCTCAGGCACTGCTGGCCGCCAAACGCTGGAATGAAGCCCACGCGCATCTCACCAGTCTGTGGGAAGAAGAACCCGCCGACGGCGAGGTGAACCTGACGCTGGCGCGATTGCATGCGCAGCGCGGCGATTACTCCAACGCTGTCCGCTACTACGGCAATGCCATCAACGGCGTGTGGAACGAAGAACCTCGCAAGCGACGCATTGCAACCCGTTTCGAGCTGGCGCGCTACTTAATGCAACAGCGCAAAGTAGCGCAAGCTCAGGCGGAACTGATGGCGCTTCAAGCCGACGGGCCGCCCGATCCCGCCGACCAGCTTCTTCTGGCAGACCTATTGCTTCAGTTAAACGAGCCAGCACGTGCCATTGACGCCTACAACGCCGTTCTGGCCCATGATCGCACCAGCGCTCAGGCATGGCTGGGCAAAGGGCAAGCGTCGTTGGCCATCGCCGACTACTCTGTAGCCGAGCGTGCCCTCGCCAATGCCGTCGATCGTGACCCGCGCCTTGACGATGCTCGTCAGCAGCTTCAGCTGGTGCGCGAAGTGCTGCGGCTCGACCCCGCGATCCGCGGGCTATCCTTGGCAGAGCGCAGTAAACGCGTTGCCGCGGCCTTCCAGGTTGCTCTTCAACGGTTAACCAGTTGCGCCAATCAGCAGGGATACAGTCTGACCGAACATGACGGCGCGGCACCCTCGCCAGCCACTGCCGGAGCCGTCGCGCCGAATCCGGCTCCCACCACTGGCACTCTGCAAAATCTCTACACTACTGGCCTGCAACAGAAAGCATCCGCCCCGGAGCAGGCCTTGCGAAAAAATCCCGATGCGCTGGAACCTACCATGCAATTTGTCTTCGACGTGGAACGTGCCACCTCGCCGGTCTGCCCGGACATCGACTTGGCTGACAGCGCACTGCTGACCCTGGCGCAGCATGAGAGTGCGACGGTGAAATGAGTCCACAAGAACCCATCGTCGCCAAATCCAAGGATGCCAGCGGCATCAAGCCGGCAGTCTCCACGCCCACTCGCCGCCAGTATTGGCGCAGCTTGCGAGCGATGCTGGCGCCGCAACGCTTCAGTCTGCGCGAGGAGCAGTTCTTCCTTCTGCTGGCCGTACTCATCGGAATTGGCTCCGGGCTGGCCGTCGTCTGCTTCCGCATGTGCATTGAGTTTCTTCACCTCAAGCTGCTGGGAACGGGCCTGCAACCGTCGGTGCCCCGGGTTTTTCTCGCTCCCATGCTCGCCGGCCTGGTGATCGCGGCCCTCGTGATTCGCTTTTTCCCGCGCGCCCGCGGCAGCGGCGTCAACCAGACCAAGGCCGCTTTATACATCTACGACGGCTACATTCCGATGCCGACCGTCATCGGCAAATTCGTCACCAGCGCATTGGCCATCGGCAGCGGACAATCGCTGGGCCCGGAAGATCCCGCGCTACAGATCGGAGCGGGCCTGGCTTCGGCGCTGGGACGCCGCCTGAAACTTTCGCGCGAGAAATTGCGCTTGATCGCGCCGGTGGGAGCGGCAGCCGGATTGGCGGCGGCGTTCAATGCGCCCATCACCGCGGTGCTGTTCGTCATCGAGGAAGTCATTGGACGCTGGACGGCCGGCATTCTGGGCGCGGTTGTTCTCTCGGCAATTTCCAGCGCGGTCGTCGCCCGCTGGTTTCTGGGCGACGAAGCCCTGTTTCGCGTCCCCGCCTATCACCTCGAACATCCGATTGAGTTGTTGGCTTACGCCAGCCTGGGCGTGATTGGCGGCTTCGCCTCGCTCATCTTCGTCAAGTACATCGCCTTCCTGCGGCCCAGGCTGCGGCAATATCCGGCGTGGACGCAATACTTTCAACCCGCCGCCGCGGGCCTGCTCATCGGTTTTATCGGCATCAAGTTTCCCCAGGTGATGGGCGCAGGCTACACCTACATCGATCAGGCCATGCACGAGCAGTACACGTGGCAGATTCTCGCCGTCCTCGGCGCGCTGAAAATCCTGACCACTGGCCTGTCATTCAGCAGCGGCACGCCCGGCGGCCTCTTTGCTCCCACGCTCTTCATGGGCGCCATGATCGGCGGCGCGGTCGGCATGGCCGAGCGCCAGCTTGTCCCCTACCTCGCCATTCCGGTGGGAGCGTATGCGCTCGTCGGCATGGGCACGCTGTTCGCCGGAATTCTGCGCGCGCCCATGACATCGGTGTTCATGATCCTGGAAGTCAGCGGCAACTACAGCATCATTGTCCCCGTGATCCTCTCGAACGCTATCGCGTATTTCATCTCGCGAACGTTTCAGCCGACGCCGATCTTCGATCTGCTGTCTCGACAGGACGGATTGGACTTGCCCTCCCTCGAAGAAGAGCGCGAAGTTCCGCTGCTGCGCGTGGAAGATGCCATGCGTCCGCCGCTGGGACAGATTCTTACTGGCAACATGACTCTTCAGGAAGCGCAGGAGCACGTACAGGGTTCAGCGCAGGAGTTCTTCGTGGTCGGCATGGGCGGCGACGACTGGTCGGGCATCGGCCGCGCCCAACTGCTCGACATGATCGCCAACTCCGATGTGCCGCTGTCGCGCGTGCTCGGTGCGCGAATTCCTTATCTGCATCCCGATCATCCGCTGGATACGGCCTTGCGCCTGATTGGCGAGTGGCCGCTGTTGCCGGTCGTGCATCGCGCCAATGTGCAGCAGTTGCTGGGCGTGGTTTCCCTCGACGACGTCATGCGCGCCTATCGCGGCGCCGGTCTGAGCGAGACTCATGCCAATCCGGCCCCGGTTGTTCCCTGATCGTGCGAGTCATGGGGCTGCCGTTGGCGGTTTTGAAGGAGCGTACCTTTAGGTGCGCCGTATTAGCCCCCCTTTTTCTTGCCATCACGAGCCGACTTTAGTCGGCGAGGGATCTGCTTGTCCCTAGCCTGCCCCTTGCATCTCACCGCCGGAACAAGGAAACTGTAAAGACATCCTGCATGAATATCGCAATCTTCGGCGGCACCTTCGATCCTGTTCATCGCGGACACCTCGTCGTGGCTCGCGCCGCATTTGCGAAGTTTGCCCTGAAGCAGGTCTGGTTCATCCCTGCCGACATTCCGCCTCACAAGCAGAAGATGCCCATCACCTCCTTCTATCACCGCTATGCCATGATTTCTTTGGCGCTGGCGGGTGAGAAAGCGTTCGTGCCGTCGCTGCTTGAAGCGCTTGATCCCGAGCAGCCGGTTAAAGAACGCAAGCCGAGTTACTCCATTGATACTGTGCGACGCGTGAAAAAGACGCTGGGCAAGAGCGACCACTTATACTTCTTGATTGGGATGGACGCCTTCCGCGACATCGCCAAGTGGTACAAGGCAGATGAACTGCTGGCGGAGTGCGAATTCATCGTTGCGGCGCGTCCGGGATATTCGCTGGCGGATGTGGCGTCGTCGCTTCCGGAGAAGCTGCGCCCCCGCGCTGAGGTCACGAAGCTGTTCCGCAAACAGAAGATGTCGGGGCCGCTGGTGCTGCCGGGAGTAACGTTGCATATGCTGCCGGAGACGCATGAGAACGTATCGGCCACGCAGATTCGTGCTGCAGCGGATCGCGGCGCGGCACTGAAACGGCTGGTGCCCGAGACCGTGGCAGAATACATCCAGAAGGAACGGTTGTACCGGAAGGCAGTGGTCAGTGGCTAGCGTTTAATTGCGAATACAGAGGCTCGCGGCTCGCGGCTCATGGCTCGAGCGAAAGGCGAATAGCGAATGGCGGATCCTATTGCATGAAGAAAAATGAGTTGAGATCGCAGGTTGCCCTGGCCGTGCGCGCCTGCCAGGAGAAAAAGGCCGAGGACATCACCGTCCTGCACCTGGATGAAAGCTCCAGCGGCTTCACCGATTATTTCCTGCTGTGCTCGGGCGCAAACCCGCGCCAAGTGCAGGCTATCGCCGATGAAATCGACCACCAGCTGAGCGCCATCGGAGTACAGCCCAAGCACACCGAAGGCTATACCCAGGCCGACTGGTTGCTGATGGACTACGTCGACTTCGTCGTGCACATTTTCTCCGAGAGCGCCCGCAAGTTCTACGGCCTGGAGCGGCTGTGGAAGACGGCCACACGTGTCGAACTGGCTGATCTAGAAAAACCTGCGCGGAAGCCCGCGTCCGCCAAAACGTCCAAGCGTGGGACGGTGGCTGCCAAATCGAGCAAGACGCCGGCGAAATCCGCTGCGCGCAAGCGTGTTCCGGCCAAACGCACGCGCAAGAGTTCTGGGTCGTGAAACTTCAAATTGCATGGATTGGCCGCACCAAGAGCCCGCCAATTCAATCGTTGACCGCGGAATATCTGAAGCGGCTGTCGCGCTTCGCGGCTTGCGATGCCCGCGAGTTGCTATCGGAGTCCGCGCTGCTCAAGCTCGTGGAGAAGAGCGCCGGTCGCACCCGTCCGGTGCTGGTGCTGCTGGATTCGCGAGGCCGCCAGCTCACCTCGGAAGAGATCGCTAACTTCCTCCAGTATCACCAGTCTCACGATACGCAGGAATTGCTGTTTGCCGTCGGCCCGGCTGATGGCTGGAGCGATGCGTCGCGGGCGGCAGCCAGCAGCATGCTCTCGTTCGGCAAAATCACATTGCCGCACGAGCTGGCGCGGGTGGTATTGCTGGAGCAGCTCTACCGCGGCTTCACCATATTGCAGGGCCATCCGTATCACGGGGGACATTGATAGATCATTTTTGTGTCAGGGCACCCTTCGGCTGCGCTCAGGGCAGGCTCTTTAGACGTGCCGTACAACGGCGTCATAATGAGTTGAGCTTTAGCCCCTGTGCACGGGCAGGAGCTAAAGCCCCGAGTTCCTGGCGACCGGGACGGCACGGCTGAAAGCCGTGCCCTGACACAAAGCAATTCACAAGAAGGTTCACGTCACGACAAACCAGTCCCGAAGGGACGAAATAGTCTAGCCCAGCACGCAGCCGGAGGCGGAGTGCTGGGTAAGCCAATAAAATTGATCTGAGTCCCGCAGGGACGGCAGGTTTGAAAACATTCCGAAGATCGAAACTCCTCTTGGAAACTAATGAATTTCCCTTATCGCAAATTCGCCTTGCTGTTTATCGCGCTGGCGCTTGCCGGCACTCTATTCCACGCTGTTGCACAATCTGCCCCGCAATCCACCGCTCCTTTTCCGCCGCTCGAGCAATGGAAATCCGCCGTCATCGCAGGCAATGTGACGGCCCTGCGGGCGCTGTATAGCAGCGATCCTCCGGCGCGCGTCATGACGACAGCGGGCGACAGCAGCACCGACACCGAAATCACCTTCTGGATGGGACTGAAGCCACGTCGCATGAAGCTCGACATCATCCAGTCGGAGTCGCCGCAATCGGGAGCGCAGCAGATAGTCTTTCAGGCTGAGGTTCAATCCTCTTCGGACCCGGGCGAACACGTGCTCTATGTCACCGAGGGACAACTGTGGCAGCAGCAGAATGGAAGCTGGAAGCTGGTCGCCTCCAAGCGCAGCGAGGCGACAGAACTGCAACAGCCCACTTCCACCAGCAAGGTGATCTACTCTCCCGGACTCGATGCTCACGCCGAGATCCAGCAGGCCCTGGCACTGGCCGTGAAGCAGCACAAAAATGTAATCATCGTCTTCGGCGCCAACTGGTGCTATGACTGCCACGTCCTCGACCTGGCATTTCATCGTCCTGACCTGGCCGGCGTGCTGCAACGCAACTACGAAGTCGTGCATGTGGATGTGGGCGAGGGCGACAAGAACCAGGACATCATGCAGCAATATCATGTGCCGATGAAGAAAGGCATTCCGGCGCTGGCCGTGCTCGACAGCAATGGCAAGCTGCTCTATAGCCAGCAAGGCGGCGAGTTCGAGAAGGCCCGCTCGCTGGCGCCGCAAGACCTCCTGGCATTCCTCAACAAATGGAAGCCGGGCAAATAGCCGCTCAGCCCTAACTCAGCGTTGCTCAATGTCCCTTGTTGAAGCCTTTGCGCCGCTGCGCGCTGTAGCGGACCAGCGCGTCCTCGATGACGGGAAGCGCGTCCTTGGCTGGTAATATCTCGTCGACCTCCACAGCTTTCTTTTCCAGCTGCTTGTAGTCGAGGAAGAAGCGCCGCAGCATGGCCAGACGATGCTCCGGCATCTCGGAGGCTTCTCTGTAGCCATTGAACTCTGGATCCTCGGTGGCGATGGCGATGATCTTGTGATCGCGCTTGCCGGAATCGATCATGGTCATCAGGCCGATGGCGCGCGCGTAGATCAGGGTCAGCGGCACAACCGGCTGCTGGCACAGGACCAGAACGTCGAGCGGATCGTCGTCTTCAGCCAGGGTTTGCGGAATGAATCCGTAGTTCGCGGGATAGTACACGGCGGAGTAGAGCACGCGGTCCAGCTTGATCAGGCCGCTGGGCTTGTCGAGCTCGTATTTCACACTCGAGCCATAGGGAATCTCGATGACGGTGTAGAACTCCAGCGGCAGGTTTTCGCCGGGAGTGATGTCGTGCCAGGCATGAGTCACGGGACGCCCTCAAATCGCAGATTCTGGCTTGATTGTAGCTGAGGAGTCACCCCTCGCGGGATGCGGTGGCCTCGCCAACAAGAAAAGGCGCGGGAAGCTGATGTGCTCCTTCCGCGCCTTTCGGGATCTTAGGCCGCTACTCAGTAACGGTGCGGCAGTTTCTGCTCGGTTTCCACCGAACTCGTCAAACATCCCACTACGTAGCTCACAACGATAACGCCCACCACAGCGATCGTAATGAGATCCATGTGGCACCTCCCCCACCCGGCAGCTGGCGCCGGCCCGTGCTCGATCTCAAATCCTTCCGCCCCTACTTCATTAGACACCGCAGTGCAACGGAAGTTGTGCATTGTTTGTAACACGATTTTCGTTCCAGCGCAGCAGAAATCGGAAGTGGACCGACGCTTATTCAGACAGGCGAGCCAGCCGCGCCGAACTTTCAGCCACGCCTTGGGTGACGTTGACCTGCGCGTAGAGATCACGGGCTTCCTGCCAAAGCGTTCTCGCCTGTGCCGTTTCTCCGGTCTCGCTTTTCAGCACCGCCATGCTGCGGACGGCGTTGGCCAGATCGAGTGGAGGAGCGTCGGCACTGGAGCGATAGAGCTCGAGGGCCTCTCGGTAGCAGGGCTCCGCCAAGTCTGGATGGTGGGCTTCCTGATACACGTCGCCAAGATGACGAACCGTATGCGCCAGCGCGAGCCGCTCTCCATGCTCGCGGTAGAGGGCGACGGCTTCTTCATAGTGTTGGCGCGCAGCCGCGTTGTCGTGCAGCTTTCTCTCGACTTCTCCCAGCAGCCGCAGCGCTTGCGCCAACTCGAGGCCTGCGGGTTGCTGGCGCAACATATCAGTCGCCTGCAATAAATCCTGCCTGGCCTCGGCGAAGCGCCGGCTTCTCTTCGCTTCAGCGGCCCGTTGCATGAGTTGATCGATTGCGTCGGACATAGCGCCGACAAGGTTAGCACTACGGCAGGACCGGTGAAAGAGGAGTATCTGCCGAAAGGGTCAGGCTGCGGCTTTTGGGGGGCCGGTTTCAGCTATTACGAGGAGAAGAGCATCGGGGCCGTCGGCGCCGACTACGTAGCGATCGGCTTCCACCTCCGGCCATTCGCCGTAAATGTGCGCGATGTAGATCACCTTGCCTTCACGCTTTTCTTCTCGAAAGATGCGAATAATCTTGCGAGCAGTTGCGTCGGGCAGGTGATGGCAGATTAGTGCGATGTCGAATGGCACCTGTTTTTCCGCCGCTTCCAGGGCTTCCCTCTCGGTGCTGAGCGCCACAACTTCATGCCCGGCGGATTGCAGCACATGCTGCCGCAACAGGGCGAGCTCCTGATCGGTGGTAAGGATAAGAATCTTCATGGCGAGGAATTCCCTGCAAGAAGTGGCTTATGCGGAGGATATCAAAACAGGCAGACATCTTCCTACTGCGCAGTTCTCCCCATTGGTATGAAGCCCAGGCGACGGTGGCTATTACTGCGCCCGTACCTGCATGAAGTCCAACGCCCGCGATATATAAGTCTTCAGCTCGTGGCGGCGCACTACCGCATCCAGCATTCCATGCTCCAGCAGAAATTCGCTGCGCTGGAAGCCTTCGGGCAGCTTCTGGCGGATGGTCTGTTCGATCACGCGCGGTCCGGCGAATCCGATGAGCGCTCCCGGTTCGGCGATGTTCAGGTCGCCGAGCATGGCGAACGACGCCGTCACGCCGCCTGTGGTGGGATCGGTCATCACCGAAATGTAGGGCACCTTGGCATCGTCCATCCGCGCCAGCGCTGCGGAGATCTTCGCCAGCTGCATCAGGCTGATGACGCCTTCCATCATGCGCGCGCCGCCAGAGGCCGAGACAATGATGAGCGGCAGCTTCTCCGCTGTGGCCCGCTCGATGGCGCGAGTGATCATTTCGCCCACCACCGTGCCCATCGAGCCGCCGATGAACGAGTACTCCATGGCGCTAACGATCACCGGCTTTCCGTCAAGCTTGCCGCGCGCGTTGATGACCGCGTCGTTCAGCCCCGTCTCCTGCTGCGAGCGCTGCAACCGCCCGGCATAAGACTTCAAGTCGGTGAACTTCAGCGGATCGGTCGAGACCAGGTTGTTGTCTTCCATTGCGTACTTGCCATCGTCCAGCAGGTACGACAGGCGAGTGCGTGCGTCGATGCGGAAGTGACGATCGCACTTGGGGCAGACGTTGAAATTCTGGTCAAGATCCTTTTTCCAGATGATTTGGCGACATTGGTCGCACTTCACCCAGAGTCCTTCGGTCTTGACTCGCTTCTCGCCCGAGGTGTCGAGGGGAACAGATTCGCGCTTAAACCATGCCATTGTGTTGATAGCCAGTGTAGCCGACGGGGAGTAAAGTTGTCGCGCGACAGGGGCGGCTTCAGCCGGTGCGCCTCCCTTTGTGCTAGGCTGTACAGCGCTATGAAGGCATCCGCAAAGGCTGTTCAGGCAGCATCGCCCGACCCCGGCGAACAACTCGACAGTTTTATCGACAAGTTCGAGCCGAAAAACCAGGCGCTGATTCGCGCCGTGCGCAAAGCGTTACGCAAGCGCCTGCCCACCGCCAACGAACTGGTGTACGACAATTACAACTTCTTCGTCATCGGCTATTGCCCCACCGAACGCCCTTCCGATTGCATAGTCTCGATTGCCGCGGCCGCGAACGGAGTGGGCCTCGCTTTTTACCACGGCGCCAGTCTGCCCGATCCCCATCACCTGCTGCTCGGCTCGGGGGTGCAAAATCGTTTCGTCCGGCTTGAGTCGGCGGAGACGCTGGCTCGCCCCGAAGTGGAAGCGCTGATCGCCGCAGCCGTCGCGCACAACGAAACTCCGCTTCCGGCCAGCGGCAAAAGCAAACTCATCATCCGCTCAATTTCTGCCAAGCAAAGGCCGCGCCGTAAATCAGCCAAGTAACTACCCCATTCTTCAGACGCAAGATTTTCCCCGCTCCGCCGATAGAAGAGGATGGAGGCGCGTGTCCGATGATCTCGCCATGACCAAATAAAACGAAGCGTGTCCCCCGAAAAGCCGCGGCTGAGTGGCGCGTCCAAGACACTGCGGCAGTTTCAGCACGCGACGCGAAGAAAGCCACAAGAGCATGTTTGCCATCATTGGAATATTGGTCGTTCTGGGCGCCGTGATCGGCGGGTTCCTCATGGAACACGGCCCGATCCGCGTGCTCATCCAACCTTCGGAAGCCATTATTATCTGCGGCGCTGCGCTGGGAACGCTGCTGGTGGCCAATCCCCTGCACACGCTCAAGGAAGTGATGAATGGAATTCTCCAGGTGCTCAAGGGATCGAAGTTCAGCAAGAAGCGCTATCTCGGCTCGCTGAAAATGATGTACGACATGTTCAACAAGATCCGCCGCGAGGGCCCCAACTCAGTGGAGAACGACATCGAAGAGCCGGGCAAGAGCAAGTTCTTCGCCGCGTTTCCCGACTTCGTCAAAGACCACCACGCTCGCGATTTTGTCTGCGACACCATGCGCATGGTGCTGATGGGGGGCGTCGAGCCTTTCGACGTCGACCAGATGATCGAGGCCGACATGGACGTCCACTCCCATGACTCGGAGCAGTCAGTGAGCGCCTTGAGCAGCGTCGCCGATTCGTTACCTGGACTGGGAATTGTCGCCGCCGTGCTCGGCGTGGTCATGACCATGAGCGCTCTCGGCGGCCCTCCGGAAGAGATCGGCAAGAAGGTGGCCGCGGCCTTGGTGGGCACGTTCCTTGGTATTCTGATGTGCTACGGCTTCGTCGGGCCCATCGCCGCCAACCTGGCAAAACTCTCGCACGAAGAACATGAACACCTGCACGTGCTGCGCGTCACCATGATCGCGTTCATGAAGGGCACATCACCTTTGCTGGCGGTGGAAATGGGCCGCCGTTCCGTCCCCGCGCATCTGCGTCCCAGCTTTTCCGAATTCGAAAAGCATTGCAAACAATCCGGCGCTGCGGCGGCAGCTACTTCTGAAGCCGCGCCTGCGGCGTCTGAGGCCGCACCTGCGTCCTCTTAGGATCAGGACAGAAGCGCATGGCCGCGAACCCACAACCCATCGTTATCAAACGTATAAGCGGCCACGGCGGGCATCACGGCGGCGCCTGGAAGGTCGCCTATGCCGACTTCGTCACCGCGATGATGGCATTGTTCATCGTGCTTTGGCTGATGAACAGCAGCAAACCAATCCAGGAGGCCATCAGCGGATACTTTAAGGACCCGGCGGGTACGGGAAAGCTGACCGGAACCAACAAGCCGCCGACTCATGAGGTCAGCAAAGACAGCCTCGATAAGGTAAAAGCCGAGTTGGAAAAAGCGATTCGCCAGGTTGCCAATTTTGAAAAGGTGAAGGACCACATCGAGCTAACGGTCACCTCCGAAGGTCTGCGTATCGAAATGCTGGAATCGAAGAATGGCACTTTTTTCGAGAGCGGACAAACCGATCCCAACGGCGATGGCCGGGAGCTGATGATGACCATTGCCGAGGAACTGGGCAAGGTCCCGAACAAGATCTCGATTGAGGGTCACACCGATTCGCAGCCGTTTTCCGCCCGCGCCAATTACACCAACTGGGAACTCTCCGCCGATCGTGCCAATGCCAGCCGGCGACTGATGCAACAGCACGGCTTGCGCGCTGACCAGGTGGCACAGGTGCGCGGCTTCGCCGATCAGCAGCCACGCAACGCTAAGGACGCGTCCGACCCGGCTAATCGAAGGATTACCGTGATCGTGCAATATCTGGAGAAGCCGTCGCCGGATGATGGGAAGCAATCCACGCAACCAGAATTACATTCTGGAACCGATCAATCGTCGGCTGGGGACAAGAAGTCATAGGATTGTCGCGGTGGTTGCGTCCAACTGCGAACGATCTCATTTGGCGCGCAGTTCGCAGGGCGTCCCCTCATAGCCAGACTGGGACAGGCGCTGGACCTCGCCTGAGATGTTCACGCGGTAGCAAACCGTGAACCCCTGCGCACCTTCGGTATCGAGATGCCCAAACCGCTTAACCAGGAAGGAAGTTCCGTTGATCCAATACAAAGCATTGAAGTAATGGTGGCTGTCGTTCTCGAAGTGACGGTCGGATGGAATCTTCTGATCAATCGATTCGCCAATATTTACGCGACGATCCTCAGCGGGAAAATACAGGTATGCCTCCGCTACATTGCTACCAAGGTTGTCGTTCAAGAAGAATGTATTACCGACGGGAGCCCAGCCGATGCGAACGTTTCGTTCTATCTCAATCAGCAGTTTACGATCGTTGGTCTTGTTATTGATAAGCCAAAGTTTTCGATCAATGTCTTTGCAATCACGATTGATGCAATTTCGATTTACCAGAGTGAACCTGCCATCGGGCGAAATGCTTCGTTTGGCGAAGGGAAAGTTCGCAAATCTGGCCTGGCTATGCCCCCGTATCGAAGCCAACAGTAGAATGACGAGAATTGCCCAACGTTCCATAGCTCGTCGGCCTATCTTAGATCAACCGACTCGCCATTCTACTCCGGAGTTTTCTGCTTAGCGCGATTTGTTCTACGTTGTGGAACCGCTTTCCCACGATGAATCGTTGGCAAGGACACTGTCCTAATCTACGAATGCCGGTACGGCAGCATTACCTTGACCCGGCAGCCACGAGCATCGGGACGGTTGGTCAGCTCGATCGAGCCGCCGTGCGCCTCGGCGATCTGCTGCGACAGCACCAGTCCAATTCCGGAACCGCCCGGCTTCGTGGTGTAGAACGGCACGAATGCGTTGCTCGGATTCAGCAACCCAATCCCGTTGTCTTCCACCATGAGCGCCACTTTGCGATCGAACTGCTCCCACCGCATCGTCACCTTCGGCTCACCGGCTTCACCGGCCTTGTGGGATTGCGCCTGCTCCAGCGCGGCATCCATGGCGTTGCGCACAAGGTTGATCAGCATCTGCTCGATCAGGTCGGGATCGAGCATCAGCACCAGGTCGGCGCCGGGCGAGATATCGACTTTCACGCGTGTCTCGAGAGCCGCCACGCGTTCGAACAGCGGCCGCAACTCGATCGGCTTCAGTGTCGGGGCGGGCATCTGCGCCAGCTTGCGGTAGGACTGGAGGAAGCGATGCAGCGCAGCCGTGCGCGACTCGATGATGTTCAGCCCGCGCTGGAAGTCCGCATTCTGCGCCTCCGGCAATTCTTCCAAGGGCAAGCGCGACGCCAGGCTCCCCGCGATCGAGATGATGGGTGCAAGCGAATTATTCAACTCGTGGCCGAGCACGCGAATCAGTTTCTGCCAGGCGCTGCGTTCTTCCTCGCGCAGGGCGCGGCTCACATCCGACAGCACAATCAGCGTGTGGGGCACGCCGTTCTGCCGGAACGAACGTTTGCGTACCATCCAGCGCGCGTTGGGCGCCGAATACGGAAGCTCGACCAGCGTCTCATTTGCCGCTTCGAAGCACGCGTTCAGTTCCAGCTCGCTGGCGGTCTTGCCCAGCAGGCGCGCTGCCGGCTGCTGCAACAGCCGCTCACCGGCTGCATTCATCAACCGCAGGATGTGATCGGGATCGAAGGTAAACAGCGGTGTATCGATCTCCTCGACCACTCGTCGCAGCAGCGCCGTCGCCTCAATCGTCTGCACCCGCTGTTCAGTCAGAATGTCAGCGAGCGAGTTGATCTCTAGCGCCAGCTCGCCCATGGAGTCGTTGGGTGCGGCCCCGCGCGCGCGAAAGGAATAGTCCTCCTCGCGTAGCGCACCGACTACGTTGGTCAGGGTTTGCAGCGGGCGGACGATCTGGTCAAGCAATGCCAGCGTCAGCACCAGCCAGAGAAACAACTCCAGCACCGTGAGGGAGACCTTGGTGTCCCGGCTCCAGTCGTGCGTCCAGATGAGGATTGTGCCGAAAGTGACACCCGGCAGTGCGGCCAGAATCGCAAACAAGGCGATTCGTTTCTCGTAGAGAAGTCTAAAACGGCGTCGCCGCTGCGGTGGATGAAAGCGCCCAGAATCCTCACTATGCGACAGTTTGGGACTCGACGAGACTGGAGAGCTCGAGTCGCCGCCAGAACTAGATCCCATAGCGTTCCATCCGGCGATACAGCGCGCCGCGGCTCAGCCCCAGCGCCTCCGCCGCCTGGCTCACATTGCCGTGAAAGCGCTGCAGCGCTTTGCGAACCAGAATGCCCTCGACCTCTTCGATGCTGAGCTCTTCCAGATTCAGCCCCTGCGACCGCTGCGGCACACTCAGCCCCAGGTCCGATACCTGAATCTCTCCCGTCTGGCACATCAGCACCGCGCGCTCCAGCGTGTGCTCCAGCTCGCGCACATTGCCGGGCCACGCGTACTGCATCATGGCCTGAAGAGCGGTCGCAGCAAATCCGCTGACCGCAACCCGGTATCGCGTCGCATATCGCTTGAGAAAGTACGACGCGAGCAGCGGGATGTCTTCACGCCGGTCACGCAACGGCGGTATGGGAATCTCAACCGTGTTCAGGCGGAACAGCAGGTCTTCGCGGAACAGGCCTGCGGCAATGGCATCCTGCAGATTCGAGTTGGTCGCCGAGATCACGCGCACATTGATGTGCTTCGTACGCGACGATCCCACGCGCTCGATCTCGCCGGTCTCCAGCACGCGCAGCAGCTTGGCTTGCTGGCGCATGGGAACGTTGCCGATCTCGTCGAGGAAGATGGTGCCGTTGTCGGCGAGTTCGAACCTTCCAATGCGATCCATGCGCGCGTCGGTGAACGCGCCCTTCACGTGGCCGAACAGCTCGCTTTCGAAAGTGCCTTCCGGAAGCGCGCCGGTGTTGACCGCAACCAGCGGCATCGACGCGCGCGACGACAGCGCGTGCAGGGTTTGCGCCACAATCTCCTTGCCCGTGCCGTGTTCGCCGGTCACCAGCACATTGGCATCCGAAGGGCCGATGCGTGCGATTGTCTGCAGCACCGGTTGCATCGAGGGCGCTGCGGCAATGAAGTCGGGCCGGCCTTCGGCGCGCAGCAATTTGGCCTCGGCTTCCAGATGCTGCGTCCGCTGCAACGCGCGATGCAGTTCCACCTGCGTGCGCAGGATGGCCAGCAAGCGCTCGTTCTCCCACGGTTTCTGGATGAAGTCGCGCGCCCCGCGGCGCATGGCCTCGACCGCGAGACCCACATTGCCCCACGCCGTCATCACGATCACCGGGATGTTGCTGTCGAGCGCGACGATCTCGGAGAGCAGATCGAGGCCTTCCTGTCCTGACGTGGTGTCGCGGGTGTAGTTGAGGTCGATCAGGATCGCGTCATAGAACTCGCTGGCCAGCGCCTCTCGGACCGCTGCGGGAGACTTTGCCGTATCCACCGCGAAGCCGGCCGGACGCAGCAACAACTCCAGAGCTTCCAGGATGTGCGGCTGATCGTCAGCCGCAAGCACGCGGCCGGTGCGCTGCCGATCACGGGCTACCGTGGCGGCGTCCTGCGTATTGGCCTGGCTTTGTGTTCGCGGCAAAATTCTCTCCCTCAGCGCGCGATGCCGTCTACCGCGTCTTGAATTTGAATTTTATTCTCTTCCAGCGTAGTGCCGGTTGCACGCTGCAATTCAAGCTTCGACTTCTGATAGGCCGTGCTGGCATTCACCAAGTCCAACTCGGCGAGCGCCAGATCGCGCTGCGCGGCCAGCGTCTGGAAATTCGATCCCGCGCCAAGAGTTTGCTCTTTCTGCATAATGTTGAATGTCTTCTCGGCAAGATCGCGCGCCTTCTGTGCGGCCTGCACCCGCGCCCGCCCCTGCTCCAGCGCGTATTCGGCGTTGCGCACTTCGATGCGAATTTGCTTCTTAAGTTGCTGCTCGCGCAACTCGGCTTGCCGGTACTCCAGCTCCGAACGATACTGGTCCGCCTTCGCCACGCGATTGCGAATCGGGATGCTCAGATTCAAGCCCACCAGGTAGTCCGGGGAAGAGTTATTCCAGGCGTCCTGAAAAGAGCCATACCAATTGGTGGGCACCAGGGGAGGATTCGGCTCGGAAAAAAATGGGTTGAGGTCGCCGGCCAACCCCGTTCCAGCGTAAAAGCCAACCAGGGTTAAAGTTGGCAGCAGGGCATTCGCTGCCGCCTTGCGCGTGATCTCGCGATTGTTCAGGTCGATGTCCGACTCCGCCAATTCCGGGCGGTCCAGCAGCGACTGTGCAATCAGTTCCTGCGTCGGCTTCTCGGGAATGATCTCGATTGTTTCCAGACGGTCAGTCGGAACTACCGGCATCGCCTCCAGCGTCGGATCGTCCAGATTTCTGGTGAGGGCATTCTTGATCAGCGATTCCTGCAACTGGAGATTGGTTTTGGCCACCGTCAGGTCCTGG
Organism: Candidatus Korobacteraceae bacterium; assembly: GCA_049511915.1. Classification (GTDB taxonomy): domain Bacteria; phylum Acidobacteriota; class Terriglobia; order Terriglobales; family Acidobacteriaceae; genus Bog-257. The sequence goes on from JBEKXQ010000053.1 coordinate 17,678, forward strand.
TCGCGCTTCGAGACCTCGGCCTCGGCGCGCATCACATCCATCTCTGGAATGGCCTCCAGCTGCAACTGCTTCTTGGCGCTCTCAAAGCTCTGCTGCGCGAAAGCAAACGATTGCTCCGTGACCTTCTCTGCCTGATAGGCGCTAACCAGGTCCCAATAAATATTGGCCACCTGGATAACCGTTGCCACTGTCTGCATCTTGAAGGCGATGTCGGAAATCTTTTTGTTGTTCTTCGCGATGCGCAGGTAGCGCAGGTTCGGCCCGGTTCCGAAGCCTGCCAACAACTGTTGCTGAATGGTAAAGCGATAGGCCGAGGTCAAGCTCGGAAGCAGGCTGTTGAAGATACTGTTCGTGGTCTGCCGGTTATTGTCGACTTCAAGGCTGATACTTGTACCAGTGGGGAACGCCTGGCTGTAATTAAGGTTCACCAGACCGGTATTGGTCTGCAACTTTGGCACACCGTAGATCTGAACGTTCGACAAGGGCAGCGTTTGGTGCTCCAGGCTGGTAATGCCGGTGATAACTGGGTCGTAAGACGATACATTGGTTCCGATACCGAGCGTCGACTGCACCAGTCCTGACGCGCCTGCGCCCGCGCCACCTGCGCCGCCTGTGGTGCCGCCTGCTCCCGCGCCGCTGGGAGCGCCGGTCCCAAATCCCCCGACTCCTCCACCCGGAGTGCCCTGCACAACACCGGTATTGACTCCGCGAAAGAAGCCGCCGGCCTTGGTGCGCAGAATATCGGTATCGGCGATGGGCAGGTTATAACGCGCGATCGCCAGATCAAGATTGTTTTCCAGCGCCAGGTCGATGGCATCCTGCAGCGAGATGTAGAGCTTGCCATCGCGGATCAGTTGTTGCAGCCGGTTCGAATTCGCCAGGTCGGGCTTGGCTACCGTACTGGGAGCGTAAGCCTTGATCGGATTGTTCGAATGCGGCATCGCCAGATTCGACGGCGTTCGAATGGAGAGCGCACCCGGCGAGGACGTAGGGGCAGAAACCGGCGCCGGCTGCGGCGTCGGTGCGTTCGGGGTCTCCTGCTGCGCTTGCGCGCTCACCAGCAGAGCACACACCACAACGACAATCAGCTTCGACGCTGGCCCGCGCTCCATCATGAGCGAACTGCCTCCCCGTTTTGCGTCAGCGCCGGATTGCCGGTGTCGCTTACCAGCCAGCCGTCGCGCATCTGAATAGTGCGCGATCCATAGGACGCGTTCACCTCCGAGTGCGTCACCTGCACGATGGTTGTGCCTTCCTGATTCAGCCTGGTAAATAGCTCCATAATCTCTTTGGCCTGGCTGGAGTGCAGATTGCCCGTAGGCTCGTCGGCCAACAACAGCGCCGGCCGGTGAATTACGGCGCGGGCCACACCCACAAGTTGCTGCTGTCCTCCAGACAGCTGGTTCGGATAAAGGTCCTTCTTGGCGACGATCTGGAAATTGTCAAGCGTTTCTGCCACCATGCCCTGCCTCTGAGTGCGTGGGATGTCTTTGTACGATAGCGGCAGGTCGATGTTCTCCTGCACCGTCAAATCATCCAGCAGGTGATAGCTCTGAAACACCATGCCGATCTTGCGCTTGGCCAGCTCGGCGCGGTCCTTGCGCTTCATCAGATGGACAGGCTGCTCGCCGAACCAATATTCGCCCGCCCACTGATCGTCGAGCAGCGCCAGCACGTTCAACAGCGACGACTTCCCTGCCCCCGACGGTCCCATGACGGTGATGAACTCGCCCTCATTAATGGTGAGGTCCACGCGGCGCAGCACCCACGTCTGCCCCGCTCCGGTCTTGTAACTGCGTTCGACGTTCTTGAGAGTGATCATGATTCGTAGCAAGCGATCCGTGCTTGGCATTTAGCACTTAGCATTTGGCATTTAGCATTTAGCCAAAGCGCCTCATGCGCGGCTTTACTAAATGCTAAGTGCTAACTGCTAAATGCTGCCTTACTCCCACCGCAACGCTTTCACCGGATCGATTCTCGAGGCGCGGCGCGCCGGAATGTAGCTGGCGAATAGTCCGCAGGCCAACAACAGCACGGACACAGACGCAATGGTCCAGGCGTCATACGGCACGACTCCATAGAGGAAGCTGCGCAACACGCTTCCCACCGACACCGCCGTGATCACACCGATACCGACTCCAATCCCCAGCAGCACGACGGCCTGCCGCAGAACAAGTCCAATCACATTCGAGCGTGTCGCGCCCAGCGCCATGCGAATTCCCAGATCGCGCATGCGCTGGCTCACGTTGTAAGCAAGCAGGCCATAGATTCCCGCAATTGAGATCAGCAGCGCCGAGCCGGCAAAAATCCACAGCAGCCGCACAGCCAGCGTCTGGCTTCCCAGCGAGGTGTCGACTACATCTTGCAGCGTTTGAACGTCCAGTACGGCAAGATCAGGATCGAACTCCCGCAACGCGGTACGCAGGCTCGGAATGACCGCCGAGGGCGCAACGTGCGTGCGCAGCGCAAGGTTGGTGAACGATGCCAGGATGTACGGCGTCAGTTCGTCATTCGGCGTCAGCTGCAAGTACGACACATTGATCTCCGGCTGTGCATCATCGGACATTGCCGTCTGGTGCGTGTCTTCGACCACACCGACGATGGTGACGATTGCGTGCGGTCCCTTGTCGCCGACCTTCAACTGCTGACCCAGTGGGTTCTGTCCTCGAAAATACTTCTTGACGAAGGCTTGATTGACGACCGCGACGGCCGTCCCCTGCGGTCCATCCGCGTCGCTGAACAAGCGCCCCTGCAATAGGCGAATGCCCAGCGTCGGGTAGAGACTTGGACTGACGGCGCGTATGGCGGCGTTCAGTTTGTTCGCCGGATCTTTGGGCCGGCCGATGACCTCGAAAGAGCCGCTGGCCTGGAAGTTGGGCGACAGCGGAAGGGTCGTGGTCAGGGCCGCCGAGTCGGCGCCGGGCAGATGAGCCAGCCGATCGAGCAATGGCGCATAGAATACTTGCGCGATGTCCTTGCCCGCATACTTGCCCGACTGGCCTACGATTCCGCCTCCCGACTGGGGCAGGATGATTGCCGTTGTTACTACGTTGTGAGGAACGAATCCCAGCGGGACGTTGCGTAAAGCCAGCAAGCTACGGAGCAGCAGTCCCGCTGAAATCAGCAATAGCAACGAAAGCGCGATCTCGCCAACCACCAGCGCATCGCGAAAATGTTTCTGCCGGCGGCTGGCGCCAGCACTGGGCGTGCCGTCGCGAAGAGCTTCCTGCGCCGGAGCCCGCGCCGCCTGCAACGCGGGAACCAGTCCGAAGAGAACCGCGGAGATAACGGAAAAACCAACCAGGGCTGCAGCCACGCGCGCATCGATGTGAATGTGGTGGGACAGTGGTAGATACAGGTCGAGATAGAACTTCAAGTCCCGGACGCAGGCATACGCCAAGGCCAGCCCGATTGCGGCGCCGGTAAACGCCAGTACCAGGCTTTCCGTCAGGAATTGCCGCACCAGGCGTGCTCTGTCCGCGCCGATCGCGCTGCGAATGGCGATCTCGCGTCGGCGTCCCGTAGTGCGCGATAGCAGCAGGCTGGCAACGTTAGCGCAAGCGATCAGCCACACCGCAAGCACGGCAAACTGCAACGCCAGCAGCGCCGGCCGTACATTGCCGGTCAGGACTTCGCGGTAGGTCTTTACTCGAACCCGCCTTTCCAGTTCGAGAGTCGGATAGGCTTTCGCGATGTTGGTTTGAATTCCGGTAAGTTCGGCCTGCGCCGCCCCAGGGGTCACGCCGTTCTTCAGCCTTCCCACCGCAGTCAGGTCCTGCGAGCCGCGGTCCTCGTATTCCTTGGCCGGCACCAGCGGCACCCAGCCTACCGGACCGTCTCCAACGTTGGGAAATTCGAAACCCGCCGGCATCACTCCGATGACCGTATAGAGCTTGTTCGCTAACTTGAGCGAGCTGCCAACGGCCTGCGGGTTCTTGCCAAAAAACTTCTCCCACGCCACCGAGTTGATGAGCAACACGTCGCCGTGACCGGCCTGATCATCTTGCGGCGAAAAACTCCGGCCCAGCACCGGATCAACCTGCAGCATGGATAGAAGATTGGCGCTACTGGCAACCACTGGGATGAAATCGGAGAAGCCTGGCACATCGACGCTGCGGATGCCGACCGTGTACCAGCCGATGTCCTGAAAGGAGTGGGCCTGCGCCCGCCAATCGCGTATGTCAGGCAGCGCGGAAGCGCTAGCCGCAGCAGACTCCGGCCGCGATTCGGTCATCTGCACAATCTGGTCGGGCTTGGGAAACGGCAAAGGCCGAAGCAGAACCGCGTCGATCACCGCGAACATTGCCGCGTTGACGCCAATGCCCAGCGCCAGCGTTAGCACAGTTACCGCGGCAAAGCCGGGATTCTTGCGCAGCTGGCGAAACGCGTATCGCAGGTCTTGAAGAAGTCCGGTCATTGTATATCTCGCTCGTTGGCACTTGGCATTTAGCGCTTAGCATTTAGTACTTGGCCAGTGAAACCTATCCTCGACTAGCGATGATGCTTGCGTTAGTCACGATTGCACGGAGCACGAATTTGCCAAGTGCTAAGTGCCAAATGCCAAGTGCTGCCCTACTGCTCCTGCATCAGCCTCCGCAGCTCTTCTTCGGCCACAACTTTTCCGTCGAACAGGTGCACTTCGCGCTGGGCGTGCGCGGCAAAGCGCGGATCGTGCGTCACCATGCAGATGGTCGCACCCTCGCGATGAAGCTTCTGCAGCAACTCCATCACGGCTTCGCCGTTGCGCGAGTCCAGGTTTCCGGTAGGCTCGTCGGCCAGCAGGATCGACGGCGATCCGGCTAACGCGCGCGCCACGGCCACACGTTGCTGTTGACCGCCGGAGAGTTGCGACGGATAGTGGCGCAGCCGGTGGGCCATGCCCACCCGCTCCAGCGACTCCAACACGCGCCGCTTGCGCTCGGCGCTCGGCATGCCGTCCCGATAGGTGAGCGGCAGCTCGACATTCTCGTACACCGTGAGATCGCCGATCAGGTTGAAGCTCTGGAAGATGAAGCCGATCTCGCGATTGCGAATGCGCGAACGGTCGCCGAAGTCCAGGTTCTCCACCGGAGAACCGTTCAGGCGGTAATTGCCCGCGGTCGGCGTGTCCAGCAGTCCGATGATGGACAGCAGCGTCGACTTCCCGCAGCCCGACGGGCCGGACATGGCGACATACTCGCCCTTGCGGACCATCAAGTGAACGCCGGAGAGCGCGTGGGTTTCGACCTCGTCGGTATAGAAAACCTTGGTCATGTTTTCGATTTCAATCAGCGGAATTGCTGCTTCGCTCATGTTGTTGTCCATTCTTGATGATCGCGATTTGCGACGGCTCTTAGCTGTTAGCCCTTAGCTCTTAGCAAGCCCGTGATGAGTTACGTGTTCTTGTTGATCTTCGTTCCAAGCTCGCCGCCTGCGCCGCCCCCGAGGGGCTCAAATCTCAAAGGCACGCTCACCCAGCGCTGAAGCGCTGGGCTATCTTCTTTCGCGCCTCCGGCGCTCGGTCCCTACCATTCGTGCAGCCGATTCAACAACGGAATCCCTGCTCGAGCCTGACATCAGAGCGGGCCTAGGCAAACACTCCTCGTGCAGCATGACCAGTAGGCCCCCGATGAGTCCCGGCCACTCCGCATTTCAAAGCTAATTGCTAGCGGCTAATCGCTAACTGCTGCTTTATTCCAGCCGCACCCGGTCCGTGTTGTCCCATCGCGACATGTCCGACAGAATCACGGTGTCGCCCTCTTTCAGTCCGGTGTCAATCTGGATCTGGTTCACCGAGGCGCGTCCGGTCTTCACCTGCACGCGGCTGGCGGCATTGCCCGAAGGATCCAGCTTGAACATGGAGATCGTGCTGCTCTCCTGTCCGAACGCCGGACGCCCCACGTACAGCACGTTGTCCAGCTTCTCCAGATCAATCGTTCCATCCACGCTCAAATCCGGACGCGCGCCCTTGGGCAACTCGCCGGTAAGCTTCACATCCACGGTGACGGTGCCGTTCTGCACCGCGGGATCGACACGGCTGACCTCGCCTGCAATCACGCCGTTGTGGGTGTCGATGGAGGCCGGCTCGCCGATCTGCACATCGCGGGCTTGGGTCTCGGGAATCTTCAACTCGGCCATCAAATGATTCGGCTGGACAATCTTCGCCAGCTCCGTTCCCGGCAGCACATGCTGTCCCACCTGCAGCGGCAACTCCACCAGCACGCCGTCGACTCCCGCCTGAACCTTCAGACGCTGCAACTGCGTCTGCTTCAGTCCGGCCAACGCGCGCATCTCGTCCACCTTCGCCTGCTGCACTGCAAGCTGCGAGGCAATTGCCTTCTCGTTGATCTTCAGCCGTTCGTCTTCGATCTTGTCGCGTGTGGTCAGCTCCTGCGCCTTGCCGGCAGAGGCCTTCGCCGCCAAGCCCGAGATGACGCCGAGATCGTAGAGGGACTTGTCGGTCTGCGCCTGGCGCTGCGCTTCGTTGTAATCGGCGTTGACCGTGGCCGCGCCCGCGCGCTGGTCCATCAAGTCGCTCTGCAGCTTCACCTTCAGGCTCTGGTACTCGGCCTCGGCGGCTTTCACCTGCAACTGCGCGTCCAGGGCCTCCTGCTCCAGCTGCGGATTCACCATCTCCACCAGCACGGTGTCGGCTGTAACTTGCGATCCGGGAAGCTTGTCGATACGAATGACCGTGGCTTCCGTCTCAGCCGGAATCTGGCGAACATCTTCGTGGCTGGGAATCAGCGAGCCTAATCCGCGAACCTGGCGCAGCATCGAACCGCGCTTTACGGTGTCGGTCCAAATGGTGCTGCGATCGACTGTCGGCGCGGCCGGCTTGAGGCGCGAAATGCCGACAGTGACGCCGACCAGCACCACCAGCGCAGCGATCGACCAGATAATCTGGCGTCGGCGCTTTTGTCGTTTAAGTTCGGGACGGGCGATATCCATTACGCATTTCCTAAGTGCAAGCGGGAAGCCATTTGTCGGAGCAGTTAATCCTCTTGTTGTCATAGTGTTACGGCAGCCGTAGGACGCTCGCAGAGGAGCGGCTGTGTTCTGTCTCGGATTAAAGTGTCCGATATTGGACACGCCTAGTCTATGCCGGATTTGGCCTTAACGGACCGAAAAGATTGAAATATCTGCTGCGCTCGGGCGGGGATCAGTCCTTGGGCGCCATCACATGGTTGTGGGCCAGGTACTTGGTGCGGATTTCGCGCAACTTGTCGACATGCTGGTCGCTCAGGGTTTGTTGTTTGCCCAACTGGTAGGTGACCAGCGCAATCTTCGCGAAGTGCTCCACTGTCTCCATGTTCATGTAGGCATTGAGCAGATCAACGCCATAAGTCACGACGCCGTGGTTTGCCATCAGGATGGCATCGTGGTCCGCAACCAGGGGCTCCAGCGCCGCAGCCAGTTCCGGAGTGCCAGGGGTCTCATAGTTGGCCAATGGCACCGAGCCCAGCGTCACAATCAGCTCGGCACACAAGGCGTGATCCAGAGCCATGCCGGCCGCCGCGAAGCCGGTAGCCGTGGGAGGGTGGGCATGCACCACTGCGCCCACGTTGCGTCGTTTGCCGTAAATCAGCAGGTGCATGGCGATTTCACTGGAGACGTCGCGCGCGCCACTCAGCTTCTTTCCCGTGGGATCGACGATCACCAGGTCGTCCGCTTCCAACAGGCCTTTGCTCATCAGAGTCGGCGTGCTCAGGATGTTCCCGTTCTCCAGACGGACGGACAGATTACCGTCCATCGCCGCCACCAGACCGGTCTGATGCAGCAATTTGCCGAAGCGGACAATCTCCTGCCGGTGCTGTTGTTCTGTTTTCATGCGATGGATCGGCCATCCCGCCGGTGCCACTATGCTTTATCGTACCGCAGCTTTTGCTCGTCGGGAAAGGGAAGATAAACAGACTTATGAAGGGGCGCAGCTTCAGCTGCGCCGTTGCAAACCTTTAGTTTGTCATCCCGAGGAGGGCTTTCGAGACTGTGTCACGACTAAAATTGAAGTTTCGCTGTGGAATAACTTTCCGAAAAACGATCAAACCAGCCGCGAAGCGGCGGGATGGGTTTAGCCCGGCTCGTGAGAGCCGGATCGAAGTTGCAAATAGACCCCGAGCCGCGGAGCGGCGGCACCGGTCGCGACACAGTCTCTTTGGCTCGACGAGGGATTTGTTTTCACGCGATTTTTCAGCAAACCTTCTAGCCGCGTAGGGAGCTCGCCGCGACCCCATCAGGATTTCCAGTAGTACCAGTTTCCCTCCGATGGAGGAAAATGACTCTGTGCTGGTTTCCGACTTCGACTACCACCTTCCGCAAGAGTTGATTGCCACGCAGCCGCTGGCCGATCGCGCAGCTTCGCGGCTGCTGCGCGTCGATCGCAAGCGCGATGTGCTGGAGGACCGCCAGTTTCGAGACTTTCCCGACTTGTTGCGTCCCGACGATCTGCTCGTCTTCAACAATACGAAGGTGTTGCCGGCCAGGCTCTATGGGCATCGCAGCGGCTCGCGCGCGCAGCGGCTGTCGCAAGAAAATCCTGCCGCAAAAGAATTCTTGCGTGGCAAGGTCGAGGTGCTGCTGACGAAACAACTCTCCGCGTCTCCCCTGGAATGGGAAGCGCTGGTGCATCCGGGCCGCAAGCTCGGTTTGGGCGAGCGGGTCTATTTCGGCGGCAATGCCGACGAAGCTTCGCACGAACTGGCCGCCGAAATCGTCGGCCGCGGCACATTTGGCGAGCGCCATCTGCGCTTCGATCCCGTCGACGATTTCTTCGCCGTCGTCAACCGCATCGGCCACATACCGCTGCCGCCGTACATCGACCGTCCCGACACACCAGAAGATCGCGAGCAGTATCAGACGGTCTATGCCAAGCCGCTCGGCTCGGTCGCTGCACCTACCGCAGGTCTGCACTTCACGCCGGAAATCCTGGAGCGTATACGCCAGCGCGGGATCGAGACCGCCGAACTCACTCTGCATGTCGGACTCGGCACGTTCCAGCCGATCCGCGTTGAAGTCGTCGAGCAGCACAAGCTACACACTGAGTGGTTCGAGATTACGCCGGACACGGCCGAGACGATTCAACGCGCCCGCGATGCTGACCGGCGGATTGTGGCTGTCGGTACGACGACGGTGAGGACGCTGGAATACGCCGCTCGCAACAACCTCCATGGTGTCATCCCGAGCGACGAGCCCGCTGCGGGCGAGGAGTCGAGGGACCACTATTCGCGCATCAGTTATCCCGACCGCATCGTCCCCCAGCGCGGTGAGGCTGACATCTTCATCTACCCCGGCTTTGACTTCCGCGTAGTCGGCGCAATGCTGACCAACTTCCACTTGCCGAAATCGACGCTGCTGATGCTGTTGGCAGCCTTCGCCGGCCGCGAGCGAATCCTCAAGGCGTATCGGCATGCCGTGCAAGAAAAATACCGGTTCTACTCGTATGGCGATTGCATGTTCGTGGAATAAACTAAGGCTACAGCAGACCTTGCTGAAACTGCCGTAAAATACACAACAGCACATGGCAAACTCCATCACCATTCCGCTCGATCCGCAAACCGCCCGGGCGTACGACTCCGCCGCACCGGAGGACAAACGCAAAATGCAAGCTCTTCTTGGCCTCTGGTTACGCGAGTTGGCCAATGCCGATCATCCGTCATTGGAGCAGATTCTTGACGAGGTCGGTACGAAGGCGAAAGGTCGCGGACTCACGCCCGAGATATTGACATCGCTTCTTAAGGCCGATTGATTGCGCTGCGTGTTCGACACCAACGTTCTGGTCAGCGCTTTACTGCTGCCGAACTCGAAACCCCGTTCATCCTTCGATCGTGCGCTGCGCAACGGAAAGGTATTACTTTCCGTTGCCGTTCTCGCTGAAGCCTACGAAGTGCTAAGTCGCAAACGGTTTAGCCGTTACATCGATGAGGAGGATGTCCGAAACTTTATCGCGGCCTTGACTCGTGAAGCTGAATTGGTGGACGTCAAGGTTAAGATTTCTGCGTGTCGCGATCCGAAGGACGACAAGCTGCTGGAGCTCGCAGTTAGTGGCCGCGCGACTCACATCGTCACGGGCGATTCTGATCTCCTCGCACTTGATCCTTACCAAGGTACTCGCATTCTTACCCCGAGTTCGTTGCTGGAACTGCCCTCGCTCGCCCTCTAGAAGCGTTACTACGCAGCTTGTTAGAATCAATTCTTGCCCTCCACTCGTAAAACCGCGAAATCCGCCACCGTCTCCAGCGCAGCCAAACCGGCCAGCGCCGTCAAGCCTGCGATCGTCGTGCCCGCCGAACCCGCGGGCTCCAAAGGCCGCATCTACCTCATCGACGCGATGTCGTTCATCTTTCGCGCTTATCACGCCATGGCGCGGCAGCGGCCCATGTCCACCAAGACGGGCATACCGACTAGCGCGACCTTCGTCTTTGTGAATATGTTGCGCAAGCTGCGAGCTGACTTCTCCCCGCAATATCTAGCGGCGGTGTTCGATGTCGCCGCGCCAACCTTCCGCGACGAGCAGGCGACGGCAATTGTCAGCACACGTACGTTCGACAGCAAGACGCAGACCTACGTTGACAAAGCCTACGACGGCTACAAGGCTAACCGCGTCGCCATGCCTGACGACCTGGCGCAACAGGTTCCCTACATGCGGCGCGCGCTCGAGGCCTATCGCATTCCCATCCTGGAAGCGCCCGGCTTCGAGGCCGACGACGTCATCGGCACCCTGGCGCGCAAGGCGGCTGACGCGCGCTACACCGTGTTCGTCGTCTCAAGCGACAAGGACATGATGCAGTTGGTTAGCGATCGCATCTGCGTACTGAATCCGCCCAAGGACAACCTGATTTGCGACGCTGCCAAGGTGGAAGAACTCCTCGGCGTGCCTCCTGAGAAAGTCGTGGACGTGATGGCGTTGCGCGGCGATTCCATCGACAACATCCCCGGCGCGCCCGGCATCGGCGACAAGGGATCGGTTGAGTTGATCCAGCGCTTTGGCAGCGTCGAGGCTGCGCTGGATCATGCCGCCGAAGTCGAGCGCAAGACCTACCGCGAGTCGCTGCAAAACAATCGCAACGCCGTCCTCATCAGCAAGCAACTGGTAACCATTGACACGAACGTCTCGGTCGAATTCCAGCCCGAGACCATGCGCGCGCAGGAGCCCGATCCGGTTGCGGCACGGGCGCTGTTCACCGAGTTGGAGTTCACCACCCTGGTGCAGGATTTCCTGACCGAGAGCATTGAACTCGGCGAGACGGATTATCGCGAAACCAGTAGTGCTGCGGATGTCAAAGCCCTGCTCGCGCTGGCGAGAAAACCCGGAGCGCTGTTGGCGATTGCTCTGGAATCATCTGCCAACGAGCCGGCTGCACAATCTGAAGCCGAAAGCGAAAATCCAGACGAGGCAGAGAGTGATCAACTCTCGCTCACGGCGACTGCGCCGCCATCAGCCACGCCTGCCATCAGCCATCGCGTCGCAATTTCCGCTGAGGCAGGCAAAGCGCTGACTGTCGCGCTCGATGACTCCGAGACCTCCGCTCCGCTGCGGCAGGCGCTGGCGGATGAATCGCTCGCCAAGGCCGTACACGACTACAAGTCCGCTATGCACGTCCTCGGTCAGCAAGGAATCACGCTCGCCGGCGTTAAGCACGATCCCCTGCTGTACGCCTATCTGCTCGATCCAACCTACTCAACCTATGGTCTGGGCGAAACAGCATTTCGCAAGTTCAGTTTGAAGCTCGGACCTTCGCCCGCCGAAGCCGCCGACGTCACCCTGCGCTTGACCGAGAAACTGCGCGCTGAAGTCGACGAAGCCGGACTCCGCAAGGTCTACGACGAGATCGATCTGCCGCTGGTGCCGGTGCTGGCGCGTATGGAGGAAGCCGGCGTCAAGCTCGACTGTGATGTGCTGGCGGAGATGTCGCAGCGGCTGGAGCACCAGATCGAAGCCAAGGCGCGCGAGATCTACGACAAGTCGGGCTTCGAGTTCAATGTCAATTCGCCCAAGCAACTCGGCGACGTGCTCTTCAACAAGCTGAATCTCCCTAAGCCGATGAAGTACGGCAAAGGCAAGACGATTTCGACCGCGGTCGATGTGCTGGAGGGACTTGCCGCTGAGCACGAAGTCCCGCGCATGGTGCTCGACTACCGGCAGCTCGCGAAGCTGAAGTCGACTTACGTTGACGCGCTGCCGGCACTGCTGAACTCGCGCACCCTGCGGCTGCATACCACCTTCAACATGGCCGGATCGGCGACGGGGCGCCTGTCGTCCGTCAATCCCAACCTGCAGAACATTCCCATCCGCACCGAATTGGGCCGCGAGATTCGCGCCGCCTTTATTGCCGAGCCGGGACACGTTCTGCTCTCCGCCGACTACTCGCAGATCGAGCTCCGTCTGCTGGCACACTTCTCCAGCGACAAGCTGCTGGTCGAGGCGTATCGCGCGGGCGAGGACATTCATACGCTCACGGCGTCGCAGGTCTTCGGCGTGCCGCCGCTCATGGTCGAGGCCGAGCATCGCCGCCGCGCCAAGGCCGTGAACTTCGGCATTGTCTACGGGTTGTCGGCTTTCGGACTCTCGCAGCAGATTGGCATCGACACCAAGGAAGCCAAACGCTTCATCGACGCCTATTTCGAGAAGTACAGCGGAGTCCGCCAATTCATCGATCGCACCCTGGAGCAGGCTCGGCGCGATCAGAAGGTAACGACGCTGTTCGGCCGGGTGCGGCCCATCCCCGACATCCACAGCAAGAACTTTAACCTGCGGGGCTTTGCCGAGCGCACTGCGGTCAACACGCCGCTGCAAGGCACCGCGGCCGATCTCATCAAGCTGGCCATGATTCGCATCGACGCCGAGTTGCGCGAGCGCGGGCTGCGCTCCAGGATGCTTCTTCAGGTACACGATGAATTGGTATTTGAGGTACCTGAAGAGGAAGTTCATACTATGAAACGACTGGTAACGGAGCGCATGGAGCAGGTTCATGAGCTCAAGGTCCCCTTGAGAGTTGAAGTTGGGACCGGGCCAAACTGGCGGGACTTGGAGTAAAGCTTTGCTGGCGAGCAAGCGAGGGGAAGATCGGCCGCAACCGGAGCTATCGCAGAAGCAGATTGCGGCGTTCACTCAGGCGGTCGCGAAATACATTCGTGACCAGCGGACGCATTATTCCGAGCAGGCCGTTCCGTTGACCTTCAGCGACCTCTGGTCGCGATTTTTTGCGCCCGTTGATCTGCAGCGCATCCGGATCGTGCAGCCCGGCCAGGAGCGCGTTCCCAATCCGCCGTTCTACGCCGACCTCGAGAAGCTGGGCTTTACCGGTTTG
>JBEKXQ010000054.1:0-30545 GCA_049511915.1 Candidatus Korobacteraceae bacterium
CCGCCCGCATTCGCCGCCGCTCTAGCGCCTCGAAGTCTCTGCGTACTCCCGCCGGGTTTCCCATGCCCACACAGTAGCATAGAATCTCAGAAAATGTCAGTATATTATGTGATGCTCAATAGGTGCCATTAGTCCTGCGACAGTTGTCGATCCGGCGTCGATCACAGCCAATCTTGAATATATTGTACGCTGGTAGAGTCGACGAATGGCGCTGGGATCCGTAGGTAAGGCTCATCTGTCTCCTGCCGAGTACTACTGCCGAACTCCTATGCATTGTTGCAAGAAGTCGTAGACTTCCCACTTTCAGCGTGTTTGAGGATAAAACGGAAAGCTTGCCTTATTGGGGGTCTGACTAAACGCTCTCACCTTGCCTTAGAAAATGCCAATGTTATCGACCGGCGTGAGTATAAGACTTCTTACCTAATGTTTGGCCTAGCAAACCTAGTTCTTGGAGACGCGCCTGCACAGACTTGCCGATGGTTGCGGGCGCGAGGATCTGACGGATACTGGTCTTAGCTCTTGCACCGACTTCTGCCGCAGCCTCCCGGTTCCGTTCCACATACCGCATAATATCGCACACGTAGTCCAAATCAGGATCAGCCCAGTGACAACCTGCTTTATAAGGACCATGTGCTCGGTCGATCGCGACCATCCTGTAAGGAACCATAAAGCTGTCCGCCTCTGACATAAAATCAATATTTCCCGAATACCCAGTGGCAATTACCGGCTTGCCGAAAAGCATCGCCTCTGCCATCGTCAGGCCGAAGCCTTCGGATCGGTGAAGGGAAACATAACAATCAGCACTCATCATTAACTGCTGATTGGCCTCTCTCGTCAGCACAGCGTCAAGTATCCTGATGTTCCCTCCGATCGACGCCTGCTGCAATGAGAACAACTCTTCTTTGTGTTCCGCACTATGAGATGACTTAATCAGCAGTTGAACGTCTTTTCTCTCTCCGAAGGCCGTCTTGTATGCCTTAATCAAGCTCAGAGGGTTCTTTCTCTCCAGCAAGCTGTGAAAGTCAAATATGAATAAGAACAAAAAAACATCTTCACTAATGCCGAAGCTTGCCCGGTCTCGATCGCTTTCGATAGCTGTATTGGCGATCGAGTGTGGTACGACTCTTACTGGGACAGGCGAAGAGGCCGCAACGGCCGCACGAGTAAATTCGCTTGGCGTCCAAACCTCGTCGACATAGCCAAATGCATTCGCCCATTCGTCGGGAAAGTCGGAGAGTTCCCAAGCCCAGTATCCAATGTTGAAATGACCATTCAAATACAGCGAATGTTCTCTCCCAAAGGACAGGAGTGCGTCAGCATTAAGCGTAAGGAGGTTTATGAGGAAAGGATTGTCCCTCTGGATCCGTTCAGTTATGCGTACCACGTTACTAGAACGGCAATCCAGTAAATTGTTCAAGCTGTATGGGATGTCGGTGGCCTGAATAATTCGCAGATTGCTTCTGACACCTTCGCCGACACCCTTTTCAGAATCGAAATATCCTAGCAGGTTGATGCCGGACGGCAAATCGCTAGCCTTGGTTAAGTCGACTCGTCCGTTCCGTGTATCCTCAGAAGAATTTCGTGACCATGAAAAGGGATTGCCCAGATGAGCTACATCAGGTCCCAGGCTCCAATAATAGCGCCTGGATGAGGCGGGAATCCTCATGCCATCCAGGAAGAAGTCGTTGCCGTAGCTCCAGTACCTGCAGTCGTTCCAGCCCTTTTCAAGCAGCAAGTCCCGATATTTTATGTAGAGTTTTCGGACGGGGCCTATATCCGCCATGCCATAGCGATTCTGGTGTTTGGACACTACCCAAGGCTTGTCCGGGTTGAAACCGCTGAAGTGAAAGAAACGCAAAGGCTGGCCGTTAACCTGAGGTCCGTCCTGCAGCGAGACTGCGCGTTCATGAAGATTCCAGTAGGCGACGTTGTAGCCTGGATCTCGCACGACCCGCACCCCATCAAACAATGCCGGCGCCAGGTCCATCCATCGCTGATCTACAAACAGGTTGTCCTCGAATGAAACGATGCATTGGTGATATAGGTTATGAGACCACCAGCGAAGTAATTGTTTTGATTGAAGGCTATTCCGGAGGCCCAAGAAGCCGAGGTTATAGCACCCCGCCTGAAGTATATCATGATCGTTTTGCCTACGGTCGTCGTCCGGGAGTGGCGACAGAAGATGAGGAGTCAGCAAGACTTGCACTTCTTCTAAATCCTCCCTAAGAGGATCAAGCGAATTCAAGATGAGAATGTCCGGGTCGAGATATAAGAGTTTGTCAATTGAATACTGACGAAATAAATAGCTAAGTAGGTAAGGCTTTAATGCAGTGCTCGCTTCCAGAACCGTATATTTAAAAAGGAAACCCGGAAGATTCGGAATTTGAAGCTCTGAGATAGGCACATGCTGGAACTCCTCGCTCTCCGGACAAAAGAAACCCTGAGGTGAGTCCAGTAGCAAAACGAACATCGGGCAGCCAGGATGAGACGTGTGCCAGGATTCTGTCAGAACTCGCGCCATGGGCAGGTAGTTCCTGGCGATGATGGTACAAGCTGCGAAGTCCGTGCGCGAAGAGTTCATTTCTTTGCAAGCCACGATAGCCAACAGGGTTTCAACTTGAGTCAACGCTCCACATGAGGCTTCTTCACAATCGCAACGATCTGGCCAACGAGAGTGCGCTGAAAGCAGACCTTTAGGCCACCGTGGGTTGTTCGAATAATCATGGCCGTATGCGCCGGAGACGCGCAAACTGGCCTCAAGCGCAAAGGCCAACTAAAACAACACGGACGGGGATCGATAAGAAGCGAATTACTCGAACCAGTCTGATGCTAGCTGATCCAGGGCTCCTCGGGCAACCCGGGTCGGATCATCGAAGCACGGCCAAAAGGCCACTGACGACACGGACACGTGTCTCGCATTTCGCATTAATTTATATGCCGGACGCTCCGACAACCTCGGCACCCACCTTAAGCTAGAAGGCGTCAGTCCGCTGGTGCTGTCACCCGAGGCGGAGGTGTCGATTGCTACCTGGTCGCACTCGACCCTTTACGATGTGCGCCTCCCCGTCAAGGCATCTCCGCCGATTGCGTCGAGATCGGCAATCGCTTCAGGGGGAATTTGAAGCATCAAAGCCTGAAGATTTTCGCGAAGATGCTCGATGGAAGATGTTCCGGGGATCACCAGGATATTGGGCGACCGCTGGAGAAGCCAGGCCAGCGCAACCTGCATCGGCGTGGCGTCGAGGCCTGCGGCGACTTCAGACAAGGTAACCGACTGGAGCGGAGTGAAGCCGCCGAGTGGAAAGAATGGCACGTAGGCGATGCCGTCACCAGCAAGATCGGCTATGAGTGCATCATCGGTTCGATGCGCGAGGTTGTGTTGGTTCTGTACGCAGACGATGGGAACGATCCGCCGGGCTTCCGCGATCTGCGCCGGTGTGACGTTGCTGAGCCCGATATGACGCACCAAACCCTTTTGCTGGAGTTCGGCTAGAACCGTGAGAGGTGCCTCCATCGATCCCTCAGCCGGTTCGTGGATGCTAAACATACTGCGCAGGTTAACGACATCGAGCACATCCAGGCCGAGATTGCGGAGGTTGTCGTGAATCGCTGCCGTCAACTCCTCGCGCGAGTAGGCAGGAATCCATGATCCATCCTCACCGCGCCGGACGCTGACTTTGGTGACGATCATCAGATCGTCGGGATACGGGGACAGCGCCTTCCGTATGATCTGGTTCGTGACATGGGGACCATAAAAATCGGATGTATCGATGTGGTTCACGCCACTCTCGACGGCCTCTCGGAGAACAGCGATTGCTGCATCGACATCTCGTGGAGGTCCCCATACCAACTTGCTGCCATCCCGGCCTGCGAGTTGCATCGCACCGTAACCCATGCGATGTACCGTCATCGATGTGCCCGGCAGCGTGAAGCTGCCGGCGAGATCAGTCTTTCCAATCATTCCGTTCCTCCTGGAACTGTTCGTTGTTTGCGATGAAGAAAACTAATAAGACTGTCCCACCAGCTCTTCACTTTTCTTCCAGAGCGCCTCGGCGTTATCTTCATCGAGCGCATATCCGAGTACTCCTTTACTCATGGTGTTGATGGGCGCGTTGTCAGGCACAAGATTGGCAACATGGCAGTCTTCGCAATATCGGCCACCAATCTCTTCGGCGGGAGCAACGACACCGGCCCATACCGAAGTTGCGGCTCCCTGAGGGATGGGCTTCCAGCGGAATAGCTCCTTGCCCTCCGCGGCGAGTTGAAACACGCATACTTTTCCTCCTAGGCAACTTGTGATTCCGTGGATAGGGACGAAGTCCTCACTCGACCTGCGAGTCGAGTTGAAACCTTCGCTGTGATCAATCGCCAGTCGCGGGCTGAAGTGGGCAGACCGTCGATCTCGATCAATTCGTGCAGCCAGTCTTCTGCTGAAAGCTGCGCCTGTTCTGATCCGAACAACTGGCTGACGGCGTCGAAGAAAGCCGACAACTCTCTCTCCGCCATCGTCATGAGGTCGGCGCAAGGAGAGTTGGTTAGTTTGTAAGGAGCGAGTGGATTCATATTCCTCACCTCTCGAAACCGGGAAGAATCGGGAAACGCTATTGACAGGCCGCCGGGGTCAGGCTAAAACGGAGAGTGTCTCCGAATCTGTAGATAAGATAACCGGAGGCTATCTCCGGTTGCAACTTTTTTGTATGCCAACCAAAAAGCAGAAAATTGCACCGCGAAAACCGCGCACCGATGCGCAGCGGAACCGCGAGCGCATTCTGGAGGTGGCGAAGGAGGCGTTTACCCGGTCCGGCGCGAACGCCAGCCTCGATGACATCGCCAAAGAGGCTGGTGTGGGAGCGGGAACTCTGTATCGCCACTTTCCGACGCGAGACGCACTGATCGAAGCGGTCTATCGGACTGAAGTAGAAAAGCTGGCGGCAGCACAGCGGAAATTCTCCGACGCCATGCCTCCGGTTGAAGCGTTGCGAGCCTGGATGCTTTTGTTCGTGGATTACATCGCAACCAAGCAGATCATTGCCCCTGCACTGAACTCGCTCGTCGGTGGCCCGTCGAAGCTGTATGAAGGTTCACGCGGTCAGATCCAGGGAGCGATTGATTCGTTGGTGAAGCGCGCAATCGAGAGCCGCGACATTCGTAGAGATCTGGAGCCATTCGATCTACTTCGGGCACTGATTGGCGTCTCTCACGTGGCGTCCGGTCCTGACTGGCAGCAAAGCGCCAGGAGACTCGTGGACATCCTCATTAAGGGTTCGGGGCCAATCAAATAGACGCGAGAGCCGGACGTCGTACGCCGTCGCAGGTTACAAGCGTCGAAAGTCTCGCCCGCTAACTGTCCGGTCCGCAAGCGAAAGATTGGGAGAGCGGAGGCCTGTACGATTGTTCCGCTTCTAAACCCGAAAACGGCGTCCCCACTACTCCGGGACGCCGCTTTCTTCTGTCAACCTCGTTGTGGATAGTGCAGTCCTAGAATTGGGTGGCCGGCAGCACCGGTGTACCTTCAATCTGTACCGACTGCAGCTGGCTCGGATCAAGTCCCAGCGCCTTCAGGACCGTGGGAGCAACCTGCAAGGTTTCAACTGGCGCGTTGACCGCACTCGCCTGGAAACTCGGGTTCGAAAGCACCATGATCACATTGGTGTCGTCGTGCGAGAAGCCGCCGTGCTCCGCCAGCTTCTTGCTGCTGCCGGTGTACACTACGCCGTAGTTAGGAGTGACGATAATGTCCGGCGTCCGGGGATCACCTGCGGGAGGAAGTCCGGGGGCGTTGAACATCGTGGTAATCGACGGCCCGTAGAAGATTTCTCCGAGGCCTGCCTGGGTGGCATTGGCTTCAAGAATCGAGACCGCATTCAACGTCTGGCCTGAGGACGTCAGCCACAGCAGCGAAACATCATCTTCCGTGGGGCCGATGCCGTTCTGGTTCAGCGGCGACTCCGAGAATGGAAGCAGGTTGGCGATCAGGTTCGCCGGCGACTCACCATTGTTGCCGCTCGGTCCCGGAATTGGGAAGAACCGGTTGGGATCGACGGGCGATTGCCCGTGCTTGGCGGTAATGATGATCAGAGTCGAGTCGAGCAGGCCCTGATTTTGCAGCTCAGTCACCCACTCTCCAATGGCCGCATCGACGAACTGGATCTCTGCGAGCAAATCGGCGGTTGGAGTTCCGGCTGCGTCCTGATAGCCACCGCTTCCGTAGTTCTTTTCAATCAGCTTCTGTCCTACGCTAACCGCTTGGAAGTTCATGCCGAACAGTGTCGGTACGGGAGCGTTTCCCTGGCCGTTGTGCGTCTTACCGTCAATCTCGTTGAGAATAGCGTTGACCTTCAGCGTGTCGTAACACTGGATGTTCAAGAAGCTGTCGGTCCAGGCACCCGTCTGCGAGGGGTCCGGAATCGGATTGCAAGCCAGTCCAAGCGGAGTGACAACCCCCGGCAATGCAATCACGGTTGAGTTGATCTCAGGCGAGTAATAGTCATCGATGTTCGATCCAGTGCCCGGCCCGGAAACGGCGGAGTAAGCCGGGTGCTTGTCCGACCATGCCGTATAGCCGCCAGCCCCGTGAATCACGCCGAAGATGGTGTTCGTTCTGACGAAGTTCCATGGATACACCGGCGCGCAGTTCTGTTTGGGATCGCGCTCCAGCCGATCGGCATCAATGGAGTTGATTCCACCATCGCCCGATAGAGCGCCGCCGTTGAGCTGCGTCTGATCGATGTCAATTCCCTCGTCAAATTCGGTGGTTGTTCCTGGCGGATTCACCGTTATTCCGCAGGAACCGCCGGCAAGTCCGTTACCCGTCGTGACCTTCGGCGGAGCCAGCGAGCGATCGTACGCCACGTCGTAGAACGCGCCGACCGAGCGCGGAGAACCGCCAGTCATCAGCGCCATCAGACCCGGAAACGAATCGGAAGGTTTCGAGGTGGAAGCGTTCAGGTACGTGGTGCCCGTAGCACGCAGCGCCGCCAGGTTCGGACAGTAGGGGGCGCCATTGTTAACCCCGGCGATACCATTAGCGCAGTTTACCAAGTCCAGCGAGTGCATACCGTCGACGCTGACCAGCAATACGCGCTGGATGATGTTGTGCTGGGGTGCAGACTTAGTCTTATTGGCAGCGCTCAGCTCGAGAGGCGCTACCGAAATTGCGATTGTTAAGAACCAAGTGAGTAGGGATTTCACGATTCTCACCTCCATGAGGATAGTTGCTGTCAGAGAACTCTATCTACCTTCCGATAGCGATGGGTAAATGAGAGGTGAAATGTCTATTACAATAAGATTGAGGTTGGATTACATTTAATTGATAGTGATTCATAGTACGCAACTTTTGGCAACAGGGTAGTCAGGGAGTAATTGCTGACGGTGATGTTGGTGTTGTTTCTTATTCGCGGAGGCTGATTACATCAGGCTGGACCATGCGCCTTTATCTTTGCTTTGCGCTTGTCGCAAACGTGGCATCTTTTCTGGTAGAGCCCACTGTGCACAGGACTATGACAAAGGCGTCACACCGGCGATGACTCTTACGTTGAATATGGACAAAGGCAGCCGATAGACGGCTGCCTTCTCTTTTTTCGAAATGAATTTAACCTACTGCGCCGGCGGAATAAACGCCATTCCATGCGGGCTTAGCATGCCCGTCACTACCGGGGTGAGCACACCGGTCTCAACCTCAAGCCGGCCGGCAAAGCCACCAGTGTCGCTAGCCGAATAGGATGAGCCGGGTTGGAGAAATGGCGCGGTGATTTCGTAGACGGCGTTGCCTGGAGTGTCCGCGACAAGCATGAACCCTGCCGAAGCCGTGGGAAATATCGTGTCATCGATAGTGGTCCCTTGCCCATTGGCGCTCAGCAAGACGCGATAGACATTTTGGTTTGCCAGACCAGGATTGCGCACCATCACCAGCTCGCCATCTCCCTGACTGTCGAGCACGATATCGCCGCCGAAGTTGTAGGTCATGGAATCAGGGTCTTGCAGATTCAATGTGACCTGCTGCCCGGTTGGTATATCGATGGCCGTAGCATTTCCCATCAGAACGGGTGTGAGCGTGAAGCCACTTCCGCTCGTCGTGAACTGCACAATAGCTGGTTCATTGTTGGGGTTATGTTGCGGATTGGAGCAGCTGAAGTAGACGTTTCCGTTCAGAAAGACGATGTCGTCATAGCCACCGCCATGCTGGCCTGTGCCTAGAAAATAGAACTTCTTGAGGGCCAGGGTCTGGGGGTCGAGGATCTGCAAGTTGGCATTGCCATCTTCATTTTGCATCGCCCAAAGATCGCCGGTTACAGGATTGACCTTCAGCCCATCGTTATGGCCGTTGACGTTGACCTGATTGAGGATGTTGCCCTGGTAATCGTACCTGATGATGGTCGACGGAATTGCGTTCTGGCCGCCCGGTGCACCATTGTTACCCCAGCCGATGTAAATGGCAGTCCTATTGAATGTGATGGAGTCAGGGTTGCTGAGCGCCGCGGAGCTACTCTCGGTGAAGGTGGTGACATTGTAGGGAGGTTGAGCCTGAACTGCTGGCTTCAACACTTGCGATGCAGGTACGCTGCGCTGAGCGGATACAAAAGGCGTAGCAACCAGCAGTAACAGTGAAATAGTGGAGAAAAAACGAATGAGAGGTGATCGGTGACTGGTTGAAAGCGTAGATTTCATCGTGCCCTCCTCAACGAATTTCGATTTGATGAGCGTAGTCCCATAGATGCACGTTATGGTTAATGCAGCATGAAAAAGGACGAACCGCGCCGCTTGTTAAAACGCGGTTACCGAATTGCCATCGCCGAGGGATCAATAGCTGCATACTCCGCAGCATCGGCTGAGTTGAGACGCGATACGTGGCAGACGGTATGAATACTCCGGCAACGCTGGGTCCCCTCATTCCCTGGTCGGAATCGCCCCTGAATACGTCAGGAATTGGCGCAACCGAAGACGATGTCTCCGTGCTTTGGCTGAACAAAGGAGTAAACGTCGAGTTGGCTGTGGGGATCCTAGAAGAGGCTGCGCCGGAGATTGGTCTAGGCGAGATTTATTATGGGCCAACGCTGGCACTGAACTACAACATCGGCGGTCTGGAGCCGGGAGAAGATTCGTGAACACCGGACATCTTCGTGACCCCGAACGTTGGCGTGACCTACTCGGGAAACACCGCGATGATCGGGGACCACGGCGGCTTCGCGCATGACGATGCCAACGTTCTGCTGCTAGTGGCGAACCCTGGATTCACCGCACAGACGGTGTCGGCCGACGTCCAAACCGTTCAGGTTGCGCCCACCATCGTTCAGGCATTGGGATTGAATCCGACACTGCTGGTTGCGCTGCGAGCGGAAGGCACGCCCGTGCTGACGGAGGTTGCGTCGCAACTTACAAAGTAGAGTTAGCCATTAGTGGGCGGGAGGTGCTGCGCCGGTGGCCCTCTCGCCCCAGCGGCATCTTCGGTTTTGTCACTTCGCTCTGGGACTCAGATCACTGACAGATGTCCATGAAAATTGTGGAATTGGTAAGGGGCAAAGGTTCCTCGGCCTTTTTTCCAGCCACACAATCGCTCCCGCTTGGTGTGAAGTAAGGCCTTGGATCTACCTTCTCCTGAATTTCGCATCCCGGGAACTCCGATGAGCGAGCTACAACCTAACGGGTCATTCATTTTCCCGCCGCCACAAGCCCGGAGCGGGAGGATGCGCTCTTCACCGATCATCACCGGCTTCATGTTGGTGGGTCCCCCGGTTGGCGTTCTAGCGTTAGCGACCCTGCTGCTATGGCTGTCGGGTGATTGGCGCTGGGTGGAGGTCTGGATCTTCGGTGTCTGGTGGGTGTCCCTCATGGCCGCCATCGTTTTGTGGCTGTACTATAAGGACCCTGCGCTGCTGGCCGAGCGCTTGCGCATTCCCGGCAGCGCCGGTGAATCGCGCGCCGATATGGCTATTCTTATCGGGCTAAAAGTCTGCTTCATGGCTTCGATCATTGCGCTGGCGCTGGATATGCGCTTCGGTTGGACACCGCGTCTACCTGTGTGGAGCGAAGTATGCGGAGGTATCCTGCTCCTCGGGGGCAGTTTCTTCATGTTACGCGCGCTCGCCGATAACACCTATGCGTCACAGCTGATACGTATTCAGGCCGAGCGCGGCCAGCATGTCATTGACACGGGCGTCTACGGCTTTGTTCGCCATCCCATGTATCTTGGGGCAACTCTAATGTTCCTTGGTGGCCCGTTGCTGCTGGGCTCCGTTTGTGGTCTGCTCGCAACTGTGGCCACGATTGGGTTCCTCGTTCTGCGCATCTTGGGCGAGGAGAAGCTGTTGGCACGCGATCTGGAAGGCTACCGCGCCTATTGCGAGAAAGTGCAGTACCGCCTTATACCGCACGTCTGGTAAGCACCCCGTCAGCTGGTTGTTTGGGCTCGCGGTGCTCCCCCATTGCATCCAGAGAAAGCGCCCGCTCAGGGTTCTCCGTTGCGCGAAACCCTGAACTGAATGGCCGGTTGCTTGTCCTGGCGTCTACTTCAAATGCCTTACGCTTGGAGACAGTACTGCGCCAGTTCGTCCTCAGTCAATTGACGTAAGATCGCCATTACTCAAGTGATCCGGCACCACAGTTCGAATTCAGATTTCAGCCAGCTCAGCTGAACTCTGACGCGACAGTGTGCAATGGAACAGACTTGCTGAATCCGGAATGCCAATCACACCAGCGCGCAGACCTCTGCGAGGTAATCGCAAGAGAACCCTGATACTCCAGACGTCGCCCTCGCGCCAGCAATGTTATATCCTGACCTGCTTCCTTTGCTGCCTATCTCGCCTTGTTTCTTGGTGGCATGGGTGCCTCTGGATCGCCGGAAAGCACTTCCAGCTTGGGTATGGCAAATAAGAGGTTGAATGCTACTGTATGGTCACCGCCACCTGAACGGTATGAGTAATGAGCGTAGTCTGTCCTTGCCCGGTAATGGTGACTTCGTAGCTTCCAGCCTGCGCAACACCTCCCTGCGACCCACCTCCGCTCCCGCCACAAGCTAGTTGGAACGCCATCACGCCCAGTAATGTGAACCCAAGCAAGAGTCTCAGCAAGTTTCGCCAACCCCTCCGATATCTCGACTTCACACCCGCACCAAGCAAAGCTCCCAAGAATGGAACAGAGAAGGCAAGAATGTC
The DNA here is from genome assembly GCA_049511915.1 of Candidatus Korobacteraceae bacterium. Taxonomy (GTDB): domain Bacteria; phylum Acidobacteriota; class Terriglobia; order Terriglobales; family Acidobacteriaceae; genus Bog-257. The sequence continues at coordinate 11,151 of JBEKXQ010000054.1, forward strand.
GGTCGCAGAGTGTCTGCTCCTGGAGGCAGCCAGGCCGGTAGTGTTTACCGCCAACGTGGCGCTACCCGCTCCGTTGAGCGGTATGGTCAACGAAGATGGAGTCACCGTGCAGGAGGGAGAGGATGCCGAGGCTGGCTTAACCGAACAGCTCAGGTTTACCGTGTCGGTGAATCCATTTAGGGTTCCTATCGCGATTCCAGCCACACCTTGGCTTCCTATTGGGACAACCCCCAGTGACGTCGGAGTTACAGTCAAGGTGAAGTCAGGTAGCGGCGGAGGACCACTGTTGGATAGGAAAGTGTAGTCAACAGTTTGGTTGGAGCTCATCACGATGACGCAAAGTCCGGTGCCTGAGCACGCGAGGTTCGCACTCCAACCATAGAAGTACGAACCCGGGTCCGCCGTCGCGGTCAGCGTTACCTGTGTACCCTGGGCAAAATCGAAGTTGCAAATCTGCCCGCCCGTCCCGCAGTTGATACCAGCCGGAGAACTGGTGATCGTGCCGGTTCCCGGAAGCGATCCGGTTATGCCAGCCCCCTGTACTGCAAGGCTGTAAAGCTCGGATACCGGGCTGAAGTTTGCAATCACATTTGCATTAGTGGTTATCTGAATTTGACAGGTAAGATTCATCCCGCAACTGCTAGGGGCGTCCCCACTCCAGCCGCTAAATGCGTCATTGATGGGCGTCGCTGTGAGGGTTACCAGGGTCCCATTGGCGAAACTGGCACTGCAGATCCCCGGATCGTTGGGATTGTCCGAGCACTGATCAATACCGGCGGGCTCGCTGCTGACTGAACCTTCCGCCCCATTCGGCCCTCCGTTCACCGTCACGGTGAGGGTAGAAGAACTGGGCGGTACAACATTCAGTACAGCTACAAACGCATCCGGACAAAGGACCTGATTTCCACCAATCGTGCAGTTTTCCGTGCTTCCGATAGAACTCTGATAGGCGTTCTGAGTGGGAAAGTTGGTGGAATTCGTGTCCCCGGTGACATACACATTCTGTGAAGAATCTACAGCAATGGAGCCACCAATAACGTCCTCGTCCCCCGATCCGCCGAGGAACGTAGAGAAGGTTAATGCGCTCCCGGACGAATTGACTGCGCTGATGAAGGCGTCAGTTCCTCCTCCAATTGTGCCTTGCGTAGGGAATTGTAGCGGGAAGTCGGAAGAATTAGTCCGGCCAGTGATGTAGACGTTGCTGTTGTCATCGATTGCAAGTCCCAAGCCCGCATCGGTGCCGCTCCCACCCAGGTAAGTGGAAAATACTAATGAAGTACCGGTGGGATTCAGCTTTGATATGAATGCATTTTGTAAGCCTTTCAGTGTGCCTTGCAGAGGGTTCGCTAACTTAAAATCGGTGGACGCCGTCTGACCTGTGATATAGGCATTGCCTGCCAAATCGGCCGCAATGGAAAACGCGTCGTCCTTACTGCTGCCTCCCAGAAAAGTGGAATACACATAATTAGGCGCCAACCCGATGGCATTGCAGGGAGGATCTTGATAATTGCAAATCACTGTAACGAATGCATCATCTTGACCCCCGTTACAGTTGCCATCAGTCCCACACGTGGGCTGAATCACGCCTGGAGTGGTATAGAAGGAAGGTGGGGATGTACTTCCCCCGCTAGCAGTCCCACCGGTGATGTAAATGTGGTGGTTCGTAATATCGGGGTTGTCGAGGGCAATTCCTGCTGCAAAGTCCTGATTGGCCCCGCCCAGAAATGTCGAGAAATAAAATCCAGACAGATCGGGATACAACTCGGTCACAAACCCGTCGGAGGCCCCTGAGCCGCCGCCCATGTTGAGCTGAGTTTCGTTAAACAAAGGAGAGCTGATTGGGAAGCTTTGCGAGGTGGTTTGGCCGGCGACATAGACGTACCCGATGCCAGCATTGTCAAATGTTACGGCTAACCCAGAATCGACGGCTTCCCCTCCGAGATACGTTGAAGACATGGTGAAGTAGCCGGTAGGGTACTCCAGTATGCAAACAAAGGCGTTCTGGGTCCCGGCCAACTGTGTCTGGTTTACGAACGCCGGAAAATCAGTCGAAGTAGTGTAGCCAGTGACAAAGATTCCAGGGTTGAACCCAACGGGATTCACCGCGACACTGGTGCCGACATCGTCTCCACTGCCGCCGAAGAGAGTGGAAAATAGAAGTTGCCCGCTGGAGTTGAACGCGGTGACGAAGGCATCGAAGCCACCCTGATAGCTAAGACCTCCGCCGGTGTTGGGGAAGTCTGGTGAGTTTGTGCCGCCTGTAAGGAACGTATTTCCACCGCCATCGGTCGCGACTCCGAGACCCTCGTCTTGGGCTACTCCTCCCAGATAGGTGGCATAGGTCACCGAAGGATCGATGATCAGCCGCCGCCGACGGTCATAAGAACCCAGAGCCAGTTGAATTCCTCGATCCCTTCTCTCGACAAACCTCGCAGGAACCAACGTGCGCTTTCCATCAGCCGCCTCTTGATAAGCTACTGGCCGATGTATTCTCAGGTCGCCAGCCGTGGACGACACTATCAAGTCACCTGAAGTCTCAAGTTTGATGTGCTGGGCTCCTTCGAAAGCCATTTTGATTCGTCTCGGGTCGGCACCCGGACTGACCAGAAAGTCAAACTCAAGCTCCTTCTCTATGCCGCGAAATGCAAGATCGATTCCGGGATAAATGTTGCCTGACTCAACGCGTGAATACAGTGGCACTCCAGTGGTCCACTTCCTAGTGTCGCGGCCGACAAAGTAGTTTTTTGTCCCAGGGAGTTGGTCGCTCGCTGTGAACATTGGCGCCGGATTAGCGCCAACCAACCGCATTCCAACTGAGGTCCAGACTGGCGGCTTGCGCACCTGCCGCGCCGCACCTTGCTGGACAATGGACTTCAAAGTGGTGGGGACTTCCGTGCTCACCGGCAACGCAAACACGGCCTCCGAACGTGTAAGGAAGACAGTGTATTGACTTCCTCGCGCCGCGTACTTCACCGCAGGATCCATCTGACCTTTATTGAGCTCAAATCCTAGTGGAAGACGCGCCAAACTCATTGCGGCCGCCGATTTCAAAGCTCCAGTGGGTGAACTTGAGCCGGGTTGCCGGCTGCCGCTGTCAGGCGACTGCGCCGGCGCAGCTTTCGTGAGCGTTGCAACAACTAAAGCGACAGCTATTAGAGCCGCAGCACGGCGCATTGGGTCGGACAAAAAGGCCTTGGCCTTCAGTAGAACACTTCTAAGGTTCGACGGCATATGGGTTATGCGCGTATTAAATGCCTCGACGTGTGACGGCAATATAAACACAGAGTGAATGCTAAATGAATTCTTGGTAGGAACGCTTGTTACGATTGTATTGCTTTTATGTTAAGTGAGGAGTCGATAACTTCCTTCGTAAGGGAACCGAGGAGCTAGTTGCGACCACCCTTGTGTTGCTGCGATAAATTAACACTCACGTCATCAAATCGTCACATATTGTGTTGATACTTGCTGCCGAAGCCCAACACCCTCTGCACAGATAGTTGTCGGTAGCTGCCCCGCGACAGCGTCCGATGGCAAATCACTAACTCAATCCTCTCGCATAGATGAAAGGAAGGATATCGATGGCAAAGCTGAAGTATATTGTTGCCAGCATGTCGCTATTTGCGACCGTGCTGCTTGCCTCAAACTCCTATGCCCAGCCAACCATTTTGTTTAATGGCGCTGGGTCCTCGGCCCAGTTCAACACATGGGCGTTTGCTGCATCTCTTACTAGTCCAGCAGTCTGCGGCACGCGCAATTGGACCAAGACCAATGGCGCCGTAGTTCACGATGGCCGCAGCTCTCAAATTCCTGACACCAAAGGAAATATCTGGGTGGTCTGGGACAACGACAGCGATCCAACCACGATCTGCGCTTACGTAAGCGTCGATTCCGGCGTTGGTGTTCGCGCGTTTTTCGCGGTACCGACATGCGTCAACAATCTGGCTAGCTCGGACAACGGATCGTCAGGTGACAACCTCGTTCCTTCTCCGATGCGGCCCGACGTACCCCTACCCGCTGCCGTCTACAACGCTCTGACGGGAGCAGCCTTCAACGCCGGCATGACCGATATCCGGCCGGAAGACGCTCTGTTCGCCACCAACCGCGCCTTGGCTCCCTTGACTCAGAACCGCTCTGGCCTCGGCTATGGACCACCACCCATCGGCGTGCCTATCCTAAGCGCATTCAGCAGCAAGAGCGCTATACCTGTTCAGTTTGCACTTAGCGGCAACGACCCGATCTCGGGCCAGCCGATCACTTTTTCGTACACCACCGCCAGCACCGGCGCTTCCCCAGTAGTTGTTGCTGTCAACAAAACCGAAGAGGGACTCGGACACCTTGGTGCCTTGATTTTCACCAACGTGCCTCGGTTTGTACTGGCGTGGGCACAGGAGGGACTCCTGACCCGTACGCGCGACCTCCAGTATTTGGCCGGCCTTCCGGCTTACCCGCTGGCCGTGCTCTTGCGCGAGCCGATATCGGGTACGTATAACACGATGGAGTTCGACATTACCCGCAGCCTGGAAGTCGGCGGCTCTCAGGAAACCAACGTAACGCCTCCTGGGGACAATCCGCTTAACCAAACCTACGCTTCGGGTGGAACTCGTCAGCGCGTGATTGGAACCGGCGAAATGATCAGCGAGCTTGGCAAAATACCCGACAGCCTGGGCTACGCATTCTGGGGCTTTGGCAATTTCGCACCGGTCGTCGGCACTGTCAAGTACGTAACCGTGGACGGCGTCGATCCCATCAGGGCGATATACGTCACGGGTTCGCTCCCGCAGTGCACCACCCCGCCATGCGTGGGTGCTTTAACCTTCCCCAACATTAAGAACGGAACCTATCCCATCTGGTCGGTCTTGCGCATCGTCACTGTGTCTCCCATGCCCTCCGGCATTCAGTCACTCTACAATGCAGCACTTCAGGAAGCGACGCAGATCCCTGACTTTCTCGTTGCCACTAACCTATCCGTCTTCCGGTCCCACTACAATCAGTCTGGTGTGACTGGTTCGAACGGGCTCATCACTGGCCTGCCGGAAGCTGGCGGCGACATGGGCGGAGCCATCTACAACATCTCGGCTGACAAAGATTACTATGCCGACACGGGCACGGAAATCCTTGAACAAATGCAGTAAGTACACTCCATACAACGTCGTACGTTAATGAGAGGTGGCCGGGCTGGCGAAGTCCTGCCGCCTCTCAGTTAATCGTCAACCTGGCGCGGCAGACCATCGCCCTTACGCGAATGAGTAGCCCAGCCGAGAAAAGACTAGGTAGAGCACCAAACTTCAATACGGTTCCACGAGCATGCTGACAACGAAATGTTCTTCAATAAACGTAGGGAGAAAAACCAGCAATGCGAGCAAAAATTCTTGTGGCGGGTTGTTTGCTGCTGCTTATCAGTGCGAATGCGGTTGGTCAGGCACAGGCCGATAAAAACACACAACTATTGCAGTACAAACGAGCGCACAAAGACTCGGGAGTGTATTGCGTTCAGGATCCCATTCTGCCGACGGATGGTTCATCGGCGCAGGATATCGTGAGCACCGGCAATGGAGGCACTGGACCCAACTACTACCTTCTGCACCTGAAGGCAGGCCACTCCTATAGTGCCGAGATGTGGTCACCCACCGGCGACGTGACCGGAGGCGCACAACTGACACTTCTGTTAAATACAAACTGTTCCCCGGTAGCAACCAGCGATTTCGTAGAGATTGACCCCGATCTGAGTAACAGCTTTGCCGACAGAATCTCCTGGCACTTTCTGAACAACCACGACGTCGTGCTTCAGGCGAGTAGCCTGGATACTTCTGGCACCTTATACCAGTATTTGATCCGCGTTACCGATACGACACTATGGAACACTAACTGGAGTACATATTCCACCTTGGCCATGCAGTACGACTTTACCAACACCACCGCCGCCACACTCAGTGGTGAACTGACAGTCACTGACGTCACCGCGGGTAATACGACATACACCAGTTCCTTGTCGATACCGGCGGGGCAGCAGGTAACCAAAATTGTGGCCGCAACCGGAATTGCATCAACTGGCCTTCAGGTGCCAGCCAATCATCAAGGGTATGCCAGCTTCGCGTTTCTGGGGCCTGCAGGGGCCATCGTGGCGGATGCCAATGTTATCAACAATACCGCCCCCAATGTTCCTCTCGTCCCATCTAAGTTCGAACCCAGGTTCTTGCCGCACTGAATGGTCGTAGATTCGTAGCTAGGAGGAACGCTCTGAGTTCTGTTTCGGCACATCAGTATTGTGCCATCTGTGACTCGCCTTGGTACCTCGTGCAGCATGTAAGCTAAATCGGAGTCAGTAGACTATGAGCTGGCCGCACTATATATTACTTTCGATTGTCTGGGCCCTTGTCAGCAGCATTGCGCTTCCAGCCCAACAAAAACCTAGCAATTCGCCTGTTCCGCAAGCCCCAGGGGTCGACTTTAGTAGTCCTCCTCCGATCTACGGCCACGAAGACCTGGGCTCTCTGTCGCTCAGCACCAGCAACATTCTTCCAGCAACTCCTATGGCGGGTGAAAAGGACGAATATCCAGAATTCACGCGCGAGCTGCTGCAAGTTCGGTGGAGATTTGGGGACCCAATTGATTTATACGTGATTAAGCCTCGGGGCACGGCAAAGGTTCCGGCAATCTTGTACCTCTATACCTATCCGTCGGAGACGGATAGGTTTAAGGACAATGACTACTGTAAGCGGGTGACCGCCGGCGGCTATGCCGCCATCGGTTTTGTATCTGCGCTTACCGGACAGCGCTACCATGATCGCCCCATGCGTGAATGGTTTGTCAGCCAGTTGCCGGAAAGCCTCACCGAGTCGGTTCACGACGTTCAGATGGTTCTCCGCTACCTTGCCGACCGTGGCGACATCGATATGGCTCACATTGGCATTTTTGGGCAGGGTTCAGGGGCGACGATCGCGATCCTGGCGGCGGCGGTCGAGCCGCAGATTCGTGCCGTCGACGCGCTGCAGCCTTGGGGAGACTGGCCCACTTGGCTGGCGAAGTCATCTTTGGTTCCGGAATCGGAGCGTCCGAACTACTTAACACCCAAGTTTCTTGCCAGCGTCGCGCCCCTCGATCCGGTACTGTGGCTAGGCCGCGTGCAAACGAAAAAGGTGCGCCTTCAGATGGTGCTGGACGACATCATTACGCCGGCCGCGGTGGTTCAGAGCATAAAGGCTGCCGCGCCTTCTTCCGACGAGGTACTCCTGTACGATACCAAGCGGCAGCAATACACCTTGGAACGTGGTGGTCGTGTCTTCGATTGGATTAAAGATCAAGTTCGACCTCCCGCGCAGCACTCTGAGAGTGCACGTGCCGGCGACACCCGCAATGCTCAGAATGAGGGTGCGCATTGAGGGCGCGAGAATCGCAGTGTGCAGACGCAGGGCCAAGACGATTAGCGCTGGTACTCGTTCTTGTCTTGTCTGTGTCTTTGTTGGCAGCTCTTCCAGCTCAGCCTGCTTCTATCTCCGGCACGGTGAGCGATCAGACCGGCGCGGTGGTCATAGGGGCGACGATCACTCTCAGCAATTCTTCCGGGGTGAAGCTGACCGCAACCTCCGACGCACAAGGCGGCTACCGAGTTAAAGACCTGCCTGCGGGAACATATAACTTTGAGGTGTCAGCATCGGGATTCAAAGTGTTCCGTTCTGAAAATCTGACTCTGACTTCCGGCCAGGAGCTCACGCTGGATGTTTCCCTGGAGCCTGCGGGAGAGAGCACGAATGTCACGGTCCAGGAGCATACTGCTTCCCAGGTTGAAACCGAGACTGCAGAAGTCTCCGGAACCATCACCCAAAAGGAAATTGTTACTCTCGGAACTAGCGGCCGCAACTTCACGCAACTCCTTACGCTTGCCCCGGGTGTCAGTAACCAGTCCAGTCAGGACGAAGCGAAAACTGGAGTGTTGGGCAGCGCAAAGTTCAGCGTTAACGGCGGCCGGGTGGAATACAACTCCTTTGACGTAGACGGAAGCGATGTCATCAACGATGGAATCAACCTCCTCCACGGACAGCCGGTACTCATCGTCACCCCCAGTCTGGACGCACTCTCCGAGATCAAAATTCTGACTTCGAATTATGGTGCGATGTACGGCAAGTCGGCCTCTGGCACCGTTCAGGCCACGACCAGATCAGGTACTTCAACCTTCCATGGAAATCTCTACGAGTACTTCCGTAACGAAGTATTAGATTCGCGCAACTATTTCGATCCGGTGGGTGGCGCTCCCAAGGACAGACTTAACGATTTCGGCGGGACCATCGGCGGCCCGTTCTACATACCTGGCATTTACCCCCGTAGCAAGAGCAAGACATATTTCTTCCTGTCTGAGGAATTTCGCTACGAGGATGCCCCTTGGACTGTGCCATTCAATCAGGCCGTGCCATCCAATGCAGAACGTGCCGGTATTTTCAATGACGTGTGCCCCACCAGCGGGTCAGTGGCTGCCGGCGGCGGCTTCGTCTTCAAGCAGAGCGCTTATCCCGATTGCCCGATTTATAACGTTACCGGCAATGGCACTGTGGTGGGATACCCCGGGAACGTTGTTCCGGTCACCTCGTTTGCAACCGCGATGCTGAACACTGGTCTCATTCCTCGAGCAAACTCCACAACCGGGTGTAACTCGACGATCGGCTCCTGCTACCTTTCCATTGTCTCGCCGCCCTCCTACTCGCACCAGGACCTGTTCCGTATAGATCAGGAAATCAGCTCGAGAGTGAAGCTGATGCTCCGCTATATTCACGATACTGCAAACGCAACGATCCCGACACCGCTGAATGGCTACCTATACAACGTAGGATACTCCCAGAACAGCTTCCCGACGGTCATGAACAACCTACAGGATCCGGGTATCGATGTGGTTGCGCAGTTGGACTGGACCGTTTCGCAGAGCATGCTCAACAGCCTTAGCTTCGGCTATACGAGCGAGGATTTAAACTTTTCGGCGGTGCCCGGATCAGGTGTTTCAAGCCTCGCAAGGCCCTCTATTTTGGATGCTCCGTGTACCTCACCTGATCCTGCGACGGGCTTTACCACCTGCCCCATCGGTGCGATTTTCAATAATGGCTTTGGGGGGAAAATTCCCAGCATTGTGATCGGCGGCACGAATGCAGCCTACGGCGGAAGCGGTTTTGCCGTCGATACCGGGTACACGCCGTGGGAATATACCAACCCTACTTACCAATTTCGCGATACCTTGAGCAAATCCTTTGGCAAGCACACAATGCAATTCGGTGTGCAGGCCTATCTGGCCCAGGACAACGAACTGAGTGCAGCCACCGGCGCCAACACCGGTGACGTTCAGGGGATATTGTTCTACAACAACGTCAGTAGTCCGTATACGACGGGCAACGCTTTCGCCGACTTCCTGATAGGTCCCACGAACTCACAAGGAAGTACTCAGAACCATTCAGGTATACAGAAGTTCGAGCAAGACAGTACTCAATTTAAGTACTACAACCAGTACACTGTAGTCGAGCCCTACGTGCAAGATGACTGGCGAGTGACGCCGCGCCTGACGGTGAACCTTGGACTGCGCCTTAGCCTATTCGGGCTTTGGCATGAAAAAGACAACAACGCATACAACTGGAGTCCTGGCGCCTTTAGCCAGGAGCTGGCTTCAACGGTCCTGGTTGACCCCAAGACGGGGCATCTGGTCAGCAGTGCCAATCCCAACAACATCGTTCCGCTCAATCTCAACAACCTTAATCCGGCCATTACAAATGGACTGGTGCAGTGTGGAGCTAACGGAGTTCCCAGTAGTTGCATGCAAGGGCATGTGTTCAATCCGGCGCCGCGAATTGGCTTTGCCTGGGACCCAACTGGATCAGGCAAGACGTCGATCCGTGCCGGCTACGGCATATTCTACGAACATGGCACCAGCTACGAAGCGAATACAGGATCGTTGATTGGCAGCGCTCCAACGGTACTTACGATGACGCAATACGCGCCTGCTTATCTGGATTGTATCAACGGCGGCAGAGGAGCAAATTGCCCCTCAGGCGGCGCTTTTCCTATCAATGTGGTGGAGATCCCCAATAAGGTGCAGTGGCCTTATGTGCAACAGTGGAGCATGAGTATCGAGAGGCAGTTGTCGAACGCCTTTGTCGGAACTGTGGCATACGTGGGTAGCAAAGGTACACATCTCTCGTCGGAGAGCCAGGTGAACCAGCTTGTTCCACTGCCAGCTTCGCAGAATCCGTTTGCTCCTGGTCAACCGATCACGTCCGCCATATGTCACTCATATAACGGCGGTAGCTTCCAGGTGAACAACACCACCGTCACCAGCACACAGCCGGCTTTCGTTAATTTGCTGGCTGCCTGTTACGGTGAGCTGCCGGGCGGTGTTTTGGTCGACCCCAACTCATTGCGGCAGTATGCACCGGGAATAGGACAGATATACTCGATTCAGAACGCCGCAGACTCAACCTATAATGCATTCCAAGCTACGGTAAGAAGTACGAGAGGCCCTATAACGTTGGTTGCAGCCTATACATATAGTCACTCCATCGACGATTCGTCGGACAGATCCGATGCGAGCTTTGTCAACGCCTACGACCTGGCTGCCAACACGGCAAGTTCGAATTTCGATCAACGGCATCTACTGAATTTCGGCTATGTCCTTCAAGAGCCATTTCAACTGATCGGTCGACTCTACAACAGCATCTTCTATCAGGGCGCTTGTAAGGATTGTCAGTATCAACCTGAAGATGACGTTCCGGCTGATAATTCCGGACCACCGGCCCATGGTGGGCCGCATCCACCGCAAGCCATCGGCGACGAAACGGCATCTCAGCATAAGAGCGCATCGAGCGGCCAGAATCCCGGCGCACCAGGCTCCGGTCCAGGAATGTTGCACAGCATCTTCTCTGGCTGGGAATTTTCCGGCGTCACCACCTTTCAATCGGGAACGCCATTCAGTGTGATCAATCAAGGGTCGAGCACGATTGGTGTCCTCGATAACGCAGGCATTGCCAACGGCCTTGTTACTGGCTCATACCCTGACGTGGTCACCGGTGCTTATCAACCGTATGTAGGAACCAATTCTCAGAGCTTTGGGCCGCTGTTGGGGAATCCCGCTGCCTTTGCCGCTCCCCAGGGCCTGACCTTCGGGGACGCTGGTCGAAACTCCCTGACCAACCCACACCGGACCAACTTCGACATGTCGCTGCTGAAAAGCTTCCGTGTGTGGGGAGAGCGGAGCCTGCAATTTCGGGTCGACGCCTTCAATATATTCAACCACACGCAGTTTGAGATTTTTGATCCCGTCAGGGGAAACACGGGCAACAATACGATCAGTTGTTACGGTTCGGTTTCAACAGGCTATTCCGCAGGCAGTGCCAACTGCTTAACGGGCAGCTCGTTCCTTCATCCTGTGGATGCGCATGCGCCGCGCACCATTCAACTGGGAGCAAAATTCTCGTTTTGAATCGCGAGTAGATGCCATGTTCAATTGGAGGATCAAATTGTGCGAAGTGCTAGCAAAGGAGAAGTCAGCCTCTCTCCGCACTGCTTCCGATGGAGGCAATAAGTCGGTTTCCCGGAAAGAGATACTTAGTTACTTGAGTGTTGGTCTGCTTCTGAGCGCACTAATGCTTGGCACTGGCTGTGGCGGTGGAGGCTCACCAGTTGTCGACAATCAGCAAGGGCTGGCGACTCCGGCCCCCGCTTCACCCATTAACTCTTATGTTGGCACCACGGGAGACATCTGGACCTCCAAGATCAACCACACATCCACACAAATAAACGGCGAGGACATCACGCTCAATGGCGTATCGCTCGCCGGTTTAATCATCGGTACGTTTGACACGACGGGCGGTTTCCTGGATGTCACTCTGACCACCGTTCCCAATCAACTGACCGATCAGACCATAGGTTTTGCGCTAGATGTTCCCGGACGAATGGCGCTCGTTCGTTATGGTGACGACACTTTCCCGTTAGTTCCGCTTGCACCTACCGATTCATGTCCAACCATAGGTGGGACGGTCACCTACAATTATCTAAACGTACCTGGTGCTAAGCAAACCGGCGGAACTTCGACCTGGTTGCCCAACACAGATACCACTTACGGAACATTTCAGGTGACAACCGAAGCAAGTACCTGGAATTTCGCTAGCATTTCGCAATTCACCTTAACCGGCGTGGCTCCAGCCAGCCCTGGTAGCGGGCTTCCAGTCGGCTATTGCGGAATCGGCCGAACGGGATACGTGGTTACCGCGGCATCGAATGCTATGAACCCGCCTGTAGCCACAGTTACTATGGGGTTCGGGCCTTCGGGCTTCTTCCTGGAGGACAACGGTTCGGCTCAAGCTACGCCAGTGGGGGTGGTGCCATCGAATGCTATAGGGGCTGGAGTGGGTGCCATCGGAACTATCCAGCCCTCCAGCGCTCTTGACACTGCAGACGTAGCTGGCGCCAAGTATCTCGGCTTCTACTATGAACCCGGCATCTCAGGAGGAGCTCCGGTAACCCAACTCGCCTCGTTCGGTTGCAGCGGGTCCGCCTGTCCACCACCACCATCGTCTACTGCGACAATTGGCGGCGTTTTTCCCAATGACGATCCGACTCACCCCCCCGCGACGAACGTTACTATCGATCTCGGAACCCAGGATGCGAATAATAATGGCTTATATCCGGCAGCGACCATCATCGTATCCGGAGTTAGCTTTCCTGCCGCAGCAGTGGTCGGAAGCCTGGAGAGTAAGTACGCTATATTTCTGATCGCCCAAGATACTACTAACAATGTTCCATTGGCGATCTACCTGTTTCAGCAGTAAATGCCGTTCTGGGCGGCCCAACTTCGCTGACATTGGTAGTCTTTTCAGAATGCTATCCGATGTTACAAATTTATTAGTTTACGATCTGATGAATACTTCATTACATTTTCATTAAACCGATGTCATCGCAGCAAATCAACTTGACTACAGCCGCCGCGGCAGTGCTAGGATTCGGCTGCCACTTTCTTACATCGAAACACTGCTCGTCAAACTAATCGACCTAGAAGCTGTTTGAGAAGAATTCATAGCTCAGTAGTCCGGAGGGACACATGCGCAGAACGTCGGGTTTAACCTTTCTCGCATTGGTTTTCAGCACTCTTATGGTGGCCGCTCCCGCTGTTGCGCAGCAGGTAATCAAAACGGTACCGACGGACTTGGGGCCGATCGCCGTCGGAGTGAACCAGGCGACCAATTATATATATGTTGCCAACCTCGCCAGCTCCGACGTGACCGTGATTAACGGTTTCACGTACCATACGGCACCGGTGCCTGTGGGAGAAGGTCCCTTCGTAATCGCGGTCAACGATGTCACCAATAAAATTTACGTTGCGAACCAGCTGGACGGCTCAGTAACGGTAATTGACGGCGCCACCAACGACACAACAACGGTCGAAGCCGGGGAACTGCCGTATGCCATAGCCGTCAACCCGGTCACCAACATGATCTACGTCGTGAACAATCAAAGTAACGACGTAACGGTGATCAACGGCGCAACCCTGTCGACTACATCCGTTCCGGTCGGACTGCTTCCCTACGCCATTGCCGTCAACTCTGTAACTGACCAAATTTACGTCGCAAACTACTGCGGCACCGACCCGAACTGTGCCAGCCTGGGCACGGTGACGGTAATTAACGGTTCGACCCTTCAGACTACTACGGTTAGCGTAGGAGCAAATCCCGACGCCGTCGCACTCGATACCCTAACCAACCAGATCTATGTTGCCAATAGTTGCGGCAGCAGTCCGAGTTGTTCCGGTCCGGGCACCGTTACCGTGATTGATGGCAACAACAACAGCACATCAAGTGTGAACGTCGGGAAGTCTCCCGACGCGGTTGTTGTCAACCCGGTGACCAATCAGATCTATGTTGCCAACTATGCCGACGGCACCGTGACGATAATCAACGGAGTCACGAATCAAACCACGTCAGTCACGGTGGGCACAAATCCGACAGCAGCCGGCGTCGATCCTGTGACTAATAAGATTTATGTTGCGAACACCGACTCTGCTACGGTAACCATGATCGACGGCAACAACAACACTACAACTACGATCGATGTGGGAAATCAGCCATCGGCAGTGGGGATAAATTCGATCACGAACAGGATCTTTGTGGCCAACACCGAGGACAACACGGTCTCGGTAATCGCAGGGGCCAATGCTTCGCCCCTGCAGTTTGTGTCCGTCACGCCTTGCCGTCTGGTGGACACACGCCAGGCGAAGGGTGAATTTGGCGGGCCGCCGATTCAGGGCGGCAGCTCACGCAGCTTTCCGATTCCGCAGCAGACGACTTGTGGCATTCCCGCCACGGCTGCAGCGTACTCCCTGAATGTCACGGTAGTTCCGATTACCACCTTGGGTTATCTGACCATCTGGCCGACGGGCGAAGATCAGCCGCTCGTGTCCACCATGAACTCGCCTGACGGCCGAATTAAAGCCAATGCCGCCATCGTGCCGGCGGGTTATCAGGGTGCGGTAAGCGTGTATGTTACTGACACAACCAACGTGCTCCTCGACATCGATGGCTACTTCGCCGCGCCGGGCGCCCAGACGTCTCAGTTCTATCCGCTAACACCTTGCCGCATAGTGGACACTCGTAACGATAAGGATGGAGGCACGTTGAAGGCGGGAGTGGAGCGCGACTATGAGATTCCGTCCAATTGCGGCGTTCCCAGCAGCGCGACAGCCTATTCGTTCAACGTGACAGTGCTTCCGGCCGCTGGAGGGCTCGATTACCTAACTGTGTGGCCGCAAGGTGAGTCGCAACCCGTCGTCTCCACCCTTAACGACAACACCGGGACGGTCGTAGCCAACGCCGCCATCGTCCCCGCGGGCAGCAATAACACCACCGCCTTTTACCCACACAGCAACAACACCGACTTGTTACTTGACGTAGACGGCTATTTTGCGGCGCCGGGAACAGGAGGGTTGTCGATGTATCCTGGGGCACCGTGTCGCGTGCTGGACACGCGTCAGAGCGGCGGCTCCTTCATGGGTGAGAAAACTGTAAATGTGGTGGGTAGCGTCTGCGCCCCACCCAGTAGCGCACTGGCATACATCTTCAACGCGACGGTGGTGCCGCCGGGCCCCATGCTTTACCTCACCTTGTGGCCAGACGGCGAGCAGCAGCCCACAGTCTCGACGTTGAATGCCCCGGACGGCTTCATTACATCCAACATGGCGATCGTGCCGACAAGCAACGGTTCCATTGACGCCTACGCTGCTGCTCTGACGCAACTGATCCTGGACATCTCCGGCTACTTCGCGCCCTGAGACGCAGCGATATAACCGGAAAAGGCCCAGTGGCCGAAAACCATAGCAGAAACGGCCGTACAAAATCCGTACAATTAATTTTAACCATATGTAAACTGCGGATAACACAAGTATTTATTTGGTGCGAAAGGGGGGACTCGACCCCCCCACGGTTTTACCCGCCAGATCCTAAGTTCCTAGTGCTATAAAAACAAAGGACTTATACGATTTGCGAGCCGGGCACAGTGATCACGATAAGTTGCTACAGACTCTAGGGTTACTTTCGGTCACATCGCAATTTACGGTAGCTGATAGGAGGCGCTGGTAGGCACAAAATTGGGCACAGTTGGCCTTTTGCAAGTCTCCGAGGGAAAATCCAAAGCAGCAAAGCGCATTCTGCCACTCGTCCCTGAAGTTTACGCAGTCCTGCATAGACGGAGAGGGGAACAGGGAAATCCAGAAGAGGGCTGGGTCTTCCCAACTAGTTCACGCCAAGGCCACTTGAACGGGAACACGACCAAAGACCAGCACGCAATAGCCCTGAAGAAGTCGAAAGTCGCACGCTTCGAGCCTTACATTCTTCGGCACACCGCACTCACTCGGTTGGCTGAGTCAGGGTGTGACGTATTCACTCTGGCCAGAATCGCAGGGCACAGTTCCATAACGATCACACAACGTTATGTTCACCCTCAGGCAGATGCCGTGGAGAGAGCCTTCACAGCTTTCGGGAACCTTTGCAAGGCGGGAGAGCAAAAAGAACTTGGAGTGGGCACAATTTTGGGCACAGTCGAGAATTGCGAATCCGATGATGCCTTGCAAGTTGTTGGTGCGAAAGGGGGGACTCGAACCCCCACGGTTTTACCCGCCAGATCCTAAGTCTGGTGCGTCTGCCAATTCCGCCACTTTCGCACTCTCTATTACCAAACACTCGTAGCCGTTCTTCTGCTGCTGGCTTGAGCCGGGGTGTGCATGCCTCACGGTATGCGGTCCAGCGTGCCGATGAAAGATATTTTACGCCATGCCTCGCGCTTGCCCGCACGAACTGTTCATTGAGGGGCGAATGCAATTCAATGTGGAGCAACGCGGGGAAGATGCCGTATTCAAGACGAAGCGATTGGACGAATCGGCAGGCCTTCTAGTCTTGGTTCAACCGAACAGCTCGGATGAGTGGTTCGTCGGATTCGTCGAAGAGCAGAGGGACAAGCCTCCACTGAATCTGCCGGGCCGAGCGTACGGTTGCATAAACGAAACCGAGGGCAATCCCGCAAGCGAACAGTACGAATGGTTGCAGGAAGCGCATCTCGAAGTACGTCATGGTTGGAATCACGGCTCCAAAAAGAAATGAATAGGCTCCAGCGGTCTGCCAGAAGTTGCGGCGCCCCGGCACGTAGGAACAGGCGAAGGGAATTCGGTGCCATCCGTTCAACCGGAACTCAATCAATAAGAGCATCAGGACGGCGACCAACGTGAGGTGGGCGATCGCCAGAACCCAGCCGAACCCGAGAATTTCAAGTGGGGCAGTGAACAGCAACACTGGCAGCAGCCCGCAGCAGATGAGCAGCCGTTCGACGCCGTTCAGCAACTCGGCCCGGCCGGAGCTCTCTGCCATGCGGAATATCCAATTGGCTTTGAGCTCAGCCGGCAGCTGAAAGACATAGCAGAGGGTCGAGATCAGGATTGCACTCATCACCAGCGGCATTGCGAGCACCGATTCCAATTGCCAAAGCTGCCAGTATTGGCCGGTACCAAGATGCGCCAGGATGCTGGAGCCTGCGGTTTGCAGGGTCAAAACCACCGCGACTGCGACACCGCATGCCGCTACCAGTTTGTGACGGTGACTTCCCCGCAAGGTTTGAAGGGCGAACACGAATGTCGCCCGCTCTCGCGATGACGTAATAAAAACCTCCGGCAGCTTCGCGGCTCGGTCTCTCACCCAGCGGCCGGCTCGCCGAGTCTGTCCTTGCTCCAGCGCTCGGCTGGCATGACGGCGATAGCTTACAAAGTTCGTTGCAACAAAAAGAAGAAATACTGCGCCAAGTCCCATGAGAGCGGTTTCGCAGAGCTGCCGGAAATATGCGTCGTGTGTTCCGAGCAAGGTTTTATAGAGGCCCAGAAACCACACCGGAGGAAAGCTCGACATCCAGCTCGGTCTTGCGGCAAGTGTGTTGTGCCAATTCGGCATGTCGAGAGCGTATGGGATGGCGACCAGCAATGCCGTAGCCAGCACGGCCTGGATCAACACCGACACACGATCGAATGTGCGCGCCGACAGTACATTCATCAGCACACCTTGAAGAGCGCCCGTCGCGAAGTAGACGAATAAGCCCGCGCTGAAAGTTGCCGCCGCGTGAGCCATGACGTAGTGAACTCCAAACGGCGGAAACTGCCACCGGCCGGAAGTTAGCCACGGAAAAAGAATGCTGGCCGCGAAGTTAAGGTCGAGAAGAACAACCGCGACGATGATGAACGATGCGAGAAATCGGGCCACAAAGACTTGGTACAGTCGGATCGGCAGCGGTTTCAGCGCAAGGTAGTCCTGGCGATTAGGGAACAGACCTTGCCATTGCGCGACACTCGCCATCCCAGCGGCAATCATGGACAGCGAAATGAAGAAAAGCCGATCGGCGTGAACCGCCGCGACATAGAGGTCCCCATTAGAGCGGTCCTGCAGGTATGCGTACTTTGGAACATAGAGCCGCACGATGAGAGGGCCGATGCAGCCCAGCACGCAAAGCAGGGTTATGACCAGCCTCTTCACTTGCTCGGAAGACAGCAGCTCATTCACAAGTTGCTGCGATAGGAAGTGGCGCATCAGCTCGAATTGCGAGCCATGAGTTTCCGCAAGCCACAACCGAAATTTCTTGCGAACCATAAACTAGGCCGCGTTCATGACGGCGATGACGCGCTCGGCGATGGCGGAAGTGTCTTCAGGAACAGCGAGCTGCGCAAAAATCGATTCAAGCGAAGGGCTCGCCTGCAATTCCCGCAGCCGCTCCACCGTGTCATAGGCGACGATTTTTCCTTTCGACAAAATGACCACCTCGGAGCAGACCTTCTCGACGATGTCCAGTACGTGCGAGCTGTACAGGATTACTTTGCCTTCGCGGGCAAGCGCTTTCAGCAGATTGCGCAGAACCAGAGTGGCTCCGACGTCCAAGCCGGAGAATGGTTCGTCGAGAATGAGCACCTCGGGATTGTGCAATAAGGCGGCTGACAACAGAATCTTTTGCCGCATGCCTTTGGAGTAGTTCAAGAGCAATTCGTAGCGAGCGGCGCTCAAGGAAAACGCGTCCATGAAGGCATCGATCTTCTGTTCCAGGACGCGGCTGCGGATACCGTGAAGCCGCCCGACCAGGCGCAAGTATTCCGGGCCCGTCAAATGGGAATACACCTGCGGTTCTTCGGGCACATATCCCAGGTTGCTTAGGAAAGCGGAATCGCCCGACTGGACTGCCTTTCCATCGAACAGGATCTTGCCCGCAGAGGGCACGATGAGGCCGGCCATCATTTTCACCGTAGTGCTTTTGCCGGAGCCATTGGGTCCCAGATACCCGAGGATCTGACCTCGGCGAATATGGAAGGTAATATCCTGCACCGCGGGAATGGCGCTATAACGCTTTGTCAGCCCCTTAACTTCGAGCATTTCCAAACCCCGCAGAGCTGATGCTGAACGATCAGCGATGCCATTGCATCTTCTTGCCGCAGTTATATCAGTTATTGATATAACGGTTATAGATATAAATGTCAAGACAAATGTTGACGGAGAGCGGAAACAAGAATCCAAAGGAGATTTCTCGGGGCGTGGAGGCTGCTCGTCACGACAGACAACAGCCAGTAGTGGGCCGACAAAGGAAAGAAGTTGGAGGGCAATTGCCGACAGGTGTCCAAGCAGGACTGCACAATGAGGCAGACAAAGACCGAGGCGAGTCGAGTGCTCGTCAGCCCCGGCCCTCCAAACTACTTAGGCGAGTGTTTTCTGCATCGTACTGATTTTGATGTAACGCCCTAGGGAGACTCTGATTAAGCTCTCCTTTTCCGCCGCGAATCCAGCTACATTGACAGCCAGATGAAGCAGAGGACACTGGCGATGATGAATGGATTCGAGCGTTACACGAAGAAGACGCGGC
>JBEKXQ010000055.1:0-30240 GCA_049511915.1 Candidatus Korobacteraceae bacterium
CATTTGTTTCTTGATTTTCCTTAATGTTGATGTTGCGTTGGTGAATCGGAAGGTTACAGGCAGGAATCGCTCGAGACTGAAGGAGGGATGGCTGCTAAACGCGCCGTTCGAACACACGCAAACTTAGTATACAACAACTACCGCGCTGGGCGTACAGAAAAGCAATAAGCTAGAGGCGATCCATCTTTCCAGCCTGCAAGGCCTACAAACCATTAGGTTGCACGGATGGATAGGATGCCAAATTCTCCCTGTCGGGAAGCTATAACGCTCTCCGGGAAAGATTAAATCGTCCGAAGATGGAAAGAATCGAGCTTATCTCGCGCTCGCCGAATCTGGCACTTGGGTCTCGCTTTTAGCTTGGACGAAGGTCTCAGTTTCCTTCAGAATCTGCGACACCAGGGCCGCGGACGCCGCCTCGCAATAGATTCGCAGCAGCGGCTCCGTGCCGGAAGCACGCACCAGCACCCATGCCTCGGCTCCATTGCCGTAGGTGGGTGCGTCGAGGAAGAACTTCACGCCGTCCAGCGTCTCCACCTTCAGTACGCCGAAGCTGCCGATCCTGCCCGGTCTGGCCTGGACGCGCCGCATAGCTTCATCTTTGACCTCGTCGCTCAGGTGAAGATCGATGCGGCCATAGTGATGCTCGCCGTATTCCTTTTGGAGATCGCGCACCAGTTGTCCCAGCGGCTTTTCTTCCTCCGCCATGATGTTGGCCAGCAACAGCGAATTCAGAAGGCCGTCGCGCTCCGGCAGATGCCGGGTGATGCCGATGCCACCCGACTCCTCGCCTCCGATCAGGATGTCGCGCTCCAGCATTAGATCGCAGATGTACTTGAAGCCGATGCCGCACTCGTTCAGCTTGCGGCCGTGTTTCGCGGCAATGCGGTCCAGCATGCGGGTGGTGTTGAACGCCCGCACAATCTCGCCCGGCCACTTCTTGCGCTTCAGCAGCCACTCCAGGATCACGCAAAAAATCTTGTGCGCGTCGACAAAGCTGCCGTCTTCCGCCACTGCGCCGATGCGGTCCGCGTCGCCGTCGGTCGCCATCCCAGCCTGGCAGCGCTCGCGCACCACGGTCTCCTGCAGCATCGCGATGTGCGGCTCGATCGGCTCGGGATTGATGCCGGGGAATAGCGGGTTGAGTTCGCCCCGAATCTCGACATGATCGATGCCGCTCTCGGCGAAGATGTCTTTCACCACGCCGCGGCCGGCGCCGTACATCACGTCAATCGCGAACTTGAAGCCGGCTTTCTCAATCAGTTTCAGATCGACAAAGTTCTTGATGGCTGCGATGTACGGCGTCTTGAAATCGGTGACGGTCACGCTGCCGCCCTCGCGCTCCAGCCGCGGCGAATCCAGCTCGCCCTCAATCGCCTTCATGATCGCCGGCGTGCCTGAGCCGCCATAGCCGGCCTTGTACTTCACCCCGTTCCAGTTGAAGGGATTATGGCTGGAGGTGATCATGACACCGCCGGCTGCGCCCAGGTTTTTCACCGCGTAAGAGAGCGCGGGAGTGGGCGTGTAGTCGTCGGAAAGTCGCACCGCGATGCCCGTCGCCGCGAGAACTTCGGAGATGATCTCCGCCGCCCGCGGGGAAGCGAAGCGTGTGTCGTAGCCGACGACCAGGCCTTTGCTGGCGTCCTCATGTTGGTGGACGTAATGCGCCATCGCGTTGCCGACGCGGCGCACATTGTCGAAGGTAAAGTCGTCGGCAATGATGCCGCGCCAACCATCAGTGCCGAATTTGATCTCAGTTGCCATCAATGTCTTTGAAAGGGCGCAGCTTCAGCTGCACCGTCGCAAGTTCCTTATCATCTCCCGTCCCGCCAGCGGGACTCGGTCCCTCGCCCTGCGAAACTCTGCGGTGCAAAGATGAACGTTACCAGAACAGGGCCTGGATGTGCTCTGACACGAACCCCGCGTTCCTTAGGCGCGCTCCGCGTGCGTGCAGCACGCTAGTTGCTAATTGCTAATTGCTGTCTTTATACCAGCCGCTTCAGTTTCTTCTCGTCCAAATACTTCACCACTTTGCCGACGTCCTGTGCGTGCTCGCGGGTGGTAATCAGCAGCGCGTCGTCTGTCTCCACCACCACCAGGCCCTTCACACCAACCACAGCGACGAACTTGTCGGCCCTGCAGTGGATGAAGTTTCCTTCCGCATTCAGATTGAAGGACTGCTCTGCTGCGATGACGTTGGCGCTGTCTTTGCCGCCGGCATTGCGATGCTCGTAGAGCGCCGTCCAGGAGCCAAGATCGTTCCATCCAAAGCTGGCTGGAACGCAATAGATACCCGACTTGCCTTCGCCCTTCGCCGAACGCGGCTCCAGCAGCGCGTAGTCCACGCTGATGTTTTCGCACTTGGGATACAGCTTGGCGAACGTCTTTTCGAATTTGCGCGTGCCGTAGGCTACCGCAATCTCTTCCAGCAGCGGCGCGGTCTTGGGCAAGTGTTCGCGCAAGGCGTCGGCCAATGTACGCGCTCCCCAAACAAACATGCCGCTGTTCCAGAAGAAGTTGCCGGCCCTCACGAACTCCTCGGCGACCTTGGCCGTCGGCTTTTCGGCGAAGCGTCGAACTTGCAACACACCCTTCTGCGACGCGCTTCCAGCTTCGATGTAGCCGTAGCCGGTCTCAGCGCGGGTCGGCGTAATGCCTATGACGACGATGTTCGGTCCCTTCGCGGCGATCTCGGCCGCACGCCGGATGTCGTCGCGAAAACGCTTCTCGTCACCGATCACGTGATCGGAGGGGAACATGCCGATCACCGCGCTGGGATCGCGCTTCTCCAGCAAAAAGGCTGCCAGTCCGATTGCAGGCGCGGTGTTTCGCCCCGCCGGTTCGGCGATGATCTGCTGCTTGTTCAGCTTCTTGAGTTGGCGCACAATCGGCGCGCGGAGGTCGTCATTGGTGATGACCCAGAAGCGCTTTGCCTTGGCCAGCGGCAGCAGCCGCTCGACCGTCTCCTGGATCATGCTTTTCTTGCTGTTCAGCGGAAGCAGTTGCTTGGCCATGCGCTTTCGGCTCAAAGGCCAAAAGCGCGTGCCGCGACCGCCCGCGAGGATGACGAGATAAAAATTGAAGCTCTTTGAGTTGGCCAAGGTTTTGAAGGGGCGCAGCTTCAGCTGCGCCGTCTACACACTTTCATTTTGTCATCCCGAGCGGAGCGAAGCGGAGTCGAGGGATCTGCGGTTCCTCCGGGCAACGTACTCCCTGTTGCGTAACAGCAGATCCTTCGGCTTCGCGCCCGCCCGACTCGCAAAGGCAGCGAGTCCGAAAAACCACAGCGGGGGCTACGCTCAGGATGACACATCAAAAGTATCACGGTGCGCTGATGGCTTGCGGCAATTCGGTCTGCGGCTCCGCGACCGCTCCTGTGGGCAGCGTCATTCGCATCACGTCCAGATCCCACTGCGGCCGCACGATATATTCACCAACGCTGGCCGGAACCACGACAGCATCGCCGGTGGCGAAGCTGATCGGCTCCATGCCTTCGGATTCTACGATTCCCGCGCCATCCACTGCGACCAGGACGTGCGGCGAGGCGGACGACACTTCGCCACGCAACTGCTCGCGGAGGCGCATCTTCTCAACTTGAAAGAACGGTGAGCGCACCAGAACACTGGAGTCGTCGCTAGCACCCCGCACAACTTTGCCAGCATTGGTGTGCAGCTTGGTCGCCGCCAATCCCTCTGCGATGTGCAGTTCGCGCGGACGGCCATAATCATACAAACGATAAGTGATGTCCGAGGTCTGCTGCGTCTCCACCAGCACCATGCCGCCGCCGATGGTGTGCACCGTTCCGGCAGCGACGTAGAGCATGTCGCCGGCGTAGACATCGACCCAGTTCAGCAGCTTCTCCGCGCGAGTGTCCCGGATCGCCTGCTCGAATTCCGCGAGCGTTACTCCCGCCTTCAAACCCAGCGCAACTTGCGCACCGGGATTAGCCCGCAGAACATACCAACATTCAGTCTTGCCGCACGGCTGGCCGTTCTTGCGCGCTTGTTCGTCATCGGGATGAACCTGCACCGACAGCTTGTCGCCCGGGAACAGAAACTTCACCAGCAAGGGAAAGCGGTTGTCGTAGACGGCGGCCTGCCCTACCAGATCGCGCCCAAACTTCTTCGCCAGATCGCCAAGGCTCTGTCCGGCGAGCGGGCCATTGGCGACGCGATTGTCTTCCCAGGTCAGCCAGCTTTCCCCGATCGGTTCCTTCACGATCCTGGTATAGATGGGGCGCAGGTCGAGGCTACCCCAAGGCCGCTCGTCGAAGATGGGGATCAACAGAAATGGATAGAGTTGCGACATTGGCTATACGCTGGCGAAGAAGTCGCGCATGCGATCCAATCCGCGCGCCAGATTCTCGGGCGAAGTCGCATACGAGATGCGGACGTGATCCTGGGTGCCGAAGCCTTCGCCTGGAACGACCACTACGTGCGCATCATGCAGTAGTCTTCGCGCTACATCGGAGGCAGAGTTCAATCCGCCGCGCCCGAAATAATGACTGACGTTCGGGTAAGCATAGAACGCGCCGTTGGGCGCGGCGCAAGTGATCCCGGGAATCGAGCGCAAGCCGGCGACGACTTGGTCGCGAAGACGGATATAGCCATCCAGCATCTGCCGCACGCAATCCTGCGAGCCATTCAGCGCGGCCACCGCTGCCTTCTGCACAATCGAAGTCGGATTGGATGTGCTCTGGCTCTGCAGCTTCTGCATCGCGCTCACGATAGGCGCGGGTCCCAGTGCATAGCCCAGCCGCCAGCCGGTCATGGCGTAGGTCTTGGATAGAGAGCCGATAATGATGAGGCGCTCCTTGACCCCGTGCACACCGCCCGCGGACAATCGCCGGCCAGTGTGGTTCAGGTACACGTAACACTCGTCGGAGACGACATAGATACCGCGATCCTGTGCCAGCGCGAGCACCGCCGTCATGTCCTCAGGCTTCATCACCGCCCCGGAAGGATTGTTGGGGGAATTCAGGACAATAACTTTGGTGCGCGGCGTGATGGAACGCTCAACCATGTCAGCGGTCAACGCGAAATCGTGCCGTTCGTCGGTGGCGATGTAGACCGGTTCGCCGCCGGCGTAGCGCACGATGTCTTTGAAGGAAACCCAATAGGGCACCGGCAGAATGACTTCGTCGCCGTGGTCAACTAGCACCTGGATAGCATTAAACAGCGCATGTTTGCCGCCGACGGAGGCGATACAATCCTCGCGCTTGTAGTCGGAGCCGAAGTCGGCAGCGTGCCGATTGATGATGGCATCGCGCAATTCAGCTGTGCCGCCCACTGCCGTGTATTTGGTGAAGTCATTGCGGATGGCGGCGATGCCCGCTTCCTTGATGTGCTCCGGAGTCGGGTAATGCGGCTCTCCCGCGCCCAGGTCGACCAGGTCCGCGCCGGTGGCGCGAAGTTTCTCGGCTTCGCCGGCAACCGCCATGGTTGCGGAGATCTCGATGCGCTGAATCCGGTTGGTGAGGAACGAAGCGAGCTGAGTTCCGGCAGCAGTCATGGTCGGACCTTTATAAGAGATGCTTCCCTGTAGCGGAAATATGCCCATGCGTAATTCTCTGGCGCACTCGCTGCTCTACCATTTCCGGCACCAGGCCGTTCAACGGGCCACCAAGCTTGGCAATCTCGCGCACGATCCGAGAGCTGAGGTAGGAATACTGTTCCGCGGGCATCATGAACACGGTCTCCACGCGGGGTTCCATCTTGCGATTCATCAGCGCCATCTGCAGCTCAAATTCGTAATCGCTGATGGCGCGTATGCCGCGCAGAACGGCGTTCGCGTTCTTCTCGATGCAGTAGCTCACCAGCAGGCCATCGAAAATTTCGACGCTGACATTGGCGAGCTGCGAGGTCATGGCCACCAGCATCTCCTTGCGCTCCGCCATCGAGAAGAGCGTCTCGCCCTTGTCGAGGTTGCGCGCGATGGCCACGATCAGTTTATCGAACAGTTTGCTCCCCCGGTGAATCAGGTCCAGGTGACCGTTGGTGACGGGATCGAACGATCCGGGATAGATGGCGACGATGTCCTTCAAGAGCCCTCGGAGACGGGGATTTACGCAGCCTGATTTTATTCTGGCCGGCGCCGGCAGGCAAACAAGAATGCGGGGAACAGATTTGGGCTGGCCAGTCCCGCTGACCGATCGAAGGACCCGCCGTTAGCAAGCGGGTCCCTCACAGTCTGCCGATTTTCGTTACTTCCGTCCAGCGGGCGGTTTGGGCTGAGCAGCGGGCGAGGCCTCGGCATTGGCGACTGCAGCTTGCGCCTTGTCGGCCACCGAGATCAACCCCAGGGCCTTCCGCACCTCGGCTTCGATCTTCGCCGCGATGTCCTTGTTCTCTTTCAGGAACGTCTTGGCGTTTTCGCGCCCCTGGCCAACTCGCTCACCCTTGTAGCTGAACCACGATCCTGACTTCTCGACCAGGTTCTGGGTCACCGCCAGATCGATCAGGTCACCCTCCCGCGAGATGCCTTCGCCGTACATCATGTCGAATTCGGCCTCGCGGAACGGAGCAGCAGTCTTGTTCTTCACAATCTTCACCCGGGTACGGGAGCCAACTACCTGGTCGCCGTCTTTGATGGCTCCGATGCGGCGGATGTCGATGCGGACAGAGGAGTAGAACTTCAGCGCGCGGCCACCGGTAGTGGTTTCCGGATTGCCGAACATGACGCCGATCTTTTCGCGAATCTGGTTGATAAAGATGAGACACGTGTGCGATTTGGCCACGATACCGGTGAGCTTGCGGAGGGCCTGCGACATCAGGCGCGCTTGCAGGCCGACGTGGCTGTCGCCCATCTCGCCGTCGAGCTCGGCCTTGGGCACCAGCGCGGCCACCGAATCCACCACCAGCACGTCGATGGCGCCTGAGCGCACCAAAGCCTCGGCGATCTCCAGCGCCTGCTCGCCATAGTCGGGCTGCGAGACCAGCAGGTTGTCCACATCAACGCCCAGCTTGGCCGCATAGATCGGATCGAGCGCATGCTCGGCGTCGACAAAGGCCGCCATGCCACCCTGCTTTTGCGCCTCGGCAATCACCTGCAGAGCGATGGTTGTCTTGCCGGAAGACTCGGGCCCGAAGACCTCGACCACGCGGCCGCGCGGGAAGCCGCCGACACCGAGAGCGGCGTCAAAGGAAATTGCTCCCGTGGAAATCACGGAGATGGGAACGACCGCGCCCTTGCTCCCCAACTTCATGATGGAGCCTTTGCCGAACTGCTTTTCGATTTGCGACAGCGCCAGGTCGATCGCCCGGCCTTTTTCAGTTTTCTCGTCCGCCATAAGTGCCGCTCCTTGGCTGTTCCGTCCCGGCGAAGCATCGGCGCGGGAGGACAGGTAGAGATAAATTGCTATGGGTCAGTGAGGCAGGCGCGGTGAAATGTGCGATTCGCGATGAAGAGCGCATGGATTACTGACGTTGGCAATTATACATTGAGGTAAGCTGAAAAAGCGAAGAAATAGCGAAGCATGCCGGAACGAAAGTACTAGAACCTTCGTGTCTCACATTGACTTGTGACGCCGGTTACGTAGACGCGTTTCAATGGCTTTTGGCGCGATCCTCTCCAACGGCGCGATTCAGAAGTTCCTTTGGCAATATTAACCCTTCAGTACAATCCCCTATCTTGCTCCCACAGTTTTCAATGACTTTCCGACAGCGCATACTCAAAATCGTACGAATGTTTTCCGTCGGCGATCGTGATGTTCATCTTGCCTGTGAGCCCGACCAGTTGACCCGTAGCCGAATCGGGCACGACGAAAATTGTCAGTTGCGGTACACCCCGGGTCATACTCGCACTATGTTGAAGTACGAAGCTGCCACTACGGCCATCCAGCGTCCCGGTGAACTGTTCGAGGGCGACATAGCCGCCCGAAGAGCCTTTCGCGCCGGTGCCGAAGCTCAGCATCTCTCCTTTACTGTTGCCCTCAAGACCACCGTGGAACTGTTTGTCGATGGACATTCGGCCGAGGCCTGAAGTTTTGGATTGGTCATCAGGCGCCTGAGGAACCAACTTCACCTCAAATGTTCCAGTCGCATGTCTAGTCACCACAGCCTCCTTCTTGTTCGGCACTTGAGCCGGCGTCGACTTTGGTGCGGTCACCAAACAACACAGGATAAGGAGCAGGGAAATGATCAACATCGCGGTCCGAAATTTTGTTTTCATGTTGCTTCGGCTTCTCTCCCCACACATTGGAAGGTCGCGAATGCGTGATGGGTTTACTGGAACGGAACGGGCGGCCCGATCACGGGCGTTTGCACAGGCCCTGCGGCTCCAATGGCAATCACGATGGAGTTGCTTCCCGGATTGAGGAACGGATTGGCGTTGAGCTTCCAGTTGCCGGTCATCCAGAGGTTGCCCGAAGGATCGACTGCGCCCCCGGTAATCCGGACAAAGGCATCACTCTGGTATCCCGTCGATGGCGAGATCGGCTGGCCGGTTTGAAAGTTCGCCGGGCACTTCGTCGTGTTGTAGCCGCAGAACCGGCTGATACTGGTCGCGGTGGGAGTGGGCCTCTCGTGCTCAATCGTTGCGAAGCCGAAGTTGAATACCCACACGGTGTCCTTGCCGTCAACCAGAAGCCCCCACGGCAGGATCACTCCGCCGCCAGTGAAGGGCGATCCCGGATAGGGCTCCTGCGTGCTCATCTGGAACATGGTGATCGAGGGATTCATCGCCGGACCGCGCATGTTCTTGGTCGGGCAGGGCGCATCCAGGTAGTCGGAGTTGGCTACCCACATGTTGCCCTCGATGTCGGGCGCGTTACCGATGGGGTGAGTTATGATCGTCTTGCCTTGGTAAACACTGGGGATAGTCTTAATCACCCGCCCGTCGGGCGAGAGAATGGTGACGGTGCTGCTGCGGTTGTTGGTAATCCAGATATTGCCGGCGAGGTCGACGGCGACGCCGAAGGGCTTGATCTGCGGATTATTGGGCGAGACCGACGCTCCCAGCGCGATGCTGCTGGCGAGGGTATGGTCTCCGCCGGCATAGCGGGTAATCGTATCGTTGCCGCAGTTGGCGATCCAGATGTTGCCTGAGCGGTCCAAGGCCGCGCCCATCGGCCACGACATGTTGCCATCGGTGAATCCTTGCGACGGCGAGATGGGCTCGCCGATCGAGCTGAACTGCGACACCGAATTGTGTGGCGCTCGGTTCTGCATGAATTGGCACGGTGGGTCCTGGAAGCCGAAATTACTGACCCAAACATTGTTGCCCGTGTCCACGAAGATGCCCCAGCCGGATCCGCTGATGCCGCCGCCGAAATACGGCGAGCCGGGAGCGGATGCGCCCGAGGGAGCGAACTTCAGCACACGAGTGCCGGCGCAGGCGAAGTGGCCGGGCGGCTCCGGCACGTAGTTGTTGTCGGCCCACACGTAGCCTTGCGCGTCGACGGCGAAGGCACCCGGCCCATTCATCAGGTTGTCGCTGTTTTGCTGGCTGTAGAAGCCGCCGGTG
The DNA here is from genome assembly GCA_049511915.1 of Candidatus Korobacteraceae bacterium. Taxonomy (GTDB): domain Bacteria; phylum Acidobacteriota; class Terriglobia; order Terriglobales; family Acidobacteriaceae; genus Bog-257. Next base: position 9,460 of record JBEKXQ010000055.1, read on the forward strand.
ATCTTGAGGAACAGCAGCCAGTTCGTCGGGCGATGCGCCAGCGCCGGCTGATAGATCGGCTCGACCTGCGAAAGCATGTAGATCGGATCCTGGCTATTGTTGGGATAGCCGGGATAAGCCGGGTAGTTCACTACATTGGCGAGCGCCTGGAGCACGTTCGCCGGAGGCGGTTGGCCGGCCGGCGTGGCCGCGGTTATCAGGGCTGCGCAGTTTGTGTCAGCGGCAACGCAACTGGCCACCACGTTGGTCAGCGAGTTGAACGTGGCATAGGTCGAAGTTTCCGTGCCGTTCGGCGTAGAGCTCAAGACAACGCCCACATTGCCGGTTACGGGATCGGCAAGGTTCGCCGCCATGCTGACCGCATTCTTCATCCCGTAGAAATTGCCCTGGATGCTTGCGCTACCCACGAACTGTCCGAATGCGTTTGCCGTTGCAACCGTTGTTAGTTCGTTGACCACAACACTGGCGGGCGCGTCCAGCCCGATGCCGATGACGCTGGCCAGCATGGCTGCGCCGTGCGTGGCCTCGACGAACAAGACTGGCTGGTCCTGGTTCCAAGAGCCGTCCACGGTGTAGTTGATCGTGAAGTGGCCGGAGCTGTCCGTGGTCCCTGAGCCCAGCAGCATCCAGGGCGGCCCACTCTGAATGAAGCTGCCGTAGAGCGAAACCTGGTATGAGGCCAATCCATGGCCGCCGCTCACGACGGTGCCTTGCAGCATGGCGTCGTTACTGCGGGTTCGGGCACCTGCGGGCGGTACGCAGAGAAGAAGTGCAGCCAGTAGCAGGGCGGCCATTCGAATTGATACCTCGCAAAGCGGGTTCCGACGTCCAGACATCAATAACCTCCAACAACATATTGATAGTGGGCCTGGCACGCCGATACGGACGCGATAGCTGCAGTTGCTTACCGTTCCTAGCGAAACCAGGTGCAGGTCATCTGGAACAGGTAGAGATGAGCATGCCGGTTCCGTGGACGGCGGTGGCGCGCATGCGTCCAAACTTCTCAGAGATGCGGACGCGAAGTCAATGAAATTTAGCGGCTGGGTTAGCCGCACTCAGATTCCTTTTGTCGGCAAGGGCTCAACGCTTCAGCAGGTCTGCGGGCTCGCGCACATCTGTCACGCGGAAGTATTTCGCCAGTGAAGGATAGCGTTGCGCCACGGCTTCGTACATCGCGTAGGCCACGTTGCGATAGGAGAAATGTCCGGCTGCGCCCGTACGCAGCTCACTGATGTAGATCGCTTCGGCCAAGTCCATCTTGAACAGCGTGCGCTTGCGGAAGGCCAGCGGGATGACATATTGCGACTGGGCTTCTGACTGGGACTCGGTCTGCGCAGTGTCCGGCTCGCGGCCCGCAAGCTCCGCGGCGGTATCGCGCGCGCGCTCCATCGCAGCCTGATACCGCTCGGCCAATCCTGCCGATTCGATCTCTACCGGTTCGTCGTAGCCGTGCGCCGTGGTGTAGTCCTGCACAATCTGCACACATCGACGATGGCGATGCATGTCGCGGAAGCCGCCAATGTCCATTAGTATGTCGAAGCGGAATTGCTGCCCGGCACAGAAGGCGCGCGAAACTTCATCGTAACGGCCGCGATGACGCAGGCCCATGTCGATGATCTCGCCGCGCTGCGCCTCGGGCAGCGCGCTTACGGCGTCGCGAATTTGTCGATAGGGATGATGCGAATACTGATACAGCAGCGTGGCTGCGAGCTCGACCTCCAGCGGATCGCCGTCCAGCAGATCGACGGTCGGGGCCGGCTCAATCGCAACACCGGCTAACAATTCCTTCGCCGCTGCCTTGAGTTCGCGCCGGGTTTCGATCTCGTAGGCGTTGGGCTCGGCATACTTCATCAGCGTGGGCGCGACGCGGATTGGCCGCATCAGGAATTCACCAGCGCGTCCTGCCAGCTCAGGAGACTCGTGCGCAATCTCATCCAGCAATGCCCATGCTTTGGCATGGCTGACATCGTAAGCGGGTTCTTGAGCGGCGCGCCGCAACAGATCACCCAGATGCCGGACCTCGGCGTGAGTGTGCGACAACAGCCGAGAGACCTGATTTTCCAGGGTGCGCGCGCTGACGATCTGGCCCAGCGAGGTGTTCGTCGCCAGCGGCAGCAGGTAACGCGAGATATCGAACGCGCGGGCCCGCAGCGTGCGCTCGTAAGCCTCCTGCTTCATCTCCGCAGGCTTGGGCGTGCGCTCGCGAAGGTAGCCAAACATTTCCTCGGAAAAGTGGCGATACTCGGCGAAGAGGTGATCGACGGTTTCCCGATACAGGACGCGTGCCGCTGCGTCGTCCCCAAAATCGGGAACGTAGTATCCGCTCTTCTGGAAGTCCTGATAGCGGGTGGAGCGCTCCTGGCCGTCCCAGCGCGGCTCATCGACGGCGACCGTCGCGGCCAGGATCGACAGCCGCTCGATGGCGAAGGCGATGTGCGCAAGATCCGCAATGCTGCGATGGCCGTACTGAAAGTAGAAGGTATTCAGGAACTTCTCGGCTTTCTGGTCGTTGATCTCAGCCAGCGATTCGCGCATGGAGAGCGCTGAGCGCGAATACTTGGCCATGCCGTAGGCCTGCACTTCGGGGTCTGCGCCGTGGACGGCATAGACTTGGGTGCTGGGCTCGTGGTTGGAGGAAACTTCGCTGTTATCTGCGTCTGGTCTGTAACCGAGTGACATTGCGGTGAATCATATGCGGTACGGAACAGCCGGGCAACTGCCCAGGCTGTGGGAATCGTGTAAAACTGGTGACATCCTATAAATTCCTTACGCAAACGTCCTCCTGAAGCCGATCTCGCCTCCGATACTCGCACCCAGTGGGTGGGCGCCGACTCCATCCTGTTTGCCACAGCGCATCGGCCGTGGCCCGCGCCCATGGCGCCGTGGATCATGACCCAGCGCTGGAACGATCTGCTGTTTATGCACTATTCGCTTGCCCCGGAGGTGGTGCGGGCGCTGGTGCCGGACGTTCTAACGCTGGATACCTACGAGCAACGCGCCTGGGTGTCGGTGACGCCGTTCTGGATCAACCATCTGCGGCCGCCGGGAGTGCCTTCGCTGCCGTGGCTCTCGCATTTTTTCCGAGATCAACGTACGGACGTATGTCAGCTATAACGGTAAGCCTGGCATTTACTTCTTCAGCCTGGATGCCAGCAATCTGTCGGCAGTCTGGGGTGCGCGCGTCTTCTATCGGTTGCCGTACTGGCAGGCGTCGATGAAGGTGAAGGGTAAAGGCGAAGCGAAGATCGACTACCTCTCGAAGCGGCAGCACGGCCCGAAGCCTGCGGAGCTGAAATGTTCTTACGGGCCGGCCATTCGGCAGACGTTTCAGGCGCGACCGGGGTCGCTTCAGCACTTCCTCACCGAGCGGTACTGCCTCTATGTGGTCAGCAGAAAGCACCTTTATCGCGGAGAGATTCACCACTTGCCGTGGGACTTGCAGGAGGCGGTAGTTGATCTGGAAGTGAACACGATGGCGCAACCCGCGGGTCTGCAACTTCCTGCTCAGTCCGATCTGGCGTACTTTTCGAGCGAGCTGAAAGTGCTGTTCTGGGCACCCGAGCGGCTGCGGTGAGGCGGACGCACGCCGTTGATGTCTGTCGTCGTTTGATAACCGCAGATCCTGCATTGCCCGATGCCCGGCGGTCGTTATAATCCAGCTTGCTTCATGCAGGAGGGATTCATGGCAGGAGTGGAAGGCCGGGTAGCGCTGGTTACGGGAGCGTCGCAAGGCATAGGCCGGGCGTGCGCGCTGGTTCTGGCTGAATCGGGAGCCAAGCTGGCGTTGTGCGCACGCAACCAGGAGAAGCTGGAGCAACTGGCCGGCGAGATCAACAGCAAGGGCGGCGAGGCTGCCGCGTTCAAGCTCGACGTCACCAGCGAAGACGAAATCAAGGCCGTCGTGAAGGCGGTGATTGCGCGCTTCGGCAAAATCGACATCCTGGTCAACAATGCCGGCATCACCCGCGATCAACTCGTCATGCGCATGAAGCGCGCCGACTGGGACGATGTCATCGCTACCAATCTGACCGCGCCATATCTGCTGATACAGGCCGTGATCGGCTCCATGCTGAAGCAGCGCTGGGGGCGAATCATCAATGTGACCAGCATCTTCGGGCAGATCGGCCAGGCAGGGCAGGCCAATTACTCATCGTCGAAGGCGGGGTTGATCGGACTTACCATGTCGGTGGCGCGCGAGGTTGGATCGCGCAACATCACCGTCAACGCAGTTGCGCCGGGCTTCATCGAGACGGCGATGACCGAGGTCCTTCCGGCGGAGTTGAAAGAGAACATCCTGAAGAACATTCCGCTGGGGCGGGCAGGCAGCGATATGGACGTGGCCCACGCCGTCAAGTTTCTGGCGTCAGAGGAAGCCGGCTATGTTACCGGGCATGTGCTGAACGTGAATGGTGGGATTCTGATGGGGTAGGACAGATTGAAAGTTGTGGCATCTCCGGGTGGAGCACGCCTTTCAGGCGTGCATAAGAACCGAAGATTCTCGAGGCTGGCTTTAGCCACTGAGGTAACTCTTCGCGGGGATTTACCTTAGCGGCTGAAGCCGGATTGATAAACATTGATCGTTGATGCACGCCTGAAGGCGCGCTCACCCGAGATGGGGATACATCAACCTCGAATTGGGATAGCTCGGCAAGATTAGTGCAGCATGAGCGAGATCGTTGAAGCCACAACGCCCGAGCAGATTGAGCAAGTGCGAAACCTTTTTGGGGAGTATCGCGCGCAGTTGCCGGTGGAATATTGCTTTCGCGCGTTCGATGCTGAAATCGCCGGACTGCCCGGCGTGTATTCTGCGCCGCAAGGAACCTTGTTGCTGGCGATGGTCATAGGTCAGCCGGTGGGATGTGTCGGGCTGCGTCCGTTCCCGCTCGAGGGGAGATGCGAGATGAAGCGGCTTTATGTACGTCCGGCATTTCGCGGCGACAAGCTGGGGAAAAAGCTGGTGGAGCGATTGCTGCTGGAGGCGCGGCGTCTGGGCTATTCGTCGATGCGGCTCGATTCTCATCCGCCGACAATGCCGGCAGCGGTGGAGATGTACCGCAAGCTTGGTTTTCGGGAAGTCAGTCCCGATCCGCTGGAAGCAGTGGAAGAGTTGATTTATATGGAATTGCCGTTGATTTAAAAGCGTTGTCAGTTGCGCTCAATTTCGTTTGGGCGAGAATTCACTTGCCAGCCTTCCCGGCAATGGTTACTATGCAGTCAACCCCATGGCCACTCCCTCACAGGACGAAAACCCCTCATGAACATCGGCGAGACGATTCGGAATTTCCGCCTGCAGAAAAGTATGTCGCAAGGTGACATCGAAAAGCGCACCGGTCTGCTGCGCTGTTATCTCTCGCGGGTGGAGAATGGACACACCATTCCCTCCCTGGATACGCTGGCCAGAATTGCGACGGCAATGGACCTTCCGCTGTCCAGATTTTTTACCGACGGCGCCAGCGACAATGGGAGCAAAGCAACTCCGCAATTGGCTGAAGATGAGGTGCGCTTCCTGACGCAGATTCGCCGCTACTCGCCCAACCTGAACGACAGCGACCGCAAGCTGGTGATTGCGATGGTCAAGAAAATGGCCGCGACCGCCGGCAAGTGAGACCGCGCAATAGCCTTCTCTAGCATTCAGTGGCTAAAGCCACCAGCCATTGTGTGGGGCTTGTTCGGCACGAGTAAACTCGTGCCCTGACACAAGGCCAATCATGGGACAAACGACGATCAGGCCGCTTTTCCGATTTCGCCCAGCGCCAGCACTGCCAACTCCAGGCGATCACGAGAACCAGTCTTCGAGAAGATGCTCTGCAGATGCCGCTTCACGGTATTCTCACTGATATTGAGTTCGACGGCGATGTCCCGGTTCTTCATTCCTCGCGCCACCATATAAGAGATCTGTCGCTCGCGTTCGGAGAGACGCACCATGGAACTTGGCGCCGGGGGCCGATTGGAGACCATGGCGTCGAGCACGCTGCTGGCAATCTCATCCGAGAACGCGAGATCGCCGTCGGCGACTGCCCGGATGGCAGCAAACAGCTTCTCCGGATCGTCGGCCTTCAAAACCAGGCCGCGCGCGCCGAGCCGCACCACCTGAAGGTAATCGTTCTGGCTCTCGGAGCCGGTGAGGATGACCGATGCAATCCGGTCGCCGGCCTGCTGCAGAGTGCGCAAAACATCAAAGCCGTCGCCCTCCGGCATGAACAGGTCCAGCACCAGCACCTGCGGGTTATGTTGCTGTACCAGCCGCACCGCTTCCTCGCCGTTGGCGGCAGCGCCCACAACCTCGAAGTCGGGTTGCGACTGCAGCAGGGCAGTCAGCGACTCGCGCAGGATGGCGTGATCGTCGGCGATCACAATGGCAATGCGGTTCTTCGTCATGCGTAGAAATTAGATGCAAAATCAGGGCATTGGGGGATGCGCTATTCTGGAAGAGAGCCTCCGTCAACGTTGAGCATTTCGGTGCAGGGGGGCGTAATCGCAGACGGCAGGGCGCGTGGGAAAGGAAATTCATGGGAAAAATTCAAAGGGCAATCTTAAGCGTTACCGATAAGACAGGGCTGGTGGAATTTGCGCGCAGCCTGGCAAAGATGGACGTCGAGCTGGTCTCCACCGGAGGCACGGCTAAGCTGCTGCGCGATTCCGGCATCGCGGTGAAGGACATCTCCGATCTCACTGGTTTTCCCGAGATGCTGGATGGCCGCGTGAAGACGCTTCACCCCAAGGTGCATGGCGGCATCCTGCACGTACGCGGCAAGGCGGAACATCGCGCCGCAGTCAGCGAGCACGGCATTGAGCCCATCGACATGGTGGTGGTGAACCTCTACGCTTTCGAGAAAACCGCAGGCAAACCCGGCGCGGAGTTTGAAGACATCATTGAGAACATCGACATCGGCGGGCCTTCGATGGTGCGCTCGGCGGCAAAGAATTTCCAGGACGTTGCCATCGTGACATCGCCGTCAGACTACGATGCCATCGCCAAGGAGATGGAAAGCAGCGGCGGATCGCTGTCGCTGAACACGAAGTGGGGCCTGGCGCAGCGGGCCTTTGCGACCACGGCGGCGTACGATTCGGCGATTGCGTCCACGCTGGAGCGGATCGGCGCGCCTGAGGGCGATGCGGGTAAGTTCGAGCTCAGCGGTGCTGATGGTTTCCCCGAGACTCTGCGTCTCAGCTTCCGCAAGGCATTTGATCTGCGCTATGGCGAGAATCCGCATCAGAAGGCCGCGCTGTATTCCGACGGCTCGGGCAAAGGCGTTGCCAATGGCAAGCAGCTCCAGGGCAAGGAACTGAGTTACAACAACATCGTCGATCTGCAAGCAGCATGGGACCTGGCGCAGGAGTTCGAGGAACCCGTCTGCGCGATCATCAAGCACACCAATCCCTGCGGAACGGCGGTGGCAACGACGCTGGCCGAAGCCTACAAGCGCGCGCTGGAGTGCGATCCGGTGTCGGCTTTCGGCGGCGTGATCGGCGTCAATCGCCCGATTGATCGCGAGACCGCGACAGAAATGGCAAAGTTGTTCGTCGAGGCAATCGCCGCGCCGGGATTCGACAGCGCAGCGCGCGAGATTCTTGCTACCAAAAAGAATCTGCGGCTGGTGGAAATTGTTCCCATGCAGCAGAAGTGGGTGCTGAAGAATGTCTCCGGCGGCGTTCTGCTTCAGGATGACGATGTGCGGCCGCTCAGCGAAGCCGACCTTAAAATCGTTAGCGAACGCAAGCCGACAGAGCAGGAGATGCGCGACCTGCTGTTCGCATGGAAGGTCTGCAAGCACGTGAAGTCGAACGCGATTCTCTATGCGCGCAACGGTCAGAGCACGGGCGTGGGCGCGGGCCAGATGAGCCGCGTGGATTCTGCGAAGATCGGCGCGATGAAGTCCGTGCTCGGGATCAAAGGCTCGGTTGCGGCGTCGGACGCTTTCTTTCCGTTTCCCGATGGTGTGGAGGAGATCGCCAAGGCAGGAGCGACCGCGATCATCCAGCCCGGCGGCTCGGTGCGCGATCAGGAAGTGATTGACGCGGCGAATCGACTTGGTCTGGCGATGGTGCTGACCGGGGTGCGGCACTTCCGTCACTAGCCACACTCAGCTATCAGTCGTCAGCTTTCTGGCATGAGCGAGGCTCGCTATCTTATCTGCAATGAACGAGAAAAGCACGGTGAACACATAGCTTGCCGGCAAGAAAGTTGCCCACAGGATGGGGTGGCGATAGCGAGCTTCGAACTGCACCAGATAGTAGATCGGTGGAAAGAAGATCAACCATAACCCCAAGAGCCCGGCGGCCACGCGGTCAATCCTCCAGATCAGGATCAAACCGGGAATGCTGAGGAGCGTGCAGGCAATGGTAATCCAGTTGTCTCGCGAGGGACGACCGAGGTGCCGCAAGTTGCCGGTGGCATAGGGAAACCAGAAAGCCACGAACCTCTCCGACGTCAGGCTGACAAAGCGAGCACGGTTGTGATTGATCCAATTCAACGCTTCACGGAGACGGAGTTGATAATATTCGGGCTCGCCCATGGATGCGACTCGTCGTGCTTCCCGGTAGCTGTAGTTTGGATGACTGTTCGAGAAGCATCCTTCGGGTCCGGCATTTAGAGCGTATGAGAACTTTGCGCAGTCGTTGTTGGAGAGGGAAAGCTCAAGCCCCAGGTTGTCGCGCAGGAATATCGGTTTATGAAACACCAGGTAATTTCGTACTAACCATGGCAGCACCATGACCAGAGGAATGATCGCGAGCAGCGCGATCTGGCGCCGGGACTGCGGAGAATTCAGCATTAGTCCAATCAGCCAGAGGCCAAGTACAAATAGTGGCGTTGGTGTGAGTAGCAGCAGCAGTCCCCAAACGATTCCAGTGGCCGCAATCATGGACGGAGAAAGTTGGTTGCGAAAAGCTCTATACATGGGGAAGCCCAGAATTACGATGAGCAGGCTGGCAAAATCACCTTCCCAAGGGAGCAGCGGAAAGCCGGCAAATAACCAGACAGCCGCGGCCAAGACGCCGGTTAAGGCATTCAAGCCCCAGTATTCTGCCAGAACCGGGAGCAGAGCGAGTTGCATCGCAACCGCTATCTTGGTGACCCAATGCAAGGCGTAGTCGCCTTCCGGCCCGACTCCGAAAAGGTCGATGATGACCGCAGCCAACGCCGGATATCCTGGTGTTTCATGGGCTGAGGGCCCGGTGGCAAGGGTGGAAAATGGATCGGAAAAGCTTCCGTGCAAGGCAATCGAGGCACCCAACTCCAGCCCTTCAACGCCGGTCCTGCTGAGCCGCATATGCGGGTCCCAACGAACGGGATGGACAATTACCGCCGCAATAAGGACGAACGCTGCCAGCACCCAGCATCGTAGCTGGATTTTGCCGGAGTTGGATCGAAGTGTCATATGGTCTTCGGGGCAAAGCAATGTTTCAAATATACCGCGCAGTGTCTGCGGTTGTTTGCGGGTGGTGCTTGGTTGAAGCAAAGCAGCGATCTGCGGCGCGTCGCTGCTGGAGCTTTCCGCCAAAGCGTTTGTGCTAGGATTCCACCCATCCGGCCATGACTCCCTCCCTTGCAGTCGCAAATCCTGATCAACAAAAGCTCTCCGCGGGCGAAGGCTCTTTCCCGCGGCGGCTGTATCTGATCCTGGCTGCTATTGCATTGGCGTACGCATTTCTGGCTGGGTTGCGGACGGTGCAGGATTTCGATCTCGGCTGGCAGATGGCAACTGCGCGCTGGGTGATTCAGCACCATCATGTCCCAGCGGTGGATGTGTTGTCGTACACCATGCAGGGGAAACCGTGGACATATCCCATCGGCGCGGGGATGATTTTCTACCTGGCGTATCTGGTGGGAGGCTATGCGCTGATTTCATGGATCGGCGCAGCAGCTTGCGTTGGCAGTGTTGCGTTGCTGTTACGCCGCAGTTCGGCAGCCGGCGCGGCCATCGCCATTCTGGCCGTGCCACTGATTGCGGCCCGCACCACACCGCGCGCCGACATGTTTACGGTGGTGCTGTTTGCGGCGTTCCTATCGCTCCTATGGGAGAACTACCAGACGGGAAAAGCTCGCCTGTGGCTGTTGCCGCTGCTGATGCTGGCTTGGGTGAATCTTCACTTCGGCTTTATCTCGGAACTCGGACTGATCCTGGCCTATGTCGCCGTGGAGTTGCTGGAAACGGTCTTCGGAGTCGAGCGACGCCTTGCTGCGCTGCACCGGCTGCGTCGTGCCTCAGTCTGGCTGGTGACGACGGTAGTGGCGACGCTGGTAAATCCGTGGGGCTGGGGCGTCTATCACGCTCTGATGGTGCAACAACGCGCCAATGCTCAGCAGCAACTCTGGATCAACGAGTGGGCGCCGGTACCGGTAAACTGGGCGACCGTCAGCCGATCGCTTTTACTGCGGCAAACCACGAGCACAATTTACGTGTTGCTGGCCATTGCCCTTGTGGCAGCCGCGGCGGCGTTGCTGCGCGGGCACTGGGCGACGGCTGTGCTCTTGTTGGGAGCAATGTATCCGGCGATGCATGCCGTCCGCATGGGAGCGTTGTTCGCCTGCGTGTTAGTTATCGTCGGCGGGCCGGAATTAGCGTGGGTACTGTCCGGACTGGGCCAGAAGATTCGCCCGGCACACACGCGCCGGTTGGTCGCCGGAGCCGCGGCCGCATGCCTTGCAGTGCTGGCTGGAGTGCGTTCGTTCGATCTAGTGACCAATCGACACTATTATTCGTCGGCCGATGAAGCTGTATTCGGCGCAGGACTGTGCTCGTGGTTTCCCGAACGCGCGGCGGAATTCACCGCGCAACAGAAGTTGCCGGGCGAGATTCTCAACACCTATGCTGCCGGCGGATTTCTAGCCTGGAGGCTTGGCCCGGAGCGCGGCGTGTACATCGACGGCCGCGACACGTTGTACGGGCCTCCACGGCTGGCGCGTCAGAGCGAATTGATGTTCGGCTCTCCCGATTCTGCGACGTGGCAAGACGAGGCAAGCCGCTACAACATCAACACCGTCATCATCGCACTGGCACGCTATGACGGACTGAAGCCTGCCCTGTTGCGAGGCCTATGCAAGAGCACCATGTGGCGTCCGGTTTATCTGGATGAAAAGTCGGCTGTGTTTGTGCGCCAGTCGCCTGAGAACGAAGAAGTGATCCAACGATTCCCGGTGGATTGCGCAACCGCGCCACTGCCCGCGCCGTCTGCGAACGAGAGTCACGCGGAAGCCTTCAACACGTGGAGCAATGCTGCCATCACGCTGGCCGTCCTGGGCCGCAATCCGGAGGCGCTGAACGCCTACCAGAAGGCGTTTGCCATCTTTCCTGACTCGGCTTTCCTGCATCGCAATTACGCCGACCTTCTGTTTGCCATGGGACGGATGGACGAATCCGAACAGGAATATCTGCTGGCGATCAAACTGGAGCCGAGCGCCGATACCTGGAGCGCGCTGGCGCACTCCTACCTGCAGCGTGGGCGAATGCTGGCGGGGACGGAGGCAATGGAACACGAGGCGCAATTCTCGCCCAGGCCGTACTTGACGCTGGATGACCTGGGCTACTTGTATCTCAGCCTGAATCAGCCGGAGAACGCGCTGAGGGCGTTTGATGGAGCGGCCCGCAGCACGCCCGGCGCGCTGAGAGCCGCGGACAATGGCTTCTTCGAATTCAAAGTTGCGCAGGGCCAATCCGCGGCATGGAATGCGCTAGGCAATCTGGAGAAGGCGACCGCCTATCAGGAAGAGGCAGCTAAGCTTCAGCCCAATGTGCCTCAGCCATGGCGGCGGCTGGCGCACTTATACGAACTGCAAGGACGCGAGGCGGATGCCAGTCGGGCCCGGGAGCGCGCGGCGGACTTGAGCGGACACGCGGCTAACTGAAAGAGCTGTCAGCCGTCAGCTAAAACGGTAAGTGGCAATCCATCTGTCAGCGGGGTCGCCTTTCGCTTTTCGCCAAAGTATGGGAGTTCTGAGTCATTCTGAGCGTATCCTCGCTCGGCATGACAGAGAGCGCATCATTACCTCTGGCGAAAAGCTAATAGCGAACAGTGGCTTTGCTGACGGCTGACGGCTTCCTACTACCGGCTGCGCGCCTTCGACAGCAATCGCAGGATCTCGAAATACAACCAGATCAGCGTGATCATCAGCGCGAAGGCGCTGTACCACTCCATGTATTTGGGAGCACCCATGTTGGCGCCGCTTTCGATCAGATCGAAATCGAGCACGAGATTCAGCGCCGCGATGCCCACCACCAGCAGGCTGAAACCGATGCCGACGGGCCCGGAGCCGTTGATCGTCGTGAAATGCACGCCGAAGAATCCCAGAATGAATTGCAGGAAGTAGAAGACGGCGATGCCGCCGGTGGCGGCGACGATGCCGAGCCGCATCCTGTCGGTGACCTTGATGAGGCCGGTGCGATAGGCGATCAACATTGCGACCAGAGTTCCGAAGGTGAGCGCGACCGCCTGGATGGCGATACCGTGGAAGCGCATTTCCATCATCGCCGAGACTCCGCCTAGCACCAGGCCTTCCAGCAGCGCGTAGATGGGCGCGGTTACGCCTGCCCATTCCTTCTTGAAGATGGTGACCATGGCGACGATGAAGCCGCCGATGCCGCCTACCATTGCCGGCAACGCCACCGACGCCATCGCGTCTTCAGGAGAGGTGGCCAGCGCGCCAAAGAAACGGTTCCAGGTCCACGCTGCTGTGGCAACGCACAGGATAATCAGTATCCCGGTTTTGTTGACCGCGCCCGATATGGTCATGGTCTCGGCGCCGTAGGCGACATCGCCGGAGCCGAAAGCACCACGCAGGGCGGGGTTGGATGTTCTCATCAGGTCGGCCATTCAGAAATCTCCTTGCTTGTAGCGTATCAATGATAGCGTACCGATTAGACGCGGGACTGCGCCAGTTGGACTCTTGGGACGCTTTTCGCTCTTCGCCAGAGCGGCGGAAGAGCGGGGCTTTAAAGTCTGTGTCGTCCCCAGGGTGTTCGTGTCATAACCCTGTCGCCGCTACGCGGCTCGGGGCAATTTCTAACTGGACCCGGGGCTGACACCCCGGGCTAACTTCATAGCCGCCGCTGGCGCGGCTAGTTTGAGGCAAATCAACTCTGACGAAGAGCGAATTGCGAAAGGCGGGAACTAGAACAAGTTCTCCTGCCCAGTCGCGTTCGTCCGTGGTCGCTTGATACCGAAGTGCTCATAGGCCAGATGTGTTGCTACACGGCCGCGCGGAGTGCGGTCGAGGAAGCCGATCTGCATCAGAAATGGCTCGTAGATTTCTTCGATCGCGTCGGCCTCCTCGGCTAGCGATGCCGCTAGCGTGTTTAGCCCGACCGGGCCGCCCCGATACTTGTCGATGATGGTGAGCAAGAGCTTGCGGTCGATTTCGTCGAAGCCGTAGCGGTCGACCTCCAGCATCTCCAGCGCCTTTTGTGCAGTTGACTTGTCGATGTTGCCCTTGCCCTTCACTTGGGCGTAGTCGCGGACGCGTCGCAGCAGGCGGTTGGCGATGCGCGGCGTACCGCGGCAGCGCGTGGCGATCTCGACCGCGCCAGCCTCGTCGATCTCGACGCCGAGAATCTCCGCGGAGCGCTGAAGGATCACCTTGAGGTCGTCGTGGGTGTAAAACTCCAGCCGCAGGACGATGCCGAAGCGCGAGCGCAGCGGCGCCGAGAGCAGACCAGCGCGCGTGGTTGCGCCAATGAAGGTGAACGGCCGCACCTCGATGGTGTGAGTGCGCGCCGATGGGCCTTGGCCGATGATGATGTCGAGCTTGTAGTCCTCCAGCGCCGAGTAGAGCAACTCCTCCAGCGCGGGCTGCAGGCGGTGGACTTCGTCGATGAACAGCACCTGCTTGTCGCGCAGGTTGGTGAGGATGGCCGTCAAGTCGCCCTTGATCTGGAGCGTCGGGCCGGAAGTTTGCTGGAAGGCGACGCCCAATTCGTTGGCGATGATGTTGGCGAGGGTTGTCTTGCCCAACCCCGGCGGGCCGTAGAGCAGCACGTGGTCGAGCGCCTCGCCGCGCGACTTGGCGGCCTGGATGGCGATCTCGAGGTTGTCCTTAACCTTGTTCTGGCCGATGAACTCGCGCAGCCGCTGCGGGCGCAGCTTGAGCTCGAAGGACGAGTCGTCGTCGAGCGGAACGGCGGAGACGATACGGTCAGGATTTTCTTTGGGCAAAGGCACGCAGGGCGATAGTAAAGGGAAGAGCGAGGGGGGCGCAATGAGGAGCGGGTACGCCTACCCGATGCACCCAAAGCGGATGCGCCGACAATCCAGTTGCATCCAACAATGTCGAGAGCTACCATCACGTTATGGCGAAGGTGAAGAAATTTGACCTGGAGGATAGCGTCCCGATCCTCGACGATGAAGACGAGGAAACTCTCGCCGCGATCGACGAGGGGGTTAAGGACGCCGCGGCTGGTCGCACCATTCCCACTGAAGAAGTAAGAAAGCTCCTGCCCCAGTGGATTTCCGCCTCCAGTACACGCAAAGGGCGTTGAACGATCTCTCAGAGATCATCGGTTACGTTGCTGAGGATGATCCCGAGGCAGCGCAGCGCTTCGGCAGCAGCCTGCTTGACCACCTGGACTTGCTCACTCGCTTTCCCCGCATGGGCGCTGCCATCCGGAAACGTTCACAAGTACGCAAGGTGTTCCATAGTCCAATCCTGGTGTATTACCAGATCCGCGAAAATAAGGGTCTGATCGAAGTGCTCCACCTGCGCCACGCAGCGCGAAAACCTCCGCGATCATTTGAATAGGCGCAAAACCTCCTCAGGTTACCGAACGATCGTTCGGTTACTAAAGTACAGTTACTCCTATTGTACTTTCGTTATCTTGCGCTGATTACCTGCCTAGGACATACTGCATTCACCTACCACAGAACCTGGGAGAAAGGGTTGGAGGAGGTTACGAGGGTCTCCTCTTCCAACCCTTCGTTTTTTAGCGGTGACGAGCGAGTTACAGACCTTTTGGCTGGTTGCTCCGAGGGGCCCTGACCACTCAGCAGGGACACTAAAGAGTAACCAGCCAATTGCTTTCTTCCGGCACGGACTCCCCATCAAACGCTCTAAGATGAACTCGACTGGTAAAGACCAGCCTGAGGGAATGTTCCTTCCTGGAGTCCTGCGATGAAAAAGATTGCCGTAGCAATGGTGGCGTTGTTTGCGATGGCCGGCTTGGCCCTTGCGTCGGAGCGGCGCGATGCCGATCTGGACCGCCTCCAGTCAGCCAGTACCATCCTGAGCCAGATCATGTCCGCACCCGATCGGGCGATTCCCGACAGCATCATGTCGGGAGCGAAGTGCATCGCCATCATGCCGTCGGCACTGAAGGCGAGCTTCCTTGTCGGCGCCAACTACGGCAAAGGGGTGGCAACGTGCCGCACCGAGCACGGCTGGAGCGCTCCCGCATTCTTTAAGCTGACAGGTGGCAGCTTCGGATTTCAGGCGGGTGGCCAGGCGTCTGACCTGGTGTTGATCGTGCGCACCGTCGACGGCATGCAGCACCTTCTGCATAGCAAGTTCAAACTGGGCGCAGACGCTTCCGCCGCTGCCGGCCCGGTTGGCCGTGACGCTCAGGCGATGACCGATCTGACTTTGCGCGCGCAGGTGCTGACGTACTCGCGCTCGCGCGGGCTTTTTCTCGGCGTATCGCTCAGCGGCGGAGTCATCAAACAGGACCAGGCCGACACCCAGGCTTTCTATGGAAAGGATTGGAGCTATTACGGCCTGCTGAATGGGCAAGTGCCGGTTCCGCAGGACGCCGAGCTCCTGTTGAAGACGGTGGAGAAGTACGCTCCAACACCAAAGCCGTTTGTGGCGCCGGCAGCGGACGCTCCGGCTGCGCAGGTAACCCAGCCAGCAGCGTCTCCGGTTACGACGGCAGCGGTGACCCCGGCTCCGACGACTGCGGCGACGACCACAACTCCAGCGGCGAGCCCCGCGACAACGCAGGTTACCGACTCGGCTGCGACGCCAGCGCCGTCGGCTGCTGTGGCACCCGCTCCGGACGACACCGATGCCCCAGCACCCGCCATGGCGCAGAGCGCGGCTCCCGTTTCTACACCGGTTGCGACAACGAACGCGCGCTAAAGATCACGACATTCCTTCCCAGAGAGCGGTGGCCTTGGCCGCCGCTTTTCTGTGCCAATAATCAGGCGTGTTTCAGGGTGCGCATAAGCTTCCGTCTGACACAAGAACCTGCGCTCCGTCGCAGGAATCGCGCTGTCTGCCCGGTGCCCCAGGTCTCGCGCCTTTCGAGACCTGGGCAAACTACGCAAACTACAACCCAGACATGGTTGTTTTATCGCGATGGGATTTGCGAGCACACCCGCCAATAATCGATGAAACCCCCCAGGTCTCGAAAACCGCGAGACCCGGGGCACCCCCAAGGTTAGGATTTGGTTTTCATGGTTCCGTGACTCAACGCTTCAAATCCAAATCCTTAAGCTTCTTCGACGCCGTCCCGAAATCACCGAGCTGATAGACGGAGGCGCCCGCTGGTGCGAAGGTGAAAGCCTCAAACGGTTGGGCCAGCATTTTGTCCAGATACTCTTTGGGTGCCAGACCCGTGGTGACGTGCGGATTAAAGTTCGCGCCCGTAGACTCCGGCACGAACGCCGCGACGTAGGTAATCAACGCCGGTTGGATGTTGGGCTCTTTAGGCGTGGTGAAGAACGCCCCGGCCGTGCCAGTCGGCACCGTGAACGGGGCCACAGCGTCAATCAGGTCCTGCTGGAGGGTGAGCAACTTTGGCGTAGGCTCCGCGACAATGCCGGAAAGCCCAAGGTCGCCGGTCGGGATGTAGTAATACTTGATCGCCTTCAACTGGAGGTCGCTGGCTTTCACAGCCGCGAGTACTTTGTTGGCGGCGGCATACACCTGGTCCAGATCCCCGGTTCGCACGAAGCGTTGCAACAACGTGATGTGTGGACGGTGGGTGTCATCGAGCGCGAAGCCTTTCGGGTAGACCGAACGCAGACGGGCGTTCACGGCGTCCGAGCGCTTCATCATGGTTGTGTCCGGGTTTAGCAGGATGTCGATTGCGGTCACGCCGCCGGTTTGGGTTGCTTGAGCGAGCGCCATCGTTGTAAGTACACCCATAGCCATCGCGCAGAGTAGCGCCGTGACGACGAAGGTCTGTCGACCTGTAGTTTTCATGAATAAGTCCCTTACCGCACGTGGTCTCTTGCTTATTTCACTTGTTGCAGATCAGGCAATTGCCATGACCTGTCGAAATACGCCTCTTTCGGCCCGTAGAAACGGAAGTAGGTGAACCAGCCTTTTCCCGGCATGGTCATCACGTAGTTAGCGTTCGATCCTGGCGGTTTTTGCGGACCGAAATACAGATCGACTGAACCATCGGCATTCATCACGAGCCCTTTCGTGCGCGATGAAATATCAGCCGCACCTTGCGGAGTAATCATCGGGCCGCGTGTCAGATTGTCGTAGATCGTGAACGACCAGAACTGCTCGACAGGGGGGGTTGGCGGCACGCGCAGATGGTAGTTCTTGCCACCATCGAGCCATGCGCCTGTATTGTCTTTCTGCGCCTCGAGATAGAGTTGCCCGAAGCCCAGAGTGCGGCCCTGCATGCCAACGGTGTTGCCAATCGCTTCATAGAACCAGGATGCGCGCTCGTCGATCTGGCCATAGCCTTTGAAGTTCTGGTCAAGCTCGACCATATTGGCAAACTCCCAGTGCTTCCCCTGCCAGACTTCGGTGCCTTCGACCCTTTTTGAATAGGCCGTGAGGCGGCCTAGCAAATCGCCGGTAATCGCCGCTTCTGTAAGGATCTTTTTCAGTCTCTCGTCGGGGTTAAATGGCTTGCCTTGCTCGATCCCAAGGCTCAGCAACATGCCATAGAAGAAACGGTCGCGTTCCTCCGCTTCCTCTTCTGCAAGCACATCGTGAAGGTATTGCCAATACTTCAGGTCCCTTGGTTGCTCGGAGCTCCAGTCCTTGCCGCCAACCGGAATGAATTTCGTCGCCGGAGGGCGAGGACGCTCGTCATAGGCGTAAAGCTGGTACTTGCGGACGGTAGCTTCCGCGGCAGCCGGATCGGCCCCTAGGCCGCGTGTCGCGAACCAGACCTGGTTGGTGGGCGAGCGCCGCACGATGAACTCGGGGTTCACGATGTCTGGCCCTCCGGGAGGCAGGATCAGATACTTGCCGCCCTGTCCCTTATCCGGGCCGGTCTGCCCGACATCGGTGATCGGCCGCTGCCATACATCAAGCACTCCGCCCGCAGAGGCGCCGGCAGGCACAATGATGACTAGCGGGCCCTGCTTGGCAAGGTTCCAGAAGCTCATCGCGTAGATGGTCGTCAAGTTCGGCGTTAGCATGCCGGCCTTATCTTTGAGCGAGACGTAAAGGACGACCTGGCCATCCTTGGCACCGAAGGTATTGAGGTGGGAGAGATGCAGGCCGTGGAACCCAACTGCGGGCAAGGCCCACAGATAACTCTGGGTCGCACGCTGAAAGTCGCTCTCATCGAATAGCTTCTGCGCTGCTTCGGCTGTCGGAAAGCCGTTGACGGTCTCTATTTTGCCAATGCGAGTGTCGATGACCTGGGCCAATACTCCAGTCGTCGCCAATGCCAACATTCCGACGAGCGCGGCGGTGGCGAGGATATCTTTGCGTGTTGTTTTCATTATTGCTTCCAATCTATATTTCATTGGTTTGTGGTGCACTTCACGTTCCCGCCGCCGGTGTTCAAAGCCGCCGGGTCATCTGCAAAAATGACGAGTGGATCAGGCCCGCTAAGCGAGCCTGCCCACATGCAGTTGCGTTAATTACTTCGACCCCTCGCCCTCTTTCAGCTTCACAAGTACCTCATCCATGTTGAAGCTGGAGGCCTTTTGCCGCTGCGGGTAGTCCTTGAAGGTCATCAGGAAATCGCCCACATACGCCTGCGCAGGGACTAGCAGGAAGGCATGATCCAGCAGCTAGTCGTAATAGGTGTTCGAAGTGACGTCGGCTCGCTCGTACGGGTCCATGCGAAGGTTGAACATCAACGGGATGCGCAACGTGGTGAACGGGTTCGACCAGATAAGCATCGTTCCCTCGGCCCGCTGCTCCATGAACACAAGCTTCCAGTTGTCATACCGCAGGGCGACCAATTGCTGGTCGTCGTTGATGTATAGGAACGATTCGCGCGGGCTCTTCGCGACTTGGCCGGTGAGGTAGGGGACAAGGTTGTCACCGTCCAGATGGACCTTGTAGGTCATGTCTCCAACCTTGTAGCCCTTGAGCAGCTCGTCCTTTATCTGCGGGTCGCCGGCCATGGCAACAAACGTCGGTAGCCAGTCGAGGTGAGCAACGATCTCGTTCGACACGCTGCCCGGCTTAATGTGACCCGGCCAGCGGACCATCGCCGGAACCCTGTAGGCCCCTTCCCAGTTCGAGTTCTTCTCGCTGCGGAACGGTGTCATCGCTGCGTCCGGCCAAGAGTTCATGTGCGGACCGTTGTCGGTGCTGTACATGACGAAGGTGTTATCTGCGATGCCCAGGTCATCGAGTGCCTTGAGAACCGTGCCGACATTCTTGTCGTGGTCGATCATGGCGTCGTGGTAAGGACTCTGCCAGCGGCCGGACTGGCCAATGCTCTCCGGCTTGGTGTGGGTACGGAAGTGCATATGAGAGAAGTTCACCCAGACAAAGGCTGGCTTCCCGGCCTTGTTCATCCGCTGGATGAAGTCCGCGGCCCGGGCAGCGACGTCATCATCGATTGTCTCCATCCGCTTCTTGGTCAGAGGGCCGGTGTCCGTGCACACCTGCTTGCCCACCTTGCCGAAGCGAGGATCGACAGTCTGATCGTCCGTGGTAGAAGCCTTGCAGTCCAGCACGCCGCGCGGTCCGTACTTCGCACGGAACGCTGGGTCTTTCGGGTAGTCGGGTAGTTCAGGCTCCTCTTCGGCATTCAAGTGGTACAGATTGCCGTAAAACTCGTCAAAGCCGTGCACGGTGGGCAGATATTCGTTACGGTCGCCCAGATGGTTCTTGCCGAACTGGCCGGTCGCATAGCCTCGCGCTTTTAGCAGCTCCGCGATTGTCGGATCTTCCTTTTGTAGTCCTACAGCAGCTCCTGGCAAACCAACCTTGGTCAAGCCCGTGCGCAAACCCGATTGGCCGGTGATGAACGACGCCCGGCCTGCGGTACAGCTTTGCTCCGCATAGTAGTCGGTGAAAATCATGCCCTCTTTGGCGACACGATCGATGTTGGGCGTGTGGAAGCCCATCACTCCCATCGAATAGGCGCTGACATCTGTCTGACCGATGTCATCGCCCCAGATGATCACGATGTTGGGCTGTTTCGACGTGTTTGTTTGTGCTTGCGCTATTGCACTGCCGCCCGCCGCCAAGAAACTGGAGACGGTAAGAGCGCCCAGCGTTAGTTTTCGAACACTTGCACCAAAGTCCATATTTTTCTCCTCATCAGCGTTACTTCTCTTTCGTGGGTACATCCGACTTCTTGAGCCAGGCTCACTTCACTTCTCCGACCTGGGGCGCATCCACGCGCCGTCCAGGATTGCCTTGTCCGGTTTGGTTGGCGTCTCTTTCGACTCATGAGAGAAGACGTGTTAAGTACAGAACTAAAGTTGGCGGGGAAGAACGGCCATTCACGAAGCCGGCGCGCAAAGATTTCCCGAGGCGCCAGTTCAACCGGACTTGCGACAAGACTTGCCTATTATTGAGCATCACATAATATACTGACATTTTCTGAGATTCTATGCTACTGTGTGGGCATGGGAAACCCGGCGGGAGTACGCAGAGACTTCGAGGCGCTAGAGCGGCGGCGAATGCGG
>JBEKXQ010000056.1:0-32353 GCA_049511915.1 Candidatus Korobacteraceae bacterium
ACCAGCTCGCCACTAGGCGGGCACGCTCCTCCGGCGACACAAATCGTTCCCGACACAGTGACCGAGGCCGTGCCGTAGGTGATCGACGAGGGCGTCGTCGTCAGGTTTGTGAATACCGGCGTTGCCTTGTTCACCACCTGGGCCGGATTCAACGTTGAATTGCTGCCGTTGTAGTTGTTGTCGCCGCTGTAGGTTCCCACGATGTCAGCGTGCGTACCCACCGTCAGGGTCGAGGTCCGGCAGGTAGCCACCCCGGCGTTCAGCGTGACTCCGGAGCAGCCCGGTATGGCCACGCCGTTGTCGGTGAAGCTGACCGTCCCGGTGGGGCTGCCGCCAAACGCGCCGGTCACGGTGGCGGTGATAGAGACCGGCTGACCGTAGCTGGAGGGATTAGGCGTCGAGGTCAGGGCGACCGTAGTGTTGGCCTTGTTTACCACCTGATTCAAGCACGGCGACTGGCTCGGGGAGAATATGCCACTGCCGCTGTAGGTGGCGGTGATACAGTGGGTGCCCACGGTTAGGGTCGAGTCCTGGCAGGGTGCTGTACTGCCGCTCTCTTGCGGTACTAGCACGACACCGGTGCAGCCGGGTATGGAGACGCCGTTGTCGAAGAAGCTCACCGTGCCGGCGGGGCTGACTCCATCCTGCGATGTCACCGTCGCTGTGAAGGTGACGGGCTGCAAGTAGTTTGACGGATTTACCATGGAGGTGACTAGGGTGGAGGTCGGAATTCCCCTGCCAACGACCGTCACGATGTTCGAAAGGCTGCCCGCGTAGAAGTTCCCGTTGGGCGTGAAGGTACTCTGAATGTTCTGGTTGCCTACGCCAGAGACAGGGATGTCGTCGAGTTGACCGATGGCGACGGTACCCCCTAGCAGGATGCTCGTCGTGTCGCCGAGCACGTTTACCGCGGCCACGTCCGGAACACCATCGCCGTTAAAGTCTGCCGCGGCTACGGAAAACGGATGCTGTCCAACCGCGTAGGGTTGAGGTGGCTGGAGACTGCCGTTGCTTTCGCCCAGCAATATGTCGATGTTGTCATTGATAAGGTCGGCTACAACTACGTCAGGTATGCCGTCGCCGTTGAAGTCGGCGATGGCTATGCCATCTGGAAGAGATCCTGCCGGGTAGGTCTGCGCTGGCTGGAAGGTTCCGTCACCTTTACCCAGCAGCACAGCCACCCCGGAGTTAACAGTGGTCACGACCAAATCCGTAATGCCGTTGCCCCCGAAGCCTGCGGTCGCGATAACCGTAGGATTGCTGCCAGACTGGATGAGATACGTCTGCTGCGCTTGAAAGCTGCCGTCGCCATTTCCCAGTAACACACTCACCGAGCCGTCGGTGTGATTCACCACAGCCAGATCGGGAATACCATCCCGATTGAAATCTCCGACGACGATGCCTTCAGGATCGCCGCCAACCGGGAACGTCGTCTGCTGGAAGAAGGTGCCATTGCCGACACCCAGCAGCACACTCACGGTGTTGTCGCCACCATTCGTTACAGCTAAGTCTGGAACACCGTCTTCATTGAAGTCGGCAATCACAACTTGCTGAGGATTGCTACCCACCGCGTATAGTTGCGGCGCCTGAAAGGTTCCGTCGCGGTTTCCCAATAGTACGTCCACTACACCTTGGCTAGAGGTCACGACCAGGTCGAGATTGCCGTCTCCATTCACGTCCCACGCCGCAATCCCCACGGGGCTCGCACTAACTGGGTATGTTGCTTGTGCTCCGAACGTGCCATTGCTATTGCCCAGCAGCACGCTGACGGTATTGGCATTGGAATTAATTACAGCCAGATCAAGAATGCCGTCGCCATTGAAGTCCCCAACCGCAACTCCGACAGGGCCGACACCCACCGGATACGTCTGCTGCGGTTGGAAGGTTGACGTGCCAGGGCCCGCCACGTCGATAGTCCCCAGCAAAGAACCACCCTGCGTCAGATTGTTCAAAGCTGCGCTGCCTGACAGTGGAGCGGTCCCGAACGCTCCGAAGCCGAAGACCGACAGCCCGAAGTTGTAGTTGTTGCCATTGGGTGTAGCCGTCAGCGTGCTGATGGTTGGCTCGGTGCCCGTCACCGTGAGCGGCTGTGCGGCCGACACGCTCCCCAGCAGGATATCGTTGGAGTTGTATTGAGCTGTGAGGGAATAGGTTCCCGGACCAAACCTCGTGTTAAGGGTGGCAGTCACCCCGGCGACTGCATTGTTTGCCTGAACTGTCCCCAGAGCTTGCGTTCCATTGAAAAAGGTCACCGTGCCAATCGTAATGAGATTGTCGTCTTGGTTGACGACCGTAGCAGCGAGAGTCACTACTTGGCCGGCCGCACCAGAACTGGGTGCCGATAGCGTGGTCGTGGTTCCGTTGCCAGGACTGCCCAGAAGCGTGAACGATTCGGAAGGGATCGTGCCGAGCGAGATCTCCGAAGCCGAAGACGGGCAGCCCGGAGACTGGCATCCGACACCACTGTTCTCGTCCCAGTACACTGAGTCACCGCTCGGTACGCTGGCGTTCTGCAGGTTCACCCAGTAGGTGCCGCTGTTCAGAGTCGGACCGCTGAAACTGGTGTTCACCACGCAAACGTTGTATCCGAACTGGTTGGAAGTGCAGGAGCCCATGGTGAAGTCTACGGTCTGATCAAAGTAGCTGGTGCCGCCGTTTTCGCTCGAGGTGATGGACAGTTCGGCCGACGTCAGTGTGTCGCCCGGTTCCAGCCACATACCAAAGCTGCCGCCAGTGATGGTGGTACCGTTGTTAGCCAAGGCGAAGGTGTCGCTAACAACAAACCCGAAGTTGATCTCCCATGCATCGGTGTTACCGTTGATCGGGCCGTTCTCGTAAACGCTCTGGCTTGGCAGGCCAGGATGGGTCTGCCCGCCTGCGAGGGTCGACATTTTGCGTGGTACGTGCCCCTGGGGTGGATTCGCGAGGCGAGGCGTCGGTGTCTGCCGCTGATTTGATGGAACCGCATTTTGGGCCAGAATGGATGTTACTGTTCCTGGCATCGTCAACACGGCAATTATCGCTAGGAGGGTTACGCGGAAACGTGAACAGAACGCCGCAGAACGCGACGGGAAACGGCAATCACGCGCCATTCGACCTCCCACAGCGGACGTGGCAAGATACCGGGGCCCTAAAATGCCGTTCGCAAGTAAATATTCTATGAAGGAGAAGTCACGCTACCATCCTGGCCACGCAGAGTCAATCACAATCTCTGCATGGGCGTCTACTTCGAGCGTGCCACGTAGACGCCATCCCAATCTTCAGGCGGAGGTTCCTCCATGAACTCCAGGCAACGTTGCAGTAGAACCTGCGTGGGACCGTCAAGGGGACGGCTTTCCATAATGCCGGAATTGTAAGCGCGGAGCAGCGATTCGTAGGATTTCTGTTCCGACATCGTGGCCAGCAATTCGTAAATAGTGACCGGGTGCTGCTTGCCTTTCACGCGGATTTTATCCACCTCGCGGGCCACGAACTGGTTCTTGACCTGCACATAGGTCGCCTCGCTGATGATTATGGCCGTTCGATATTGCTTGGTCATTCCCTCCAAACGGGAAGCGAGGTTGACGTTGTCACCCATGGCAGTCCATGAAAGACGCTGTTCGGAGCCCATGTTGCCCACATTCACCGGTCCGCTGTTGACGCCAATACCAATCGCGATTTCGTGAAGTCCGCGTGTGCTCAAGTTGCGGTTCAACTCGGCGAGACGCGCCACCATCTCCACGGCGCAGCAACAGGCGTGATAAGCGTGGTCTTTCTGGGGATACGGCGATCCCCAGAACGCCATGATCGCGTCCCCGATGTACTTGTCCAGGGTGCCGAGATTACGGTAAAGCACAGCCGTCATTGCATTGAAATACTCATTCAGCAAGTGTACGAGGGCGTCCGGACTCATCCCCTCCGACATGGCAGTGAAATCGCGTATATCACTGAACATGATCGTTAGCTCTTCGGTCTCGCCTCCGGGGTGGATGTATTTCTCCGGATTTTTTTCGATCAGCGCGATGACGCCGGGTGAAAGATACTGGGAGAAGCTCTTGCGGATTCTTCGCTTCTCGCCCTCTTCAAAGACAACCCGAAAGCTAGTAGCCGCGACGTAAGAGATGACCAGCGTGGTTGCGGGAATCACGAAGCCGAACCAGCGTCCCCAATAAGCGAAGCCGAAGTACACAAAACCGATGAACGCGGCCAGCACGATAGCCGCCGTCAGCGTGCCGGTCAGAGGTCGGCAGCGGCCAAACCAGATTCCGAGACCACCAAACAGGATGACGAAGCCGATATCCACCAGTTCCTGGCGAAAACTTCTTACCAGAAACGTGCGATGCGGTTCGCTGCTATGCAGCAGGTTGTCGAGGATGTTGGCATGGACCTCAACGCCCATGTAACCGTCGACCTTCTTCTGGAAAGGCGTGTTGGCCAGGTCGCCAATTCCCAATGCCGTGGGACCTATCAGGACAACCTTGTCATGGAACGCACCGGAAGGTATCCGTCCCGTCAGCACATCGGCCATCGAATAGTGGGGATAAGAGTGATACGGACCCACATAGTTGATCAAGGCCGTCCCGTCTTGCCAGGGCCGGAGCTCGTGGGAGCCAAACTGGATGCGCTCAAGACCATCGGAGGATATGTACGCTGCGATTTGCTGGTCTGGGATGCGTTCATATTGTCCCAGGATTGCCAGATCCAGCGAGGGGAAGAAATCCTGATCGCGGTAGCGCGTCATCAGTAACGCCCGGCGCAGAGTGCCGTCCTCATCCGAATGGATGTTGAAGAAGCCGTAAGAAGCGGCTGCTTCCGCAAATCGCGGCAGGTTGGCTTCGACGCCTTGCGCTACCCGCCCGCCCGCCTGAACCCAGGCATTGCCAAGGTCGAAATTCTTCTGACCTGACTTGCTCTCGAACACCTGCGGAAAGGCTTTGGCCCAAACGATGTTGAAGTACGCCTCGGCTTGCTTGGGATCGGCATACTTGGCGCGATCAGCATCGAGGAAGACATGACCCAGGACAACGTTACCGGCGGTCTTGATTGCATCAGTAAACTGGGTGTCGACATCGGCCTCTTCCCGGAGAGACTCGATTGCTTTCTGTTGAGCAGGACTGGCTTTCGGCCCGAACTCCTTGTTCAGGTCGTCCAGCACGGTTAGCGCTTCGTTGCTTTCCGGCGTGGGGAATGTCATGTCGAACGCAATCACGGAGGCGCCATCATCCTTGAGCGTATGGATGAGAAGGGCGTAGTTGCTGCGACGCAGGGGATAGGAGCCGATCTGCTGCAGGGTTTTCTCGTCGATGCCGACAATCACGATCCGCGGATCGGGCGCGCGGCTTCCTCGCAAAGCAAAGCGAAGGTCGAGCGAGCGTTGTTCAATGTCCCGCAGGAAGACAAAGCCGGCCTTGCCGTTTTCGCCAATTCCAGAATAGGCGAACAAAAACAGACCAAACGCGATCGCCGCCAGGGCGATGGTGCCATGCGCATGCCGTGAAAGCCAGGACGCAAGATTTTTCCAGAAGCGCATCATTCAACGGGACTATTTGCATCCGCAAGGTTTCGAGCTGGAGTTGGCTTGGGTCAGTCCCACTGTCAAACCGGCAACGGCAACCATCGCAGCGATCACGATATTTCTAGTGCGGTGAGACCGCGTCCGCTCGGGGATGTCGGTATCTTTCATACTGGCTGTCGTCATTGCCGCGGGGACGACAACGAGCTGGTTTTCTCCTTGTTCATCCTTGGGGCCAATGACAACCATATGCCCGGAGGGGACCGTTACGGAATTGGTTGTTGCTGCACCGGGCGTACCGCTTTGCGTTACGCCGGCGCCCACTTCAGGCGTTACGGTGAGCAGCCCCTCATAGCAGATGACTGTAGTGCGGCCGTTAGCGAAGGCAACGTAGAAATCGGTGCCGATCACGCCAATAACAGCGTTGGGGGTCCTTACTTCATACTTCCCGCCGGGCCGAGTAATCTTAACGACCTGGTTGCGGAGCTTGCCATAGTTCAGATCAATCAATGTCTGTTGCGAGGTGGCGTCGTGCTGCACCACCTTGAGCTGGCTGTTCGAGCCCAGGCTTAGGATCGAACCGTCTATAAGGCCGGCTCGCACGCGGCCTTTTGCATTGGTCTGCAACAGGTCATTCCACTCCAGCGTGTCCTTGATCGCCAAGGGATGTGCGTTGCGCGACGCATCCGGAATCATGGCCTTAACCTCACCGGCCGTCTGATCGCCCGGGGGCTCAGCCCAGACCGGTAGTGCCATCAGCAAACAAAGCACGACGGAAAGCAGGGGTCGAAACATGCAAACCCTCCGATCGGCACAAATTTCCAGAATGCTTGCTGCATTGTCTCCAAATTGCCGCGCAAGTCAAGAACCTTTCGATATCGGGACGAACTTGGATGGCATACCGGTTGAGGCAGTATGGCGATCGCATGAGTCGCGGAGACCCTTAGTGAGGTTCTGACGTTCGCCTAGCAAAGTCCTCAGTGACGAAGATGTGCTTGCCGCTGCGAACCACTCCGATCCCCACGACGTTGCAGTCAGGATCTAAAATGTTGCGGCGATGAGGTGGATGACCCATGAACGCATTGTGAACGGAGACAGCGTCCAGGTCCCACCCGACGTTTTCGACTTCGAGATCAGAAGGAATTTTCTCCGCGTCGAAGCGATCTTCCATCGGCGGCTCTCCCGGAAACTGGTGTGACAACGCCGCATTCTGAGTCATTAACTGTGTGTGCTTGCGGGCGGCCTGAGTCAGGCGTGGGTCCACCGCCAAAGGCTGGAGGCCGTTCTCCGTTCGGCTCTGGTTGATCAAGCTAACAAGCTGCGCCTCGCTATCGGCGTCAAACTGTGATGCGTCGGAGGCTAACCGGGAGTAGGCACCGGTTTCCAACGCGGGGATGGTCTTGTCGCTGGCATGGTGGGACGCCGTCTCTTCGGGAATGTCGGTATCATCCATGCTGGATTTCACCATCACTGCATAGGGCTGCATTCCATCAGGAGCGACGCCAATGCCAATCACGACCATCAGCCCGGCGGGTACAATTTTCTTAGATCTGGTGCTGGTGTTGTTAACGAAGATCTGGGCGCCAGCTTCGGGCGTGACCGAAATCACGCCTTCGTAGCATATGACCGTGGTTCGGCCGTTAGCGAAGGCAACGTAGAAATCGGTGCCGATCGCGCCAATAACAGCGTTGGGGGTTCTCACTTCGTACTTCCCGGCGGGACGAGTAATTTTGACGACCTGGTTGCGAAGCTTGCCATAGTTCAGGTCGATCACCGTCTGTTGAGAAGCGGCGTCGTGTTGCACCACCTTGAGCTGGCTGTTCGAGCCTAGGCTGAGGATCGATCCATCGGCAAGGCCGGCTCGCACTCGCCCTTTCGCATCGGTTTGCAAAAGGTCATTCCACGCCAGGGTGTCCTTGACCGCCAGGGGATGTGCGTTGCGCGACGCATCCGGAATTAGGGCTTTGACTTCACCGGCCGTTTGATCGCTGATGGGCTCGGCCCAGATTGGCAGTGCCATAAGAAGAAGCAGAGAAAGCACGACGGGAAGCGCGGGTCTAAGCATGCAACTCTCCAATCGGCACAAATTTTTGAAATGCTTGCTGATTGCTTCCAACTCGCCGGCAAAGTCAAGAACCTATCCAGCTAGAAACGAGTTGGATTGCAGGTGTACAGCGAACTGACCCAGTAAAGTAGCGGAAAGTATACCTTAGCGCGTTCGCTCCGGAAACGCGAGACGGAAACGTATGTCACTTAATATTCTCGAAATACTTGCAAAATCAAGCATTGCCGGACGGGACCGAAACGCTACTCGTCGATCAGTTCCGGTCCAGGATATTTCGCCTCATAATAGAACGTCAGCTCCTGATCCAGTTTGGCCCAGAATGCCGCATCCCTTACCGGAGGTGAGTCGTTACGCAAGCGGTGGCCCCGATAGCTCGCCCTGAGCGTCAGCATGTGGTTCAAAGCATCAAGCAGGCCCCAATCGTCGGGCCTCCAGCTCGCCACCGGCTTATTCTTGTAAGCCAGTATCTTCTTCGCGAGGTCATCCGTCTTGATATTACGCAACACGGGATACAACTCGGCCCAGAGCCGGGGCGTGTAGTCATCATCCACGAAGCGTAGAGGCATTACCATGGTGTTATTCTGACCGGCGGTGTCGAGCACAAAATGGCTATTCTCATCGTGTTCGTCCGATTCCGTAGCTGGAAACCAGTGTGCAATTATCTCACTGCCAAACTCAACCGTGACTAGACCTTCAGCCCGGGGTTACCTCCGGAATGTCATCGGATCGCGTATCCGCCATCGACGCGAATGGTACTTCCGGTGACGAAATCGGACGCCCGTGAGGCCAAATACACAGCAGTACCAGCAACCTCCTCCGGCTGGCCCCATCGACCCGCCGGGGTCCGCGCAAGGATTTCGTCGTTGAGGGGCATTGTATGCACAGGCCCCGTCATGTCGGTTTCAATCCAACCGGGCGCGATCGCGTTGACTTGAATGTTGTAGGGAGCGAGCTCAATGGCCATTGACTTGGTCAATTGGACGATTGCTCCCTTCGCTGCGCTATACGAGGGGACGAGGCCCGATCCGAAATACGAGTACATGCTGCCAATATTTATGATCTTTCCAGTTTTGTGATTCACCATCGATCGGGCCGAGAGCTTCGAAAGGAGGAAAACTGCATTCAGTTGCGTCTCGATGACGCTGTCCCAATCTTCAGGCTTTTCGTTTAACACACCACCGCTCAGGGACACGATGCCGGCATTATTCACCAGGATACTGATGGGGCCGAGCTCGCTTTCGACCTTGTCCAGTGCCGGCTCCAAGGCTGCGCGATTGCTCACATCAACCCTCATAGCCAGCGACGGCGCGCCGGTTGCTTTCAACTCGGAGAGCACCCGTTGGTTCTTCTCTTCGTTTCGAGCAAACACCGCGACAGCGGCGCCGGCCTCGGCCAGTCCTAGCGCAATGCTGCGACCAATGCCGCCATTTCCACCAGTCACGACAGCCACCCGGCCGGTCAAATCAAATAACGCAGGCACCTTCATTCAGCGCTCCCTCTCCATGACCCACGAATAGAACTGATACCGCGAACAATCCGACTCAGACCGTTAGCGTGAACCCGCCGTCGGGCGTCAGCGTGCTGCCCGAGATGTAACTGGCCTCGTCCGAGCACAGGAAGACGATTGCTTGAGCGATCTCTTCCGGACGGCCTGAGCGCCGCAGGTGAACTTGTGGTATCAGAACCTTGTCGTAGATATCGTCGCCGAGAATGGCGCGCCCTCGGTGATGCATCGGCGTATCGACGAATCCCGGACATACGAGGTTGACCCGGATTCCGTGCGGCGCCAGCTCAGCGGAAGCGCTGGTCGTGAGTCCGACTTGCCCGTGTTTCGAGGCGACATACGCCGAGCCGGTGGGAAAGCCGAGGAAAGAGTTCACGGAACCAACGTTAACGATGGCACCTCCATGTCCGCCCGCAAGCATGGCTCGCGCCTCGTGCTGCAAACACAGAAAGGTCCCCTTCAGGTTGATGTCGAGAACCTGGTCCCATTCCTGTTCGGACAGGTCGATAATGGGCGCAATCGTTCCGATGATGCCAGCGTTGTTCACCGCGTAGTCGAGCCGGCCGAATGTCTTAATCGCATGCGCCACCATCTGTTCAACATCCCTGGCGATTGCAACATCGGTGACGACGAAGCTGGCGTTTCCTCCGCGTGACTCGATCTCGCTCGTGAGCGTCGCCAACTCAGGCTCGCGCCGCGCCGCAAGAACGACATTGGCGCCTCGCAACGCGAAGAGCTCAGCCGTCGCCCGGCCGATCCCACTGCTGGCTCCGGTAATCAGAGCTACCTTGCCATTCATGTCTGACATCCAGGACCTCTCATGCGCCGTTTGGCGAGTCAAAACCCCATATAGCTTTGGATTGATCGCTCACAAATTAATGGATAAGCTTACAGCACTGCCAGGATATTGCGGATTTGTTCCAGGTGGTTTAGAACATGCCCGGCAATCTGTTGATTCAGGTCGCGGACGGTCATCTAACCTCGCTCAGCGCGTCTTTTGCGGTCAGGCGCCGCATCTCGCTGACTAGCCACTCGGTCTCGCGCTTGCTCGATAGCATTTTCCCCACGGTAAGGGTCTGACTGTCGCGCAAGCGGGCCACGATATCGTAGTAGGGGACTACCGTTCCATTGAGGGTCTGCGACTGGATCTTCTCGTCGAAGCCACCCACGTCGGTGAGCGCAATCTCCCGCGTCTTCCCGCCGCCAAGTAAACCCGCCTGCAACCTCACCTTGGCGCCAATGACCAAGCGGGTGGTTCCCATCCAGTACTGGGCAGCGAAGAGGACCAACACCAGCGCAAAGAAGCCAAAGACAATGGGAAAAATCAACGGCGCGCCGAGGTGTGCCACGCTGTAGGTGACTCCGCAGACGATGAGGGCCAAAACGGTTGTCCACGCCGCCAGGCGACGATTCCGTGCGGGCGGAAAATAGAACTCGGTTCCCTCCTCCGTCTCGCGTACTACAACCGTCATCTGATCCGGACGCCTCGTATGTGCCACAACATCCGCAAATTCGCCTGGTTCGGATGCCACAGACTCACCTCGGCCAAAAGAAGCTGCGGTTCGAAACACCGGAACCTCGAACACATCGTGATAGTTGAGGCCTGGCACATCGGCCATTCCCTCTAGCCGCCAAACGATCTGGTTTGACAGGTTTGTGTTGTCGGTAGGCTGAACGTCACGCGGGATGCGGAACTCCACGGGCATCGTCGTGCCCATGGGGCCAGAATAGAACTGTCCCGGACCAAGGTCGGCGTCATCGCACCACAGAATCGTTTCCTGGGTGTTGTGGGAGTTACCGCTGCCAGTTCGTAGCAGATGAACGCAGGAGAGGCGCAGGTGGAATCCGTGGTTGGGCGAATGCGGGAACCGAGCGTGAATGGCCCCTCTCAGCTTGCCGCCGATCACGCCTGGGACGCTGTCCATGGCGAAGTACGTCGTCCCGAATTCGAGAACCGCCATCGTGGTGCGGACGGCGCGAAACAGCAGGAACAGGCCTGCGGCGACGAAGGGCAGAAGGAAAAGGGCCGCCGCAGGGTTACGGTAGAATGCCCTCGGAGATACCGCCCAGACATAGGGGAAGACGCATAAGTTCCAGAGGACAGCGGCGATCCAGACGCTGGCCAGGCTGCCGCGTATGGCGGAGTTTGCCCGGCCCTGCGCCCAGTCTGCGCGCCACATCCACGGCTCGCCAGGATGAACGGATTGCGCCTGCTTCTGCCGGGCCATGCGCTTGCTGCCGGTCAGGGCGAGATACAGCAGGCCGAAACCGATCAGGCTGAAAACGGTTCCGAAAAGCAGTGGAAGCCACAGCATCGACTGGCTCAATAAGGTGGTCATATTACGCCAGGCCAAGAACACCGCCATCAGGCCGAAAAAGGCAAATGCTGCGCCCATGACGCAGAGAATCGTCACGCCGATCTTTTCGTTCCGGTCCATGTCCGCCATTTGGACACGCCTTGGCGCGGCCGACAATAGCCAAGAAGTGGGAGCGACGCCTCCCTTGGTTGCTTGCGCGCAAACTTCTTCCTGACAACTACCTTGCCGTGCTCGCCGAATGCAAGCCAGGTGAAATGTCTTCTTGCCGAGATCGAAAGCGCCGTGAGCGCTCAGCATTGGAGTACAAACTTTTTCCAATAGGTAAATAGCGGCCATGTCCAGCAGTATTGTGACTTTCCCCGGGTCACGTTCCATGCCTAGCCCCAGTTCAGATGCGCCCCGCTATAGTCCGAATCTCAGAATGAGAAAGAACTTTGGATTCAGCGTGGATCGTTTGAAAGAACCTGCAGGAACTTTCTTCAGCAGTAGTGGCGGGTTTCTTAGCCTGGAACCGCTTTCCATTATGACAGTACAAGGACGTGCATAGGCGCATTGATCTAGTTGATTGATGTAGCTTCAGCCGCCCGTCGCTACCAAGGAGGACAGCCAAATGTGGGGGCCCTTCGCAAGCTTGATTTCCACCTAGTCACGCAGAAGGTAGCCAAAAGCTGTTCCCGCAGTCTAGCGAGGTTGCATCACGCAGGAGGAAGTGTGTCTCAGATCTCGTCGAATCGCCAACTTAACGCAGTCCAAGGTCAGCCCCAGCACGTGCGCTTTGGAGCATTCGAACTTGACATTCGAGCGGGGGAACTGCGGGGCGCCAGTGAAACCGTCCGACTGCAGGAACAGCCCTTCCAAATTCTCCTCATGCTGGTGGGGCGCGAGGGCGAGCTTATCACTCGTGAAGAGATTCGAAAGAGGCTCTGGTCTGACGACGTCATAGTCGAGTTCGACCACAGCATTAATACCGCGATTAAGAATCTGCGGCAGGCACTAGGAGACTCGGCCGGTGAACCGAAGTACGTCGAGACAGTTGCCCGGCGTGGCTATCGGCTGGTGGCGGCGGTGCAATGGTCGCCAGGTGAAGATGAATCATCGGTCTCCCATGAGGTGCATGCACGGGCGCTGGCAGATGGCGATAACCATGCACGATGCCAAGCCTCCAAGAGCGACCTGATCGGCGGCAGGACTTCGCACCATCGCTTAATGGAAGCTCTCGGCCCTGGGCGCATGGACACGCCTTACAAACCAGAGAAATTGACGTTTCGGCCCCAGGCTGTACTGAACTGCCCACCGGAAAAACTCTCTCCGCGAATGGTGGAATTGCACGATACGCTGCCATTCATCGTCGTTCTGCAGAACGTCAGGCTCTTGGATCGCCTCCTGCGTCTGGAGAAGCAAAGGTTAGCCAGATTTAGGCGCGTGCGCAGAAACGAGCGGCGCTACTTGCCGCAGTCTAGGACAAGCCAACGGTAACGCGGGGAGCGGAGTAACTCACAGTCGAGTGTTCGGCCTGTTCGCGGTCGAATCGCATTCTGTTCGCCTTGAATGGAGAGCAGACCTGTACTCCGATTTGGAGTCAGAGAGATCTGGTGGATTTATGCTCTAGTAACTGGCAGAGAGATTCTCTGGCATCGATCGCATGGAATGGGCGGGGAGGGGCGCAAGCATGGTGCCGTTCCTGAACGCCAGGCAGTACGTCTTCGGCGGCATACGCATTCTGCTCGACGACGACTCAGGCCCGCCACCCAGACCGCGCCGGATTGAGGTCAGGTTGTTGGCGCCGTTTCGCTAACGCAAGCCTCGCCGCTCACCCCTAGCGGCAGCCGGACTGCGGGATCGCCTACGATGACGTAATTGCGCGCGTCCTTGCTGGCGGTCCACAGCGCGATATAGTTAGCGCTGTCGGATGGTTGAGCCGCTTGGTCAGCGCTCTCCGATTGTTCAGCCGCGTTCGCCACCGCGGCTACTTCCGCCATCGACGGTATTGCTGCGTCATCCTGATCGACAGGTGGGAGGTTGTTCCCTTGCGTAGGCTCTTCACCAGCGAGTTGCGTACTCAGCTCAGAATAGCGTCGGGCAAATACTTGCATCGCATGACCGACGGGGTCGCCGTCCATGATCGAGATCAGCGTGTTCTCAAACGTGGCGATGTCGTCTTTGCGCTCGGCATGGAAGGTAAAGCCCCAGGCGCGCTCCACGTGCCCGATTGTAGCCAGCACGCCGCCGTTCGTAAGCCCCAGCACGCGCTGCGGCAGGTAGGCCACGAAGGGCTGTGGCGCTAGCTGGTGATTTGATGGAGGACTCCCTACCGCAGGCGGAGGACCATCGGAGGGTACGAACTGATCGTATTCAGGAGTGCCGGCCCCAAAACAGGCGAAGTGGAAGGTGACCATTGGCGGAAGCTGAGCTTCATCAGGGATGTCTTCCCCGCACACGTAGAAGTCGGCGGGATTGTACGAGGGGGTGCCTATCTTTGTGACGTCTAAGCCCTGGCAAATCAGGCAGCCTTGCCGCTGCAACTGCAATGGATCGGCGCAAGGAGCACACCCACCGTGAGTGACCGTGAACAGCAGGGCTGGCGGATCGCCGCCGCTCAGCAGTTGAATCAGTCTGGCCTTGGTGGCGTCATCGGCAGTGAGGCTGTCTACCTGCCACACCGGGCGGTCCGCTTTCAGCATCTTGGCCAGCGGGATGGCCAGTTCGTTGCAGCTCATTTGCGTAGTCTGGTCGATGGCAGACGCAAAGACGACTGCGCGACGCGGCAGCGGGGTGCCACCGCTTTCGGCAGCTGCCACCGTGCGGGCATAGCTGGCGTATTCCTGCGGAGTCTCGAAATAAATGCGGCCTACACCGCGGTGTATGTCCAGGTTGAGCTGGCAGGTGTAGGTGACGGTCAGTGGATCGGCCACGATGAGCAAGTAATAGGGCATCTGGTCAGGATCGACCGGTCCCGGTGTGGCGCCCTG
Organism: Candidatus Korobacteraceae bacterium; assembly: GCA_049511915.1. GTDB lineage: Bacteria > Acidobacteriota > Terriglobia > Terriglobales > Acidobacteriaceae > Bog-257. The sequence goes on from JBEKXQ010000056.1 coordinate 14,348, forward strand.
GCGTTGGAGGAAGGTATCGGCCGTATCTGTTGACTGCCAGCCATTGGGCCCAACGAACTCCTGGTAACGTTGTGGCCTGATTCGTGAGGCCTGCGATTTGCGAAGGTCCAGCAGCGGGCGAAGCGCGTCATAGATGGCGGGGTCAGCGTTCTGGGCGAAGATGACACCCCAGCCGGCTTCCTCCAGCTTGGTAGGATCGAAGCTGGGTCCGGCCGTAGGTGCCGGCACAACTGGCAGAGCACCAATGATACCCGCTGGCGCGAGCGGCGCGGCCTTCTGACCCGCCTGCGCGTTCTGCACCTGATTCTGCACGACGGCGGCAAAGGCCTCCATTTGCATGGGCGGTGTCAGGTATTGGCCTGTGGTAATGTCCATGCCGTGGAAGTAAAGCGTGTCTTGGTCGCTCATATCTGGCCTCCTGCCGGGTTGGGTGACACCACTCCCCGAGGGTGCGTCTACATTGGTGAAGCAATTAGCAAACGACGGAGGCCGGCACAAACATCGGCGTGACCTCCGCGTTGCAGGTCTCCACGTGGCTTGCTTGGAATTGGGTTCGGGGTGGCTATCCTCCTCCGCCGGATCCTCCGGTGGTGATGTCTATAGGGAACGGATGGCCGCACACAGGGCATGCGACTTGGTGCCGGGTTCTGGTTACCTTTTTCTTGCCGGCTACGTGGATTGTTCTTGTTTTCTTAGCGGCCTTTTTCGCTGGTTTGGGTGGCATTGTTATTTACCTCCAGTTGCAGATTTGCTTACTAACTGCTGAAAGCGAGGATCACGGCAAAAGTCCGCCAGGTCAGGCTCGCGCTCCAGGTCGCGCAGAAACTCCGGCGTGGCATGGGTGAGGGAGTCAAGGGCCTGCTGGCGAAGGCCCAGGGCGTTGTACGTGAGTACGGCAACGCGGCCGACCGTCGAATTGGCGGGAGCGGCGTGCAGCGCCTGGGCCATTTCGTCCAGCGCTCGGGAGCGCTGGCCCAGGCGCGCAAAGAAGTAGCCGGCGAAGGCGCGCGCGAAAGCGTTCTGCGGGTTTTGCTGCAACTGGGGCTCGGCCATGCTCAGACCATGCTGATAGGCATCGCGCGCCGCGCTCCGGCGCTGCAAACGGCGGTCGGCGTCGCCCAGGTTGAACCAGATGATGTACTCGCCCGGGTTCAGGGCGGCGGCGCGCTCATAGTAAGGCACCGCCTCGGCATCGCGGCCCTCTTCCGAGAGCAGGGTGCCCATGTTCTGCAACAGGTCGGGGTGCTCGTGCAATTGCAGGGCTTTGCGCTTGGCCCGCTCGGCCCCGGCATAATCGCCGAGGCTTTGCAGGACGGCGCCCAAGTCCGACCAGGCGCGATAGGACCCTGGCGCCAGCTCAGTTGCCTTGCGCCACTGCTCAGCCGCAGCGGAATAGTTTCCGCGGTGATAGTAGAAACCCCCAAAATAGCCGTAGGTCTCAAAGAAGGCAGGATCCAGCGCAATCGCTCGGCGATACTCGGCAATTGCCTTGTCGGGCATGTCAAGCCGGTCATAAATCCAGGCGGCCCGCCGTGCCGCCTTGATATTCGCAGGCGCCACGCTGCGCACGCGCAGATACTCGTCGAGGGCCTTCTCCAGCTTGCCAGTAGTTTGGTACAACCTGCCCGCAGCCAGGTGTACGCTAACGGAGTCGGGGTTCAGGTTCTGGGCGTTCTGCAGATACTGCTGAGCGCTTTCAAGGTAGGCCGCGTCCTTCGTCTCGTCAAAACGCTGGGCCTCGGCTTCCACCAGCGCCGTTAAAGGCAGCGTCGAGCGGGGATCGAGCTGGGTCGCCTGTTGAAACAGGCGTATCGCCTCCTCGGTGTGCTGGAGCTTCTGGAACAGATCGAGTCCACGATCGTAAGCGCCCGTGGCCGCGGGCGACAGCGCCTCCCCCGCGGGTCCTCCCTCCAATCCCAAGCCACTGGAAACTTCGCCCGCCAAGGCGCCGGGCAACGCGCCGACGGTGTCCGGCGCGTAGCGGAAGGAGAAATCGCGCACGTGCGTTTGCGTTTCCAGCTCGATCACCGAGCCCTCCACGACCGTGGCGTCGCCCTGTTTGGCGGCACTGGTTTCCAGCGCATGCGTGGCGTGCAGCGTCTTCCGTGCCTGTTCCGGAGTCTTTACTCCCAGGTCCTTTGCGTCCGCAGGCGAAATGACGGCCACCGAACGCGCGCCGCTGCGCAGGTTCGAGAGACGGCGAGATACGTCCTGCAAAGCGCCGCCTGAGAGGACCGAGCCTGAGTCGTCGCCCGCGGGCGGCAGAACCACCAGCCGCACGCTGGGTGGCCAGATCATGTCCCTGATCCACTGCCGTAGTGGACGGATCAACCCAATCGCGGCCGCCAGAACGAGAACCACCACGGCCGCCGTGACGAATGGCCACTTGCGAATTTTCTCGTGGCGCAGCTCCGTCAGGACATCGCCGACGTCTTGCGTGCGGTCGGCGGGATCGAGCTCCAGGCAGCCCATGATGACGCGATTCCAGCGCGGATCGAGCCCCTTCATCCAGGTGCTGGGCGGCGACGGCGGCCGGGTTTGCGCTGGCTGCTCCCTCTCCTGCTGCGTCACATTGATTAAAGACGCGTGTCCGTCCGCCACTTCCGCAACGGTCTCTCCCGCCGGCGTGACCGTTTCCTGCCTGCCCAGCCCAGCGTCGTCCTCGCGCCGGTACGGCTTGCGCCCGGCGACCATCTCGTACAGGATCACGCCCAACGCATAAATGTCAGAGAGCTTCGAGGCCGACTCTCCGCGCCACAGCTCCGGCGCCATATACGCCGGCGTCCCCGCCATTTCGCCGGAGGACGAGCTGGGCCCTGCGAGTCCGAAATCGGTAATCACCGCGCGGCGGCTGCCATCTTCGTTCTGGCAGAGAATGACGTTGCCGCTCTTCAGGTCGCGATGGATGATCCCGCTCTGGTGCGCCTCCATCAGTCCGGCACAAAGCTGGCAAGCGACGTCGAGCGCCTCGTCGTGGCTCAGCTTGCCCGTCTCCTTCAAATGCACGGACAAAGTCTCGCCTTCGAGGAACTCCATGGTGAGGAAATCGATCTCTCCCCACTCCGTCTTCGCGGTATGAATTTCGTTGTCGCGGCAGATATTGTGGTGGCTGACTTTCAGCGCCGATTTGAGCTCCGGCGAAAGCAGTCGTTGGAATCCCGGTTTGGCTGCTTTAATCGCGACACGGTGTTGCAGCCGGCGGTCGAAGGCTTCGTAGACCATCCCCATGCCGCCTTCGCCGATTTCGCGCACGATCTCGAAGCGATCGTTGACAATCTCGCCGGACGCGAAGGGGCTGACGAGCCGCGTGAATTCCATCCACGGCGCGTTCAGGAAGGATGCGTTGTTCGCTTCCCACGCCAGTGCATCGTTGACGGCGCACACGAGTGCGGCATCGCCGTTGCACGCTTGCTGGATGAACTGCTCGCGCTCTTCCAGAGGCCGCTGCAAAGCATCGGCGACGACATCAATTACCCGCTCGTCGCATTCGACACTGCTTCCCATGATTCCTGTCGATTCAGCCGGTCTATTAACCAGCGCTTGGCTCGGAACCAGTCCCTCTGTACGGTCCGCAAAGGCACACCCAGCGCATTGGCAGCTTCGTCGTCCGTGAGGCCGAGGAAGTACTTCAGCTCGACGATGGCCCGTCGTTGCGGCGATTCCTCTTCCATCTCGTCTAGCAAGACGTCCAGGGTGATGGAAAACTCCAGCGGCGTGGAATGGGAGAGGATGCGCTCGGGTATGCCCTCGATGGGGAGGAACAAGACACTACGTTGGGAGCGTGCCTGATCGATAAGATAACGGCGCATGATGCGGGCAGCCAGTGCCAGGAAATGTCCCCGGTCCTGCCAATCGACATTCTTGGCTTTGGCCAGCCGCAAAAAGGCTTCGTTCACAAGGGCGGTAGGTTGAAGAACATGACCCGGACGCTCGCCGCGAAAACAAGCTCTGGCGATCTTGCGCAACTCGGGCATCAGCGATTCGAACAGCTTGTCCTGAGCTGTGCGGTCGCCGTCACGCCACTGCCGCAGCAAGACGGTAATTTGCCCTGGGCTCTCCACCATCAGTAACCGCCGAGTCGGTGGCCGAATTATAGTCTCATTCTTACTAAAGGCAAACCCCGTTTTCGGATAATCGCCGGCCGCTCGCGTATGCGTCGAATCGGCCAGCGGCGGCAACAAAAAGCGCAAAACATGTGAGAATGGCTTCGCAAGTCGTAAGGTGAGTGTGCCTATGATGAAGAAGAAGCCCTCTGCGACATATCTCGTCTGCGTTTGGATTTTCATTTGCTGCGCTGGTTCTCTTCAGTCGGAACAGCCTTCCACCACCCTCAAGGCAATTTTCAATCAGCACGAGTTTGAAGCGAAACGCTTTGGCCCCGCGCGCTGGATTGATCAAGGGGCCCGCTATACGACAGTAGAGCCTTCGGCCGCGGTCTCTGAAGGCCAGGACATAGTCGAATACGAGACGGCATCCGGCAAGCGCACCATCCTCGTTTCCGCCGCGAAGCTGGTGACGACACCCAGCGCCCCGCCGATAAAGATCGACGACTACGCCTGGTCATCCGACAACAAGCAGCTATTAATCTTCACTAATACCAAGAAAGTTTCTCGGCTCAACACGCGCGGCGATTACTGGGTTCTCGATCTTGCCAACGGGCATTTGAAGAAGCTGGGTGGCGATGCGCCAGAATCGTCTTTGATGTTTGCCAAGTTCTCGCCCGACGGCAAGAGCGTCGCCTTTGTACGAGCCAACAATATCTATGTCCAGGACCTGGCAACCGATCGGGTCAAAGCAGTGACGCAGGACGGCTCTGCGACACTCATCAACGGGACCAGTGATTGGGTCTCGGAAGAAGAACTGAGCCTGCGCGACGCGTTTCGCTGGAGTCCCGATGACCAATGGATCGCTTATTGGCAGTTCGATACGAGCGGTGTTGGCCAATACTCGCTGATCAACGATACGAAGGAGGAGTACCCGGCGGTAACGACCTATCCCTATCCCCAGCCGGGTACATCCAATTCCGCGGTCAAAATCGGAGTCGTCTCCGCGGAGGGTGGCCCTACGAGGTGGATGCAGCTGCCGGGCGATCCACGCAATCATTACGTGGCCCGCATGGAATGGGCCAAGAGCTCCGATGAACTGGTGCTGGAATACCTGAATCGATTGCAGAACACAAACCAGGTACTGCTCGCGGATGCTCACACCGGCTCGGTGCGGACGCTGTTTGAGGACACAGATCCTGCGTGGGTGGACTACGTCCGGGCACTCGACTGGGTGCAGGGTGGTAAAGGCTTGTTATTTCTAAGCGAACGCGATGGTTGGCGTCATGTGTACGTGATTTCATCCCCCGACGGCAAAGCAAAGCTCATTACAAACTTTTCCGGTGATGTGATCTCGGAGGTGGGGGCGGATAATACAGGCCAGTGGTTCTACTTCATCGCGTCACCAAACGACGCCATCCGCAAGTATCTTTATCGCTCGCGCCTTGATGGTAGCGGGTCGCCGCAGTGCATGACACCGCCAGACGAGCCCGGAACGCATTCCTATGACATCTCGCCGAATGGCAAGTGGGCGTTCCACACCCGTTCAACCTTCGATCGTCCGCCGGTGACCGAGCTGATCAGCCTGCCTGACCACAAAGTTATTCGAGTGTTGGAAGGAAATGATGCCCTAGCTCGTAAAACACAACAGCTGGTCGCGTCACCAACGGAATTCTTCCAGGTGGAGGTTGGCAACGGCGTGAAGCTGGATGGATGGATGATCAAGCCCCCGGATTTTGATCCCAGCAAGAAATATCCGGTACTGGTGTATGTGTACGGCGAGCCGGCTGGGGCGACGGTGACCGACTCGTGGGGCGGCTCCAGAAGGCTGTTTCACGCCTTGGTCGCGCAGCAGGGCTACCTGGTTGTGAGCTTCGACAATGAAGGTACGCCCGCTCCGAAAGGCCGGGCTTGGCGCAAGAGTGTTTATGGCGGTGTCGGCGTTCTCTCGTCGGTGCAGCAGGCGGAGGCGATACGCGAGCTGGCAAAGGAGCGGTCGTATGTCGACCCTTCCCGCCTCGCGATCTGGGGATGGAGCGGCGGCGGGTCCAACACTCTGAACATGATGTTTCGTTACCCCGGTCTATTCAAAGCCGGAATCGCGGTAGCACCGGTCGCGGATCAACGTCACTACGACACCATCTACCAGGAACGCTACATGGGCCTCCCGGATCAGAACGCGAAGGGTTACCACGACGGCTCGCCGATCAACTTCGCCCAGAACCTCGACAGCAAGCTGCTGATCGTGCACGGCTCGGGGGACGACAACGTTCATTTTCAAGGGACCGAGTTGCTTATCAACCGGCTCATCGAGTTGGGCAAGCCGTTTGACATGATGGATTACCCCAATCGCACGCATGCGATCTCCGAAGGACAGGGCACCTCCTATCACGTCTACAGCCTGATCGCGCGTTATCTGGAGGAGAATGTTCCGCCTGGAGGGGTGAGCCCTTGATTCGTGAACAATGGCAAACGCATGTGCTGCGTTGGGCGATGACTTCTACTTGACTCCGACTGGCCTTCCTATGGAAGGCGATCACACGAGTAGTTTGTCAATTCGACATCGGAAGCCGGGCCAGCGCTTACTGGTACTCATATCCTTCGGGCTGTTGTCCTGGCTGTCCTGGTACCTTTGACCCTTAGCTAGCCGTAGAGCGCCGCAGACGCAAGCAAGGGCTGACCGGTTTGGCCTCCAGCCAACCGCGACAAGTGACGAAGGCGGTAGCGCAGAAGCACCGGGAAATCGGTGCAGCTATGAGATCCAAGTCCAGGCGTTTGGTATCGCGAAATAAAAACAGAAGAAAACGCCGCATCGAAGTCGCAATAGCAGCGTCACCCGTTACGGATGAGGAGAGACTATCAGCTATATATTGCCGGGACTGACGAACGGAGTCGCCGTCTGCAAGGTATTTTTGGATATCACGCTGAATTCCGGAGACTGCGTGGTCTCGCTCTACGGTCTCTAAGACACCACGGGCGCATTCGACAACGAAGACCAACTCCGAGCCATCGTGACGCCGTTTTGACTTGCCAGACCTCGATGCCAGTTCCCCTTTTTCACTCCCTTCTTGCGAACACCTGGCGACAGCACGTGCGAGCCCGTCTCCGCCGAAATTCCCTGATAGCAGGGAAAAATGCAGGGAATTTCATGAATTCGGCCGGTTGGTTTCGGCTGCCAGCGGCCATAAATGCTTCATTTAGGCTAGCTTCCCTGGATGCAGGCTGAACAATTCAACAGCGACAGGCCAGAATCCCTCTTTCGACTCGCAACGAAACCCGCTTGACCGTGAAGCTATTTCTGGAGCCTTCGTTCTGCTGGTCCTTTTGTGGCCTTGTGAGAAGCTCTAAGAGGTATTCTTGTAAGTGGAGACTGTCATGTTTCGCGATTCGAGACACGAGAGAAAGCTGCTTCTTCCAGCAATACTCATGTTTTTGGGTCTGACGATATCAGCCACTGGGCAAGTCAGGATGCCTCCTGGCCGCGCTCCGCAGAGGGCAGCCGTCTTGCAATACATTTCAGGCGAGGTGTCGGTCGCTCCGAGTGCAACCAACCAGTGGACAGCGGCGCGGCTGAATCAGTTGCTGACGCCGTCGGAATATGTGTGGACGGCGACGAACTCGCGAGCGGAAATCAATCTCGGCGACGGATTCATCCGCATGAATTCTGAAGCGAGCTTGACGGTTGTCGCTCTTAGCCCCAGCAGCGTGCAAGTCAGCGTCAATCAGGGAGAGGTCAGCTTGACGGTTTTCCGCCTGCCTCCGGGAGAGATTTACGAGATCGACACTCCGAACGCCATACTGACTGTAACCAAAACCGGTGTTTATCGCGTTGAGGTCAAACCGGCTGAGGAGAAGACGCTGGTGACCACGCGCAAAGGCTCCATTGTGGCAACTGGTCGTGGACCGGCGGTCACGATAAGTTCCGGGCAGCAGGTGACCTTTCTAGGTGGTAACTCGTTGCAGCATACGGCGCAGAAGGCGCCTCCTCCAGACGGATTCGAAGATTGGGCCAGCGTTCGCGACAAGAGACTGGGAGCCAGCCGTCCGCCTTTTGGAGTTGTAGTTGGATACGGGCCATGGCCCTACGGGGCGGTAGCAGTCCCCGGCCCACCACCTCCGCCGTACTAAGCCTTGGCTGTGCAAGCAGAGAAGTCTACGGATTCCTTCGTCCAGCCGATTTCCTTCGCAGGTTTACCCGGCGCAAGAAGATTGCGAGTGGCATCCCGCCTCGATTGCACCGTCAAAGCCGCGCTAGAAATCCCCGGACGGGACGCCCGCAGCATTCCTCACCAGCTTCATTTCCTGTGGTGAGAGATCGCTGTATCGTCCTGAGTCGATTTGCTGCTGCCGCGCCTGCGGTGGCATGGCGCGCAGAGCACGGATGACGTTCTGCACTTCAGGACGCATGGGCGGAAGCTGGCGCTCAGCCGAAGCCGGACGGTAGCTCGAACCGTAGTTTGCAGCCGGATGGCGATATGCCGCTTCATGCAGTGTCACGCTGTTCGCGGGAGACGTCAGTTGACGGGGAGGGGCGCTGTTCTGATACCTTCCGCCAGCCTGCGCTGGAGGAGCGGGATCCGAATAGCCTGATGGACCGCTGCTCGGAGCATAATAGCCCGGGGCGTAATAGTAAGAATACGGGTAGTAGGGATAATAGTACGGATAGGAGTAGGCGTCGGGATATCCGTAATATCCGTAGTAGGGCCAGCCGAAATTTAAGCTAACGCCGAAGCCCCAAGGCCATCCCCACCCCCAACCTCCACCCCAGCCACCACCATAGTAGCCGCCGCGCCAGCCACCATAGCCGCCGCCATGCCAACCGCCGTAGCCGCCACCATGCCAGCCACTGTAACCGCCGCCATGCCAACCGCCATAGCCACCACCGCCGTGGAATCCGCCACCGCCGCCGTGGAATCCGCCACCGCCGCCGTGGAATCCACCTCCGCCTCCGCCGTGAGCTCCAGCAAAGGCAAACTCAGTCGAACATCCGAACACTATCAATACCAGGCCAAGAAAAAGAACCCGCAGGACACCAGGCCGATTCATTTTTTCCCTCCATAATTGCGCGCGACGGCGGCAACCTCATCATTGTAGGCCGAATTTCCCCTTTTTTGCCTCGAAAAATTTCAGGGGAGCCGCAGGATGAACCGAAAACTTGCACCGACAAATCTTGGCCTCCCTGATCCGACCGCAAGCCACGCAGACTTGGGACACTACCGGCTACTGCGCTTCGCTGCCGATCAGGGGAGAGACGGCGGGAAGGAAGACGGAGAAGACGGTCCAGCTGTGTCCACTTTAAGTCGAGCTCTTGGTGTGAATTTTTCCGCCATGCCTTTCGACAATACTTTTGCAGACCCAGATGCCGAGACCGGTGCCAACGTCCTTTTTGGTGGTGACGAAAGGTTCGAACACCTGGGAGCGGATGGCGGGCGGAATGACCATTATCGGCGATGGTGAGCCGCACGTCCTTAGCGCCACCTGTCCCGGTTGCCGCCGAGACTCGGATACGAATACGGCCGCCGTTATCAACTGCATCGATGCTATTGCTGAGCAGATTCGCGACCAACTGGCGGACTTCACCCGGGATGGCTTCGATTTCGGGATCGCTCTGGATGGCGGGCTCGGCAACGATGTTCTTGTTCCGCAGTTGTAACGCGAAAACGGAAAGCAGCGAACTGTTGGCCTCTATTCCGGCAACTAGTGCGGAGGCGGGACCTGCACGCTAGGCATGGCACGAGGCCATGACTTGGGAAGGCTCCAACCCCGCAGTTCTGCTTTCGCTGTGCGAATACCTTAAACGTTACCCTGACCCCCAGGCGCTTTGCTTGTAGGCCTCCTTCAGCGTGAGGCAAGATTGAAGCAGTTCCACAAACTGGTTCACCGTTTCTACCCTACTGGTGTATCCCTGAAGTTCGGCCAGAGAGCTTTGCAACTGGTTTTGCGTGCTCATTGCCTCCGTCGTACGCTGGGCGACTCTCTGTTCAAGCTCAGTATTAAGCTTGTGGAGCTCATTCTGCAGGCAAATTTCCGACGTCAGCAGTCGCGCTGCCTTGCGGGTCGCAACCATGGCAATGGCAGTTGCCAGCAAGCCTGCCATGAAGAGAAAGATCAGCATAGTGCGACGGGCGGTCTCGTATTGCTGGTTGCTGTATTCACTGGCCAGCCGGACCTGTTCGCTCTCGAACCGCAAGAAGTCCTCCCAGGCAGCGTGTGATACCGGAATAGGGCAGGCGTGGTCTGTTGGACTATCAGCTCTGTCGCAGCGGCCGTCTTTTTCTCGGTGAGCAGCAAATGAAGCGCTTGCCCGTAACTATTAACGTAGTCGGTACGGGTTTCCTTGACCGTTTCCAGCAACTGCTTTTCTTCTTGGGATTCACAATAAGGCTCGAGTGCCACGAGGACAGCAGATATTTTGCGGTAGTTTTCCTTCCGGCGCTTTAACAGTTGGTCGATCTCCTCTTGCTGTTGCACCAGAAAAAGCTGCATGGTGATTCGGCTGTTCTCACTGGAGTAACGCAGGCCATCTTGTGCCAGTTGCAGCTCGATGAGGCCTTTGCTGAGCGTCTCTTCCATCTTGGCGTGCATGTGCTGCATACGGGAAGCCGTCAGATAAGCAGTTCCAAGCAAGATGACGATAAGGGCAAGGAAAGAGATCCCCAGTTTTGTTTCCACCAGGTGCCCGCTCTGCAAGCCGTAAAAGGCGTGCTGCGGTCGTTTGCCCGTTGTCGCTTGACGGTCAGTGGCTTTGTCCGGGGGACCGGCCGCCCGGCTGTCACCTTCGACCGGATGTTCCGGTCGGTAAGTACTGGGCCCACGACAAAATCGAGGCCGCTTTCTCGATTAAGAGGAGATACCGCATTCGCATCGTTACGCAACCCACTTAGAACGGGCGGCTCTGTGGATCAAGTCATACCTTGCTCATAAAGCTATGCCAAGAGATCCTCGATTACCTTCCTCCCTAGCTGTTCGGGGGTATAATGCTCCTCACCGATCTCTGCGACTACTGCGCTTTCAGCAAAGAGAACCAGCCTGATTTCCTCTGCGGGCTTGGCACTGGAACCGCAATTCATATGCAGGCCGACAGACTTCGTCTCTTTCTGATAGTTCAGGACCGCAATTCTTTCCTGGGAGCGGACGGGCCGGGCGAGCACTTGGACGCTGCGGTCACCATCGGTTCCAAGTATACTTACTGAAAGCACATGACCGCCGAACCTACTGTTAAATCTCTCGTCTATGCCTTCAAACCACTCGAAGAGGTCCCGGCAGAATTGGCTGCTGAATCTACCTATTAGTATCTCCTCCTGGAGTACTTTCTCTTCCTGAACCCGCTGCTCCTGATATTTTTCCCTTGTCCCCTCTACGACTCCGTCGAGCCAGTCATTCAATGCTAGTTTGAGAGGACTACTCTTGCTTGGAGCCGCAGAAGTCGAACGCGCAGCGGGCTCCGGCTGCCGCCTGGCCTCGAAGGGAAGAGGACCCCTAAGTTTCGCGTCGCTATTTGCGGTCCAACTGCCCATTGTTCCACGCATTCTCCAGGGACGCGGTGCGGACTAGAGATGTTACTGCGTTAGCCGTAATAGAACCTTGGACGCGATCGTTTGGAATACTGTGTTCAGTGAAGTTGTGCAAGTCGAAGAGGGACAGTTTGATACATAAAAGAACTCTCCGGCCGGTTGGCCTAGAATGTAAGTCGATGGGTACGAAGGGTCATTTGCAAGCTGTGCTAGAAAATCTTGCGTCGCTGTAGTTACGCTGTTGCCCAACCCAATGGTATAGATATATGTAGGGATAGGACTTTCTGTACGCATAGCGATGGCAGTGTGAATGGCACGATACTGAGCTTCGGCAGTGACATTGGTGCGGCTAAAAGTTTCGCTTCCATTCTGCTGAGAGACAAATTTGGTTACTATGTTTCCTGAGGCATCCTTGCAGATGTCGCCGTTGGTGTCGTATGTGAAGCCCCCCGAGCCGCCAGCGTAATCAGCGTCAAAGACATTTGTTGCACTGGTAGGGTCGAAGATGTCGACGTCCGACCCCGTGTCAAATCCCCCATAATTTAGAAGGGTTAAGGTATTATTGGTTTTGCCACCGCAATGAAAGTTGTCCTGAATAGTATTCATCAAACCGTCAGTGAAATACACTACAACCTTAATTACGTTCTCCCCCGATGTTACGGTAACACTGTTGTTCTGAGCATCGGCGAGCGACAATGGGGCGCCTATAGTAGGACTGAGGAGCGTTCCGGTGCCTGCGCCCGTGCCGAATGTGCCTCCGGTAAACTGCATGGCTGCGACAGCGGTCGTAATCGGCGTAATAAAGCTGTAACCTATGGGAAAGTTGATCGTCGAATTCTCAGAAAAGCTAATCAGCGCAACCTCGTCGACTGTGTTATCGAATTTACCGACGAAGGTTGGAACAGCAGATTGTAGTGCCTCCCCTCCGTCATCCCCGGTCACACCTTGTGGGCAAGTGACAGTTCCACCACACATTGAGCCTGATCGGTCCAGCACGATGGACATTATCAAGTTGCCACGGGTGGCCACAGCAGTATCGCTTACCGGTACGGTGCGCCATTGTGAGAGGTAGCGCATGAAGAGCGTATGCACCTGAGCGGTGGCCGTTACCTGCACCTGGAGGTTACCGTTGCTGGCTGTTGGGAATGTGACAGTCGGTGTAGGCGGGTTGCCACCGTAGTTGGCGTCGAACATACCGGTGGCCAGGGTCGCAGCAGTCGTTTGTCCTGACTGCAAGTTCTTCATGCCGGTGAGAGTTGCGCTATCCACAGCCGCCGAGAGTTTGGCCTTTGTGACATAAAGAAGGCCTGCGTCGACGGCTATTCCTGCGAACAGTAAAAGGACGGCCATAACGAGAGCGTAGATAATCATGGTTTGCCCTCGGTCGTTCCCTATAAGTGTGGTATCGCACATATTCATACCCTCGTTAGTAATACGCCACGGCGTAAAACTGAGATGGCAGTACGCCACTTCCCAGCAGACCCATAATGGGCGTGATGGTGTGATAGCTATAGAAGATCTCAGTTACATAGATGGACGATCCCGTGACTTCTGATGTCAGCGCGGAAACCGCCCCAGCGGGTAGGCTAGCGGTCGGGCTTTTGCAGCTCCCTTGTCCCGAGAGGCAGCCTACCTTACTGGTGCACGCGATCCCGCCGCCCGAGGATTGGCCTGTAACTTGGAGAGAGCCACTGCCCATGTTAGTAACAGCCGTGACCATGACGCATCCCGAAGTACTTATGCTCAGGTCTTTTCCAGCGTCTGTTGTCACGGTTGTCACTGTGTTCCCAAGACTGGTTCCCCGGGAAGCCATGCTGGAACCCTCGGCAACGAGGTTCTTCATTACCTGCACGTCGTAGATGGCTCGGCTGAAGTCAACGATCCCACAGACGAAGACGCACAGGACGATTAGCGCGAACGATAGTTCGACGAGTGCCTGGCCCAACTCTTCCGTATTCATCTTTGTCGTCATACGCACCTAACTCTGGCTCGGTGGAAACATTTCATTCGCAAAAGACGCACTTACGGTTATGGTGTGCGACCGGTTCGGAAAGAAGGCCGCGGCTGGCCCGGTCACGAAGTGGTATGGGTAGGTCACGGTGATCACTACCAGATCGCCTGGCCCACCGGCGCCGTCGGGGCATCCTCCGCCGGCATTTGTACAGGTGATGCTGATTGCGCCGGTATTGGAGCTATTCAGAAGGCCGGCTGAGACAGTTTGGAGCGTTTGGACGACTGAGTTGTACCTCGATTCGGAGCAGGAACCGTTACTGCCGGTTATGCACTGCCCGGTGAGGGCATAACGTCCTGCCTGGCGCACCGCATTCTGGAGGGTCAGCTGTGTGTAGAATAGGTATCCAAAGTCTATGGTTCCGAATACAAGTAGCAAGAAAATAGACAACGAGAGTGCAGCCTCGATCAGGGTTTGACCAGAGTCATTTGCCTTTGTCATGTTGTCAGAAACCTCCTTTGTAGGCTTGCATCCCTAAGGGAGATCAGGACTCCCTGACGGAGCGTGTCACGTTAAGGAAGACTCTCAGGGTTGCCCAGTCTTCCAAGCGCATCGAACACTGTTAGGTCCCACCAGCCTTGCTCAGCCTCGCGGCGGATCTGATGCATCGCTTGCATATGGGAAAACCGACCGCGGTACGGCTGGCGTGTTGTCAGACTGTCGTATACGTCTGCAAGCGACACAACGCGAGTCAAAATGGAGATCTGATTCCCTCCCAGGCCGTCCGGATATCCGCTCCCGTCCAGTCGCTCGTGATGGCTTCGAATGATTTGCAGGATAGGATGGAGTAGGGATAAGGAGGCGCAGATGCGTTCGCCCAAATAGGTGTGCGAGTTGAGGACGATTTTTTCTTCGGTTGTCAGCGGGCCCAGCTTCATGAGAATCTCGTCCGGAATTCCCACCTCACCGATGTCGTGTAAATAAGCCCCGCGACGAACGCATTCCCGTTCTGCCGAAGACAAGCCGATTTGAATAGCCAGGGATACAGCGGTTTGGCTCACTCGCTGCCCGTGTCCCGCAGTGTATGGATTCTTTGCTTCCACGATCTCCAACAGAGTAAGCAATACTTTTTCCGTGTTCCCGAGGCCATCTGTAAAGCGCTTCTTGTCGAGCAGAGCGCGCACCCGGGTGATCAATTCGATGTCATTTACAGGTTTGTTGAGGTAGGCATCGGCACCGTTCTCAATTTCCATCACAGAGTTCTGGTCTGACTTCCAGTCGGTGAGGAGTAGTATGGGAACCAACCGTGTCTCCGGATTGTTTTTCAATTCCCGGCATAGCGTCATGCCGTTCGTGTTCGGCATTACCATATCAACCAGCGCCAAGTCGATGCGTTCGCGGTGCAATATTGCCGAGGCTTGGTCGCAATCTTTTGCATCGAATGTCTGAAATCCCTCGGACCGAAGTAAATCGGAATACAGTTGCCGATAGTGTTCGTCACCATCAGTAATTAAAACCGTCGCGCCACTGCTTCCGCGGTTCAGACTTGGAAGGACCGTGAACTCTTCTACTGGGACTTGGTTTGGCAGGCTCGACATGGAACCTCTCCTTCGGTTCTGCAAACAACTGATTCACAGCGGAACAAGTGCGATAGAGCAAGCTAATATCCAAAGGAACTAGGGGGAACGAGGGTTGGGCGCTTTAGTATCAGCAGGTTAGCGTGCACGTTTGGAAGTGCTACAGATCGCACTAAGGAGAACTGTTTCTTTCAGGGATACTGTGCGGGATTGGTACACAGCTTTACTCTGCAAGCGAACGCACGGAAAATCGAACCAAGATGAGAAGGGACAGGTCTGGGGCTCGGTTATCACTTCAAAACCGGCCAACGGGATTGGCCGTCCAGGACTGAGAATGTTCTACCTTGCGGTGGCAAGTCGGTTTTGGTGCGCCAACTCCGCGGACCGCACTTGAGCAGGTGGCTATGGTGCAGCAGGCGGTCGAGCATGGCGCTCACGGCGGCCGCGTCTCCCAGCAGTTTGCTGGTCTTCCACTGGGCGCTTCGAGGTTAGCACCGTGCTGGCCCGTTCGTAGCGGCGCATGATGATCTCCAGCAGTTCTTCGGCAGCGGTAAGGGGCAGCTTGCGCATCCCCAGATCGTCGATGATGAGCAGGGGCACGGTGACCAAGAACTCAATGTGCTGTTTGCGAGTGCCCTCCAGCGTGGCTTCGGCTAACAAGGCGTGGGTTAATCGCTTGGTGCTGGTCCTGGAAGAAATGGCCGGGATGTCGCAGGCGATGCGGGCACAGCTGCTGCTAGTGTTTCAGAAGCAAGAAGCAGGAGGTGTGGCTGGTCCGAGCTACGCCTCTCCGAGGGCTAACTTCGGCGTGAAATACTGCTCGAATCCATTGATGATCGTTGGAGCGTCCTCTCCTTTATCTGCCGACAATGTATCGCCTTTGGCGGGTGTAGAAAGGAGAGCTTAGACAGAGTCCCCAGTCCCCTCATTGAATTCATCTCCCGCTAAGATTTTCTCTGTCCGCCCCTCGTTCCCGTTTGGGTAAATAGCAATAGGCTAGCCAGCAGCTTTCTCATTAGGCTCTGAAGATAACGCGCAACCTCTCACCCAAGGCCATTTTCGTTAGGGGCTTCTGGGCGAAGTAAGCTCCGGATTCGAGGCTATCCTCGCGTGAGATCACATCACCACTGTATCCAGAGACAAACAGCACCTTCAGCACCGGAATTTTCTGCTTCAGCTTATCGGCCAGTTGCCGGCCACTCATGCCGGGCATGACCACGTCGGTAAGCAGCAGATCGATTGGCCCTTTTTGCTTTTCGGCTATGCGGAGCGCTTCACGACCATTGCTGGCTGCCAGCACGGTGTAACCCAATTCTTCCAACTGAATGCTTACGATCTCCCTTAAAGTAGCGTCGTCCTCCGCAAACAGAATCGTCTTGGACGGTACAATCTTTGGACTCGCATTCTTCCCTATTGGAGCTGCCACTTGGACCGTCCCGCACTGGCGAGGTAGGTACACTTTGAACGTCGTACCACCCGGTATTCTCGTCTCGACCGAGATAAAACCTCCGCTTTGTCTGACAATCCCGTATACGGTCGACAGCCCCAAACCGGTTCCTTTCCCCATTTCCTTGGTCGTAAAAAATGGCTCGAAGATGTGCGGTATCGTTTCCGGGCTAATGCCCATCCCTGTGTCGGAAAAACGGATCATCGCGAAGGCACCGGGCGGCACATCGGGAGGCAGGCTGACACAAGAGCCGTCGAGTTCGACATTGTGTGCCTCGATCACCAGCTTGCCCCCCTGGGGCATGGCGTCGCGAGCGTTGACGGCGAGGTTCATTAGGACTTGGTCAATCTGAGTGGGATCAGCCTTCACAGTCCACAGATTGTTATCGAGCGAAAGAATTAATCGGATGTCCTCCCCGAGTAGACGCGGCAGCATTTCGCTCAGATGGGTAATACACGCATTCAGGTCGATCAGCATGGGGGCGAACACCTGCTGACGGCTGAAGGCCAGCAACTGACGGATCAACGCGCTTGCACGGTGGGCAGCGTCTTTGACCTTCATGATCCGTTGCAAGTTCACATCCGAAGGCGGGAGAGTCTCCGCAATCAGGTCACTATAGCCGATCACAATGCCCATGATGTTGTTGAAGTCATGTGAGACCCCACCGGCCAACCTTCCGACGGCCTCCATTTTCTGCGCCTGGAAGAGTTGGGATTCGAGTTGCTTTCTCTCAGTATTGTCGAATAGAAATCCATGCCACAATACGCTGCCGTCCTGCTGCCGTTCGGGTACGGCATCTCCTTTGACCCAAAGCAGCCCCCTTTTCGGGTGGTTTACGCGGAACTCATCGCGCCATGGCGTTAACGATTGGAATGACTCCGCAACGGCCGCCTGAACATGGCTGAGATCGTCAGGATGAATCGCCGCCCACACAGGCGCGGCATCATGGCTTACGTCGTCTGGAGTGAGATCAAAAATATCGCGCAGTCGTGAACTGGCAAATGGTACAGCGCAGGACCCGTCTTGCCGCATAAGAAACGAATAAAAAACTCCTGGAACGGTGGCAATGATCCTTCTCAATTCCTCTTGAATGGCCCCTGCCTCTTTGCGCGCCGTAATATCCTCGACCGTGCCTTCGTGAAGCACGACTTTGCCATCGGTGTCACTTACGGCCCGTATGTTAGCGGACACCCACTTTTTGTGACCGCCCCGGTCATAGACTTCTAATTCAATGCTGTGCACCGTTCCATTGTTTTCCAATAACCTTGCCAATTCTTGCTGCGCTTTGGGATTGACCAATAACTGATGGCCTATGTCCGAGAATTCGGCCAGCAACTGTTCGGGAGAATCGTAACCGTACATCCGTGCCAACGCGTGATTGACGCTTATGGGCTGTCCCTCGGGCGTGAACTGAAAGATTCCAATGGCCGCATTCTCAAAAATAGCGCGATACTTTTCCTCTGCTTGACGCAAC